>NZ_JBEXHC010000002.1:349453-580943 GCF_040607655.1 Streptomyces sp. NPDC005266
CGTACGGCGACGGGGCCTACGGCGACGGGGCCTACGGCGACGGGGCCTACGGCGACGGGGCCTACGGCGACGGGGCCTACGGCGACGGGGCCTACGGCGACGGGGCCTACGGCGACCGGGCCTACGGCGACCGGGCCTACGGCGACCGGGTCTACGGCGACCGGTTCTAGGGAACGACGACGATCTTGCGCCCCTGGCCGGACTGGAACTGCTCCAGCGCCTTCGGGTACTCCTCCAGCGGCAGCCGGTGGCTGATGAAGATCTGCGGATCGAGCACCCCCGCCGCGAACAGCCCGGCGGCCCGCTCATAGCTGTGCAGCACGGCCATCGAGCCGGTGATGGTGATCTCCTGGTTGTAGATCTTGTACGGCTCGATGGTGGCCCGCGTCGCATAGTCGGAGACACCGAACTGCAGGAACGTGCCGGCCTTGGCCACCCGGCCCAACCCGTCCTGGATGGCGGCCTGATTACCCGTGGCGTCGATGACCACGTCCCAGCCGCGCGGCTGCTCCAGCGCGTCCGCCGAGCCGCTCGCCCGGCTGCAGCCGAGCGTACGGGCGGTGGCCAGCCGCTCCGGGTTCACATCGATGACGTCGACGCTGGTGGCACCGGTCCGCTTGGCCAGCTCCAGCATCATCAGCCCCATGGTGCCGGACCCGTAGATCAGCACCTCCGCGCCCAGATTGCCGCTGAGCACGTCATAGCCGCGCACCGCACAGGACAGCGGCTCGATCAGGGCGGCGTCGGCCACGTCCACCTGCTCGGGCAGCTTGACGCAGTTGGCCACCGGGGCGACCGCGAACTCGGCGGCGCCGCCGGGGACGCTGACGCCGATGGCGTTCCAGTTGTCGCACAGATTGCCCCGGCCCATCCGGCAGTAGCGGCACTCGTGGCAGTGCAGCGAGGGGTCCACGGCGACCCGGTCGCCCACCGCCACCTCGGTGACCTCGCCGCCGATGGCCGCGACCACTCCGGCGAACTCATGCCCGGGGACGATCGGCAGCGTCGGTGCGAACTCCCCCCGCAGAATGTGCAGATCGGTCCCACACAGACCACAGGCCGCCACATCGACCAGGACCTCACGCGGTCCCGGGGTGGGGTCCGGGACGGTGGTGACGGTGACCTTGCCGGGGGCTTCGATGACGGCGGCCCTCATTTGACTGCTCCTAGCGACAGGCCCTGGACCAGCTTGTCCTGGGCGGCGAAGCCGGCGGCGAGCACCGGTAGGGAAACGACGATCGACGCGGCACACACCTGGGCGAGGAAGAGGCCCTGGCTCGTGACGAAGCCGGTCAGGAACGCCGGGGCGGTCTGGGCGACCACACCGGTGAGCACTTGGGCGAAGAGCATCTCGTTCCAGCTGAAGATGAAACAGATCAGCGAGGTGGCCGCGATGCCGGGGCCGGCGATCGGGGCGATCACCCGGGTCAGAATGGTCGGCAGCCGGGCCCCGTCCATCTGGGCGGCCTCGATGATGGACACGGGGATATCGGCGAGGAAGGACTGCATCATCCACACGGCGATCGGCAGATTCATCGAGGTGTAGAGGATGACGAGCAGCCAGACGTTGTCCAGGAAGTCGATGTTCTTTGCGAACAGATACACCGGCAGCAGCCCGGCCACCACCGGCAGCATCTTGGTGGACAGGAAGAAGAACATGACGTCCGTCCACTTGCGCACCCGCCGGATCGACAGCGCGTACGCCGCCGGAAGCGCCAGCAGCAGCACAAAGCAGGTGGAGAAAACCGACGTGCCCATCGAGTTGAGCAGCGCGGGCCAGGGGCTGGCCCCGCCGCCCGCCCCGAAGAACTCGCGGTAGCCGTCGAGGGTGAGCGGGGCGGTCAGCGAGGGCGGGTTGGTGGCGGCGTTCGGCTCGGAATGGAACGACGTCAGCGTCATCCACAGCACCGGCAGGGCGAACACGATGCCGACGAACCAGGCCACCAGGCCGAGCGCCGCACCACGGCGCCGGGCCCGGCGGGTGGCCGGCGGGATCGCGGTGACGGCCGCGGGGGCGGTCAAGGAGGTCATGCGCGGGACTCCTCACGGAAGAGGGACGACACCACGCGCAGCGCGAAGGTGGCGATGATGATCGTGCCGATCACCACCAGCACACCCGCGGCCGATGCCAGCCCGTACTCGTGGGCGTTGTAGAAGGTTTCGTAGATGGTGTAAGGGAGGTTGGCGGTGTCGAGCCCGCCCCGGGTGAGGGTGAAGACGGCGTCGAAGTTCTGCACGATGTAGATCGACCCGAGCAGGGTGCCGAGCTCCAGATAGCGGCGCAGATGGGGCAGCGTCAGAAAGCGGAAGATCTGCCAGTTGCCGGCGCCGTCCAGCCGGGCCGCCTCGATCATGTCCAGCGGGCGGCTCTGCAGTCCGGCCAGCAGGATCAGCATCATGAACGGTGTCCACTGCCAGATCAGCGATGCCTCCACCGCCATCAGCGGCAGATCGGAGATCCAGTCGGGTTGTGGCCCGCCCAGCCAATTGAGCACACCGTTGAACAGCCCGTACTCCGGATTGTACAGCGCGTGCTTCCACAGCAGGGCGGACGCGACCGGGACCAGCAGAAACGGTGCGATAAGCATGGTCCGGACAATTCCCCGGCCGCGGAACCCGCGGTCCAGCAGCAGCGCCAGCGCCAGTCCCAGCACCACGCTGACGATCACCACGGTCGCGGTCAGCAGGACGGTGGTCAGGATGGAGTCGCGCAGCGCCGCGTCGCTCGCCACGGTCTTGTAGTTGTCCAGCCCCGCGAACTCGCGGGCGTCGGGCCGGAAGGAGTTCCAGTCGAAGAAGGAGATCACCAACGTGGCCACAAACGGAAGCTGGGTGACCACGATCAGGAAGATCAGCGCGGGCATCAGCGGCGCCCGGGTGGCCCATTCGCGGGCCCGGTTCCTGCCCGGCCGCAGCGTGCGCTCGGGGGCGGTGGCCACGGTGGGTGGCCGTCCGCCGCGTACGGGGACCGCCGTCGTCGGATTACTCATCTCGGTACTCCTCGCCAACCTTCTCGGCCAGCTTCTGCGACTTCTTCAATGCCGAATCGACGGACTGCTTTCCGGCGATGGCGGCGCTGATCTCCTGGGCGACCTTGGTGCCGAGATCGGCGAACTCGGGGATGTCGACGAACTGGATGCCGATGGTCGGCCGCGGCTGCACCCCGGGGTCGCGCGGCTTGGCGCCGGTGATGGCCCTGCGGGTGACCTCGGAGAACGTGCCCGCGGACTTGCGGTAGTCCGCGTTGGCGTAGGTGGACGCCCGCTTGCCCGCGGGGACGTTGGCCCAGCCGAAGGTCTTGCCGACCAGGTGCTCGTACTTCTTGCTGGAGGCCCAGGAGACGAACTTCCATGCGTTGTCGGCGTTGCGCGACGCCTTCTGGATGCCCCAGGCCCAGGTGTAGAGCCAGCCGGAGCTCCTGGTCCTCACCACCGGCGCCTGGACGTACCCGATCTTGCCCTTCACCGGGGACTTGGCCGCCTCCAGCGAACCGGCGGCCGAGGTGGCGTCGTACCACATGGCGCTCTTGCCCTGGGTGAGGTTGTTGAGGCACTCGGCGAACCCGGACTGGGCCGCGCCGGCCTCGCCGTGCTTGCGGACCAAGTCGACATAGAACTTTGTCGCCTTGGTGAACTCGGGCGAAGTGAGCCGTGCCTTCCAGTCCTTGGTGAACCAGGTCCCGCCGAAGGTGTTGACGACCGTGGTGAGCGGGGCCATCAGCTCGCCCCAGCCGGGCAGCCCGCGCAGACAGATGCCGTTCATTCCCTTGCGGGCGCCGTCGGCCTTGGCCGCGAGGTCCGCGACCTGGTTCCAGGTGGGCCGCTCGGGCATCGTCAGATGCTTCTCGGCGAAGATGTCCTTGCGGTACATCAGGAACGACGACTCGCCGTAGAAGGGCTCGCCGTACAGCTGGCCGTCACCCGCGGTCAGCGACTCCCGCATCGGGGGAAGGATGTCCTTCTGGCCGAAGGCCCTGTCCTTGGCGACATAGTCGTCCAGCGGCAGCAGCCAGCTGTTCTCGGCGAAGAAGGGCACCTCGAAATTGCTGATGGTGGCGACGTCGTACTGCCCGGCCTGATTGGAGAAATCCTGGCTGATCTTGTCGCGGACGTCGTTCTCCGGCATCACCGTGAAGTGCACCTTGATGCCCGTTTCCCTGGTGAAGTGGATCGCGGTGAGCTTCTGCAACTCCATCATCTGGGGATTGTTGACCATCAGCACATTGATGCTGTCGCCGCCGGAGCTGCCGCCCCCCATACCGGCGCACCCCGCGAGGAGCGCTCCGGCGGTCAGGGCCACCACCGGTATCCGGGCAGCACGAAGAGTAAGGACTGGCATAACGGGTCCAATCGAAGGGACGTGAGGAAGGAAACGCAGACAGCGGAAGAACGGAACAACGGAAGAAAGCGCTGTGGCCCGTCAGACCCGGATGATCTGCGGCCCCAGCAGCGAGTAGCGATGTGCCTCGGTCAGCGGGAGCCCGGTGTCGGTCACGATCGTTTCGAAGTCGGACACATCCGCGAACCGGCAGAAGCTGACGGCCCCGAATTTGGTGTGCACCCCGGCGAAGATCTTCCGCCGGGACACCCGGACGACCTGCGCCTTGACCTCACTGACCGCCGGATCGGGGGTGGTGAGGCCGTACTGGCGGGATATGCCGTTGGCGCCGATGAAGGCCAGATCGATGACGAAGCCGGAGAGCATGTGCGTCGCCCAGTGGTCGACGGTGGCCATGGTGCCGCCGCGCACCCGGCCGCCGAGGAGCAGCACGGTGGTGTTCTCGCGGGTGGCGAGGCCGCCCGCGGTCGCGAGGGAGGCGGTGATCACGGTGAGCGGCCGGTCCTGGGGCAGGGCCTCCGCGATCAGCTGGGGGGTGAATCCCTCGTCGATGAAGACCGTCTCGGCATCGCCCAGGAGATCCGCCGTCGCGGTGGCGATCCGTGACTTCTCCGGGACATGCATGGTGGTGCGGAAGGCCAGGGTGGTCTCGAAGCCGGCGCTCTCCACGGGATAGGCGCCGCCGTGGGTACGCCGTACCAGGCCGTGCTCCTCCAGCACCCGCAGATCGCGCCGCACCGTTTCCTTGGACACCCCGAGGTCGGCGGCGAGTTTGCCGACGTCGACGACGCCGGCCCGGCGGGCCATGTCGAGGATCTCCCGACGGCGTTCCTCCGCGTCCACACCGCACCTCCTGCCACGTCGGTCTTCGGGCTTGCGTGGAAGTTTTACAAGCACGCAACGTCAAGGCCAGGCTTGGCACAGAGGAGATCATGCCCGTATACGCCCGTTTCGGGAACGTTATCTTGGCAGGTCAATGCGGGTAAAGACCCACAGGGCGAGGATGGCGGATGCCTGAGTGTGCGCCCGGTGCGCCTGTTTCCCGCCCGCTTCCGTGAAGAGGGCGTAAGCGGGGCCCGACCGGGCGCGTTCAGGAGCCGGTCCATGCCCGTTCGGACATAGGCCCAGGCCGGGGCTGGAAACGGTCCGACGCCCCCGAGGCGTCGAGGATCCGGCCGGCGACGTTGACCGAATCCACCAGCGGGTGAAGGGCGAGTGCCCGCAGGGCCGCGGCGCGGGCCCTGCCCGTACGGGTGCCCGATTCGGTCGTCGCCGCCTCGATGGCCGAGCGCTCCACGGCCTTCAGCGACAGCATCAGCCCGAGCTGGTCCGGCGCCACCGCGCCGACCGCCAGCGGGCGCGCTCCGCCCGCGTCCACCAGGGCGGGCACCTCCACCACGGCGTCGGCGTCGAGCCCGGGTACGGCCGTGCGGTTGCGGACGTTGAGGATGAGCGTGGCGCGCTCGTTGCGGGCGATGGCGCGCATGAGGGCCAGCGCGATCCGGTCGTAGCCGCCGCCGTCCAGATCGCAGGAGTCGCGCTCCCAGCCGCCGGTGGCCTCGCGGCTCTCGGCCATGTACGTCGCCTCGCGCTCCAGCCGGGTCCGCTCCCACGCCGCGAGCGCCCCGGTGGCGCCCGAGCGCACTTTCTCGTAGAACCGGGCCTGCTGCTCCCGGAGGAACTCGCCACGGGTGGCCGGTGCCTGCCGGATGGAGTCGACCGCCTCGCGGTTGAAGTAGTAGTAGTGCAGATACTCATTGGGCAGCGCGCCGAGCGCCTGAAGCCACTCCGCCCCGAAGAGCTTGCCCTCCTCGAAGGACTCCAGCGCGGCGGCGTCGCCGAGCAGTTCGGGCATCCGGTCCCGCCCGTCCACGATCACCCCGCGCAGCCAGCCGAGGTGATTGAGGCCGACGTAGTCGTAGGAGGCCCGGTCCGGGTCGGCGCCGAGCGCCCGCGCGGCGCGGCGGCACAATCCGACCGGTGAGTCGCAGATGCCGATCACCCGGTCGCCGAGCACCCGCTGCATCGCCTCGGTGACCATGCCCGCCGGGTTGGTGAAGTTGATGACCCAGGCGTCCGGGGCCACGGCGGCGATCCGCCCGGCGATCCGCATCGCCACGGGCAGGGTGCGCAGTCCGTAGAGCACCCCGCCCGCGCCGACCGTCTCCTGCCCGAGCACGCCCTCGCCCAGCGGGACGCGCTCATCCATCGCCCGGCCCTCCAGACCGCCGACGCGGATCGCGGAGAAGATGAAGTCGGCGCCGCGCAGCGCGTCGTCGAGGTCGGTGGTGGCCCGGACCGCGGGGGCGCCGGGACGGCCCTGCGCCTGCTCGGCCAGGACGGCGCCGATCGCGTCCAGCCGGCCCCGGTCGGTGTCGTACAGCACCAGCTCGGTGCAGCGCCCGGCGTCGTCCCCGGTGTCCTCCAGCAGGGCCCGGTACACCAGGGGCATACGGAACCCGCCGCCGCCCAGCACAGTCAGCCTCATACGGTCACTACCTCCACATCGGCCTCGCGGAACACGGCGAGCGTCGCCGGGTCGGATGTCTTGTTGGTGATCAGGGTGTCGATCCGCTCAGGTCCGCAGATCCGGGCAAGGCCGGTGTCCCCGGGGAACTTCCCCGCGGTGACCAGCAGCACCACCTCCCGGGTGGAGCCGAGCATGGCCCGTTTGACCGGCACCTCCACATGCGTGCTGTCCAGCACGCTGCCGTCGGGCAGCACACCGCTCGCGCCCAGGAAGAGCCGACCGACATGCAGCTGCCGGATGTTGGACTCGGTGAGAAACCCGACCAGGGACCGGTAGTTGGCGCGCACCTGGCCGCCCAGCAGGATCAGCGTCACCCGCGGGTCGTCACGCAGCTCGTCGTAGATCGCGAGATTGCTGGTCACGATGGTGACCGGACGGCCGCGCAGCTGCTTGGCGAGCTGGAGGGTGGTGGTGCCGATGTCCAGCAGCAGGACGTCGCCGTCCGCGACCAGTTCGGCGGCGCGGCGGGCGACCGCCTCCTTCTCGGCCAGGTCGTCGACCGCCACCTCACCGAACGGGCGCTCCTCATCCGGCTGAGGGGCGGCCACCGCGCCGCCGTAGACCCGGGTGAGCCGCCCGGCCCGTCCCAGCTCGGTGAGGTCCCGGCGCGCCGTGGCCTCGCTGATGCCCAGGCGCTTGGCGATCTCCCCGATCGGCAGCACGCCCTCCTCGCCGAGGATGCTCACCAGCTTCTCGTGGCGGGTCTCTCGCAGCATGGTGGCAACCTACTCCAGCTGAGCGAGTCTGCGCGACTGTGACCGACCTCTTGCATTGGGCGCGGGCTGGGGTGCAAGGTGTCGCTCACTCCCCGTCCTGGCGACCAAGAAAGGCGCGTCGGTGAGCACCACGGCCGCAACACCCGATCCGACCCATCCGGTCGACCCGCTCGCGGCGCTGCGCGCCCCCGAGGACCCCGAGCACGACGTCTATCTCACCGGAACCGTGTTCCTGGACATCATCTTCACCGGGCTCGACCACGCCCCCATCCGTGGCACCGAGTCCTGGGCCCGTGGCATGGGATCGAGCCCCGGCGGCGTCGCCAACATGGCCACGGCCCTCGCCCGGCTGGGACTGCACACCACGCTCGCCGCCGCCTTCGGCGCCGATGTCTACGGCGACTACTGCTGGGAGAGCCTGGCCATGGGCGAGGGCGTCGACCTCACCCACTCCCGGCGCGTCCCCGGCTGGCACTCACCGGTCACCGTCTCCATGGCGTACGAGGGCGAGCGCACCATGGTCACCCATGAGCACCCGGCCCCGCCGCCCGCCGTCCAGGGCGCGCCGCCCCGCTCCCGCGCCTGTGTGACCGCCTTCGAGCCGGGGCGGCAGGAGGACTGGGTGCGCCAGGCGCACGCCCAGGGCAGCGAGATCTTCGCCGATGTCGGCTGGGACGAGTCCGGCCGCTGGGACCCCGCCGCCCTCCCCGACCTGCCGTACGCCCACGCGTTCCTGCCCAACGCGGCCGAGGCCCAGCGCTACACCCGCACCGACAGCCCCGAGCGGGCGGTGCGCGCCCTGGCCGACCGGGTGCCGATCGCGGTGGTCACCCGGGGCGCCGGGGGCGCCGTGGCCATCGACTCCCTCACCGGGGAGAGCGCCGAGGTGCCCGGCCTTCCCGTGGACGCGCTCGACCCGACCGGAGCCGGCGATGTCTTCGTCGCCGGCTTCATGACCGGGACGCTCGCGGGCTGGCCGCTCGCCGACCGGCTCGCCTTCGCCAACCTCACCGCCGCCCTCTCGGTGCAGCACTTCGGCGGCTCGCTGGCCGCGCCCGGCTGGGCCGAGGTGGCCGCGTGGTGGAACCGTACGGAGCGGTCGGCCGGCGGCGGGGCCGACGCCGCCGAGCTCGCCCGCCGCTACCACTTCCTGACCGGGCTGATTCCGGCCACCGTGCGCCACTGCCCGCGGCTGCGCGCCCTGCCCACCATCGGCTTCCGGGGCGAATGACGATGCCCGGCGGTCCCGATCACCGACTGGAGGAGTACTCCATGGGATTCCCCTGTACCCGGGCGCGCCGGGCGCGGCGCAGAGCCGTGCCGGCCGTGCTCGCCGTCGGGCTCGCCCTGCTCGCCGCGGGCTGCGTCCCCGGCACCGACGGCTCGGGGGCCGCCGGTGCCGGTACCGGCGCGGCCACCGCCGTCCCCGATCCGGCGAAGGCCGGGAAGACCACGCTGACCGTATGGGACCAGGAGATACGCGGCGGGACCAACGGCGAAATCCAGCAGCTGAACAGGGAGTTCGAGAAGAAGTACCCCAATGTGCGCATCAAGCGGGTCGCCCGCAGCTTCACCGATCTCAAGACCACGCTGAAGCTCGCCGTCTCCGGCAACAACCCCCCGGATGTCATCCAGGCCAACCAGGGCTATCCGGACATGGTCGCGTTCGTCCAGGCCGGGCTGCTCGCCCCACTCGACAACTACGCCGGGATCTACGACTGGAACTCCCGCTACCCGAACACCCTGCTCAATCTGAACCGGGTCTCCGCCGACGGTACCGACTTCGGCAGGGGGCGGCTCTACGGCATCTCCCAGACCGGTGAGTACATCGGCCTCTTCTACAACAAGGACCTGCTGAAGAAGGCGGGCCTGACGCCCCCGAAGACCTGGGGCGAGTTCACCGAGGGCCTGGCCCGGCTCAAGGACCGCGGCGAGCTGCCGATCCAGTTCGGGAACCTCGACAAGTACCCGGCCATCCACACCTTCGGACTGCTGCAGGACCAGCATGCCGCCGCCCACACCCGCGACACCGTCCTCGGCCGCGGTGACGGCTTCGACACCGCCGCCACCAAGGACGCCGCGGCGACCCTCACCGACTGGATGAAGCGCGGCTATCTGCCGGGGGGCGCCAACGGGCTCGGCTACGACGACGCGGCCAAGAAGTTCGCCTCCGGCGACGGCGCGTATCTGAGCACCGGCATCTGGCTGCTGGCCGACCTCAAGAAGTCCATGGGCGACAAGCTCGGGATCATGCCCCCGCCCCCCGCGAGCGCCGGCGGCGACCCTGTCACCACCGGCGGCCAGGGCCTCGCCTGGTCCATCACCTCCCGCTCCCGGCACCCGGAGGTGGCCGCCGCCTATCTGGACTTCCTCACCAATGCCCACGCGGCGGACGTCATGACCGAGCACGGGGTGCTGCCCGCCGTACCGGGCAAGGCCGCGGCGCGGGTGAGGCCGGACACCGTCGACGGCCAGATGATCGCGGGCTGGAAGCGGCTGAGCGCCGCCGATGGACTCGTCCCGTATCTGGACTACTCCACGCCCACCTTCTACGACACCCTCTCGGCCGCGCTCCAGGGCGTCGTCAGCGGCAGGACCTCACCGGAGAAGCTGGCCACGACCCTGCAGAAGGACTACGGCGCCTTCATGGAGAAACAGCGTGAGCGCCATGCGGCCAAGACCGCACCGGCGGGGGCGAAATGAAGCGCCCCCGCTCGCTGACGGCGCTGATGAGCGGCCACCGGCGGCAGGCGCCCGGCGAGCCCCGCGCCGTCGGCTATCTCTACCTCCTGCCCGCGCTCGCGCTCTACGCCGCCTTCCTGCTGTACCCCCTCGGACAGTCGGTGTGGCTGTCGTTCGTCCACTGGGACGGGCTGACGGTGGCCACCCCCGCCGGATTCGACAACTACCGCGATCTGTTCGGCGACCCCGCCCTGCGCGCCCCCTTCGCGCACGCGCTGGTGCTGCTCGTCTTCTACTCGGCCCTTCCGGTGGCCATCGGGCTGCTGCTGGCCGCCGTGATGTCCCGGGTCCGGGTGCGCGGGATGACCTTCTTCCGTACGGTGCTGTTTCTGCCGCAGGTCCTCGCCCTCATCGTGGTCGGCGTGGCCTGGCGCTCCATCCTCGCCCCCGACGGGCTGCTCAACGACACCCTGCGCGCCGTCGGCCTCGGCGGGCTCGCCCGCCCCTGGCTCGGCGACTACACCTGGGCGCTGCCCGCCGTCGGTGTCGTCGGCACCTGGGTCTCCACCGGACTGTGCGTGGTCCTCTTCCTCGCCGGGGCCCAGCGCATCCCACGCGAGCTGTACGAGGCGGCGCGGATGGACGGCGCGGGGGCGGTCCGGGAGTTCCTCACCGTCACCCTGCCGGGCCTGCGGCCGCAGATCGCCGTGGCGCTGACCCTGACGATCATCGCGGGGCTGCGCAACTTCGACCTCATCTACATCACCACCAGCGGCGGCCCCGGCAACTCCACCTCCGTGCCCGCCTACGAGGTCTACCACCGGGCCTTCGAGACCAACCAGGTCGGCTCGGCCGCCGCCGTCGGCGTGGCCCTCACGGCCCTGATCTTCGTCCTGACCGTCACGGTCTCCCGGCTCGTGGAAGGGCGGCGGGCATGATCACACGCCTCGAACGCACGGTCACCTACGCCATTCTGGCCCTGTTCTCCCTCATCGCGCTCACCCCGGTCATCGGCATCCTCGCCACCGCCTTCGGCTCGCAGAACTCCCTGGACACCGGGTTCTCGCTGCCTCGGGGCGGACTGCACTGGAGCAACTTCGCCGACGCCTGGAGCCGCGGCCACTTCGGGACCTATCTGGGCAACTCGGCGCTGGTGACGGCGGTCGTGGTCGCCGTCACCACCGTCCTGGCGATCCTGGCCGCCTACGCCTTCGGCGCGATGCGCTTCCCCGGCTCCACGGTGCTCTTCCACCTCTTCGTGATCGGGCTGGCCCTGCCCCAGGAGGCCCTGGTCGTCCCGCTCTACTTCGATCTGCGGTACGCCGGACTCACCGACACCTACTGGGCGTTGATCCTCCCGCAGACCGCGCAGTCCCTCGCCTTCGGCGTCTTCTGGATGCGGACGTACTTCCGGGGCAGCGCACGGGCGGTGATCGAGGCGGCCCGTCTGGACGGCGCGAACACCTGGACCACGCTGTGGCGCATCCTGGTCCCGATGGGCCGCCCGGCGATCTCCACCATGGTCGTCATCACCTTCATGTGGACCTGGAACGAGTTCCTGATGGCCCTGGTCATGGTCAGCGACGAGGCCCATCGCACGGTCCCCCTCGGCCTCGCCTTCTTCCAGGGGCAGCACAGCTCGGACGCGGCCCTGCTCGCGGCGGCCTCGGTGCTGATCGCCCTGCCGGTGGTGGTCGTCTACGTGGCCCTTCAGCGCCGGTTCATCGAGGGCATGCTGGGCGGAGCGGTGAAGGAATGAGCCCGCCTACAGCGAGGGCGTACGGCTGACCGGGCGGCCGAGACGGGAGACGGAGCGGGCGAAGGCGGCCGCGTCGTGGACGGCCGCCCCGCCCGTGTCGTTGTTGAAGTACACATAGACATCGGCGTCGGCCGGCCAGGTGTCGTCGACGCGGCGCGCCCAGGTGGCGAGCGCCTGGCGGCCGTAGCGCGGTGCGGGCTCGGCACGCCCGCCGTGGAAACGGAGGTAGCCCCACTCGGTGCTCCGCCACAGCGGGGTGACCGGGCGGGAGCCCCGGTCCGCCCAGCAGAGCGCGGCGGAGCGGCGCTCCAGCACCGCGCGGATCTCATCGGTCCACCACGAGGGGTGGCGCGGTTCGACGGCCACCCGGGTCCCGGAGGGGAAGCAGCGCAGACAGGTCTCCAGCAGCTCGCCGTCGGCCCGCAGGGTCGGCGGCAGCTGCAGCAGGACGGGGCCCAGCCGGTCGCCGAGCCCCTCCGCGCGGTCCATCAGCCGCGCCACCGGCTCGCTCGGGTCGCGGAGCCGCTTGATGTGGGTGAGATAGCGGCTGGCCTTGACCGCCATCACGAAGTCGTCGGGGGTGCGCTTCCGCCAGGTGGCGAACTGATCGCGGTCGGGCAGCCGGTAGAAGGCGTTGTTGCTCTCGACGGTGGCGAAGGCACGTGCGTACTCCTCCAGCCACAGCCGTTGCGGGCAGTCGGGCGGATAGAGATCGCCACGCCAGTCCTTGTACTGCCACCCCGATGTGCCGACCAGGACGGTCATGCTTCGCCCGGGTGCCAGGGCGGCCACTGGCCGGGCCGGTCGGCCCAGTGGACCTGGGCCGGGTCGTCGAAGTCGATGTCGGGGAAGACCTGCCGGACGCGCGGTTCGAACTCCTCCCGCTCGAGCGGCTCACAGCCGAGGCCCCGCAGCCATACCCGCCGGTAGCGGCTGTCGTGTGCGAATGACTCGACGAAGACGGGGTATCCGGATTCGCCCGGGATCGTGGCGTTCTCCATACCTCCAGGGTGCCGCAGCCGTCCGCATCCGCGCGTCGGGAGCGCCGACCGGGCCGACAGAGATTTTTAAGTCCAGATCCATGTGCCGGGGGTGAGCGATGATCTTCACCGATCGTGTGGACGCCGGGCGGCGCCTCGCTGGGCGGCTGCGGCCCCTGGCCGAGGAGAAACCTGTGGTCCTCGGGCTGCCCCGGGGCGGGGTGCCGGTGGCCTTCGAGGTGGCCCAGGCGCTGGAGGCGCCGCTGGATGTGATCATCGTCCGTAAGCTCGGCGTCCCCTTCCACCGGGAGCTGGGCTTCGGCGCCATCGGCGAGGGCGGCGTCCGGGTCGTCCACGAGGCGATCATCCGGATGAGCCGGGCCGACGAGGGGGATCTCGCGGAGGTGGAGCGGAGCGAGCAGGTGGAGCTGGAGCGTCAGGCGCGGCGCTTCCGCCGGGGCCGGCCGCGGATCCCGATCGAGGGCCGGACGGTGGTCGTCGTGGACGACGGGATCGCGACCGGAGCTACGGCACAGGCCGCCTGCCGCGTCGCACGGGCTCAGGGTGCGGCCCGGGTCGTTCTGGCAGTCCCGGTGGCGCCCCCGGACGCGGTCGCGTCGCTGCGCCAGGACGCGGACGAGGTGGTGAGCCTGTCCACGCCCACGGACTTCTCGGCGGTGGGGGAGTGGTACGAGGACTTCTCCCAGACGTCGGACACCGAGGTCGTCGACCTGCTGTCCCGGTCGACTGGAGAGACGGGAGAGGCGCATCCTGGAAGGTGATGCAGGAGGTGATCGCGATGGAGACGATCGTGGGATGCGACATTCAGATGGAATTCCGGGAAATCGGTCCGCTGACCGAGGCGGTCGTCCGGCTGAGGATGCATGACGGCACGGAAATGCTCGCCCAGGGCCGGGCGAACCGCAACCCGGACGACCCCGCACAGCCGAGGGTCGGCGAGGAGATCGCGGCGGCGAGGGCGCTGACCAATCTGGCGCACCGGCTGATCGGCAAGGCCGGTGGCGACATCGAGGAAGTCACCCACGCCAAGGCACATCTGGCGATGTAAGGACGAGGGAGCGTATGCCGCGGTGGCCCACCGCGGCATACGCCACTGCCCGCCCGCCGCGGTGGCCCACCGCGGCATACGCTCCTGCTCGTCCGCCGCTCAGCCGCCGCTCAGATGTGGACGCCCTTCGACCGGAGATAGGCGAGCGGATTGACGTCCGAGCCGTAGTCGGGGCCGGTGCGCACCTCGAAGTGCACATGCGGACCGGTGCTGTTGCCGGTCGAGCCGGAGCTGCCTATCTGCTGGCCGCCGGCGACCGACTGGCCCACCTGGACCGACAGCGCCGACATATGGGCGTACTGGGTGTACATGCCGTCGGGGTGCCGGAGCACCACCTGATAGCCGTACGCTCCGCCCCAGCCCGCCGCGACCACCTCGGCCGGTCCCACGGCCCGCACCTGGGTGCCGACGGGGACGGGGAAGTCGGTGCCCGTGTGATGGCCGCTCGACCAGTTGCTGCCGGATACGCCGTACGGGGTGCCGACCAGAGTGCTGCCGACCGGCGTGGTGAAGGACGAGGACGAGCGGGTGGCGGTGCCCGTCTGCCGCTTGTGCGGCGTGCTCTTGTGCGCCTGCGCCTGCGCGTGCTTCGCGTCGGTGCGCTGGGTGGCGGTGGCACGGGGCGCGTTGCGGTGGCTGTCGAGGGAGAGCCGCTGACCGGGGAGAATGAGATCCGGGTCGCCGCCGATGACCCGGCGATTGGTCTCGTAGAGCCGCTCCCAGCCGCCCGCGACGTCCTGGGCGTCGGCGATCCTGGAGAGCGTGTCACCGCGGGCGACGGTGTACGACGGGGACTGCGGAACAGCCTTGGGGGTGGCCCTCGGGGCGGCTCTCGGGGTGGCCTTGGGGGCCGCCTCGGTGGTGGCCTTCGGGGTCGGGGTGGCGGATTTCTGGGCGTCCTGGCTGCCGGATGTCTGGCTGCCGGACGCCTGGCTACCGGGAGAGGTGTCCGGGGCGGGGCCGCCGCGCGTCAGGCCGGCCTTCAGCGAGCAGACCGGCCAGGCGGCGGGACCCTGGCTCGCGAGCACCTTCTCCGCGACCGCGATCTGCTGAGCCTTGGAGGCCAGGTCGGCCCGGGCGGCGTAGGCGGTGCCGCCGTACGCCTGCCAAGTGCTCTGGGTGAACTGGAGCCCGCCGTAGAAGCCGTTCCCGGTGTTGATGCTCCAGTTGTTGGTGGACTCGCACTCCGCGACCTTGTCCCAGGTGCTGACGGAGGCGGCGTTCGCCTGGCCGACGCCGATGAGCGGCAGGGCGACTCCGGCGCCGCCGGCGGTGACGGCGAGCGAGGCGCGGGAGACGCGGCGAGGCCGGGGCCGGCGGTGACGTCCGCGTGCAGCCATTGAGCTCTTCCTCTCCTGCGCCTGCGAGGTGAGCTGTCGGGTTCGGGCTGGAGTTGCCCGGCCACCCGCACACGGTGCTGTCCACCGCGGCGCGCGTCTTCACCCCAAGCCGTGCCGCGTGGATCGCGGTACGGCGCCTACCTTGGTTCCCCCGCTCCCGCCGTGACAGGTCGTCGTCACACCCCTCGGCCGACGGCGGGACTCGGCGCTCCGGCGAAGGAGACCCGTGCGCGAAAACGACGGGTGCCGAACAGTAATCACATCGATTTGGTCACGACAAGGCATCGAGACCGTTTGTGGTGAACAGTCCGAAATGGGAAAGGGGCTTACTCGTGTGATCAATGTACTGACACACATAAGGGCGCGGACGCGGGGAAGGGAGACCCGAAAGGGGAATGGACGGGGGGCATCGGGGCACTCGCCCTCGCGGCCGGTGACCCGGCAGACGGCGGACCTGGGAGGTCGCTCATGGTGCGATGGAACGGCACGACGACTTCACGATCCCGGCCGCCTCGGCCACTGGCGTTAAGCGCGCTGCTCGTCGGCGCGCTGCTCGTCGGCGCGCTGGCCACGGCCACGGCCTGCGGCAGCGATACCGGGAACGGGGCGTCTTCGCCCGGGGCCTCATCCGTGGCGGCCGACTCGTCCGCCGCGAGCGCCTCCCCCGGCCCGGCCGCATCGTCCGCGAGCACCGCCCCGCGGAGCGAACGGCCCTCGTCGCCCAGCGCGAAGCCGCCCACGGAGTCGGCGCACACATCCCCCTCGCACTCCTCCTCTTCGGCGCCCGCCGCCGCCTCCGGCGTGCGCCGCATCTGCTCCAAGGGGCAGTTGACGCTGACGGTCGGCCGGATGGACGTGGGCGCCGGCAATGTGTATCTGCCCCTGATCCTCACCAACAAGTCGTCCTCGACCTGCACCCTCACCGGATTCCCCGGCGTCTCGCTGCTCGACTCCACCGGCGCCGCGATCGGCGACCCCGCCACCCGGCGCGGCCCCACCCGCTCCACGGTCTCCCTGCCGCCGGGCGGCAGCGCCTCCACAAGCCTGCACACGCTCAATGAGGGCACGACCGACACCCCGTGCCGGCGCAGCCCCGCCCAGATCCGCGTCTATCCGCCGGATTCCTTCGGGGCGATGAAGGTACCGGTGCGGTCCTTCCGGGTGTGCGGAGGCGTCTTCGAGGTCGAGGCGGTCGGTTCCGGAACGGGCACCTGAGCCCAACCGCCACCCCCTCCGCCCGCCGCACCGGGGACGGCGCGGACGGTCACTCCGGCTCCGGCCCCAGCCCCAGCTCCGCGACGAGCCGGGCCAGTTCGGCCGCCGCCGGGTCGCCCGGCGCGAGGACCGCGACCACGTCCACCAGTTCCCTCAGCGCACGGTGCGCCTCACACGTACGCAGCAGGGCCAGCGCCTCCGCGCGGCTTGCCGACTGGCGGCTCACCGCGGTGCCCACGGTGGGCAGTTCATCGAGGAGTTGCTGCCAGCGGGCGGGGGAGGTCAGCCCCCGGACGGCCAGCAGTACGTCCGCCAGGCGGCCGAGCTCCTGGATCGTCAGCCTGCGACGGCCCGGTACGGCGGTAGCGGTCGGCGTACCGGCAGGTGAGGGACGGACCGCCGGGGCAGGGGCCGCCACCGGGATCCGGCCGACCAGCTCGAACGCGAATGCGGCCGCGTGCCGTGACGCGATGGGCTGCCAGCGCTCGTCGTGCGCCTCGCCCTTGTCCCCGAGAAGGTCCGAGATACCGCGGATCACCAGCGCGTCGAGATGCTGATTGACATACGCGCCCGCGAGAAAGCCGAACCCCTCCATGTCCACCGCGAGGGCGTCGCCCGCGCTCGCCGCCAGTCTGAGCCCGACGTCCGATCGGTGATGCGCCACCACCCGTCCGCCCGCCGCGACGGGTTTCACATGGGCGCGAGGGCGCGGCGCCTCGTCCGGGGGGCGGATGCGTCCCTGCCACTCGTCGCCCGCCGCCACCAGCCGGGCCAGCTGCACCAGTCCGTACGCCGACTGATAGGTCTTCTGCCGGGGCAGGAACCCCGACTCGGTGTCCTTGCCGGTCTCGTAGTCGTACACCGCGTCGGCGGCCACCACATCTCCCAGCACGACGTCCTTACGGCCGCCCGCCACCCCTACGAACAGCACCGCCCGGGGCGAGAAGAGCGCCGCGGCCCGCTCGACCGAGGCCGCGGCGCCCGGATTCCCCGGACCCGTCATATGGATCGCGACCCGCCGCTCGAGGGGCCCGTCGCGGAACGCGCCCACCTCGAACAGCGCCCCGCGCTCCGCCTGGACCGGGCGCGGATCCTCCAGATGCGCGCGCACCGCCCGGTACTCGACCTCCAGCGCGGTGAGGACGACCACATCCGCCCGCCGCGTCCCCCCGTTGTCATCGGCCCCCAAGCTTCCCCCTTTCGCGTCGACATGAGCACCTTATGGCCGGTGCGAATCCGCGTACAGCACGATTTGCACCGCCAGTACGGCGATCAGCGCCACCTCGGCCACGGACACCACCAGCAGCACCGCCCGTACCGGCTCCGAGGCCCAGTACACGATGAGTGCCGCGATCGGCGCCACGCAGAACAGCAGCAGATCGGCCGCGAGCTGCAGCCGCTTCCGGGAGATCCGGCGGTGGTCGTCGCGATGGGCCGTCTCCCATCCGAAGACCGCCGGCCGGCCGGGCGTGAGCAGCGTCAGCCGCGGACCCAGATCCTCGCGGATGTAGCGCCCGATGGCCGATATCTTCTCGTCGTTGACCAGATACGCCCAGCCCAGCAGGGTCGACGCCGGGGGCAGCAGCAAAAGCAGCTCCGGCTGCCCGTGGTTCTGGAAGGAGAAGGTAATGATGGCGGCCATGGAGGCGAGCGTGGCGTAGAGCAGATTGTCGCGGAACCCGATCCGCGCCCTCTGCTCCTCCTTCACCTGCTCGTACTCCACGAGGAGCAGCCTGCCCGCGACCGCCTCGCCCTCGGTGTTCTCGTCTCCGGCCACCGTTCCCCCCTCCGTACGGCAGCTCGTCACAGCTTCTCCACCGTATATGCCACCGCTGTCCCGCATGGAGACACCTTCCGGGCCCGGCCCTGCACCACGATCACTGTCCCATACACCGACCCCCGGTGATCGACGCTGACCACGGACCTCCATGATGGAGCGACCCGAAGTTACCGAGAGAAACACCAGAGAGATGACTGCAATGCCCCTCGCACTGCTCCGGCGCATGCGGACCAAGCGCCCAGACCGCCGACCGGGACTTCGCCTCCCCATGCCCGTGGGGGCCGGTGCCTTCAGCTGCGAGGTCCTGGACCCGATCGGCCAGCCCCTGGGTGGCGTCGACGTCACTGTCACCGAGACGCGTGGCGCCGGCCGCACGGCGGCCAAGGCCACCACCGACCCGCATGGGCTGTTCCTCGCCACCCTGGAGCCCGGCCAGTACACCGTGCTGCTCACCGGGAGCGGGCTGAAGCCCAACCGCCTCACCGTCGACATCGCCGCGGGCGAAGCCGCCCCGGCCCAGCGCATCCAGATGCAGCCGACGGAGCAGCTGGAGCTCCCGCCCCCCGGCACCTGGCTGTTCGACCCGCCGCACACCGCGATCCGGTTCATCGCGCGCCACGTCGGCATGGCCAATGTGCACGGACGCTTCACCCGCTTCAGGGGAGGCATTCACATCGCCGAGCGCATGGAGGACTCCCGGGTCGAGGTCCTCATCGACGCCTCCTCCATCACCACCGGCAACAACACCCGGGACAACCATCTGCGCTCGGCCGACTTCCTCGACGTCAAGAACTACCCGGACATCCACTTCGCCAGCACCCGGTTCACCTGGCGCAGCGGCCAGAAATGGACGGTCGAGGGCCCCCTCACCATGCACGGCATCAGCCGCTCGGTGTCGCTGGACACCACCTACCTCGGCGCGGTGAACGGCGGCTACGAACAGGAGCTGCGCTGCGCGGCCCTCGCCACCGCCGAGCTGCACCGCGAGGACTACACGCTCAACTGGAGGAACATGCTGGCCCGGGGCATCGCCGTCGTCGGCCCCACGGTCAAGCTCGAACTCGACCTCCAGGCCATGTACCGCAGCCAGGACATGCCGACCCCGCCCGAGTAACCCCTAGATTGTCCGTACCGGCGCTACGAGGAAAGTGATGGTCCATGAGCCTGTACGACATTCCCCTGCACACCCTCTCCGGCGAGCCGACCACCCTCGGTGCGCACCGCGACACCGCCGTTCTGGTGGTCAACGTGGCGTCCAAGTGCGGCCTCACCCCGCAGTACGAGGGGCTCGAGCGACTGCAGCAGCGCTATGCCGGGCGCGGATTCACCGTGCTGGGCGTTCCGTGCAACCAGTTCGCCGGGCAGGAGCCGGGGACGAGCGAGGAGATCCGGACGTTCTGCTCCACCACCTACGGCGTGTCCTTCCCGCTGCTGGAGAAGACCGACGTCAACGGCGGGCAGCGGCACCCCCTCTACGCCGAGCTGACGCGGACGCCGGACGCGGACGGCGAGGCCGGGGATGTGCAGTGGAACTTCGAGAAGTTCCTCATCTCGCCGAGCGGTGAGGTCGTCGGCCGGTTCCGGCCGCGCACCGAGCCGGAGGCGGCGGAGCTCGTCGCGGCGATCGAGGCGCGGCTGCCCCGGTAGCCACCGGGGACGGCGAGGGGCCCGCGGTCACGGACCGCGGGCCCCTGTCACCTCGCGTTTCACCTCGCGGACGCGCAGCCCGTCAGTGTCCGGAGCGCGGTGGGCGGTGCGGTTCTATGACCGTGACGCCGCCCTTGGCCGCCCCGGCCATCGTGGACAGCGCTTCCGGGACCTCGTCCAGTCCGATCACGTCGGTGACCAGTAGATCCGGTCGCAGCGACCCGGCCTCGACCATCTCCATCATCGGGCCGTACGCGTGCGCGGCCATCCCATGGCTGCCCAGCAGCTGGAGTTCGAGCGCGATGACCTGGTCCATCGGGATCATCGGGGTCCCGGCGGCGGGCGGCAGCAGACCCACCTGGACATGGCGGCCGTGCCGCCGCAGGCTGTTGACGGACGCGGCGCAGGTGCGCGGCGACCCCAGCGCGTCGAGTGAGACATGCGCGCCGCCGCCCGTCGCGTCCGCGACCGCCTCCGCCACCGAGCCCAGCGTGGACGCCGCGTCCACGCACACCGCCGCCCCGAATTGGGACGCCAGGGCGAGGGCCCGCGGGGAGATGTCCACCGCCACCACGCGCGCCCCGGCCGCCGCGGCGATCATGACCGCGGACAGGCCCACCCCACCGCAGCCGTGCACCGCGACCCATTCCCCCGGCGCGACCCGGCCCTGGGTGACGACGGCGCGGAAGGCGGTCGCGAAGCGGCAGCCGAGACCGGCGGCGGTGGTGAACGACAGCTCGTTGCGTATGCCGACCAGATTCACATCGGCGTTCTCGATCGAGACGAACTCGGCGAACGAGCCCCAGTGGGTGAATCCCGGCTGCGTCTGCCGCTCGCACACCTGCTGGGCCCCGTCCGCGCAGGCGGAGCAGCGCCCGCAGGCGCAGACGAAGGGGACCGTGACCCGCTGCCCCGGACGCCAGTTGAGGACGTCGGCGCCGACCTCCTCCACCACCCCCGCCAGCTCATGGCCGGGGACATGCGGCAGCCGGATCTCCGGGTCGTGCCCCATCCAGCCGTGCCAGTCGCTGCGGCACAGACCGGTCGCCTCGACCCGGATGACCGCGCCGCGCCGGGAGGGAGCCGGGTCGTCGACGACCCGGACCTCGGGCCTGCGCCCGAAGTCCTCGAACACCACAGCACGCATGGACCCGCTCCCTCGCTCGAACACCCGGTGGGGGCGCTCGAACCTACACCACAACCCGTCGGTAGAGGCGGGCCCACCGTGTGGTCAGCGCTTGTCGCGTTGCCCTTCGGAGAGCTGACGCGCCGTCCTGCCGGCCCCCGCCCCGCGCTGTGCCCGCTCGGCCAGGCTCGGGAAGAGACCGCCGAGGGCGCTGCCGAAGCGCAGCTCCAGCGGGGCCACGTTCACCTCGGCCCGGTTCCGCTCGATCGCGCGGATGGTCGCCGCCGCCACCTGCCGGGTGGAGACCGTACGGACCCCGGCGGGCGTGGCCGCGCCGGAGTCGGCGAACATCCCGGCGTCCCCCACGAATCCGGGCTGCACCAGCGAGACGCCCACGCCGGTGCCGTGGAGGTCCTGCCGCAGGCCGAGGGTGAATCCGCGCAGTCCGAACTTGGCGGCGTTGTAGAGCGCGGCGCCGGGGGAGGCCGTACGGCCCGACAGCGAGCCGATCATCACCAGGTGGCCGGAGCCCGACTCCACCATGCGCGGCGCCGTCAGCCGGGACAGCAGCAGCGGGGCGCGCAGATTGACGTCGAGCGCGCGGTCGAGCTCCTCGGGGCGGTAGTCGAGGACCTCACCGCTGGAGGGCAGCGCGGCATTGGCGATGAGGATACGCGCGTCCGCCGCCTCGTCGACCAGGCGCTCCAGATCGGCCCGGTCGGCCAGGTCGGCCACGATCGGCCGGCCTCCCACCTGCTCGGCGAGAGGCCGCAGCACCTCCTCACGGCGCCCGGTGAGCAGCAACTTGGCGCCCTTGGCCGCGAGCGCGCGGGCGAGTGTCCGGCCGATGCCGCCGGTGGCACCGGTGAGCAGGACGGTCGTGCCGCTGATCCGCATGCGGTCTCCTGTGGGGTTACGGTCCAGTACGTTCCGCGAACCGTACTGCCCTTGCCCTCCGCGTTCGTCACGGGGCCCGACGGCAGCGCGGGGAGCGGCGGAGCCTGAGCGGTTACGGCGAAGTCAAGTGCTGATCCTTCTCGGCGTCCAAGCCCTCGGCCAGGCCGAACGGCGAGGGATCAGCGGCGAACTGCACCGCATCCGCTCAGCGGTCGCGCGGCGTCGTACTGCCCAGGCCGTAGACCCGGCGGGCATTGTCCGCGCCGAGGAGGGCCGCCACACGGCGGGCGTCGTTGCGGGACCAGGCGCCCTGCGCGACCCAGTGGGTCAGCAGAGCGGTCAGGGCGTCCCGGAAGAGCCGCGCCCCCACCACATACAGCTCGGGCAGCCCATAGGCGTCGGTCGAGAAGAGCACCTTGCCGAAGGGGGCGAGCTCCAGCATCTCGGCGAGCACGGCCCCGGCCCGTGCCCCGCTGTGGGACAGGGACAGCCCCACATCGGCGTAGACATGCGGGAAGACGGCGGCCAGATAGGCGGCGCCGCGGTGGTACGGATAGCCGTGCAGCAGGATCAGCGAGCAGCCGGTGGGGCGCACGGCGCGGACGAAATCGGTGAGCAGGACCGGATCGCAGCGGTCCAGCCGCAGATCGGGGTCGCCGAATCCGGTGTGCAGTTGCAGCGGCAGCCCGGTGTGCGCGGCGGACCACAGCAGATGGCGCAGGAGTACGGGGTCGGTGACCCGGGCGGCGGCCGTGCCGCCCTCGCCGCG
The DNA here is from genome assembly GCF_040607655.1 of Streptomyces sp. NPDC005266. Classification (NCBI taxonomy): domain Bacteria; kingdom Bacillati; phylum Actinomycetota; class Actinomycetes; order Kitasatosporales; family Streptomycetaceae; genus Streptomyces; species Streptomyces sp. NPDC005266. Next base: position 372,302 of record NZ_JBEXHC010000002.1, read on the forward strand.
GCGGGCGAGCCAGCGCTCGGCCGCGGCGTGGACGGCGCCGGGGGCCGGCGGGTCGGGCTCGAAGTCGAGCCCGTACCGGTACGCGGCGACCGATTTGAAGCCCGCGGCCGTACGTGCGGCCTCCCGTACCCCGTCGGCCACCCCGGCCAGGAAGTCGTCGGCGGTCAGCGAGGTGTCGGCGATCCGCTCCGCCAGATGCTCCAGCCGGACGATCTCATGGGCCGTGCCGCCGGCGGCCACGGCCAGTTCCTGAGGGGTCGTCAGGTTCCCGGGGAGCCCGGTGTCCACCAGGAATTCGGTGATACCGGCGGCGCCCAGCAGCCTCCGGGTCACCTCCCGCGCGCCCAGCTCGCGCCGCCGGGTGAGATAGCGGGCGGGCGGGCAGTGCGGCTCCAGGCCGAGCAGCGGCGGGCACCAGCGGCGCACCGCGAACCCCAACTGGCTGTCGAAGAAGGTGGTGCCGAGCGCGGCGGGCGCGTCGGATTCGGTCAGGAACGACTCGAACGCGGCGGAGCTCAGCTCCGAGCGGACCACACCATGGCAGTGATGGTCCACCAGGGGCGGCAGCGGCGGCTCGGCCGGCTCCGTCTCCGCGGTGGCGCCGGCGGCGTCGGCGGCGTCCATGGTTCAGTACCGCCCCCGCGTCGCCGCCGCGATCTCCTGCGGGGTCGCCTTCTCGAACAGCGCGGCCTCCGCCCGGCGCACCGCCGCGATGGACTCGAAGAGCGGATCGCCGAGGGCCTCACGGAGCACCATCGAGTCCTCGAAGTGCTCCAGCGCCGTGAGCAGCGAGGTGGGCAGCCGCCGCTCCCGTCCCCCGACCGCGGGGTCGCCGGAGACCGGCAGGGGCAGGGTGAGCCCGGAGTCGAGCCCGGCGAGCCCGGCCGCGATGACCGCGCCCACCACCAGATAGGGGTTGGCCGCCGGGTCGAAGCACTTGATCTCGGCGTTGGCGCCTCCCGGGTCGTCCGGCGCGCCGGTGATGAAGCGCAGTGCCGCCTCGCGGTTCTCCAGGCCCCAGCACTGGTAGGCCCCCGCCCAGCGGGAGGGTTCGAGCCGTAGATAGCTCGCGGGGGAGGGGGCGCCGATGGCCAGCAGGGCGGGCAGTTCGCGCAGCACCCCGGCGAGAAACGCCTCGCTCGTCGCGGTCATGCCGTGCGGCCCGTCGCCGTCCCGGCACAGATTGCGGTCGCCCTGCCACAGGCTCAGATGGAGGTGCCTCCCGTTGCCCACCCCACCCGCCTCCACCACCGGGCCGAAGAGCGGGGCGAGCCCGCTGCGCGTGGAGTGCGCGCGGATCGTCTCCCGCACCAGGACGGCGAGATCGGCCGCGCCGACCGGGTCCGCCGGTGCCACGGACACCTCGAACTGCCCGGGGGAGTACTCCGGGTGGAGCTGGAAGACCTCCACGCGCTGGACGCGCAGCGCGTCGAGCAGACCCGCGAGGTAGTCGGAGAGGTCGACGACGCGTGCCATCCCGTACGCGGGGCCCGCGGTGGGATAGCGCGGCGTGTCCTGTGCCGGCTCGCCCTCGGTGACGACCCACTCCGTCTCGAATCCCATGCGCACCGTGAGCCCCCGCTGCCGCGCGCGCTCGGTCATCCGCTGGGCGAACAGCCGCTGACAGGCGGGGTGGTCCACGCCCGACTGGGCGTACCGGTCGGCCGGGGCCCAGGCCCAGCCCGGCTGGGCGGCCAGCGGGGTGAGCCGGTCGAGGTCGGGGAAGAGCCGCAGATCGCCGTCGGGCCCGCCGATATGGCGGCTGGTGGTCATCGAGTCGTCCACGAGGTACACATCGAAGACGGGTGACATCCCGACGCCGCGCCGAGCGGCGTGCGGCAGCCGCGCGCTGGGCACGGACTTGACCCGAGTGAGTCCCGCGTTGTCCACCCAGGTCAGCACGATGCCCTGGATCCCGTCCGCGGTGAGCCGCTCGGCTTCCTGCCGCGCCCGTGTGTATGCCTGTTCGCGATCGCCCGTCCCCATGCGTACCTCCTCTGCCACGGCCTGTATGCCGAGACTATTGCCTGAGGACGCTTCTGTGGTGACGGGATCTCCCGTTTATATACGGGGTGGTGACGATGGCTCATGTCCCCTCCGCCCCTGGGCCGCCCGGCCCCCTGGGCCCCTGGGCCTCTCGGCCGCCCGGCCCCCTGGGCCCCTGGGCCTCTCGGCCGCCCGGCCCCTGGGCCTCTCGGCCTCTCGGCCTCCGGGCCTCTCGGCCTCCGGGCCTCCGGGCCTCTCGGCCTCCGGGCCTCCGGGCCTCCGGGCCTCCGGGCCTCCGGGCCTCCGGGCGTCCCGGCCTCCGGGCCTCCGGGCGTCCCGGCGTCCCGGCGTCCCGGCCTCCCGGCCTCCGGGCGTCCCGGCCTCCCGGCGTCCCGGCCTCCGGGCCTCCCGGCTCAGTGGCCCTGCCGCCCGGAGGTGTTCTCGTCCAGGGGGTCGGCCAGGGCGGCGAGATACATCTCGATGGCCCGGCCGGGCTCGCGCACACGACGGGGAGGCGCATGATCCACCTCGGCGCGGCCAAGGTGCTGACGCCGCTGGGCAAGCGGGTCCGGGTGGCCGGGACGATGGGTTCGAGCGGGACCCCGACCGGTTCCGGCAGCGACGCATCGGGGCCGTCGTCGCCGCGGCGCGGCCGTATCTGCGCCACGCCGACCGGTACGAGCGCCAGGAGGAGTGGGTGGGGCCGCTGCCGATGACCCCCGACGGACTGCCGTTGATCGGTCCCGTGCCGGGCCATCCCCGGGTGCTGCCGACGACCGGCCACACCATGCTGGGGCTGATGCTCGCGCCACCGCGGGACCCGGCGCCCGGACCCGGGTGAGGCCACGGGTTTGGCGCATTCGCCCCCGCTTCCGTAAAGTTTCGCCGTTATCCAGCGAGAACAGGCGAACCAGAAAGCGGCAGCGGCGATGACGGTGACTGACGACGGCCGGGCCGAGTGGACGGCGGCCGGGGAGCCGGGCATCGACCCGGAGCGGCTGGCGACCTGCCTGAGCGTCCTGGAGGAGCTCGACCGGCTGCCCGTCGACCACCCCGACGCGATCACCGTCCGCCGGGCCACCTCCGGCATCTACCGCATGGTGAAGCAGCGCAGGCGGCAGGAGAGGCGAGCCGCCAAGACCGCCAACGACAAGGCCGTGACCGAGGCCACTGCCACCGGCGCCGCCGACCGGATCGACGACGAGACGCTGGGCCGCGCGCTCACCACCTCCGTCACGACGGAGATCGCGGGCATCCTGGAGCGCCCCCGCTCCTGCTATGTCTGCAAGACCCGCTATGTCGAGGTCGACGCCTTCTACCACCAGCTCTGCCGCGACTGCGCCGCAGAGAACCGGGCCCGTCGCGACGCGCGCACCGACCTCACCGGGCGCCGGGCGCTGCTCACCGGCGGCCGGGCGAAGATCGGCATGTATATCGCGCTGCGGCTGCTGCGCGACGGTGCGCACACCACCGTCACCACCCGCTTCCCGAGCGACGCGATCCGCCGCTTCACCGCGATGCCGGACAGCGGTGAGTGGCTGCACCGGCTCAAGATCGTCGGCATAGATCTCCGCGACCCCGCCCAGGTCATCAAGCTGGCCGACGAGGTGAGCGCCGCGGGCCCGCTGGACATCCTGATCAACAACGCCGCGCAGACCGTCCGCCGTACGCCCCAGGCGTACGCCGAGCTGATAGCCGGCGAGTCCGCGCCGCTGCCGGCCGGAGAGCTCCCCGAGTCGGTCGTCCTCGGCTCCTTCGGCAGCGGCTCCCAGACGGCTCTGCCGGGCCCGCGCGCGGCCGAGGCAAGCCTCGACGGGGCACTGTCCGCGCAGGACCTGACCGCCCTCGCCCTCACCAGCGGCTCTGCCTCACCCGCCCGGATCGAGGCCGGAACCGCGATCGACGCGGGCGGCCTCGTACCGGATCTCGACCCGACCAACACCTGGATCCAGCGGGTCCACGAGGTGGACCCGGTCGAGATGCTCGAAGTGCAGCTCTGCAATGAGACGGCGCCCTTCATCCTGGTGAGCAGGCTGCGCCCGGCGATGGCGGCCTCGCCGGCCCGCCGCAAGTACGTGGTGAACGTCTCCGCGATGGAGGGCAAGTTCGGCCGCGGCTACAAGGGCGCGGGCCATCCGCACACCAATATGGCCAAGGCCGCGCTCAATATGCTCACCCGCACCAGCGCACGCGAGATGTTCGAGACCGACGCCGTCCTGATGACGAGCGTCGACACCGGCTGGATCACCGACGAGCGCCCGCACCCCGAAAAGATGCGGCTGGCGGCCGAGGGCTTCCACGCCCCGCTCGACCTCGTGGACGGCGCGGCCCGCGTCTACGACCCGATCGTCCGCGGTGAGCAGGGCGAGGACCTCTTCGGCTGCTTCCTGAAGGACTACGCGCCGACAACCTGGTAGCCCCCGCACAGGGTCAGGCGTTCGCCTTTCCGCCCGCCGCCGGGGTCCGGCGGCGGAAGGCGGCGGTCCAGCGGCGGACCAGGCGGCGTACCCGGGCCCGCAGCCGGAACCGGACGCGCTCCCAGGAGCGAGCGGACCGACTGGACATCAGCTCCTCGAAGAGCCGCTCATAGCGCTCGGCGATCGGCGCCGGGTCGTAGGTCCGGGCGCTCTCCAGCGCCGCCGCGCCCATCGCGCGACGGCCCGGCTCGTCGTCGATGAGGTCCTGCAGCGCGCCCGCCAGGGCCTGCTTGTCGCCGGTCGGGACGAGCCGTCCGGTGACCCCGTCCTGGATGATCTCCCGGGGGCCGAGCGGGCAGTCCGTGCTCACCACCGGCACCCCGCAGCGCATGGCCTCCACGATCGTCATCCCGAAGGACTCGGCGTCCGAGGCGACCGCGACGACCGATGCCTTGGCGAACTCCTCCTCGATGGCGGAGCAGGACCCCATGAGCTGGGCGCTCCCGGACAGGCCGAGCCGATCGATGCGCTCCTGCAGCCGCTCCTTCTCGGCGCCTCCGCCGTAGATCCGCAGCACCCAGTCGGGGTGCTTGGGCGCGATCTCCGAGAACGCGTCTATCAGCAGGTCGAAGCGCTTGCCGCGGACCAGCCGGCCGGCCGCCGCGATGACGGGCGCGATGCCTTCGGAGGGTTCGACGTCCGGTGCGGGGACGCTGTTGGGTATCGCGAGGGTCCGTACGCCCGGCAGCGGCATCTTCGCCCGGTAGACGGCGGCGTCGGCCTCCGTCGTCGTGACGATGGCGTCGAGCGCGCGGTAGTGCGCTGCGAGCTCGGCCCGCAGCTTCTTGCTGTGCGCGTCGTACCGCAGATGCTCCTGGGCGATGCGCAGCGCGCGGCGCGGGCCGAAGCGCGCCAGATACACATTGACGCCCGGCCGTGTGCCAATGATCACATCGGCGTCGCAGCCGCGCAGATACTCCGCGACCCGTACGTCGATCAGCCTGCTGTACTGCTGGTTCCTCTTCTCGGCGGACGGAAAGTCCTGGGTCGGCGCCCCGAACCGCGGGTCCTTCGCGTCGGCGCTGTCCGGACGCGTGTCGACCAGCGGGACGAGCCGTACCCGGGGGTCGAGGGTGAAGCGCGGCGTCTCGCGATGCCGCATCATCGACACGATCTCCACCTCGTGACGGTCGGCGAGTGCCGTGGCGAGGTTCATCGTGGTCCGGATCGTTCCGCCGATCCCGTAGGCGTTGTGCAGCAGGAATGCGATCTTCATGCGGTATTTTCTCCGGCCGGTTGCGTTCCCGGGGCGTATTTCCCATGGAACCTGTCCGACACCTTGTCCAGGCCCGGTAAGCCCGTCGCGTGAACAAGGTGAGAGCCGGGTAAGAAGCACAGCCCGGGGCCTATGCGCGCGGCCCGCACCTCTGCGACCTTGGCAGACTCGGGGTGTGACCTACACCGTGCTGCTCGCCGAGGACGACCGTGCCATCCGCCAAGCGCTGGAGCGCGCCCTGACCCTGGAGGGGTACCGCGTCACCGCCGCTTCCAACGGCATCGAGGCGCTGGCCGCGATCCACCGCGAGCAACCGGATGTCGTGGTGCTGGATGTGATGATGCCGGGAGTGGACGGGCTCCAGGTGTGCCGGGTGCTGCGCGCCGAAGGGGACCGTACGCCGATCCTCATGCTGACCGCGCGGGTGGAGACGGCCGACCGGATCGAGGGGCTGGACGCGGGCGCGGACGACTACGTGGCCAAGCCGTTCGAGGTCGAGGAGGTCTTCGCCCGGCTGCGGGCGCTGCTGCGCCGCGCCGCACCCGCCGAACCGGTGGCGGCGGACGGCGCCGCCTTCGACGGCGCCCTGGAGGTCGCCGATCTGCGACTGGACCCGTCGGCGCGGCGGGTGTGGCGCGGGGTCAAGGAGCTGGAGCTGACCCGGACCGAGTTCGACCTGCTGGAGCTGCTGGCGCGCAACGCGGGCATCGTGCTGGACCACGCCACGATCTACTCCCGCATCTGGGGCTACGACTTCGGCCCGGGGTCGAAGAACCTCGCCGTCTACATCGGCTATCTGCGCCGCAAGGTGGATGTGGAGGGATGCACTCCGCTCATCCACACGGTCCGCGGCGTCGGCTACACCCTGCGGGAGGAGTGATGGCGCGCCTCGGGTCACCGCGCTGGTTCCGCCGTCCCCGGCCCAGCCTGCGCACCACCTTCGCGCTCTCCTTCGCCGCGGCGGCGTCCGTGGTCACGCTGCTCGTCGGCGGCCTCAGCTATGACGCCGCGGCCGGGCTGGTGCGGGTGGACCAGCAGTCGGCGTTCGACGATGTGATCCGTGATCTGCGGAGCCAGGTCCAGGGGGCCAAGGTGGTCCTGCGCGAATACCCCTCCCACTCCGCCGCCCCGGTCCCGTACGACCTGCGGGACGATCTGCGCCGGATCAGCCGGATGGACGTCCAGGTGATCAACGGGAGGGGCACCGTTTACGACGCGGGGAAGCCCCCGCTGCCGGTCGGCGGCGAGGACCGGACCATCGCCGCGTCCCCGACGGCCGGCACCGTCATACGGCGCAGCGTGGACATCGGCGGCGAGCAGTACCGGATGGCGACCGTGGCCGTGGGCGACGGCTCCGGCGCGGTCCAGGTGGCCCAGCAGGTCAGTGACACCGAGGATCTGCTGCAGGAGCTCCAGAAGCGCACCGCGCTGTTCGTCGTCGCCGTCATCCTGGCCGCGGGGCTCGCCGGCTGGTGGCTGGCCGGGCGCATAACCCGGCGGCTGGTGCGGCTGACCCGGGTCGCCGAGCGCGTGGCGGCCACGGGCAGCATGGAGGTGGCGGTGCCCGTCACCGGAGAGGACGAGGTGGGCCGCCTCGGGCGGGCCTTCGACGGCATGCTCGGACGGCTCGCGCGCTCCAAGGACGACCAGCGGCGGCTGGTCCAGGACGCCGGACACGAGCTGCGCACCCCGCTCACCTCGCTGCGCACCAATATCTCGCTGCTGCGCCGCTTCGAGGAGCTGCCGGGGTCCGCCCGCGAGGATCTGCTGGCCGATCTGGCGGGGGAGACCCGGGAGCTGACCGATCTCGTCAACGAGCTGGTGGATCTGGCCGCCGGCCAGGGGGACGACGAACCCCGCACCCAGGTGTCCCTGGAGACCGTGGCCCGGACGGTCGCCGCCCTCGCCCGGCGCCGGACCGGCCGGGAGATCACCGTACGGGTCGAGGGCGACCCCCGGGTGGAGGGGCGCCCGGCCGCCCTGCAGCGGGCGATCTCCAACCTGGTGGAGAACGCCGCCAAGTTCGACCGGCAGGGCACCGAGCCCGTCGAGGTCGTGGTCACCGGCCCCCGGGTGGAGGTCCGCGACCGTGGACCGGGCATCGCCGAGGAGGACCGCGAGCGGGTCTTCGACCGCTTCTACCGCGCGCCCTTGGCGCGCAGCCTGCCCGGCTCCGGGCTGGGTCTGGCCATCGTGCGCGAGGTCGCCCTCGCGCACGGCGGTACGGTCTTCGCCCGCCCGCGGCCGGGCGGCGGCGCGGTGCTGGGCTTCACGGTCGGCGCGGGCCCCCGGCTGTCCTAGGGCGTCCCCGCTGCCCTAAGCGGATGCGGTGAAGTTCGCCGCTGATCCTCGCCGTTCGGCCTGGCCGAGGGCTTGGACGCCGAGAAGGATCAGCACTTGACTTCGCCGTAACCGCTTAGGACGTCCCCGCTGTCCCAGGGCGTCCCCGCTGTCCCAGGGCGTCCCCGCTGTCCTGGGGTGTCCCCGCTGTCCCCCTGGGGTGTCCCCGCTGTCCTGGGGTGTCCCCGCTGTCCGGGGACAGCACCATCTGTCCCAAGGCGGACCCGCGCCGCCGGACGCGTCACGGCTTGCGGGCGACCCCGGCCCACATGTTGATGTCAGTGCTGCGGATGTCCTCGGGGTGATCGTCGGCGCCGGGCCTCCAGTGCTGCGGCTCCGAGACGCCCGGCTCCACCAGCTCCAGACCCTCGAAGAAGCCCGCGACCTCGTCCTTGGAGCGGGTCGTCACATTGATGCCGCTCTCCCGGTAGATCTCGATGATCTTCATCCAGGTCTCCGCGGAGAAGTCATGCGTGGAGTGCGTCAGCATCACATAGCTGCCTGAGGGCAGGGGGGCCATCAGCTCGCGGACGATCTCGTACGGCTTCGCCTCCTCCGGGATGAAGTGGAAGAGGGCGTTGACCGACAACGCCACCGGCTTGCTCAGATCGAGCGTCTCACGCAGCTCGGTGGCGTTCATGATCCGCTGAGGCTCGCGCACATCCGCCTGGACGTAGGCGGTGCGGCCCTCGGGCGTGCCGTTCAGCAGGGCCTGGGCGTAGACCAGGACGATGGGGTCGTTGTCGGTGTAGACGACCCGGGCGTCCGGCGCGACGCCCTGGGCCACCTGATGGAGGTTGGGCTCGGTGGGGATGCCGGTGCCGATGTCGAGGAACTGCCGGACCCCGGCCTCACCCGCCAGCCAGCGCGTCGCCCGGTGGATGAAGCCCCGGTTGACGCGGGCGTTGAGCTTGACGGTCGGGTAGACCTCCACCACCTTGGCGGCGGTTTGTGCGTCCACCTCGTAGTGGTCCTTGCCGCCCAGGTAGTAGTCGTACATCCGCGCCGAGTGCGGCTTGGTGGTGTCGATCCTGTCAGGGGCGAGGCCGTAGTCGGTCACGCGGCCCTCCGTTCCGGTGCGGTTGCCGCCGAGGTGGTCAGATTCGGTTCCGGGCGGGTGAGCAGGAAGTCCGCCGCGCCGGCCTTCGCGCCCTGGATGAACGTTTCGATCTCGTGGTGGGTGTAGATCAGGGCAGGCCCGTCGGGGTCGGTCGACTGACGGAAGGCGACCCGCCCGTCCTTCAGCTTCAGCACCTCGACGCACGCACCACCGTTGGGTCCGCTCCAGGGCTTGCGCCAGCCTTCCGCCCCCAGGTGGTTGGCCGGCATCCCGTTGTACACATGTTCTACCTGATCCACAGTCAGAGCTCCTTGCGAATCTCACGGAGAAAGCTCTCCGTGCGCCGCGCCGGCGTGGCCTGGGTTCCCATACGGTCCAGGGCCTCCAGATAGGCGGCCACATCGGCGCGTTGGTCGAGATAGCCGGCGCCGGTCAGGCCCTCGGCGTAGACGATGTCCGGCAGTTCCGGGATCTGGAACCGGAAGAGCTGGAAGGGACCGCCCATCCCCGGGTGCGGGCCGGCGGCGAACGGCACCACCTGAAGGGTGATGTTCGGCATCTGAACGGCCTCGATGAGGCGGTCGATCTGGGCGCGCATGACCTCGGGCCCGCCGATGGCCAGATGGAGCACCGTCTCGTCCATGACGGCCCACAGATGCGGTCCGACCGGGCGGGTGAGCAGCTCCTGACGCTCCATCCGCAGCGCGACCCGGCGGTCCAGCTCCTGTTCGCTGCCGTTCGGGAAGCCGACGGACAGCAGCGCGCGGGCATAACTCTCGGTCTGCAACAGGCCGGGGACGAAGTGCGGCTCGTAGGCGCGGATGCGGCTGGCCGCGCCCTCCAGGCTCACATAGAGGCTGAACCAGTCCGGCAGCACATCGCGGAACCGCTGCCACCAGCCGGGCCGGTTGGCCTCCTCGGCGAGCGCGAGGAAGGAATCGATCTCCTGCTGCCCGGCCCCGTAGGTCTGCAGCAGCTTCTCCACATACGGAAGCTTCAGGCCGACCTCGGCCTTCTCCATCCTGCGCACGGTGGTCTGGTTGACGTGCAGCGCCTTGGCGGCCTGGTCGTAGCTGACGCCGGCTTCCTCGCGCAGGTCCCGCAACCGCATGCCGAGGACCATCTGCCCTACGGTCGGGGCAGACCGCGCTTCACCCACGTCGTACCTCCTCGGACGGTGCCGGCGCCCTCAGTGTGCCATGTGCGTGGTGAGCGGAAACAGAGTGCTCCGGCTATTCTGCATTTTGCAGTTCGCGTCTTGCCAACTGGTGCTTGCAACAAGGATAGTGACGATGTGACCGGTCCCAACGTGGCTTCCGTGTCGCGGACTTGCGGCATGCACATGCGGCATTCACGCCCCACAGATTGACGGACGGAAGGCACATGGCTGTGGCATTGCGGCAAGGCCCGACCCCCCTTGTGAGCTCCGACAGCATTGACGCGGCCCTTCGCCAGGAGACCTTCCACCTGCCCGCCCGGGGCGCCTCGGTCGCCGCCGCCCGGCACCGGGTCCGCTCCCGGCTGCCCGTCTGGGGCTTCCACCAGGACCTCTGTGACGCCGTCGAGCTGGTGATGTCGGAGCTGTTCACCAACGCCCTCGTGCACACCCGCAGCGAACAGATCGTCTGCGTCCTGCGCGCCCACGAGCGGCGCTCGCTGTATGTCGAGGTCGCCGACGAGGGCGGCGGGCGCTCGGGCCCCACCCTGCGGGACGCGGGCCTGGAGGACGAGAGCGGACGCGGACTCGCGCTGGTCCGCGCCCTGGTCGACGCCTGGGGGGACCGGCCGGGCAGCAACGGCGGCCGGGTGGTCTGGGCCCAGCTGAGCGCCACCGCCCACTGACTCAGGCAGAGGTCTTCCGCGGCTCCGCGGAGAGAAGGGTGTCGGCGGCGCGGGCCCGGGTGAGGGCGGCGTCCCGGGTCTCACGCATGGTCAGATAGACGATGAGCGAGACGGCGGCACAGCCCGAGACATACCAGTAGAACCCGGACTCCGCCCCGGCCTTCTTGAACCACAGCGCCACATACTCCGCCGTGCCACCGAACAGGGCGTTGGCCAGCGCGTACGGCAGGGCGACCCCGAGCGCCCGGACATGGGTCGGGAAGAGCTCGGCCTTCACCACGGCGTTGATGGAGGTGTAGCCGGTGACGATGACCAGCGCCGCCAGCGAGAGCAGCAGCGCCCCGCCGAAGGTGTCCGTGTGCGACAGCGCCGTCATGATGGGGACGGTGCCGAGCATCGAGCCGATCCCGAACGTGATCAGCAGCGGGCGACGGCCGATCCGGTCCGACAGCGATCCGGCCAGCGGCTGAAGCAGCATGAACAGAAACAGCGCGCAGAAGCTCACCAGCGACGCGTCGGACTTGCTCAGCCCGGCCGTATTCGACAGATACTTGGTCAGATAGGTCGTGTAGGTGTAGTACGCGACCGTGCCGCCCATGGTCAGCGCGATGACCAGGGCCGCTTCCTTGCGGTGGCGCAGCAGCTGGCCGATGGTGCCGCGCTCGGTGTCCTGGCGGGCGTCCTCCTCGGTGTACGCCTCGGTCTCCAGCAGATTGCGCCGCAGCCAGAAGATGACGGCGGCGCCCACGCTGCCGACGATGAACGGAATGCGCCAGCCGTAGGAGTGCAGGGCCTCGTCGGACATGGTGTGCTGCAGCACGATCTGCAGTCCGAGGCCGATCAGCTGCCCCATCGTCATGGACACGTACTGGAAGCTGGAGACGAAGCCGCGGCGGCCGGGCTGGGACGCCTCGGTGAGATACGTGGCGCTGGCAGCGTACTCGCCACCGACCGACAGGCCCTGCAGCAGCCGGGCCACCAGCAGGACGAGCGCGCCGAAGTAGCCGACCTGGTCGTAGGTCGGCGCGATGGCGATGAGCAGCGCGCTGGCCGACATCAGCGTCACGGTGAGGGTGAGCGCCGCCTTGCGGCCGCGCCGGTCGGCGTACCGGCCCAGCAGCCAGCCGCCGACGGGGCGCATGAAGAAGCCGACGGCGAAGATGCCGGCAGTGTTCAGCAGTTGGGCGGTGTCGTTGCCCCTGGGAAAGAACGCTCCGGCGAAATAGGTGGCGAAGCTGGCGTAAACGAACCAGTCGAACCATTCGACCAGGTTGCCGATCGAGCCGCCGAGTACGGCTCGCCAGGGTGTGCGCGCATGCTGCCGCGGTGCGCTGTCAGTCACGGGGCCTCCTTGTGAGCGGGTGTGCCCCACACCTCTACCCCGCATGGGCCGGGTTGGGAAATAGGCCGACGCAGGCAATTGACCTTGTCCGAGGCTCTCGCGATGACGGGGCGGATGGCCGTGCCCGGCGCGCGGCGCCCGGAGGCACGGCGCCGCTCACCCCTCGCCGACGGCCGCCAGGGCCTCCATCCGCTGCTTTCCCCAGGCGCCCAGTGGCCGCAGCGCCGTATTGAGTGCCTCACCCATCTCGGTCAGCGAATATTCCACCTTCGGCGGGACCTCGTCGTAAATCTCCCGGTGGACGATTCCGTCCGCCTCCAGCTCCCTCAGCTGCTGCGTCAGCACTTTTTCGCTGACTCCCGGAACCAGCCTCCGCAATTCCCCGAAACGGCAACGCTGTTGTGCCAGCGCCCAGAGGATCAGCACTTTCCATTTGCCGCCGATGACCTCCACGGCCGCGTCCAGACCGCATACATACGGCCGCTTCCTCATGACCCCATCCCCAGTGACCTCACGGTAAGTACGCACTTTTTTGTGGGTACTTGCCCACACTACCCCCGGGCGACGAGCCTGGGACCGGCGCGCCGAGACGATAAGACCCAGCGGTATTGAGCAACTGGAGCACCTGACATGAGCGACACCCCTGTGACTGTTCTCGGCGTCGGCGACATGGGCACCGCACTGGCCCGGGCCCTGCTGCGGGCCGGGCACCGGACCACCGTGTGGAACCGTACCGCCGCGAAGGCCGATTCCCTCGCCCCCGAGGGCGCGCTGCCCGCGGCCACGGTCGCCGACGCGATCGCGGCGAGCCCGCTGGTATTGGTGTGCCTGCTGGATTACGACTCCGTACGGCAGGTGCTGGAGCCCGTAGGGGAGACCCTGAGGGGCAAGGCCGTCGTCAACCTCACCAACGGCACCCCGCGGCAGGCCCGCGAACTGGCCGCGTGGGCGGCCGGACACGGTGCCTCGTACCTCGACGGCGGCATCATGGCCGTGCCGCCGATGATCGGGACGTCCGCCGCCTTCCTGCTGTACAGCGGCTCGCGGACCGCCTTCGAGACCCATCGGGCGGTGTTCGACCTCTTCGGCGGGAGCCACTGGCTCGGTGAGGACCACGGGCGGGCCCCGCTGTACGACCTCGCCCTGCTCAGTGCGATGTACGGGATGTTCTCGGGCGTCCTGCACGCGTACGCCCTCGTCCGCTCGGAGGGTGTCCCGGCGGTCGATGTCGCCCCGCTGATGGGCCGCTGGCTGACCGCCATGGCCGGCAGCGCGGACGGCTACGCGCGCAATATCGACAGCGGCGACCACGCCACCGGGGTGGTCTCCAACCTGGCCATGCAGGCGGCGGCGTTCGTCAACTTCACCGAGTCCGCCCGCGACGTGGGCGTCAGCCCCGAGCTGCTCACCCCTATCGGCGGCCTCATGGCCCGGCGCGTGGCCGACGGCCATGGCCATGAGGACCTCTCGGGGCTGGTGGAACTGCTCACCGAGTAACGCCTAGGCGTGCTGCTGGAGGACGGCCTCGCCGCAGTGGGGAACGGGGGGTGTGGCGACGCCCTCCCCGGTGGGCTGGCGGGGAATCCGACGGGTGAGGGGCGCGGCCTCCGCTTCCACCCGCTCGACCTCCGCGTCGGCGTCCGCACGGCCTGACACCGGGTCGGCCGGGCCGGTGTCCGCCGGGTCCGGCTCTGCCCGGTCCGCCTCCTTCGGGCCGGAGTTCACCTGCCCGGACTCCGCCTTCGCCCCCTGCACCGTCAGCATGACCAGCCCGGTGCTCGCGACCAGGGCCGCCACCAGGGCCAGCAGTGCGCCCGGGGCGCCGTGCCGGAAGTGTTCGCCCAGCGCGGCGATGCCCACGGCCGTCGCGACCACCGGGTTGACGACGGTCGCCGTCGCCAGCGGTGAGGCCAGCCCGGCGCCCCGGTAGGACGCCTGGGACAGCAGCACCCCGCCCGAGGCCAGCAGCCCGATCATGACAAGGCTGGGCAGGGCGTCCTCCCAGGAGTCCCAGGTCCACTCCACGGCCACGTTCTTGGTGAACACCGAGGACACGCCGAAGGCGGTGCCCGCGGCGGCGGCCAGCAGCCCACTGCGGACCCCGGGCAGCCGCAGCCAGCGCGCGGAGGTGGCCAGCGCGGCGATGGTGCCTACCGTGACCACGGTCAGGATGATCCGCTCCTGGTCGGCCAGCGCCTCGGCCTGCGAGGAGCCGGTCAGCGAGAGCAGCCCGGCCAGCCCGGCGGTGGCCAGCACCGCGCCCCGCCAGCGGGCCGCGCCGACCCGGCGGCGGACGAACACCGCCGCCATCGGCAGCGCGAAGACGATCGTCAGAGCCCCTAGGGGTTGCACCACGCTCAGCGGCCCGTAGGCCAGGGCGAGCACATGAAGGACCGCACCCGCCCCGTTCAGGGTCACCGCGGTCCACCAACTCCCGCGCCGCAGGGGTGCGGACGTGAGGCGCGGCGTCGTGGCCGCGACATGCTCCTGGAGGATGGCTCCGGCGGCGTAGCAGACCGCCGAGACCAGTGCCAGCAGCACAGACAGCGCGAGGGAGGTCACGTCGCGGCCCCCTGGGCCGATCGGTCGTCGTCCATGCCCTCATCCTTGACGGTCGGACACCCTCCCGTCGTCGTCCTTGAGCACAGACTTGGGCGTACTACTTGCGTAGTACGGAGCGCCACCAATGGGGGGCCTTGGCCGCCGCCGTGCGGGCCCGCTGCAGCAGTTCGTTCTGCGGTTCGGCCGGGCGGTAGACGGTGAGAGCGCCGAGCTGCTTGTCGAGCAGCAGCGCGTCCTCCGGGGTGGCGGCGACCTCCCCGTCGTAGGCGCGGTGGTCCACCCCGTCCAGGCCCGACAGACGCAGTTCGCGCATCAGCCGTGTCGTATAGACGCGGGAGCGCCCCAGCGTGCCGGTGAGCGCGGAGACGATCAGCCGGGTACGGGCCAGCCGCTCCTCCCCGTCGATCGCCCGGACGTCCAGTAGCCCGTCGTCGAGCTGCTGGCGGTAGGCGGGCGCGAACCCCTCGGGGGAGTAGCGGCCGTTGCCCACGAACAGCATCCACAGACGCCGCCGGTGGCCGTTGACCTCGAGTTCAAGGGGGGCCGCGGTACGCAGCACCCGGGTGAGCGCGACCACGGCCGCGGGCCACTTGCCGAGTCGGCCCTCCAGGCTCTCGCGGATTCGCACCAGCTCGGGATAGAGGCCGATGCTGAAGGTGTTGACGAAGGAGTGGGCATCCCCGTCCGGGGTGCCGTCATCGGTGAGCGGGGTCGCCCGGGCCAGGTCCACGGCGATGGCGTCGCCCTCGGTCACGGCGTGCGCCGTGTCCTCGAAGGCCGGCACGCCGAGGTCCAGCGCGAAGTGGTCGAGGGTGCCGCCGGGGAACACGGCCAGCGGCAGCCCGCGTTCGGCGGCGAGCGTGGCCGCGGCGTTGACGCTGCCGTCCCCGCCGCAGATGCCCAGGGCCCCGGCGCGCTCGGTGGCGCGGCGGGCGGCCTGCTTGAGCATCGTCATGAAGTCGTCCTCGGGCCCGCACTCCAGGATCTCGGCGGCCGGCAGCAGCACCTGCAGCTGCTCGGCGACCGTGAACCCGCCCGCCGGGACGCCCGCCCCGGCCCGCCGGTTGACCAGCACGACCAGCCCCTCGCCCTTGGGCAGGGCGGGCGCCGAGACGCGCGGCCGGGCCTGCGCCGGGGCCTCGGGGCGCGGCGGCCAGTAGCGGCAGGTGAGCGAGGCGGCCCCGACCCCCAGGGCGACACCCGCCAGGACGTCGCTGGGGTAGTGGACGCCCACATACACCCGGGAGGCGGCGACCGCGGCGGCGAGCGGGGCGACCATGACGCCGTACCGGGAGGACTCGAGGGCGACCCCGGTGGCGAACGCGGCGGCCGAGGCCGCGTGCCCGGAGGGGAAGGAGCTGGTCCACGGCTGCCGGCGCAGCCGCCGGACCAGGGGAACGCCGTCGAGCACGGGACGCTTGCGGTCAACGGTCCACTTGACCACGATGTTCGAGGCGATCGAGGCGGCGGCCAGCGAGCCGACGCCCCGCAGCGCGGCCCGCCGCGCGGTGCGCCCGCCGACCGCCGCGAGCACACCGGCTGTGCCGAACCACAGCCGGCCGTGGTTGGCGGCCTGGCTGAGCCGCGGCAGCAGGGGGTGAGCGCCGCGGATCCGGCTGGCCGCGACCCGTGCGAACAGCCGGCGGTCGATGTCACTGATGCGTCTCATGGCTGATGGGTATCCCGGAACGGGCGGGGGCACGCTTCATTCAAACCTCGATGTGATCAATTCCCCCCGGGGGAACCCCTGGCGCGGCGCCGGCCCGTTCGGCTCGACCGAGTCCGAAGAGGGAGCCGAACTCGGGCCGGTGGTCCAGGCCGTGGGCCGCGGATCAGCGGGCCGCGTGGACCACCCGGACCGGACCGCGGGCGAACGCCGGCCGGTCACCGTCCGGGGTGGTGAACGTGGTGCCCCCGCTGCGGCCCGGACGTGACCAGCGCGCCTCGTACGCCCTGCCGTCGCGCAGGACGAGCGCGGTGCCGGACCCGACCGTCCCGGTGAAGGGGGTGACACTGCCGAACCTGTCATGGAAGCGCGACGGGCGGACCGTCGTGTACTGCAGGACGACCGTGGCGGCGCCGAGCCGACCGCCGTCCGTGGTGCGGGCCGCGGCCCCGTCCATGGCCACCAGCCACCGCCGTTCCCTGCCCGACCAGGTGAGGGAGAGCTCGGTGGCCGGATGGTGGACCTGTCGATCTTCACGGCCGGCACCGGGGCGGGCTGTGTGCGCTCCCCGGTGAACGGCGACCGTACCGGGCCCCGCGCCGCGCCGTCCTGGCGGCAGCCGCTCACCGCGGCGAGCCCGAGGAGCGCGGCGAGCAGTGCGGCCACGGACAGCGCGGAAGTCCGTGGCCGCGCTGCCCGCCGCTTCCCCGCGCGGGCCGTCCCGGCGCACGCCCCCGTGCCCCCGGCCCCACCCCTTCGGCAGCCGTCTGCCCCACCCCTCCCCTTAAGCCCACCACGGGTGGCGCGGCACGGCCACCTGGCGGACGACCATGCGTGGATTCGGGCCCCGCGTCCATTCCTTGTCCAGTCCATGAGAATCGACGCGCGCAGCGGTGAACGGCTGGTTAACCTGACGACAGATCCGGTTCAGCCGACACGAGGAGCGTGCGGTGACCCCCGAACAGACACAGAGCGACGAAGCGCACGCGGACAGCGGCGGGCGGTGCGCGGAGCCCACGGAAGTAGGCAGTCTGGAGGTGTGGGCACGCTCCGCGCCGATCCGCCTTGCGGGGTACGAGGACGACCTGGCCGAGCCGCATATCCTCCAGAGCGTGGACTGACGGCGCGCCGAATCCGGCGGCGCCGAATCCGCATGGCGAATCCGGCGGCGCCGAATCCGCATGGCGAATCCGGCGGCACCGAATCCGCATGGCGAATCCGGCGGCACCGAATCCGCGTGGCGGATTCGCCGCCGCCGGCACCGGCGATCCGCCGCTTCCTGGCAACAAGCGGACATCAGGGCCATCGCCCGGCTGCTCGCCCCGCTGTCCGTTCGCCCGGTGGTCGATCCGCACCCCTGGCGGGTGCGGGAACAGGCCGCCGGGTGAAGCTGCCCGGAGTGCTCCGCAACATGGCCGACGGACCGGGCAACTGTACGGTCTGCCTGCCCCGCGATTGCCGCCAGGCCCTGCGCGCGGCGGCCGGGCGGCGTTGCCGCCCGGCCGCTCGCCGGCCCCGGACACCCCGTGCGGCGCGCGGCGGCTCGTCCGGCTTCGACGGGCGCTCCGCGCGCTGGTACGGGACGTCGGCTTCTCCGCGCCCAAGGCGCCCTGACGCCGGGCCGGTTCCAGGCGGCGCCAAGCGGCCGGCGCCCGGTTCTGCACGGAGACGACGGGCACCGGACGCCGGGCGCGCCCTCGCCGACTCCCGCCACTATTCG
The DNA here is from genome assembly GCF_040607655.1 of Streptomyces sp. NPDC005266. NCBI lineage: Bacteria > Bacillati > Actinomycetota > Actinomycetes > Kitasatosporales > Streptomycetaceae > Streptomyces > Streptomyces sp. NPDC005266. The sequence continues at coordinate 390,513 of NZ_JBEXHC010000002.1, forward strand.
GCCATTTTCGACAACACGGCGGGCCGGGCGCGCACTTCTTCGTGGCTGCCATCCCGTCGGCCGACCGCGTCCCCGAGATCGTTGTGTCAAGGGCCGCGCCCCGCGCCGCGGCGATTGGCAACTTGCTGCCGTAGGGGAAGCAGCGGCGCTCGGACGCGGTTTGCTGAGTCAAGCAGAGCAAGCGGACCAAGACCCAAGCAGACCGACGTGAGGCGGAGTCGGGGGAGGGGAGCACCACTCGGTGCCGGAGTGCGGGGGGATTTCAAGACGAGGTGGCCCTGGACGGGGGTCGGGGCCACCCGTGGCGCAGGCGGCGCCGGGGAGATTCAGCCCCGGCGCCGCCTCCCGGCCATCCTCCGACGGCCTAGAGTCACGATCCATGCAGAACTCCGCGAACCTTGCCGGAACGGACCGTCCGGGCCTCGGCCTCCTCGACACCGCCCCGCTGATCGAGGACCCGTACCGGACCCTGGCCGCGCTCCGGGAGGCCGGTCCGGTCCACCGGATCACCGGCACCGACGGACGGCCCGCCTGGCTGGTCACCCGCTACGAGGATGTGCGGCAGGCGTTGGCCGACCCACGCCTCTCCCTGGACAAGCGGAACGCCGCTCCCGGCAACTACAGCGGCTTCTCCCTGCCACCCGCCCTGGACACCAATCTGCTCAACATGGACCCCCCGGACCACACCCGGGTGCGGCGGCTGGTGGTCAAGGCGTTCACCCCCGGCCGGGTCGAGAAGATGCGCGAACCGGTCAGGCGCGTCGCCGACGAACTGCTCGACGCCATCGAGCCGGACGGCCGCGCGGATCTCCTGGTCACCTACGCCGGACAACTGCCCATCATCGTCATCTGCGATCTGCTCGGCGTCCCGCAGCGCGACCGGCGCGACTTCCGCGCCTGGAGCGACGCCCTGATCACCCCCGACCCGGCGCGGCCACAGGTGGCCAGGGAAGCGGTCGGCGGCATGCTGCACTTCTACACGGGTCTTGTCGAGAGCAAGCGCGCGGAGCCCGGTGACGATCTGCTCTCGGACCTGATCAGGGTCCGGGACGACGAGGCGGAGGGTGGCGACGACCGGCTCACCGAGGACGAGCTGACCTCGCTGGCCTTCCTCATCCTCCTCGCGGGCTACGAGAACACCGTCCATCTCATCGCCAACTCCGTTCTCGTCCTGCTCGACCACCCCGAACTGCTCCGGGAGCTGCGTGAGGACCCCAGCGGGCTCCCGGCCGCCTTCGACGAGCTGGCCCGCTACGAGAGCCCGGCGCCGCTCGCGATCCGCCGCTTCCCCCTGGAGGACATCGAGATCGGCGGGGTGACCATCCCCGCCGGGGAGACCGTTCTGCTCTCGAATGCCTCCGCACACCGCGATCCGGCGCACTTCCCGGACCCGGATCACGTCAATGTCCATCGTGTCCGATCGGGTCACCTTGCGCTCGGTCACGGCATCCATTACTGCCTCGGCGCCCCGCTGGCCCGACTGGAGACGGAGACGGCACTGACCGCGCTGCTGGGCCGCTTCCCGGGGCTGCGGCTGGACATTCCGCGGGAGGAGGTGCGTTGGCGGCCCTCGATCCGTGCGCGTGGCCTGATCTCGCTCCCCGTCGCATGGTGATCGGACAAGCGAACAAGTTTTTGATGCATAACCCCGGGGCGATGCGGTAAAAAGGTCCTCGAGCCCGCCCGGTGTGCATCCCCCGTCGCACCGGGCGGGCCGCTGTGTGTGTGCCGCCACATGGCCCACAGTGGCCAACGCCACTGCGCCCCCTCTCGGCGGCCACCAGGGGCCTACTGGCCGGTAACCAGGCGGGTGCGGGGGGCTGGCCTGGCGTCCTAGGGGTTCGGCGGCGAGAGCAAGCTCACAGCCGATTCGTCTGCTGCGACTCAAGAAGATCGCACTAATCTCCGCCTCATGACGGTCCTGCCCGACGGGCTTTCCCTAGCCGACGAATTCCCGGAAGTGTCGCGAGACGAGTGGCGCCACCTCGTCGAAGGCGTGCTGCGCAAAACCGGCGCATCGGACGCCGTGGGCGTACGGGCCGAAGAGGCGCTCGCGACCGCACTCGAGGACGGAATCTCCGTTCGCCCCCTTTACACCGCCGAGGACGCCCCCCAGGCCCCCGGACTCCCCGGTTTCGCCCCGTTCGTCCGTGGCGGCCGGGCCGAGGGATCGGCCGTCTCCGGCTGGGACGTACGGCAGCGCCACGCCCAGTCCGACCCCGCCCGCACCAACCGCGCCGTCCTCGCCGACCTGGAGAACGGCGTCGCCTCGGTGTGGCTGGCGGTCGGTGCGGACGGAGTGCCCGTGGACGCCCTCGCCGAGGCGCTCCAGGGGGTCTATCTCGACCTCGCCCCCGTCGTCCTCGACGCGGGCGCCGACTTCGAGGCCGCCGCCCACGCCCTGCTGCGGCTGTACGAGGAGCGTCAGGTGCCGCCGCACGCGGCGCTCGGCAACCTCGGCGCGGACCCGCTGGGCCTGGTGGCCCGCACCGGCCGGGACGCGGAGCTCGCCGACCGTCTGGCCACCGCCGCCGAGCTGGCGGTGACCTGCCACCGCGACCACCCCGGGGTGCGGGCCCTGGTCGTGGACGCGCTGCCGTACCACGAGGCCGGTGGCAGCGCGGCCCAGGAGCTCGGCTGCTCGCTCGCCGCCGGCGTGGCCTATCTGCGCACCCTGACCGAGGCCGGGCTGGACGTCGAAGCGGCCTGCGCCCAGCTGGAGTTCCGCTACGCGGCCACCGCCGACCAGTTCCTGACCATCGCCAAGCTGCGCGCCGCCCGCCGCCTTTGGGCGCGCGTGGCGCAGGCGTGCGGCGCGCCACCGGGAGCGGGCGCCCAGCGCCAGCACGCGGTGACGTCCCCGGTGATGATGACCCGGCGCGACCCGTGGGTGAACATGCTCCGCACCACCGTCGCGAGCCTGGCCGCGGGCGTCGGCGGCGCCGACGTGGTCACCGTTCTGCCCTTCGACAGCGCGATCGGTCTCCCTGACGACTTCGCCCGGCGCATCGCCCGCAACACCTCCACGATCCTGCTGGAGGAGTCCCAGCTGTCCCGGGTGATCGACCCGGCCGGCGGCTCCTGGTACGTCGAGCGGCTCACCGATGACGTCGCCCGTGCCGCGTGGGCCTGGTTCCAGGAGATCGAGCGCGCCGGGGGCCTGGCCGCGGCCCTCGCCTCCGGGCTGGTGGGCGACCGGCTGGCCGAGAGCTGGGCGCGCCGCTCGCGCGACATCGCCCGCCGCAAGGAGCCGATCACCGGCGTCAGCGAGTACCCGAACCTCGCCGAGCAGCCCGTCGAGCGCGAGCCCGCGCCCGAGCGGCCCGGGGGCGGGCTGCCGCGGGTGCGGCGCGACGAGGCGTACGAGGCTCTGCGGACCCGCGCCGACGCGCACCAGGCGGCCCAGGGCACCCGGCCCCGGGTCTTCCTGGCCGCGCTGGGCCCCGCCGCCGCGCACACCGCCCGCGCCGCCTTCGCCGCCAACCTCTTCCAGGCGGGCGGCATCGAGGCGGTCACCGCGACTGGGGAGACCGTCACCGTGACCGCCGAGACCGTCGCCGACGCGTTCACCGCGAGCGGCGCCCGGGTGGCGTGCCTGTGCTCCAGCGACAAGCTCTACGCGGAGGAGGCCGCGGCCGTCGCCGAGCGGCTGAAGACCGCCGGGGCGGTACGGGTCTATCTGGCCGGACGGCCGGGCGAACGACAGGATGAGTACGAGCGGGCCGGAGTCGACGGATTCGTCTTCGCGGGCTGCGACGCGGTCGAGGTCCTCTCCTCGGCCCTGGACATCATGGGAGTGGCGTGATGGCGGGCGGTGCGGTGGAACCCGGCAAGATCCCGGACTTCTCGACGGTCGACCTGGACGGACCGTGCGACGGGCCGGTGCCCGGCGTCGACACCTGGGCCGCCGCGCTGCAGAACAGCGTCGGCAAGAGCGTCGAGGACCTGGTGTGGGACACTCCCGAGGGCATCGGGGTCAAGCCGCTCTACACCGCCGAGGACCTGCGGGGGCTCGACTTCCTGAGCACCTACCCCGGCGCGGCGCCGTATCTGCGCGGCCCGTACCCGACGATGTACGTCAACCAGCCGTGGACCATCCGGCAGTACGCGGGCTTCTCCACCGCCGAGGAGTCCAACGCCTTCTACCGCCGCAATCTGGCGGCCGGTCAGAAGGGCCTGTCGGTCGCCTTCGACCTGCCCACCCACCGCGGCTACGACAGCGACCACCCCAGGGTCACCGGCGACGTCGGCATGGCGGGCGTGGCCATCGACTCCATCTACGACATGCGGCAGCTCTTCGACGGCATCCCGCTGGACCGGATGAGCGTGTCGATGACGATGAACGGCGCGGTCCTGCCCGTGCTCGCGCTGTACATCGTCGCCGCCGAGGAACAGGGCGTGGCGCCCGAGAAGCTGGCCGGGACCATCCAGAACGACATCCTCAAGGAGTTCATGGTCCGCAACACCTACATCTATCCGCCGCAGCCGTCGATGCGGATCATCTCCGACATCTTCGCCTTCACCTCGCAGCGGATGCCGCGCTACAACTCCATCTCCATCTCCGGCTACCACATCCAGGAAGCCGGTGCCACGGCCGACCTGGAGCTGGCCTACACCCTCGCCGACGGGGTGGAGTATCTGCGGGCCGGCCTGGACGCCGGGATGGACGTGGACGCGTTCGCGCCCCGGCTCTCCTTCTTCTGGGCGATCGGCATGAACTTCTTCATGGAGATCGCCAAGCTGCGGGCGGCGCGGCTGCTGTGGGCCAAGCTGGTCAAGCAGTTCGACCCGAAGAACCCCAAGTCGCTCAGCTTGCGCACCCATTCGCAGACCTCCGGCTGGTCGCTGACCGCCCAGGACGTCTTCAACAACGTGGCGCGCACCTGTGTCGAGGCCATGGCCGCCACCCAGGGCCACACCCAGTCGCTGCACACCAACGCCCTGGACGAGGCGCTCGCGCTGCCCACCGACTTCTCGGCGCGCATCGCCCGTAACACCCAGATCCTGCTCCAGCAGGAGTCGGGCACCACGCGGGTGATCGACCCGTGGGGCGGCAGCGCGTACGTCGAGAAGCTCACCTACGACCTCGCGCGCCGGGCCTGGCAGCACATCGAGGAGGTCGAGGCGGCCGGCGGCATGGCCAAGGCCATCGACGCGGGCATCCCCAAGCTGCGCGTCGAGGAGGCCGCGGCCCGCACCCAGGCCCGGATCGACTCCGGCCGCCAGCCGGTGATCGGCGTCAACAAGTACCGCCCTGAAAGCGGCAGCGACGAGCAGATCGAAGTCCTCAAGGTCGACAACTCCGCGGTGCGCGCCCAGCAGATCGAGAAGCTGCGCAGGCTGCGCGCCGAGCGTGACGAGGCCGTCTGTCAGGACGCGCTGCGCGCCCTGACCCGGGCCGCCGAGTCCGGCCCCGGCGCCGGTCTGGAGGGCAATCTGCTGGCGCTCGCCGTCGACGCCGCCCGCGCCAAGGCCACCGTCGGTGAGATCTCCGACGCACTGGAGAAGGTCTACGGGCGCCACTCCGGCCAGATCCGTACGATCTCCGGTGTGTACCGAGACGAGGCCGGACCGTCGTCCGGCGTGGACCGCACCCGGACCCTGGTCGGGAAGTTCGAGGAGGCGGAGGGCCGCCGCCCCCGTATCCTGGTTGCCAAGATGGGCCAGGACGGGCACGACCGCGGCCAGAAGGTGATCGCCACCGCCTTCGCCGACCTGGGTTTCGACGTCGACGTCGGCCCGCTCTTCCAGACCCCGGAGGAGGTCGCGCGGCAGGCGGTCGAGGCCGATGTGCACATCGTCGGCGTCTCCTCGCTCGCGGCCGGCCACCTCACCCTGGTGCCCGCGCTGCGCGAGCAGCTGGCCGAGGCGGGGCGCGAGGACATCACCATCGTGGTCGGCGGGGTCATCCCGCCGCAGGACGTCCAGACCCTGCACGAGGCCGGCGCCGCCGCCGTCTTCCTGCCGGGCACGGTCATCCCCGACGCCGCCCACGACCTGGTGAACAAGCTGGCAGCCGACCTCGGCCACGAGCTGTAGGGGGGTCTTGTGGATCAGGCCGGATCAGGGAGCGGCGTCTGGTGCGTGCAGCCGCAAGGCGGAGGAGAGCGCAGCGGCGCTGCGCGCGACGACGACAACGCGGCGGATGTGCGTGCCAGACGCCGCGAGCCCGGCATGATCCGCGAGACACCCCCTAAGCCCATGCCGCGGACGATCGACATCGAGGAGTACGCCAAGGGCGTGCTCGACCGCAGGCGTGCGTACATCGCCCGCGCGATCACCCTCGTCGAGTCCACCCGCCCCGACCACCGCGAGCTCGCCCAGCGGCTGCTGATCGAGCTGCTGCCGCACACCGGCGGCGCGCGGCGGGTCGGCATCAGCGGGGTGCCCGGGGTGGGCAAGTCCACCTTCATCGACGCCCTGGGCTCGATGCTCACCGGGCTCGGCCACCGGGTCGCGGTGCTCGCCGTCGACCCGTCCTCCAGCCGGACCGGCGGCTCCATCCTGGGCGACAAGACCCGGATGGAGCGGCTGTCGGTCGACCCAAACGCCTTCGTACGGCCCTCGCCGAGCGCGGGGACGCTCGGCGGGGTCGCGCGCGCCACGCGTGAGTCCATGGTCGTCATGGAGGCCGCGGGCTATGACGTGCTGCTCGTGGAGACGGTCGGCGTGGGGCAGTCCGAGACCGCGGTGGCCAACATGGTCGACTCGTTTCTGCTGCTCTCCCTGGCCCGCACCGGGGACCAGCTGCAGGGCATCAAGAAGGGCGTCCTGGAGCTGGCCGACGTCGTCACCATCAACAAGGCCGACGGCCCCCATGAGCGGGACGCCAAGTCCGCCGCCCGCGAACTGGCGGGCGCCCTGCGGCTGCTGCAGCCACCCGACGCGCCCTGGAACCCGCCGGTGCTCACCTGCAGCGCCCGCGAGAACACCGGCCTGGACGTGGTGTGGGAGCGGCTGGAACAACACCGCCGGGTACTGGAGGCCACCGGCGCGCTGGACGCCAAGCGGCGCGACCAGCAGGTCGACTGGACCTGGTCGATGGTGCGCGACCAGCTGCTCGCGCGGCTGCACGCCCACCCCGAGGTACGGCGGCTCGGCCCCGACCTCGAACAGCAGGTCCGCGACGGCACGCTGACGGCGACCCTGGCGGCGGACCGGCTGCTGACGGCGTTCCAGGCGCCGGCCGCCACCGACGCCGGCACCGATGGATGACAAGCCGCCGGCGGCGGGCGAGGTGGGGCCGTTCTTCGCCCTGCGCACCGGCACCGGCGATCCGGGCGAGGAGGGCTACGCCCGGATCGGCGAGGCGTACCGGGTGACGCCCGAGGGCGTCGCCGCGCCGCTGCTGCGCGCCCGCGTCGACGCGGTGGCCGCGAGCCTGCGCACCGATGAGCCCAGGGTCGCGGCCTCCCTCACCTTCCAGGGCCTCGCCGCCCGGCTGTGGTCACTCGCCCTCGGCCCGGCGGCGCTCACCGGCCGGGTGCTCGACCTCCGCCCCGACCAGCTGTGGTGGAACCCGGCGCGCACGGCCCCCGACGACCTGTGGTGGCCCGGCCCGCCCCGGGTGCACGGTGATCTGGCGGGGGTGGCCGGTCAGCTCGCCCACACGGCGTACGTCCATCTCTCACCGCTGCACACGGCCACCGTGCGGGCCTACCGGGTCTCCGGGCGGCTGCTGTGGGGCAACGCGGCCTCGGCGCTGGCCGGTTCGCTGCGCGTGCTGCACGACTGGTGCCGCGCACAGGGCCGAGAGGAGGCGGCGGACCGGGCCATCGCGCTGGTGCGCGCCCTGCTGGAGACCCCGCCGCTGCGCGACAGCGGCACCCTGACCCCCTTGCCGCTCGCCTTCCGGCGCCGCACCTGCTGCCTCTACTACCGCGTGCCCGGCGGCGGACTGTGCGGCGACTGCGCGCTGAGCCGTCCCCCCTGGCCGGAACGCGGCGCAGGTCACAGCGGTCCGGCCTGATCCCTACGGCCTGCGCTCGATACGGTGAGCGGGTGCCGATGAACGAGAACCTGTTCTCATCCTGGGCGGCTTGGCGCCGCCGTACCGCGTCACGTCTCGTCCACCGCGGATGGGACGCCGTCCGCCGCGCCGGCGCGGTGACGCGGGACCGCCCCGGCCCGTATCGCTTCGGCCACCTGGGCGTCGGCACCCGGCTGGCGTTTCCCCAGGGCACCATCTTCGGCGAGCCGTGGATCCAGCTCGGCGACCACTGCGTCATCGGTGAGCAGGTGACCCTCACCGCCGGCATGATGCCCGGCCTCGACCTCGGCCCCGACCCCATCCTGCGCCTGGGCAACGGCGTCGTCCTGGGCCGGGGCAGCCATGTGATCGCCTCGCGCTCCGTGGAGCTCGGCGACGATGTCTTCTGCGGTCCCTACACCTATGTGACCAGCGACAACCACTCCTACGACGATCCCGACCAGCCCATCGGCAGACAGTGGCCGCGCTCCGCCCCCGTCGCGATCGGCGCCGGCAGCTGGCTGGGCGCCGGGGCGGTGATCCTGCCGGGCGCGCGACTCGGCCGCAATGTGGTGGTCGCCGCGGGCGCGGTCGTACGGGGTGAGGTGCCCGACCACTCGGTTGTCGCCGGAGCGCCGGCCCGGATCATACGGCGCTGGGTCCCCGAGGACGGCGGCTGGCAGCCCCCGCTGCGCACCCCCGCGCCGGTCCCGATACCCGAGGGCATGACGGCGGAACAGCTGATGGCGCTGGCCGAGCTGGAGTCCACGGTCCCGGGTGACGGGGCGTCGTAGCAGGTCAGTAGAGTTTCGGATGGGCTGTCCCAGCCGCCTGGTGAGCCATTGGCTGACCCTCCCCGACGTTCCCCCGACCGACGAGGTAACCCCCGTGAGCCCGCCACCTCCCGCAGTGACTGTCATCGGCATCGGCGCCGACGGATGGGACGGGCTCGCCGCCGCCGGCCGGGAGGCGCTGCGTACGGCCGAGGTCGTGATCGGCGGACCCCGGCAGCTCGATCTGCTGCCGGCTGACTGCCCCGCCGAGCGGGTGCCGTGGCCGTCGCCGCTGCGCCCCGCGGTCCCCGGGCTGTTCGCCGCGCACGCCGGGCGGCGCGTGGGCGTTCTGGCCAGCGGCGACCCCATGTTCTTCGGCATCGGCCGCACCCTGGCGGAGGTGCTGGGCGCCGAGCGGCTGCGGGTGCTGCCGCATCCGTCGTCCGTCTCCTACGCCTGTGCACGGCTCGGCTGGCCGCTGGAGGAGACCGAGGTGATCAGCCTCGTCGGCCGTCCCCTCGCCACCCTGAACCGCTCCCTGTACGCGGGTCACCGGCTGCTGGTGCTCAGCGCGGACGCCGACGCCCCGGCCGAGGTCGCCGGCCTGCTGCGGGAGCGCGGTTTCGGCCCCAGCCGGATGCGGGTGCTGGAACAGCTGGGGGGTGAGCGCGAACGCTGTGTGGAGGGCACGGCCGACGCGTGGCCCCACGCGCCCGGCGACCCCCTCAACGTCATCGCCGTGGACTGCGCCCCCGCGGGCGGTGCCGTGCGCCTGCCGGTCGTGCCGGGGCTCCCGGACGAGGCGTACGAACACGACGGACAGCTGACGAAGCGTCACGTACGGGCCGCCACCCTCGCCGCGCTCGCCCCCGCGCCCGGCGAGCTGCTGTGGGACGTCGGGGGCGGCTCCGGCTCCATCGCCGTCGAGTGGATGCGCGCACATCGCACCTGCCGGGCGGTCTGCGTCGAACGCGACCCCGTACGCGCCGAACGCGTCGCCACGAACGCCGCCGCGCTCGGCGTGCCGGGCCTGCGCATCGTCACGGGCGCCGCGCCCGAGGCCCTGACCGGCCTGCCCACCCCCGATGCGATCTTCATCGGCGGCGGCGCGACCGTGCCCGGACTGCTGGAGTCGTGCTGGGCGGCGCTGCCACCGGGCGGCCGGCTCGTCGCCAACACCGTGACACTGGAGTCCGAGGCGCTGCTCGCCGACCGGTACCGCCGCCACGGCGGCGAACTGGTGCGCATAGCCGTGGCGCACGCCACCCCCGTGGGCGGCTTCACCGGCTGGCGGCAGGCGATGCCGGTCACCCAGTGGTCCGTGGTCAAACCGGCCGATTCCGCCGAACCGGCAAGGCCCACCAAGCCCGCAGGACCCGCTGAACCCGCTTCACCCGCTCAAGGAGAGACGCGATGACGGTGTACTTCATCGGCGCGGGCCCCGGCGCCGCCGACCTGATCACGGTGCGCGGCGCCCGTACGCTCGCGCGCTGCCGGGTGTGTCTGTACGCGGGCAGCCTGGTGCCGCGCGAACTGCTCGACGAATGCCCGCCGGACGCCCGCCTCGTCGACACCGCGCGGCTCGACCTCGACCGGATCACCGCCGAGCTGGTCGCCGCCCACGAGGCGGGCCACGACGTGGCCCGCCTCCACTCCGGCGACCCGTCGGTCTTCAGCGCCGTCGCCGAGCAGATGCGCCGCCTCGACGCGGCCGGGGTTCCGTACGACGTCGTCCCGGGCGTACCGGCCTTCGCCGCCGCGGCCGCCGCGCTGAAGCGGGAGCTGACCGTGCCGACCGTCGGCCAGACCGTCATCCTCACCCGCATCGCCCAGCAGGCCACCCCCATGCCGGACGGGGAGGACCTCGCCACCCTCGGCCGCAGCGGCGCCCTGCTCGTCCTGCATCTGGCCGCCCGCTACGTGGACCGCGTGGTCGCCGAACTCCTCCCGCACTACGGCCCCGACTGCCCGGCGGCGGTGGTCGCCATGGCCAGCCGCCCGGACGAACTCGTCCTGCGCGGCACGCTGGACGACATCGCGGCTCAGGTGAAGGCGGCGGGCATCGTCCGGACGGCGGTCATCATGGTCGGCCGCACCCTGGGCGCGGAACAGTTCCGCGACAGCCACCTCTACTCCCCGGACCGCGAGCGCCCGCACGAGCCGTGCGACGCCCCCTCCGGCGGCGCCGACACCGCACGGTGACGCGCTGTTAGCCTTTGGCCCGAGCCTCAGCGTCAGGCTCAGGCCGGACGACCGTCCAAAAACGCGGGGAGCGCGGTGGGGCAAGGCGATGGGGGGCGGTTGTGCCGGGGTGGCTGGTGTTCGTGGCGTTGGGTGCCGTTCTCACGCTGGGCACGTGCCTGTGCGCGTCGATCAGCACCCGATCCATGAAGGGCTCGGTGTGGACCGACAGCGCGCGGCTGTGGGGTGACGGGGCGCTGGTGTTCCTGACGGCCGCTTCCGTGAGCTACCTCCTCGGCGCGTTCGCGAGCTTGACCTGGGACAACGACGATCACACCCAGTGCGCGACGGAACGGCGGCAGCCCGGCGGCGCCTCGCTGTTGTCCCGTGACGTCACGTTGTTCCCGGTACGGGCCGTGTGCCGGTGGACGGACGGGGCCTACGACGCCGTACCGTCCTGGGTCAATCCGAGCATCTACGCGTCCCTGGCCGCGGCGGCGGTGTGTGCGATCCTCGCCATGTTCCGCCACGAGACGGCGGAGCGGGCCAGGTACCGGTCCGCCACCGGCGGATCCCCGGACGGAGACGCCCGCGGCACCGGATGAGCGGTCGCCGCGCGTACGCGACGTCCGGCCCGTCCAACGGCGCCCGGCCCGCCCCCCATCGGTCGTCAGCCCGCCCGCGGGCCCACCGGCGCGGCCCGCCCCACGATCGTGCCCGCGCGGTCGATGCAGATGACGTCCACCGCGACCGGCGCCCCGCGCAGCACCCCGAGCGCCGTGTCGCGTGCCGCGGCGGCGACCAAGTCGCCCAGCGGCACCCCGCGGGCCGCGCACAACTGCACGGTCTCCAGACCGGTGTTGGCCGCCGCGACGGCCTCCGTCAGCTCCTCGTCCGCCCCGCCTCGGCGGGCCAGCTCCGCCAGGAACCCCTTGTCCACCTGGGAGCGCGAGGAGTGCAGATCCAGATGGCCCGCCGCCAGTTTGGAGAGCTTCGCGAAGCCCCCGGCCACCGTCAGCCGGTCCACCGGGTGCCGGCGCAGATACTTGAGCACCGCCCCCGCGAAGTCGCCCATGTCCAGCAGCGCGTCCTCCGGCAGCCCGTGCACGGCCACGGCGACCTTCTCGGACGTCGAGCCCGTACACCCGGCCACATGCGTACGCCCCGCCGCCCGTGCGACGTCCACCCCGCGCCGGATGCTGTCGATCCAGGCCGAGCAGGAGTACGGCACCACGATCCCCGTCGTCCCCAGGATCGACAGCCCGCCGAGGATGCCGAGCCGCGGATTCCATGTGCTGCGGGCGATCTCCTCGCCGTGGTCCACCGAGATCTCTATCTCGACGTCGCCGGTCCCGCCGTGGAGGGCGGTGACCGAGGCGATGTGGTCGCACATCATCTGGCGCGGCACCGGGTTGATGGCCGGTTCGCCCACCGCGAGCGGCAGACCGGGGCGGGTCACGGTGCCGACTCCGGGGCCGGCCCGGAAGACCACCCCGCTGCCGGGCGGCAGGGCCCGTACCGTGGCCCGGACCAGCGCGCCGTGGGTGACGTCGGGATCGTCCCCCGCGTCCTTGACGACCGCGGCCATGGCCCGGTCCGCGCCCTTCTCCTCGGCCGCGAGCGCGAAGGCCGGCCGCTGCCCCTTGGGCAGCTCGATGGTGACCGGGTCCGGGAACTCCCCACTCAGCAGCGCGGTGTAGGCGGCCGTGGCGGCGGCGGTCGCGCACGCCCCCGTCGTCCAGCCGTGCCGCAGCCCCGTCCGCTCCAGCTGCGCCCCGCGCCCCCCGGTCGCCTTGGCCGCCGCCTGCGTCTGCGCCTGCGCCTTGGCTGCCGTCTGCGCCTGCGCCTTGGCTGCCGTCTGCGCCTGCGCCTTGGCTGCCGCCTCCGCCTCCGCCTGCGCCTCCGCCGCCTGCGCCTCCGCCTCCGCCTCCGCCTGCGCCGCCTGCGCCTCCGCCTCAGCCACGGGCCACCCGCCGCGCACGCGCATACGATGACGGGCGCACGTACGACGAAAGGCACTCGATGAACAGCGCTCCGGCGCGCCATGTGCTCATCCTCGGCGGCACCACCGAGGCGCGCCGCCTCGCCGCCGAGCTGGACGGCGACCCCGCCCTGCGCGTCACCAGCTCCCTCGCGGGCCGTGTCGCCGAGCCCCGGCTGCCCGCCGGGCAGGTACGGATCGGCGGGTTCGGGGGCGCCGAGGGCATGGCCCGCTGGCTTGGTGAGCACCAGGTGGACGCGCTCATCGACGCCACCCATCCTTTCGCCGGCACGATCAGTCTCCACGCGGCCGAGGCGGCCGCGTCCACCTATGTTCCCCTGCTCGCCCTGCGCCGCCCCGGCTGGGTGGCCGGTCCTGGGGACCGCTGGCACTCGGCGGGGTCGCTGGCCGAGGCCGCGCGGCTGCTGCCCGCCCTGGGGGAGCGGGTCTTCCTCACCACGGGGCGGATGGGGCTCGCCGCCTTCGCCCATCTCACCGAGCCGTGGTTCCTGGTCCGCTCGGTGGACGCCCCCGAGCCGCCGGTCCCACCGCGTATGGAGGTGATCCTGGACCGCGGCCCGTTCACTCTGGAGGGCGAGGCGGAGCTGCTCGCCCGCCACCGCATCGACGTCCTGGTCACCAAGGACAGCGGCGGCCAGGCCACCGCCCCCAAGCTCACGGCGGCCCGCGAGGCCGGCGTCCCGGTCATCGTGATCCGCCGCCCACCGGCCCCGGAGAACGTCCCCGTGGCCGAGACACCAGCCGAGGCCGTGACCTGGCTCCGTACGACTTGGGGCTGACCACGTTCACGTGCCGGACGCGGGGCCGTGCCACTGGAGGGCGTGACCGGTGACCGAGGCGATCGCAAGTGCTCGGTCCTCGGTGATCCGGGGTTTTCCGTGGCGGCATAGGGGTATTCAAAGGGGTCGAAAGCGACTAAAAGCCACTGGAGCCACCGAAAGCCATCGACTGGCGGTTGCCGGAGCGGCGAGGCCCGCGGGAGGCACCATGGCCGAGCAGAAGACGCAGCAGATCGGGATCTGGCCACGGCTCCGGGTGGCGGACTGGGCCGAGACCCGGGACACACTGCACATGTGGACCCAGATCGTCGGCAAGATCCGGCTGGCCCACGCGCCCATGGTCAACGAGTGGTGGCAGGTCACCTTGTACGTCACCCCGAGAGGGTTGACGACGTCCTCGATCCCGTATCGGACCGGAGCGTTCGATATCGAGTTCGACTTCGTCGACCACCGGCTGTACATGCGTGTCAGCGACGGAAGCCGGCGCGAGCTGGCGCTGGAGCCCAAACCTGTGTCCCAGTTCTACGCCGAGACCATGGGTGCGCTGGGAGAGCTGGGCATCCAGACCCGCATAGATCCCAGACCGAACGAGGTGGACCCGGCCATCCCGTTCGCGGAGGACGACCGGCACGCCTCCTACGACCCGCACGCCGCGCGGCTGTTCTGGGGCCAGCTGCTGCGGGCGGACCAGGCGTTCGGGGAGTTCCGGTCCCATTTCGTCGGAAAGGTCAGCCCCGTGCACTTCTTCTGGGGGGCGATGGACCTGGCCTGCACCCGCTTCTCGGGCCGCCCCGCGCCCTCGCATCCCCCCGGTGGCGCCCCCAACTTGCCAGACTGGGTGACGAGGGAGGCCTACTCCGTCGAGCTGGCCAGCTGCGGGTTCTGGCCCGGCGGTGGTGAGGAGGGCGGCTTCTACGCCTACGCCTATCCCGAACCAGCCGGCTTCGCCGACCAACCGGTCCGCCCCGCGGAGGCGTCATACCAGCGGGCGAGCGGGGAGTTCGTGCTGCCCTATGAGGCGGTTGCCGCCGCTGCCGATCCGGATCGGGCGCTGAGCGCATTCCTGCAGAGCACGTATGAGGCCACCGCCGAGCTGGGTGGCTGGGACCGGGAGGCGCTGGAGGCCGACCCACACCGCTTTGAACACCGCTGAACCACGCCTGACAAGCCCGGGATTACCGGGGTCGGCGGGTACTCAAGTCGCCGACCACAGACGGCGGTAGAAGTCGGTGCGGTACGGGTCGGGGGTGCGATTCCGTAGGCGTCCAGGAGAGCGCCCTCCCAACCGGGGCCGTAGTTCCACTCGGTGCTCCACGTGGCCACGGCCAGGTCGGCCCAGCGGTCGGCGATACCGAGGGTCCCCATGTCCACGTGACCGGACCAGGTGCCGTCCTCGTGCAGCAGCGTGTTCGGTGCGCAGGGGTCGCCGTGGCATACCACGAGGCGGTCGGTCGTCGGGGGCGCGGGTAGGTCGGCGGGCTCCTGGATGCCCCCGGGCGCGTGCCAGGCGGTCTTGGACAGACCAGCTGAAAGGGCAGTCGGCCACGGGCAGCCGCTCGTGCAGGGCCCGTAGTCCCTCTCCCAGCGCACGCACGGCCGTACCGGGCTCCGCCCTCCACCGCGGAGTGACGGCACTCTCGCCGGGAAGCCCATGGGTAACGAGCCAGGATCCGTCTCGGTCTTCTCCGTGCTCCCGTACGCGGGGCACGGCTGTGAAACGGCCGGCCCATTGAAGGCGTACCGCCTCGGCAGTCAGGTCCAGCCCGGAGCCCACTTGGCGAACAGCCGTCGGTCGCCGTCGCCGATCCGGAAGGTCAAGCCGCCCAACTCGTTCTGCCAAACGGGCCGCAGGGGCGCCCCCTGGCCAGGTCAGCGATGATGGCGGGTACCTGCACGGGGGTGGGCGGCGGTCCGGAAAAGGGCATGAGCGCATGTTCCCCTTGGTTCGCGCTGCACGCGAGTGGTTTTTCCTCGCACACCCTGAGCTTTGGAGCCACGGTGCAGTTGTGGCCGAGCGTGGTGCTGACCTGTGTAAAGGATGCTGAAGCGATCTTGGGCGCGGGTTTCTCATGGCCGGTGCTGACCGTGGTCTACCGCCTGTTCTGGTACGCCAGGGTCAGAGCTCTGGCCACGCATACGACTGCGGCGCTGTCTGGTCCCGGCAAGGGGGAGTCTGACCTCCTTGATGCGAACTACGGGCGGCTTCTGGTCTCATTCGCCCCCGTCCAACCTCGTCCGGACTCGCCCGCAGCCGTGCTTCGAATGTGATGGCTGTGGGCTCCTTGTTGAACGGGGCCAGGCGCTGGTGGAACTCGCGCAGGTGCCCCGTGATGCGCTCTGAGCCGACGACCGTGGCGGTTTCCAGTGCCGTGGTGGCGGTATGGCATGCCTCCTCAACCTTGCTGTAGCTGCGTGGTAGCGAGCCAGAAAGTGTGGAACGCGCGGCCCCGCTGGTTGCCTACGGGTTCCCGTCGCAACGCATCAGCGATCAAGGGTTCGGCTGCGGTGGCTTCGCCAAGCTGGGCGCGGGCGATACCGGTGTCCACGAGCAACTTGCTCGTCTTGTCCGGCCCCGGGAGATGCTTGACCCCGATTGCCTCGGTTTGGCTGTGCGCGTCTAATCGGCGCGTGCGGGGAGGGATTCTCGCGCGGTGCGAGTCAGTCCCGTGTGGCGCCCTCCGGCCAGATCACCCGGGTGGGGACGCCGGTGCGTTCGGCATAGGAGACAACGTCGGCTGTGCCGCCGTATCCGCGGGCTGGCTGGCCGTCCCAGACGGCGATCAGTTCATCCACAAGACCGACCAGTATCTCGCTCCCGGTCATGTGGGCTTGTGAGTCCGACTCGACCAGGCCCGTGCGGTGGACATCGGCTGCCTGCTGGATGAGGCGGTCGTAGGTCTCGTAGTGTTCCTCCGGCAGGCCATCGCGGTACTTCTCCGCGGGCACGACGACCTCAAGGCGGCTGTCGGCCTTCAGTACCATCTCGGCGAACCAGGCGTCCGGGCCGTCTGCGATGCACGAGACGCCCACCAGATTGGGTGCGTGCCGCGCGACTTCGTTCTGAAGGGCCAGACGGACCAAGGTCTCGGTCTCTATGGGTAGACCGCG
Organism: Streptomyces sp. NPDC005266; assembly: GCF_040607655.1. Lineage (NCBI taxonomy): Bacteria > Bacillati > Actinomycetota > Actinomycetes > Kitasatosporales > Streptomycetaceae > Streptomyces > Streptomyces sp. NPDC005266. Next base: position 407,325 of record NZ_JBEXHC010000002.1, read on the forward strand.
GTGGCCGGTGATGCCCAGTCGCATGGGGCGTTCCTTTCGTGATCATAGGTAGATGCCGTGCAGTCGGTCGTCGAAGTCGCGGACGATCTTGGGGGGAGTCGGCGACGCGTAGGACCGCCGGAGCGCACGGGCGCGCTCGATGATCCGGCCCGATCGGTACCGCATGCCGGTTTCCAGTGCTCGAGTGGCCAGGGCGAACGCACCGTCGAGCCGGCCGCTCGTGAGGTGTGCGGCGGCGAGGTCGAGTGTCAGCAGCGCGCGTTGCTTTTCGTGGCTCGACGTCAGCGCGGCAGCCGCTCTTTCCTGGGCGGCGGTTACCCACTGGGGAACGCCGAGCCGCGCGCCGCAGGTCAACCGGGCCGCTGCGACCTTGCTGTGGGTGAAGCTGAACACCCAGGGCCACGGGGGTTGTTGGTCGTCCTGGATGGCGTCCGTGCTGTGGGAGGCTTGGAGCAGGGCGGTGTCCGCGGCGGTCGCATTTCCACATACCGCGTGCGCCTGGGCTTCCACCGTGCTGAGCCACGCTGAGGCGATGGCCGATGCGTCCTCTCCCAGATGGCGATGGGCCCGGTGGATGAGGGACAGCGCCTGGGCGCCGTTGCCGGCGTCCGCCTCGAACCCGGCCAGGCTGCCGAATTGGTACGCGAGGAGCAGTCGGTCGCCGGAGGTGCGCGCGGCCGTGATGGCCGCGCCGTACCAGGTACGTGCCGAGCCGATGTCGTTCATGTCCCAGGCCAGCCACCCCGCGAGCGATGCCGCTTCGCTGCCCACGGCCGCCAAGCGGGCGCGCTGCTCGGGGGTTTCGGCCTCACCCGTGATGGCCTGGGTGAGCCGTAGGTGCGCCAGGACCGGTTCGGACAGGTGCCGTGAGGGGGTGGTGCCGTCCAGGCGGCGGAAGGCTGTGGTGGCCATGCGGAGTGTCGCGGCCTGCCCAGTGTCCGTGGGGTGGGGGCGAAGAGCGGCGAGAGCGGGCGTGGCGGCTATCGCCGCGGTCCCCGCGAGGAAGTTGCGCCGGTGCACGTCGGGCTGTCCATTCTCGGCGGCATGCGCCGCCGCGTGGTCGGCGAGACCGACCAGACGCGGGGGAATGTGCAGATGCGTGGCGGCTCTCGCCAGGATGGTCATGTCGTAGGAGGCCGTCCCGCGGCCTTCGAGGCGTGAGACGGCGGACTGACTGGTCCCGCACGCGTCACCGAGCTGGCGTTGGGAGACGCCGGCGGCACGGCGAGCCAGGCTCACCACCCGGCCGAAGTCACCTCGGCGGGAGGCGTCCCGGATCGCTTGCGCAGTCCAGTTCATGCCCACCCCTGTTTGGTACCTGGCTCTCACCGTTCGTCCGTTGTCCGTATGCGTCGGCCGCATACGGCCATGCGCGGCGCGGGTCGGCGCTGGCCGGTTCAGCATGACGCACGGTTCTGTCTCCTCACTACCCGTAACGGGGAAGGAGACGCATGACCACCAACGCCTTGCCGTGGATGCCGCCGAATGGCGACGACGTTGAGCTGATGCAAGTGGGCCTGTACTGGGACGCGGTAAGGGCCCCTGCGGACATCGGCGAGCGCGCGCTGACGCTGCTGGGCGACGCGACTGGCGCCGTCATCGCCGACTACAGCCTGATGTACTGGCTCATCCTGCCGGGCAGCGCCCAGTACTGGCGCAGGCTGCGTCAGGTGCAGGCACTCGGCGCCCATCGCGCCGACGTGACCTTCATGGGTATCCCCCCGGCCACACGCACCACCGGCCCGCGTCTGCACTGGCGCTTCCCGGTGGGACCCGACCGATGCCTCACCGACGCGAACCGGCTCCGCGAAGCCATGACCCAGGCGGTCGTCGACGAGATCAGCCCCATCGAGGAGACAACGGCCAAGTGATGCCTCAGATCTGTGCCCGCTGCGAGGAATCGACAAGCCAACCGGTCGTGGTCGCGATCGAGCACTCGGCGAGCGTCGGTGGCCGCACCGTCTACGCCTGCCCCGGCAAGTGCGCCGCCAGCTTCCCGCCACAACGCGACCCCTTTCATGGGAGGGCGGTCGTTTCCCACGACCGCCCGGAGCGGGGCACATGAGCGTCGGAGGGCTCGACCGCTGTCTGGTCGGGCCCTCCGTACGCCTTCCTGGGCGGAGGCGGAGGGTACGACCTAGCCCCGGTCGGGCTCCGGGTAGCGGCGTGGCGTCCAGACGATCTCGGTGCCGTCGCCGCGCCGCACCGTGCGGGTCTGGGACGAGCCCACCAGGAGGATGGTGCGCATGTCGACCTGGGCCGGGTCGAGGTCGGCCAGTCGGACGATGCGTACCCGCTCCTCCGGGCCGCCGATGTCCCGGCCGAGGACCACCGGCGTGTCGGGAGCGCGGTGCTCCAGGAGCAGTTCGCGTGCCTTGCCGACCTGCCAGACTCGGCTGCGCGAGCCGGGGTTGTAGAGGGCGAGGACCAGGTCGGCGGCGGCCGCGCCGCGCAGGCGTGCGGCGATGACCTCCCAGGGCTTGAGCCGGTCGGAGAGGGAGACCACCGCGTAGTCGTGGCCGAGCGGGGCGCCCGCGCGGGCGGCGGCCGCGTGGGCCGCGGTCATGCCCGGCAGGACCCGCACCGGCACCTCGCGGTAGGGGTCCTCGGAGGCGGCCTCCAGGACGGCGGTCGCCATCGCGAAGACGCCGGGGTCGCCCGAGGACACGACGGCGACACGCCGTCCGCGGCGGGCCAGCTCCAGGGCGAACTCGGCGCGCTCCGCCTCCACCTTGTTGTCCGAGGGGTGGCGCCGCTGACCCGGCCGCACCGGCACCCGGTTGAGATAGGTGGTGTAGCCGACCAGGTCCTCGGCGGCGGCCAGTTCGCCGCGCGCCTCGGGGGTGAGCCACAGCGGGCCTGCCGGGCCGAGGCCGACCACCACGACCTCGCCCCGCTCGGCGCCAGGCCGCGCGTCGACCCGGCTCGGCAGCACCGCCACCGCGAAGTACGGCACGGATTCCGGGTCGACCTCCGCCAGCGGGGCCGTCCGCTCCGCGTCCATCGTGGCTCGCTCCACATACCGCGCGTCCGCCAGCCGGCCCGACCGCTCCAGGGCCCGCCGCACCGTGGGGAAGGTACGGCCGAGCTTCATCACGGCCGCCGCGTCGGTCGTCGCGAGCCGTGCCGTCAGCTCCTCCTCGGGCAGCGTGCCGGGGAGGATCGTCAGTACCTCCTCGCCCTCGACCAGCGGTGCGCCAAGCCGGGCCGCCGCGGCGCTCACCGAGGTGACGCCGGGGATGACCTCGGTGGGGTAGCGGTCGGCCAGCCGCTTGTGCATGTGCATGTACGAGCCGTAGAAGAGCGGATCGCCCTCCGCGAGCACCGCGACCGTACGCCCCGCGTCCAGGTGTGCGGCGAGCCGGGCGGACGCCTCCGTGTAGAACTCCTCCATCGCGCCGCGGTAGCCGCCCGGATGGTCGGTGCCTTCCGTCGTCACCGGGTAGACCAGGCGCTCCTCGATGTGGTCCGGCCGCAGATGCCGCTCGGCGATCGAGCGCGCGATGCTGCGGCCGTGCCGGGCGCTGTGATACGCGACGACATCGGCCTCGGCGATGACCTCCACGGCCCGTACGGTCATCAGGGACGGGTCGCCGGGTCCGAGCCCGACCCCGTAGAGCCGGCCGGTCTGCTGCTCGCTCACTCTTCCTCGCTCGCTATCGCGTTGATCGCGGCCGCGGCCATGGCGCTGCCGCCGCGTCGGCCGCGCACCACCAGATGGTCAAGCGCCGCCGGGTGTCCGGCCAGCGCCTCCTTGGACTCGGCCGCGCCGATGAAGCCGACCGGCACACCGATGACGGCCGCCGGGCGCGGCGCTCCCTCCTCGATCATCTCCAGCAGCCGGAAGAGCGCCGTGGGCGCGTTGCCCACGGCGACGACCGAGCCCTCGAGCCGGTCCCGCCACAGTTCCAGCGCGGCGGCGCTGCGCGTCGTGCCCATGCGCCGCGCCAACTCCGGTACGCCGGGGTCGGAGAGCGTGCACACCACCTCGTTGCCGGCGGGCAGCCGCTTGCGGGTGACGCCGCTGGCGACCATCTGCGCGTCGCACAGCACGGGGGCGCCGGCGCGCAGCGCGGCGCGGGCACGGGAGACCACCTCGGGGGAGTACCCGAGGTCCTTGACCAGGTCGACCATGCCGCAGGCGTGGATCATCCGCACCGCGACCCGGCTGACGTCGGCGGGAAGGCCGCCGAGGTCGGCCTCGGCGCGGATGGTGGCAAAGGATGCGCGGTAGATGGCCGCCCCGTCCTTCTCGTAGTCGAACACTGTGCCCTCGATCATCTCGTTCCCCGGGCCGCCGCCACGGCGTCGGCCACTTGTTCTGCTGTCACATCCGCTGTCACATCCGCGCCTGTGTCCGCGCCGGCCGCCTCCGGTACCTCCCGTACGGTGACCCGGTAGCCCGCGCCGGTCGCCAGCGCGTCCACCCAGCGGCCGCCGGGGTGGCCGCACCGTCGCTCACAGCCGGAGAAGTACACCGGAAGCGAGCCCGGGCGCCGGTCGCCCGCCACCGCGCGCGCCGCGTCGGCGCGCACATCGGCAAGGGACTTGGCGCAGCCGGGACGTCCGGTGCACGCACCGACGCCGAGCCATGGGGAGGCCGGATCGGTCACGAGTCCGGCGTCGGACAGCTCGCCCGAGGCGGTCCGGCCGCCGTCCGGGGAAAACCCAGGGAGCACCACGCCGCGCCAGGGTGTCACACGCAGTTCGCCCGACCCGCCCCGGGAGGCGAGCGTGGCGAGCAGCCGCCACTGGGCCGCGCTCACCCGGCCGAGCGGGACGGCGACGGACACGGCCAGGCGCCCGTCCGGCCCGGTGACCAGCCCCGGCGCGGGGCCCGGCGGCGAGAGACCGGGGTCCGGCTCGGTGCGTACGGTACGTACCGTCTCGATCCCCGCGGCGGCGAGCCGCGTCGCCAACCCGTCGGCCGCCACGGCGTGTTGCGCCGGAAGCTCACGCACCCGCCATGCCCGGGTGCCGCTCGCCCGCACACTCGCCAGGAACTCCACGGCGGCCAGCGCGGCCGCGCGCGGCACGTCCCCGGCCTCCCGCACCCACAGCTCGATGCTGTCCGGCGTGTCGCGACCTTCGGTCCGCTCACTACGACACGCCGGGCCAGGCATCCGCAGCACGGCCCCGCCGTCCGGCGTTGCGATCAATGTCACATCCGCGCCCAAGGCGGCCACATCGCCGCGCCCGTCGTCCAGCGCGAACAGGAAACGTCCCGACAAGGCGGACAACTCGTCCGACGTCTCGTCGCACAGCGCCGCGTCCAACTCCCGTGCCCACGCCGCCACATCCGCGTGTCCCGCACCGTCCAGTCCGCACAGCGGCGACGCCACGACGTTGCGCACCCGCTCATGCCGGTCCGACGGCAGCAGTCCGGCCGCCCGCAGCCGCCCCGCCAGTTCCGCGCCGCACCCCGGGTCCAGCCCGCGTACCTGCAGATTGCCGCGGGAGGTGATGTCCAGCCGGGCGTCCCCCAGCTCCTCGGCCACCCGTGCCAGCGCGTCCGCCTGACGGGTCGTCAGCAGCCCGCCCGGCACCCGGACGCGGGCCAGCGCGCCGTCGTCCGCCGGGTGCAGCCGCAGGGCGCCCGGGCAGGCGTCATCGCGCCCGCTCCGGCGGCGGAAGGGGGATTGATCCCCTGGTGGGACGGTTGTCGGGGGGAGGGGCATGGCGGCGAGCATACCGACGATTCCCTTGCCCTCACCGTCCCCTGCCAGGTCAGCAACGCTTACTATGCTCAGCGGCGGGTCGTCTTGGCCCGCCGGACGCACAAGACGGCGTCAAGGGGAGGAAGCCGGTGCGAATCCGGCGCGGTCCCGCCACTGTGAGCGCGGTGGCTGCCGGCAGGCAGCGGCCGGGCGAGCCAGGAACTCCCGCCGTCTTCAACCCGCCCGGGGCGCGGACCCCGAGGAAGGCGCGCTGCGCATGATCCTGCTGCTGTCGACCTCCGACACCGACCTGCTCAGTGCCCGTGCCGCCACGGGCCCGGTGCCGTACCGCCTCGCCAACCCGGCCCGGCTCGCACTCGACGACCTCCCCGGCCTCCTCGACGGCGTCCAACTCGTCGTCGTCCGGCTCCTCGGCGGCGTCCGCGCCTGGCAGGAGGGGCTGGAGACGCTGCTCGCCGGGGACCGCCCCGTCGTCGTCCTCACCGGTGAACAGGCTCCGGACGCCCAGCTCATGGAGGCGTCCACCGTCCCGATCGGGATCGCCGCCGAGGCCCACGCCTATCTCGCCCACGGCGGGCCCGCCAACCTGGCCCAGCTGGCCCGGTTCCTCTCCGACACGGTGCTGCTCACCGGCCACGGCTTCGAACCGCCCGCGCCCGCCCCCACCTGGGGCCCGCTGGAGCGCACCGCCCGCGGCGACGTCACCGGCCCGACCGTCGCCGTGCTCTACTACCGCGCCCACCACATGAGCGGCAACACCGCCTTCGTCGAGGCCCTGTGCCAGGCCGTGGAGGACGCGGGAGGCCGGCCGCTGCCGCTGTTCGTCGCCTCCCTCCGGGCCCCCGAGCCCGAGCTGATCGAGGCCCTCGGGGCGGCCGACGCGATCGTCACCACCGTCCTCGCGGCCGGCGGCACCCGGCCCGCCGCCGCCTCCGCGGGCGGCGACGACGAGGCGTGGGACGCGGGCGCGCTCGCCGCGCTCGACGTACCCGTCCTCCAGGCGCTGTGCCTGACCAGCCCGCGCGCCGCGTGGGAGGAGAACGACGAGGGCCTGTCGCCGCTGGACGCCGCGACCCAGGTCGCCGTCCCGGAGTTCGACGGGCGGCTCATCACCGTGCCGTTCTCCTTCAAGGAGGTCGACGAGGACGGGCTGCCGGTCTACGCCGCCGACCCCGAGCGCGCCGCGCGTGTCGCGGGCATCGCGGTACGACACGCCCGGCTGCGCCATATCCCCGTGGCCGAGAAGCGCCTGGCGCTCGTCCTCTCCGCCTACCCCACCAAGCACTCCCGGATCGGCAACGCCGTCGGCCTCGACACCCCCGCCAGCGCCGTCGCCCTGCTGCGCCGGCTGCGCGCCGAGGGCTATGACTTCGGCCCCGAGGACGGGCCAAACGCGGTCCCGGGCCTGGCCTCCGGCAATGGCGACGAGCTGATCTACGCCCTCATCGAGGCGGGCGGCCATGACCAGGACTGGCTCACCGAGGAGCAGCTGGCCCGCAACCCGGTCCGCATCCCGGCCGCCGACTACCGCCGCTGGTACGCCACGCTGCCGCGGGAGCTGCGCGAGGCGGTCGAGGAGCACTGGGGCCCGCCGCCCGGCGCGATGTTCGTGGACACCAGCCGCGACCCCGAGGGCGAGATCGTCCTCGCCGCGCTGCGCCGCGGCAACCTCCTGGTCGTCATCCAGCCGCCGCGCGGCTTCGGCGAGAACCCCATCGCCATCTACCACGACCCCGATCTGCCGCCCTCGCACCACTACCTGGCCGCCTACCGCTGGATGGCCACGCCCCAGGCGGACGGCGGCTTCGGCGCCGACGCCATGGTGCACCTGGGCAAGCACGGCAATCTGGAGTGGCTGCCGGGCAAGAACGCCGGCCTGTCCGCCGCCTGCGGCCCCGACGCCGCGCTCGGCGATCTGCCGCTGATCTACCCGTTCCTGGTCAACGACCCGGGCGAGGGCACCCAGGCCAAGCGCCGCGCACACGCCACCCTGGTCGACCACCTCGTACCGCCGATGGCCCGCGCCGAGTCCTACGGCGACATCGCGCGGCTGGAGCAGCTGCTCGACGAGTACGCCGCCATCTCCGCGATGGACCCGGCCAAACTCCCCGCCGTCCGCGCCCAGATCTGGACCCTGATCCAGGCTGCCAGGCTCGATCACGACCTGGGTCTGGAGGACCGGCCGGACGACGACGGCTTCGACGACTTCCTGCTGCATGTCGACGGCTGGCTGTGCGAGGTCAAGGACGCCCAGATCCGCGACGGGCTGCACGTCCTGGGCAACGCCCCGGCCGGGCCCGAGCGCGTCAATCTCGTCCTGGCCATTTTGCGCGCCCGTCAGATCTGGGGCGGTACGTCGGCCCTTCCCGGGCTGCGCGAGGCGCTGGGCCTCGACGAGTCGGCCGCCACCCGCACCGGCGCGGACGACGCCGAGGAGCGGGCCCGCGCGCTCGTCCAGGCGATGGAGGACGCCGAGTGGGCCCCGGAGGCCGTCGAGAAGGCTGTCCTCACCCTGCCCGAGGAGCACCGCGCCCCGGTCACCGCGGTCCTCGACTTCGCCGCCCGCGAGGTCGTACCGCGGCTCGCCGCCACCACGGACGAGATCGACCACGCCGTGCACGCGCTGGGCGGCGGCTTCGTCCCCGCCGGCCCGTCCGGCTCGCCGCTGCGCGGCCTGGTCAACGTGCTGCCGACGGGCCGCAACTTCTACTCCGTCGACCCCAAGGCCGTGCCCAGCCGGCTGGCCTGGGAGACCGGCCAGGCGCTCGCCGACTCGCTCCTGGAGCGCTACCGCGCCGACAACGACGGCCGGTGGCCGAAGTCCGTCGGCCTGTCGCTGTGGGGCACGAGCGCCATGCGCACCTCCGGCGACGATGTGGCCGAGGCGCTGGCGCTGCTGGGCATCCGCCCGGTGTGGGACGACGCATCGCGGCGTGTCACGGGGCTCGAACCCGTGACGCTCGACCAGCTGGGCCGCCCGCGCGTCGATGTCACCCTGCGCATCAGCGGCTTCTTCCGGGATGCCTTCCCGCATGTCGTCGGGCTGCTGGACGACGCCGTACGGCTGGCCGCGTCCCTGGACGAGGCCGACGAGGACAACTACGTACGGGCACACACCCGGGCCGACCTCGCCGAACACGGCGACGAGCGCCGCGCCACCACCCGGATCTTCGGCTCCCGCCCCGGCACCTACGGGGCCGGGCTGCTCCAGCTCATCGACAGCCGCGACTGGCGCACCGACGCCGACCTCGCCGAGGTCTACACGGTCTGGGGCGGCTACGCCTACGGCCGTGAGCTGGACGGGCGTCCGGCCCGCGAGGAGATGGAGAGCGCCTACCGCCGGATCGCGGTCGCGGCGAAGAACACCGACACCCGCGAGCACGACATCGCCGACTCGGACGACTACTTCCAGTACCACGGCGGCATGGTCGCCACCGTACGCGCGCTGAAGGGAACCGCCCCCGCCGCGTACATCGGCGACTCCACCCGCCCAGAGACGGTCCGCACCCGCACCCTGCACGAGGAGACCTCACGGGTCTTCCGCGCCCGGGTGGTCAATCCGCGCTGGATCGAGGCGATGCGCCGGCACGGCTACAAGGGCGCCTTCGAGCTCGCCGCGACCGTCGACTATCTCTTCGGCTACGACGCCACCACGGGCGTGGTCGCCGACTGGATGTACGACAAGCTCGCCCAGACCTATCTGCTCGACCCGGAGAACCGCTCGTTCCTGGAGGAGGCCAACCCCTGGGCGCTGCACGGCATGGCCGAGCGGCTGCTGGAGGCGGAGAGCCGCGGCCTGTGGGCGGAGCCCGACCCGGAGGTGCTCGAGCGGGTACGGGAGCTGTTCCTGGAGACGGAGGGCGGCTTGGAAGGCGGCGACGACTGAGCGTACGCGGAGCGCGGGTCGAAGCCGCCGCGTCCGGCGTGCCCGAGCCGTACGCGGCGCGACGGCCAAGCCGGGGCGGGCGGAGCCCGGCCGCACAGGGGTGCGCCGGGCCGGAGCGTGGTGTGCCTGGCCGTCCCGGTCAGGGGGTGGAGGGCTAAGCGGTTACGGCGAAGTCAAGTGCTGCTCCTTCTCGGCGCCAAGCCCTCGGCCAGGCCGAACGGCGAGGGATCAGCGGCGAACTTCACCGCATCCGCTTAGCCGGCGGTCGGCCGGGTGGCCTGCCGGACCCGGTCCGGCCAGGGTGGACAGTTCACCAGTTCGGTCCACTCGCGGTCGTAGGCCCCGGGCACCGCCCGCCCCGCGGAGGCCCAGCGCTCGACCAGCGCCGCGTAGATCGGTACGGATGTCGACTGGTGAACGGTCTGATGAACCGTTCCGCCGCTTTCGGTGCTCCGGTCCAGCGCTCTGCTCGGCTGCGAGAGAGAACGGCGTCGCATCGTCGTCGTCATAGTCGGCCAACGCGCCACGCCCCGTCAGGTCACCCCCGGTGCGCCCGTCTCACCCGCATCGGCGTGGCTTCGCACACGTCAGCGACTCCCGCCGGATGCCCCGGATGCCGGGGCGGCCCCGGCGGAGGAGGCCGTTCCGGCCCGGAGTTGAAAAGCGTTGCCGAATTCAGAAAGAGTATTTCGCCGGGCACGGAAGTCTCCTGATAACCGTGTCCATTTCCGCCTTTGGAGATTTTCCCCGGTGCTGTTTGAATTGCGCTGTCCCGAAGGCGATCCGAGGAGGAGCGGGTGGAAGCCCATGCGCACGGACACGGCGAGGACCACGGCGGACACACCCACACAGTGGCGGAGAACGCCGACCGTCGCTGGCTGACCTGCGCACTCGCGCTGATCACCGGCTTTATGGCGGTCGAGGTCGTGGTCGGGGTGCTCGCCCGCTCGGTGGCGCTGATTTCAGACGCCGCCCATATGCTCACCGACGCCGCCTCGATCGTTCTGGCGCTGATCGCCATCCGGCTCTCGGCGCGGCCCGCGCGCGGCGGATATACCTATGGGCTCAAGCGGTCGGAAATCCTTTCCGCCCAGGCCAATGGCCTTTCCCTGCTGCTGCTCGGCGCCTGGCTGGGGTACGAGTCGGTGGCGCGGCTGATCGACCCGCCCGAGGTGACCGGCGGTCCGGTGCTGGCCACCGCGCTCGTCGGGGTCGTGGTCAACATCGCGGCGGCGTGGTGCATGTCCAAGGCGAATCGCTCCTCGCTCAATGTCGAGGGTGCCTTCCAGCATGTACTCCAGGATCTCTACGCCTTCATCGCCACCGCCGCCGCCGGGCTGGTGGTGGTGACGACCGGCTTCGCTCGGGCCGACGCGATCGCAGGTCTTGTCGTGGTCGTCCTCATGGTCAAGGCGGGCGGGGAACTGCTGCGGGCCTCCGGGCGCATTCTGCTGGAGGCGGCGCCCGCCGGGGTCGAGCCCGACGAGGTGGGGAACCGGCTGGTCTCCCATGCGGAGGTCGCCGAAGTGCACGATCTGCATGTCTGGCAGATCACCTCTGGCGAGGTGTCGCTCTCCGCGCACGTCCTGGTGGCGGCGCTCGGCGACTGCCACGCGGTCCGGGAGGATCTGGAGCGGGTGCTGCACCGGGAGTACGGGATCACCCACACCACGCTCCAGGTCGACCATCTCGACGACCGCGGCGCGCTGCCACGGCGGGACGATGAGCATCAGCGGGCCGACGCGTCAGCCGACCACTGTCTGACCGCCCACGGCCCGGTGCACCGGGCGGCGACGCACGAGCACTGAGAGACAGGGCCCGGGCCTGGACGCCCGGACCGCTCGGCGGCCGGCGATGACAGCCGTCAGGCGGCGGCCGGGGCGCTCTGAGGGGTGAAGACGGCGGTCACGAGCTTCTTGGCGACGTGGGCGGCGAGCGCCTCCACCGCGATGCGGGCGAGCTTCGCCAGGAGGGTCGTCAGGATCTGGGCCATGGGGGTACCTCACTGAAGGAACACGATGCGGAAGCGAGGCATCCGCTTCCATCATGGAGGTTCGCCGAGGCGGGGAAGCGCGCGGTGGCATTCGGGTGAGCATGAGGTGAACGGGCGGCAAGACCTTGCGGTCCCGCCGGTCGGTCAGTGGTCCGGCTGGTCCGCCCGGTCCGCGTGTTCCCCGTCCTCCAGCCGCACCGGCGGGAGATATTCGCCGATCAGGGTGCGATGCCACCAGGCCCCCGTGGTGCGCCGCTCCTGCCGGGTGGTGAAGCGGTAAAGGTACAGCCGGGCGCGGACATGGGTGGGCGGCGTGTCGGGGAAGGGGCACTCGCGCAGCAGCCTCAGCGTCGCCCGGTCGTTCGTCAGCAGCTTGGTCAGCAGCGGGGCGAACCACGATCCGGCGTAGGCCGAGGAGATCCCGGCGAACCACATCATCCAGTCCAGCCGCAGATGGTACGGCGCGTACTGAGGCGGCCTCCTGCGCACATCGCCCGGCTTGCCCCGGAACTCGTACTCCTTCCAGACCGTGTCCGGTGTGACCGCCGGGTCCGCGGTGCCCTCGATCACCACCTCCTGCCGGCTGCGGTTGATGCTGCCGAAGGCGCCGTAGGTGTTGACCAGATGGAGCGGGTTGAAGGAGTAGTTCATCAGCTGGCGGCCCGAAACCAGGTTGCGGGCCGGCCAGTAGCTGAGCACGAGCACCAGCACGGTGGCGGCCAGCACCAGGACCTCGTACCAGACCGGGGGTGCGGGGAGTGGGGGCGGCTCGGGCAGCCCCAGCACCTCGGCCGCGCGCCGCCCGTCGACCGCGGAGAGCGCCAGCACGATCGTCAGCCAGTTCAGCCAGGAGAAGTTGCCGGAGGCGACCAGCCACAGCTGGGTGACGACGATGATCCCCGCGGCCACGCTCGCGACGGGCTGGGGGGTGAACAACGCCACCGGCACCACGAGCTGGGAGAAATGGTTGGCGGCCACCTCCGCCCGGTGCAGTGGCTTGGGCAGATGGTGGAAGTGCCAGCTCAGCGGCCCCGGCATCGGCTGGGTCTCATGGTGGTAGTACAGGCAGGTCAGATCGCGCCAGCACTGGTCCCCGCGGATCTTGATCAGCCCGGCGCCGAACTCGACCCGGAACAGCAGCCAGCGCAGCAGCCACAGGATGAGGACCGGTGGCCCGGTGCGCTCATTGCCCAGGAAGATCGCCAGAAATCCCGTCTCCAGCAGCAGCGACTCCCAGCCGAAGCCGTACCACACCTGCCCCACGTTGACGATCGACAGATACAGCAGCCACAGCACCAGCCACGCCACCATCGCGGCCCACAGTGGCACATGGTCCGCGGCCCCCAGCAGCAGGGCGGCCGAGAGCGCGGTGCCCAGCCAGGCACAGGCGGCGAAGAAGCGGTCGGAGTAGTGCAGGTGGAACAGGCTGGGCGAGCGGCGGAACGGCACCCGCGCGGTGAAGTGCGCTACCGGTGTCAGCCCCCGCTCGCCGAGCAGGGCCCGGCCCTGGTCGACCGCCGTCAGGAACCCGATCAGATAGATGGCGGCCAGCCCCCGCTGGAAGACGAGCCGGCTCAGCCAGTAGCCGGATGAGGTGAACCACTCCATCGGGGCCGCTCCCTGCGTCTGTCGCTGCCTCGGCCTGTGCGTATCCGTACCATGCGGTCGCGACGGGTGCCCATGGACGGCCCGGTTACGACAGCGGAGGCACCACCGGGCGCCAGGGTGCGAACGGGCTCTCGCCGCGCGGCAGCAGGCCCGCGAGCTCCGGGCAGTGGCGCAGGATGAGCGAGGTCATGGTGGACTGCTCCACCCAGTCCAGTCCCAGCGGCGTGTACACCTCGGGCCGGAAGTCCACGGTCAGGAAGCGGTCGCTCTGGAGCCGCCGGGTGGCCATGAGCAGAAAGATCCGGAACGCCGTCTCGCTGAAGCCGAACCCCTCGGGCGGGTTCTCCGCGAACAGCCCGACCATGGTGTCGATCTCGTCGACCGATCCATAGACGTCCTCCAGCCGGGCGACCGTGTCCGGATCGCCGGACACCTCCTCGAAGGAGCGGATGCGGGGCTTGTGCAGCCCGGCGCGGAAGTCGTTGTACCGGGGCACGCCCCGCCGCCGGGTGCGCACCAGGTCCACCACCGACAGATCGATGATCTCGCCGTCCCGCTCCAAGCGCTGCAGTGCGCGCGGGAAGTTGTTGAGGGTGATCGCGCCCGGGTGGGCGATGCCGAGGGAGTAGAGGGTGTCGGCGAGCCCCGTCTTGCGCAGCACGCTCTCGGCCGCCGCGCCCTGCACCTCGGGGAAGCCGAGCGACTGGAGCCGCTGCCCGAAGCGGTGGTCGCACAGCTCGAAGTCGTCCGGGATCAGGGGGTGCATGCGGTAGACGGCCACGAAGTCCTCGGTGAGGGCGAAGGGCACACCGTGGTGGTCCGGCAGGCCGCGCGGGATGCCGGAGAGCGCGTTCGCCTCGAACAGCCACAGGCCCAGCTTTGACAGCCAATGGTCCGGCGGTCCCTGCCAGTTGGTCTTGATCCCGATGTCGATCACCTTGGTGGCGAGGATCGCCGGGGTCCACTCGACCGTATGGATCTTGGCGATGAGCGCGCTGACCACCAGTCGCGCCGTGTGGTAGACCGCGTCTTCGCTCATCGAGGGATAGGTGCGGCGCAGCGCCTCGCACACCGCGTTGTGCTCGCGGGCGAAGAGGGTGTGCATCACGCTCAGGCCCAGCCACCAGTTGTCGGCGAAGCCGGTCAGCGCTACCCCGCCCGGGCCCAGCGGCAGATGGCCGTCCTCCAGGCGCAGCCCGGCGCCACCGCCCGCCTCACGCAGCGAGGTCGCGGTCCGCTCGTCCCCGCCGTACACCTCCGAACCGTCCCACCAGTGCGAGGCGGCGCCCGCGAACAGAAGCGGGGGCCGGCCGGGCACCTCGATGCCCTCGTTGTCCGCGAAGCGCATCACCTTTTCCACCGGTCCGCCCAAGGCGTTGCGCCAGCCGCTGCCCGGTGGCAGGGGGACCTCGACGGTCCTGCCGCCCGCCGGGCAGCGGCGGTGGTCGGCCCAGTCGTGCGCCTGGAACTGGATCCAGGCGGCGGCCAGGACGTTGAGCGAGGTGGCGGGCAGGAAGCGCTCCCGGTGCAGCAGCTGCCTGCTGACGGTGACCGGGTTGGGCACATTGAAGAGATCCGGCCGGTAGACCGGCGGGAGATTGCGGCCGAAGGCGGCGCCGACCGCGCCCATCCGGGGCGCGGACAGATCGTTGCCCGAGCCGTCGTAGGAGCGGTGAACGCGCAGCCTCTCATCGGCCGGCGCGGGCGCCGGCTCGGGCCGTGGCGGCGCCTGCTGTACGTCCGCGTCGATGAGATTGAATCGCCGCAGCGTCTGCCGCAGCACGACCAGGTTGAGCACTCCCAGCGGAGCCGGCAGCCGGTGCCAGGGCACATAGCGGTTGACCAGGCCGAAGGCCGCCCGCATCGGGAGCCCGAGGAGCGCGTTGCGGCGCGGTTCGCCGGTGGCGAAGCGCAGCCCCAGGCGGTGTGCGGCGGCGGCCTCGTACGCGGCCCTGCGGGCCCGGTTGAGATTGCCGAGCGGACGGAAGTCCTCGGTGGTGTGCCAGGGGTTGAACGCGAGCTGCTCGACCCGGCGGGCCGCCGACCGGGCCCCGGCGCTGTCGAGGTCCTGGCGCGGCACGGTCAGCAGCGCCACCGGGACGACCGGCGCGTCGCTCTCCCGCCACTCCACGGAACCGTCCTCCACCGGGGTGCGGCGCTCGTCCAGATAGCGCTGGACGCACAGCTCGAAGGCGATGTCGCCGGTGGCCAGCCGCATCGCCAGCTCGTGGTGGAGATAGTCGGGGTCGTCGCGGTCGGGCGGGGGAGCGGGGATGCCGCCGGGCGCCGGGCGCAGCTGATAACGGACCGGCCCGGCCGCGCCCCACAGGATGGCACCGCGGCTCCAGAAGGTCTCCCGGGCCAGCGACCCGACGGTGTGGCGGGTGGCGGTGCGCACATTGCGGCGCATCCGGTCGGCGGTGGACCAGCCGACGGTGAGCGGCAGCAGGACGAAGAGCCCGAACGCCTTCTCCACGGCGCCGGCCGCCCCCGCCGTGGCCTTGGCGAAGGCGACGAACTCGCGCGCGTCCGCCGCATGGGACACCGGGAAGCTGGTGGCCAGCAGATCGTGGGTCTCCTCGGGCCCGGCCTGGATCCGCACGGCGATGCCGCGCAGATCGGGCGAGGCGTCGTGGTGTTCGGCGCCGCTCGCGTTGGACAGCCGCACCACGGCCGGATACTCGGCGCCCGGCCGGGCGTACCCCACGCACAGCTCGGGCGGCAGCTCCCTATGGAAGCGCAGCCGGGCGTTCTCGACGCCGAGCGCCGCCTTGGCGTGGAAGGTGCGCAGCAGATGGGGGGCGCCCGAGGCGTCCTTGTTCGCCATCCGCACCCGCATCAGCTCGCGCGCCAGCTTGTCGAACAGCAGCCGCTCGGCCTCGGGGCTGCCGCCCTCGTATGCCTCATAGCCCTCGTGCGCCGCGTCCGACGTGCGGTCCTGCTCCTGCTCCTGTACGGACTGCTCGTGCTGTCCGGTGTCGACCATGAGGAACGCTCCGTGCGGGGCAGATGGGACGATGAGGGACAAAGAAGACAGTATGGGAGGGATTCCCGGGCCGCAGCCCGGAGCGGTGCGGGAGTGGTGTCGGGGTGTCCAGCACACCTCGCCGCCCCGCGCACCCGGATACGGCCTGCGGCACACTGGGGGCATGCCGGAGCTGCCCGAGGTGGAGGCCCTCGCCGGAATCCTGGCCGAGCGCGCCGTCGGCCGGGAGATCGCCCGCGTCCTCCCCGTGGCGGTGAGCGTGCTGAAGACCTACGAGCCGCCGCCGTCCGCCCTGGAGGGCCGTACCGTCACGGCGGCGGGCCGCCACGGCAAATTCCTCGACCTGGCCACCGATGGCCACGACAGCCCCCATCTGGTCGTCCACCTCGCCAAGGCGGGCTGGCTGCGCTGGCGGGACGGACTGCCCGAGGCGCCGCCGCGCCCCGGCCGGGGACCGCTGGCGCTGCGGCTGCTCCTGGCCGGCCCCGAGCGCTCCGGCTTCGACCTCACCGAGGCCGGCACCCGCAAGGGGCTCGCGGTGTACGTCGTGGGGGATCCGCGGGAGGTGCCGGGCATCGCCCGGCTGGGCCCCGACCCGCTCGACGAGAGCTTCACCCTGGAGGCGTTCGCCGGACTGCTGCACGGTGTGCGCCACCGGATCAAGGGGGTGCTCCGCGACCAGAGCGTCATCGCCGGCATCGGAAACGCCTATTCGGACGAGATCCTGCACGCCGCGCGGATGTCGCCCTACCGGCTCGCCTCGGATCTCACCGAGGAGGAGATCGCGGGGGTGTACGAGGCGATGGGCGCGACCCTGCGCTCGGCCGTCGAGCGGTCGCGCGGGCTGGCCGCCGGGGACCTCAAGGCGGAGAAGCGCAGCGGGATGCGGGTCCACGGCCGCGCCGGCGAGCCGTGCCCGGTGTGCGGCGACACCGTCCGCGAGGTGTCCTTCCGGGACACCTCGCTGCAGTACTGCCCCACCTGCCAGACCGGCGGCAAGCAGCTCGCCGACCGGCGCATGTCCCGCCTGCTCAAATAGCCCTGCCAAGCGGCCGGTTGACCCGGTCCTCTTGACCCGCGGGCGCCGGATCCGCCATATGGTGCTGTCACATCCCCCCGCTTCACCTCATGTCACTTCACTCCACGTCACGGAGCACCATGACCAAAGCCATGATCATCGGTGGCGGCATCGCCGGCACGGTGACCGCGATGGCCCTGCACAAGGCCGGGATCGACGCGGTCGTCCACGAGGCGTACCCCCCGGACGCCACCGCCGCGGGTGCATTCCTCGTCGTCGCGGCCAACGGTCTGGAGGCGCTGCGCACGATCGACGCCCACGGACCCGTCCTGGAGCACTCCTTCCCCGCCGAGCGCGCCGACTTCATCAGCAACACCGGCAAGCGCCTCGGCCGCAAGCCGATCGCCGGCTCTGCGGAAGGGGGCCTCGGGGCCCGTACGATCAAACGCGCCACCCTGGCCCGGGTGCTGCGCGACGAGGCGGTGCGACGTGGGGTGCGCATCGAGCACGGCAAGCGGCTGCTCGCCGCCCACACCGGCCCGGACGGCCGGATCGTGGGGTCCTTCGCGGACGGCGGCCGGGCGGTGGGCGACGTGCTCATCGGCGCCGACGGCATCCACTCGCTCATCCGCCGGGCCATCGACGCGGGCGCGCCCCGGCCGCGCTACACGGGACAGACCACGGTGTGCGGCTACGCCCGCGACGTCGCTTCGCCCCCGGACCGGGACGCCTACACCATGATCTTCGGCAAGCAGGCGTTCTTCGGCTGCACCACCGCCCCCGACGGCGAGGTCTGGTGGTTCTGCAACGCCCCGGCCGAGGAGCTGTCCAAGGCGGAGCTCGCCGCCGTCACCGCGGAGCAGTGGCGGGAGCGGCTGCTGGCGCTCTTCGCCGAGGACGGCACCCCCGCCGCCGATATCGTCCGCGCCACCGGCGACTCCATCGTGGCCACCGGCGCCTATGACCTCCTCTCCACCCCCACCTGGTCGGAGGAGGGGATGGTCATCGTGGGGGACGCGGCGCACGCCTGCGCGCCGAACGCCGCGCAGGGCGCCTCGATGGCCATCGAGGACGGCGTCGTGCTCGCCAAATGCCTCCGCGACCTGGGCGGCCCGCGGTCGGCGTTCGCCGCGTACGAGGCGCTGCGTCGCCAACGGGTCGAGCGGGTGGCCACCACCAGTGCGGGCATGGTCCGCCGCAACGCCCCCGGGCCCGTGGGGCGGGCCCTGCGCGACGCCACCCTGCCGCGCAGGCTCGACCGGGCGCAGGGAGGCGGCGGGCCGGACTGGCTGACCGGCTACCGCATCGACTGGGACGAGCCGGTCGACGGCGCGCCGGCGCGGGGGCGCCGCTGACCGGCGCGCCCGGGGACCGGCGGACGGACCGTCCTGGGACCGGGGCCGGCCGTCACACCGGTTTGGCCTCGGTCACCACGGGCACTCGGCATGCTCTGGTTCCGTACGCCCGGGAGTCTTTTGTGAGCCCACTCCGTATCGTGATCGTCGGTGCCGGATTCGCCGGCTACCAGACCGCACGCACTCTCTCCCGCACCCTGCGCGGTGCCGCGGAGATCGTGATCATCAACCCCAACGACTACTTCCTGTATCTGCCGCTGCTGCCCGAAGTGGCAGCCGGGGTCCTGGAGCCCCGGCGCGTCTCGGTCTCCCTGACCGGCACCCTTGACCATGTCCGGCTGGTGCTGGGCGAGGTCGACTCGGTCGACCTCGCCGCTCGCCGGGTCGCCTGGCGGGACCCCGAGGGCGGGCGCGGCGAGATGGGATACGACCGGCTCGTCCTGTCGGTCGGCAGCGTCAACAAGCTGCTGCCGATCCCGGGCATCGCCGAGCACGCCCATGGCTTCCGTGGCATGCCGGAGGCCCTGTATCTGCGGGACCATGTGACCCGTCAGATCGAGCTGGCCGGGGCCGCGGAGAACCGCCGCGAGCGGGCCGCCCGCTGTACCTTCGTGGTGGTCGGCGCCGGCTACACCGGCACCGAGGTGGCCGCCCACGGCGTGCTGTTCACCGATGACCTCTACCGCCAGAACTCGGCGCTGCACGGCGAGCCGCGTCCCCGCTGGGTGCTGATCGACATCGCCCCACGCGTCCTGCCCGAGCTCGACAAACGGCTCTCCCGCACGGCCGACCGGGTGCTGCGCAGGCGCGGTGTGGAGATCCGCACCCGCACCTCGGTCAAGGAGGCCGCCTCGGACGGGGTACTCCTCGACGACGGCGAGTTCATCGACACCCGCTCGCTGATCTGGTGTGTCGGAGTGCGCCCCGACCCACTGGTGGAGGACATCGGGCTGCCGACCGAGCGCGGACGGCTGCGGGTTGACCAGTATCTGGCCGTGCCCGGCCATCCGGAGGTGCTGGCCTGTGGGGACGCCGCCGCGGTGCCCGACCTGACCCGCCCCGGGCAGTTCACCCCGATGACGGCGCAGCACGCGCAGCGCCAGGGCAAGATCGCGGCCCACAACATTCTCGCCTCCCTCGGCCGCGGCACGCCGAAGCCGTACAAACACCACGATCTGGGGTTCACGGTCGACCTCGGCGGGGTGCAGGCGGCAGCCGATCCGCTGCACATTCCGATGTCCGGACCGCTCGCCAACGCGGTCACCCGCGGCTACCACCTCGCGGCGATGCCCGGCAACCGCATCCGGGTGGCCGCCGACTGGATGCTCGACGCGGTGCTGCCACGCCAGGCGGTGCAACTCGGCGTGGTGCCGTCCTGGGCGGTACCGCTGGACACCGAGTCGCCCGAGGTCGCGCACTCGGCGCGGGACCGCAGCTGACCTTCGGCAAGACCCCGGAAGGAGAACAATGCAACACGAACAGCTCAGCGAGCTCGGGCAGCAGCTCCGCGTGGACTCGGTGCGCGCCGCCGCGGCCGCCGGGTCCGGCCATCCGACGTCCTCGATGTCGGCCGCGGACCTGATGGCCGTTCTGATGGGCAACCATCTGCGCTACGACTTCGAAAAGCCCGACCACCCGGGCAACGACCACCTGATCTTCTCCAAGGGCCATGCCTCACCGCTGATCTACTCGCTCTTCAAGGCCGCCGGGGCCATCAGCGACGAGGAATTCCTCACCTTCCGCAAGCGCGGCAGCAGGCTGGAGGGTCACCCCACCCCCCGGCTGCCCTGGGTGGACGTCGCCACCGGATCGCTGGGGCAGGGGCTGCCCTTCGGCGTCGGCATGGCGCTCGCCGCGAAGAAGCTCGACCATGTGCCCAGCCGGGTATGGGTGCTGTGCGGCGACAGCGAGATGGCCGAGGGGTCGATGTGGGAGGCGTTCGAGCACGCGGGCTACGAGCGGCTCGACAATCTCACCGCGATCATCGATGTGAACCGGCTGGGCCAGCGCGGCCCGACCCGTCACGAGTGGGATCTGGACGCCTACGCCCGGCGCGTCCGCGCCTTCGACTGGCACACCATCGAGATCGACGGCCATGACATCGCCTCGATCGACCGCGCGTTCGGCGAGGCGGCGTCCACCGTCGGCCGCCCCACCGCCATCATCGCCC
The DNA here is from genome assembly GCF_040607655.1 of Streptomyces sp. NPDC005266. Classification (NCBI taxonomy): domain Bacteria; kingdom Bacillati; phylum Actinomycetota; class Actinomycetes; order Kitasatosporales; family Streptomycetaceae; genus Streptomyces; species Streptomyces sp. NPDC005266. The sequence goes on from NZ_JBEXHC010000002.1 coordinate 428,019, forward strand.
GCACCATGAAGGGCCGGGGCGTCGCCGCGGTGGAGAACAGGGAGGGCATGCACGGCAAGCCGCTGAAGGACCCGGAGGAGGCCATCGCCGAACTCGGCGGCGTACGCAACATGGCCGTGCCGGTGCTCGGCCCGCCCGCCGTCGACCCGACCCGGCCCACCTCCCAGGGCCCGCTGCGCCTGCCGCACTACAACATCGGCGACAGCGTCCCCACCCGCGACGCGTTCGGGGAGGCGCTCGCCGCAGTCGGCACCGCGCGCGGCGATGTAGTGGCGCTGGACGGCGAGGTGGGGGACTCCACCCGGCTGGAGTACTTCCACAAGGAACACCCGGAGCGGTACTTCGAGTTCTTCATCGCCGAACAGCAGATGGTGGCCGCCGCCGTCGGAATGCAGACGCGCCACTGGAACCCGTACGTCGCCACCTTCGCGGCCTTCTTCACCCGCGCCTACGACTTCATCCGGATGGCGTCCATCAGCCGCGCCGACATCAATCTGGTCGGCTCGCACGCCGGAGTGGCCATCGGCGAGGACGGCCCCTCGCAGATGGGCCTGGAGGATCTGGCGGCCCTGCGGGCGGTGCACGGCTCCACCGTGCTCTACCCGTGCGACGCCAACCAGACCGCCCAGCTCATCGCCACCATGGCCGAGGAGTCGGGCATCCGTTATCTGCGCACCACCCGCGGCGGGACCCCGGTCATCTATCCGCCCTCCGAGCGCTTCCCCATCGGCGGCAGCAAGCTAATCCGGGCCACCGAGCACGACCAGGTCACCCTGATCGGGGCCGGGGTGACCGTCCACGAGGCCATCGAGGCTGCCGACCGCCTCGCCCAGGAGGGCATCGCCGCCCGGGTGATCGACCTGTACTCGCTCAAGCCGGTGGACGCCGTGACGCTGCGCGCCGCCGCGGATGTGACCGGCCGTCTGATCACCGTCGAGGATCACCACCCCGAGGGCGGGCTGGGCGACGCCGTCCAGAGCGCCTTCGCCGACGGCGGCACGCAGCCCCGGACGCTCCGCCTCGGGGTGCGCACCATGCCGACCTCCGCCACCCCCGCCGAGCAGCTGAGCGAGGCCGGGATCGACGCGGAGGCCATCGCGGCGGCCGCGCGCGAACTCATCGGCAAGACGCCCGTCTGAGGGAACGCGCGCCCGGAAGGAGCGGACCATGGGCGGCAAGCAGGGTAAGCGAGTGGTGGTGGTCGGGGCCACCGGCAACGTCGGTACTAGTGTCGTACGCGCGCTCGGCGACGACCCGGACATCGAGTCCGTCGTGGGCATCGCCCGCCGGATCCCGGCGTGGTCGCCGGCGAAGACGAGCTGGGTGGAGGCGGACATCGGCCGGGCCGACTCCGGCCTCGAGGACGAGCTGGTGCGCCACTTCGAGGGCGCGGACGCGGTCATCCACCTCGCCTGGCTCATCCAGCCCAGCCACCGACCGGTGATCACCTGGCGCACCAACGTCCTCGGTGGCATCCGCGTCTTCGAGGCGGTGGCGCGGGCGGAGGTGCCGGTGCTGCTGTACGCCTCCTCGGTGGGCGCCTACTCGCCCGGCCCCGCGGACCACCAACCGGTCGACGAGTCCTGGCCCACCCACGGCTGGCCGGAGGCCGCGTACTGCCGTGAGAAGGCGTACATGGAGCGGGTGCTCGACGCCTTCGAGCCGCGCCATCCGCGGATCCGGGTGGTGCGGATGCGCCCCGCCTTCCTCTTCAAGGAGCAGTCGGCCGCCGGGCAGCGCCGTCTGTTCATGGGGCCGTTCGTGCCGCGGCGGCTGATCCGCTCCGCCTTCGTGCCCGCGGTCTTCGACGTACCCGGGCTGCGGCTGCAGGTCCTGCACACCGACGACGCCGCCCAGGCCTACCGGCTCGCGCTCGGCCGGCAGGTGCGTGGCGCCTTCAACCTCGCGGCCGAACCCCCGGTCGACGGCCAGGTGCTGGCCGACATCCTCGGCGCGCGGGGCGTGCGGATACCGCGCGGCGCCGCCCACTCGGCCATGGCCACCGCATGGCATCTGCATCTGGTCCCGCCCTCACCCCAGTTGTTCGACGCCGCCCTCCGGCTCCCCTTGATGGACACCACCCGGGCCCATGACGAACTGGGCTGGCGCCCACGGCACACCGCCGTCGAGACGCTCGAGGAGTTCCTCAGCGGCCTGCGGCACGGCACCGGCATGGAGACCGCCCCGCTGGCCCCGAAGATGCCCGGCGGACGGCTCCGCGAGGCCGTGACGACCGGCGTGGGGCAACGGCCCTGACGGCTGGAGGCCGTGACGACCGGCGTGGGGCAACGGCCCTGACAGCTGGAGGCCGTGACGACCGGCGTGGGGCAACGGCCCTGACAGCTGTGTGGAGGACAGCTGTGTGTAGGCTGCTGCCCAGTCGTGTCAGCAGTCGGCAACGGGGGCCACATGGGCGAGTCGGGGGACCTCGCGTTACCCGCGGCTGGGCCCTTTGGGCGGGCTCGGCTCCTTGGGCGGGCTGGGCCCCCTGGGTGGGCTGGGCCCCTTGGGCGGGCTGGGCTGCGGTCAGCCCGGCGTGTCCCCGGAGCCCGAGTCGGTGTCCTCCAGACGGAAGCCCACCTTCATCCCCACCTGGTAGTGGGCGATCCGGCCGTTCTCGATATGCCCGCGAACCTGGCCCACCTCGAACCAGTCCAGATTGCGCAGGGTCTTCGACGCGCGGCTGATGGCACAGCGGATTGCGTCGTCGACACTCTCGGTGGACGAGCCGACGATATCGGTCACCCGGTAGATATGGGACATGGCGGTCTCCCCGGTCCGTGGCACGGTCCGATTGCTTCTCCCACCGTGCCTCACCGCGCCGGGCTCCGCGAGCCGGACGCCCCCGGGCCCTCCCGGCGCTTACGGCACCACGGTCACCGGCCAGCGCCCCGCCTTGACCAGCCGGACCGCCACCGAGCCGACGAACCGGTGCCCCGCCTGCTCCGACGCGCCGACCACCACCGCGTCCGCCGTGAGCTCGTCGGCCGCCTGCACCAGACCGTTGTACGGATCGCCGCGGAAGGTGTGGAACTCCCAGCGCACCTCGAATATCCCGCGCAGCCGCTCGGTGGCCGCACGCATCTCCCGCATCAGCTCCTCGGCGACCTCACCCGTGGTGTCGGCCACGGGAGCCCCCAGCGCGGCGCCCGCGGCCAGCACCGGCTGCACGTACACCACGACGAGCAGAGCGTTCTGCCGGCGGGCCAGCCCGGCGGCGTACGCGGCGGCGCGCCAGGAGGATTCGGAGCCGTCCAGTCCGACCAGGATGACCTTCGGGCCATCGGTTCCGCGTTCAAAAGACGCGGGGAGTTTGTCCACCACATCTGCGAGGCTAGCGCCAGGGACGGCCCGGTGATCAACCGGCCCGTACCGCGGCGCGACCGCACCGCGACCTCACCATGACCGCCACCGTACGACAGGAGACACAATGGGCGGCACGCGCCAGGGCGAACTCCTTGCCATCAGCGACCTGCACGTGGCCTATCCGGAGAACCGGGCGATCGTGGAACGGCTGCGGCCGGGCTCCGAGGACGACTGGCTGATCGTCGCCGGTGACGTCGGCGAGGTGTTCTCCCAGATCGAGGAGACACTGGGCCTGCTGAGCGAGCGCTTCGCCAAGGTCATCTGGTCGCCGGGCAACCACGAGCTGTGGACCCACCCCAAGGACCCGCTGGAGGCCCGCGGCGTGGCGCGCTACGAGGCCCTGGTGGAGATGTGCCGGGCCAAGGGCATCGTCACCCCCGAGGACCCGTACCCCGTATGGGAGGGCATCGGCGGACCGCTGATCATCGCCCCGCTGTTCCTCCTCTACGACTACTCCTTCCGCCTCGACGGCCTGGCCACCAAGGAGGCCGCACTGGCCCACGCCCATGACGTCGGGGTGGTCTGCACCGACGAGCACTTCCTCCACCCCGACCCGTACCCCACCCGCGACGCGTGGTGCCGGGCCCGGATCGCCGAGACGGAGGCACGGCTGGCCGCCTGCGACCCCGGTCTGCAGACCGTGCTCATCAACCACTGGCCCCTGACCCGGCTGCCCACCCGGGTACTGCGCTACCCCGACTTCGCGCTGTGGTGCGGCACCGAGCTGACCGCCGACTGGCACGTGCGGTTCCGGGCCGCGACCGTCGTCTACGGCCATCTGCACATCCCCCGGACGACGGTGGAGGACGGGGTGAAGTTCCAGGAGGTCTCGGTCGGCTACCCGAGGGAGTGGAAGGCGCACGGCCGGCTCCCCGAGGACCCGCTGCGCCGGGTGCTGCCCGTGCCGGTGGCGTAGGGCGGTTCGGCGTCTTGACGGCGCCGGAGGACGACGCCGTACGGTCTCGGCGTGAACCCGCTCGAGGCGTTCCTTCCCGAGCCCTGCGCCGCCGGCGTCCCTACGCGCTCTTCCGCGAGCTGCGCGCCACTCGTCCCGTCTGCCGGATCGAGGAGCCCGCGGTCGGGGCGTGGCCCGCGCGGCGAGAAGGCCGTGGTCTTCCACGCCTCGGCCAACCGCGACGAGACCGTCTTCGCCGACCCCGACCGCTTCGACATCACCCGCACCCCGAACGACCATGTCAGCCTCGGCTTCGGCCCGCATGTGTGCCTGGGGGACGCATCTGGCCCGGGTGCAGATGCGCGCCATGCTGCGCGCCGCCCTGGACCGGCTGCCCGGACTTCGCCGGGCGGGCGAGCCGGTGCGGCTCACCTCCAACTTCCAGAACGGGCTCAAGACCCTCCCCGTGCGCTGGGAAACAGGTCGGTAAAGGCCCCGGCCGCCTCGCCCACCGACCGTCCGAAGGGGGCGTCGAACTCCCAGACCAGGAAGAGCAGAAAGACGATGAGGCCGGTGAACATCACCGACAGCATCAGCTCCCGGGGCGAGCGGCGGATCTGCAGGGTGAAGACCAGTCCGATCACCAGCGCCGCCCCGAGCAGCAGACCGAACCAGACCACCCGGGGCATCGTCGGCCCCGCGCTCTGCTGCCGGGCGCCGCGCGCGTCATCGACGGCTGCCACCTGATCCAGCATCGGCTGGTACGCCTGCGACTGGAGATCCGAGTGCGGCGTGGCGAGGGTGACATCGCGCCGCAGCGTGGTCAGCAGAATGTTGCCGCGGTCGGTGAGCTCGCCCTGGTCGATCATCACTTTCCACTCGGTGGTCACCACATGGCGCACATACGCGTCCACGTCAGCGCGGACGCGGTCGCGCACCGGCCGGGGGTAGACGCTCACCCGCTCGCTCACCTCGTGCAGCGCTTGCGCCTCCGTCCGGACTCCGTCCTGGGCGGCGCCGCGTGCCTCCCAGACCCCGGCGATGGCCAGGCCCAGCACGATCGCGTAGACCACGCCGATCATCATGATCATGTAGTCGAGGACATCGGGGGTCTCGCTCGGATCGTCCTCCTCGCCGAGCCGGCGGGCGTTGAGGAGCGCCGCGATCACGACGGCCGAGCAGGTCCCGGCCATCACCAGAGTCAGAATCAGCCATTCGGGCATGGGCAACCTCCAAAGCGGGTCGGCAGTGCGCCGTCAGCCGCGCCGCCCGCCGCGCCCGGCGGAGCGCGAGCGCGGGCGGAGAGCGGCGGCCGCGAGGACCGCGGGCGCGGTGAGCAGCAGGGTGAAGGTGACCAGGGAGGTCCCGGTGTCGGGCTTCTGGCCCGTGGGCGGGTGATACGCGCGCATCTCGACGCGACGGGTCGGTGAGGGAGCCGGCTCGGGAGGCTGCGCCAAAGGCGTCCTGCGGACGGGCGCGGGCGGCAGTGGCGGCGGAAGCGCGGGCGCGGTGGTGGGCGTGGCCGTGGGCCTTGGCTGGGACGCCGGCCGTTTTGGGGGTGGCGTGGGGGCCGGTGCCTGCGGCGCCCGCGTGGGGGTGGGGCTGGGCGTCTGCGTGGGTGTCGGTGATGGCGTGGGCGTGAGCGTGCGTGATGGCGTGGGCGTCGGAGTGGGTGTGGGGGTAGGGGTGGGCGTGGCGGACGGCGTCGGGGTGGGCGTGGGTGTGGGGCTCGGTGTCGGGGTGGGGGTGGGTGTGGGGCTCGGTGTCGGGGTGGGCGTCGGTGTCGGGGTGGGGGTGGGCGTGGGACACCATCCGTAACGTGCGATGACCGTGAACCGGCCGGCCGAGGTGTCGACGCGGAGACAGCAGCCCGGACGGATCTCGGCCCGTACGGACACATGCGGCCCCTCGTCCGCGGTCCCGGCCCTGACCCGGGCGTCGGTCGTCCGCCGCGGGGCGGGAGCGACGGCTGCCGAGCCGTCACCGCGCCCGTCATCGTCCCCGTCGGCCACGGCTGTCGCCCCCGTCGAGGCGAGGACAAGGGCCGTGGTGAGAGCCCCCGCTCGCCATGCGCGATGCCATCGTGTCACGAGGAAGATGTTCGGCCGGTCGGGCCGCCGCCGACCGTACGAGGGCAGGGATTCGCCCGGATAGGGGAAAACGCGCCGAAGTTACCGCGTGTCAGGTTTACCTCGCCGGGTGGTGGTCCCGCCCGCTCACAGGTCGCCGAAGCTCCCGTGCCGTCCGGCGCCCGCCGCGAACCGCGCCGCGCCGTCGAGTCCTTCGGCCAGTGTCACCTGCCCATGGCGCAGTTCCCCCGCCATCGCCCGTTCCTCCGTCACCCCTTCCCCTTCCAGCAGCGAGGCCCGGTCGCCGCGCAGGCAGGTCTGCGGAAAGCGGGCGATCCCGGCCGCCAGCCGCTCCGCCTCCGCGCGGGCCTGTCCGGGCGGTACGAGGCGGTTGGCCAGCCCCATGGCGTGCGCCTCGTCGGCCGGTACCGGACGGCCCGTCAGCACCAGGTCCATGGCGCGGCTCGTCCCGATCAGCCGCGGCAACCGCACCGTACCGCCGTCGATCAGCGGGACGCCCCAGCGGCGGCAGAAGACCCCGAAGACCGCGTCCTCCTCCGCGACCCGCAGATCGCACCACAGGGCCAGCTCCAGACCGCCCGCGACCGCGTGGCCGCTGACCGCCGCGATGACGGGCTTGGCCAGCCGCAGCCGGGTGGGCCCCATCGGCCCGTCGCCGTCCTCGGCCACGCGATTGCCGCGTTCGGTGCCGACCGCCTTCAGATCGGCGCCGGAGCAGAAGGTGCCGCCCTCGCCCCACAGCACCGCCACCCGCGCCCGCGGATCGGCATCGAAGGCGCGGAAGGCGTCGGCGAGGGCCGTGGCGGTCGCCCCGTCCACGGCGTTGCGGACCTCGGGGCGGGAGAGTACGACCGTGGTGACCGGCCCCTCCCGCTCCACGCGGACCGCCGGGGCGGCGTCACCCGTACCGTCCGCGGACGTCATCGCGCGTCCTTCGGGCGCGCCCGCTCCAGGATCGGGCCGGTGTCCGTCCCCGGCGGCAGGGTCCCGAAGGCGTGCCCCCAGTCCCCGCCGAGCCGTGAGGCGCAGAACGCGTCGGCGACCGCTGGATCGCTGTGCCGCACCAGCAGACTGCCCTGCAGCACCAGCGTCATCTGCTCGGCGAGGCGCCGGGCGAGCAGCTGCGCCCGCTCGGGGTCGGCGAGCTGCGGCAGCAGTGCGCGCAGCCGGGCCACGGCCGCGTCCAGCCGTGCGTCGGCCCCGGCGGCGGCGTCGACCTCGGCGAGGAAGGCGTCGAGCGCCCCGTTCTCGCGGCCCAGCGCGCGCAGGACGTCGAGCGCCGCGACATTGCCGGAGCCCTCCCAGATGGACAGCAGCGGCGCCTCGCGGTACAGGCGAGGCATACCGGAGTCCTCCACATAGCCGTTGCCGCCCAGGCACTCCAGCGCCTCGGCGGCGTGGGCGGATCCGCGCTTGCACACCCAGTACTTGCTGACCGCGAGCCCCAGCCTGCGCAGCGCCGCCTCGCCCTCGTCCCCGGCCTCCGCCCGGTCCAGGGCCGCGGCGAGCCGCAGCGCGAGCGTCGTGGCCGCCTCGGACTCGACCGCCAGATCGGCGAGCACATTGCGCATCAGCGGCTGGTCGATCAGCTCGGTGCCGAACGCCCGGCGGTGCTCGGCGTGGTGCAGCGCCTGCCGCAGCCCGGCGCGCATGCCTGCCGCCGAGCCGATCACGCAGTCCAGCCGGGTCACATTGACCATCTCGACGATGGTCCGCACGCCGCGGCCCGGCTCGCCGACCCGCCAGGCCACGGCGGACTCGTACTCGATCTCGGAGGAGGCGTTGGAGCGGTTGCCCAGCTTGTTCTTGAGCCGCATCAGCCGCAGCGGGTTGCGGGTGCCGTCCGGCAGGACGCGCGGCACCAGGAAGCAGGTCAGGCCCTCCTCCGTCTGGGCCAGCGTCAGGAAGACATCGCTCATCGGCGCGGAGGTGAACCACTTGTGGCCGGTGAGGACGTACGTGCCGTCGCCGGCCGGCACGGCGCGGGTGGTGTTGGCGCGGACGTCCGAGCCGCCCTGTTTCTCCGTCATCGACATGCCCGCGATCAGGCCCCGCTTGGCGAGCGGCGGGCGCAGCCCGAAGTCGTACGTACGGGCGGTCAGCAGCGGCTCGTACGCGGCGGCCAGCTCCGGCTCGGCACGCAGTGCCGGGACCGCCGCGTACGTCATGGAGACGGGGCAGCCATGGCCCGGCTCGGCCTGCGCGAACGCGTAGAACTTCGCCGCGCGCACCAGGTGGGCGCCGGGGCGGCTCTCGGCCCACGCGGCCGCGTGCTGGCCGCTCTCCACGGCAACGGTCATCAGCTGGTGGTAGGCGGGGTGGTACTCGACCTCGTCGACGCGATGGCCGTAGCGGTCGTGGGTGTGCAGCACCGGAGGGTGCTCCTCGGCCGTCCGCGCCCACTCCTGGACCTCGGCGGTACCGGCCCGCGCGCCCAGCTCCCGGACCTCCTCCTCGCCCCAGCCACCGCCGTCCCGCCGCAGGGCCTCCAGGAGGGCGGGGTCGTCCGCCGTGCTGAAGCCGACGAGCGGCGGGGCCTGATTGAGGACCTCGTGCGTAGCGCTCATGGCAGGCATCTCCTCGTTCGCCGCGGTCTCACACCCGGTCTTACACTTCCATCATGCGCGATGAAGAACTGTAATGGATAGAGTTCCGCGTAACCATGGATGACACCCGAACGCTCTCCCTGCGGCCGCTGACCGCGCGCTCGATCGTGCTCAGCACCCTGCTGGGCCATCACCCGCCCCAGCTGTCCGCCCGCGCCCTGGTCCGCGTCGGCGCGCTCTTCGGCACCGCCGAGGGCACCATCCGGGTCGCGCTGACCCGTATGGTCGCCGCCGGTGACCTCGAGCAGCGCGGCGGCGCCTACCGGCTCACCGACCGGCTGCTGGCCCGTCAGGCGCGGCAGGACGACAGCCGTGTCCCGCGCACCCGGCGCTGGGACGGCACCTGGGAGTTCGCGGTCGTCACCTCCGACCGGCGCGCGGCCGCCGAGCGTGCGGCACTGCGCCAGGCGATGGCCGACCTGCGGCTGGCCGAGCTCCGCGAGGGCGCCTGGCTGCGCCCCGCGAATCTCGTCCGCCCGCGCCCCGATGTCGTCGCCGCGCAGTGCGGCTGGTTCACCGGCGCGCCGGAGGGCGACCCGGCCGAGCTCGCCGCGCGCCTGTGGGACCTGGACGGCTGGGCCCGCCAGGCCAGGCTGCTCGGCGCGGCGCTGGACCGGGCGGACGGCCCGGCCCAGCGGTTCACCGTCGCGGCCGCCGCGCTCCGGCATCTCCTGGCCGACCCCGTCCTCCCGGCGCGGCTGCTGCCCGAGGACTGGCCGGGCGCCGAGCTGCGGCGCCGCTACGACGCGTTCGAACGGGACTTCCGCGCGCTGCTGCCGCGCTTGGCGGGCGGGGGCTGAGGCCGCCTCCGCCCGGGGTGCCGGGGCACCCGGTCACCCAGGGGCACCACACGGCGGGCGCCACCCGGGAGCCGGCCACAGCGCTGCCCGGCGATCGCACTTCGGCTACGCCGACTCGCGGACCACCAGCTCCGTCGGGAGCACGAGCGCCGGCTCGATGTCCTCCCCGGCGGTCAGCCGCAGCAACTGGCGGGCCAGCTGGCGGCCGAGCTCGGCGATCGGCTGGCGCACGGTGGTCAGCGGCGGCTCGGTGTAGCGGGCGGTCTCGATGTCGTCGAACCCCACCACCGCCACATCGTCCGGGACCCGACGCCCCGCCTGGCGCAGGGCCCGTAGCACCCCGATGGCCATCGGATCGGAGGCCACGAAGACGGCGTCCAGGCGCGGCTCCCGGTCCAGCAGATCCCGCATCGCGACCGCCCCCGACTCCTGGGTGAAGTCGCCGGCGGCCACGGCCGACTCCAGCCCCGCCTCGCCGAGCGCCGCCCGGTAGCCCGCGAGCCGGTCGATCCCGGCCACCATGTCCTGCGGGCCGGCGACGGTGACGATCCGGGTGCGCCCGGTGCGGACCAGATGCTCCACGGCCAGCGTCGCGCCCACCACATTGTCGACGCCCACGTACGGCAGCGACGCGGGGCCCGGCACCCGCTCGTTGCAGACCACCGGAATCCCCATCCCGGCCAGGGCGGGCGGCAGCGGATCGGCGCCGTGCATCGAGGCGACCATGACGCCGTCGACGTGGCGCGCCTGGGCGAAGCGCTCGATACGGTCCCGGCTGGCGGGGGAGCGGGCCATCATCAGCACCAGCTGCTTGTCGGCCGCCTCCAGCTGCTGGCTCACCCCGCGCACCACCCCCGGGAAGAACTGATCGTCGGAGAAGACCCGGCCCGGCTCCTCGGGGAGGACGAGGGCGAAGGAGTCGGTGCGCTGGGTGACCAGGCTGCGGGCGGCCTGGTTGGGGATGTAGCCCAGTTCCTGGATCGACCGCAGTACCGCATCGCGGCTCTCCTCACCGACCTTGGTGGAGCCGTTGACGACGCGGGACACCGTGGCACGCGAGACGCCGGCGTGCCGCGCCACGTTCTCCAGGGTGGGCCGGGGCCGGTGCATGACGGGTACCCCTCTGTTCGCTCGCGGTTGGTCGGTACAGCATGGATCAAGAACCGGAGCGGATGACACGGTTCAGCGCTGTTCGACCCCGATCGGGACCGGTTCAGCGCGCGAGGACGCGGGCGCGGCAGGCCGAGGGCGAGCCCCGGGCGCCGCCCAGGGCCCGGGCCCTGCGGAGCCACAGGGACAGGTCGTACTCGTCCGTGTAGCCGATCGCGCCGTGCAACTGGCGGGCGGTCCGGGCCGCCGCGTACGCGGCCTCGCCCGCGGCCACCTGCCACCTGGTGCTTCACCGCTTGGATCGAGCCGATCGGGCGGCCGAACTGGGTGCGCTGCCCGACGTACGCCACGGTGCGCTCCAGCAGCGCGAGCCCGTGCCGAGGGCTTGTGCGGCCGGTGTTCGGCCGCTGCGCCGGGCCCTGGGAGGTCGCCAACGGCATCGTCTTCCTCGTCAGCGGCTACTCCTCGTACATGACCGGCGAGAGGGTGTCCGTCAGCAGCGAGCACGCTGAAGCGACGCGACAATGACCATGTGCGGAAAAGCAGCAAGAGCGAGAAGGAGACCACCGTGAGCCCGGCCCCCGAGCGCCGCCGCGAACTCCTGGCGACCGCGGCCGAGGTCTTCGCCGCGCACGGCTACAACGCGACCACCGTCCGCCGGATCGCCGATGAGGCGGGGATGCTCGCGGGCAGCCTGTACTACCACTTCGACTCCAAGGAGTCGATGATCGACGAGATCCTCTCCACCTTCCTGGACGAGCTGTGGGCCGGATACGAGGACGTGCTCGGCGCCGGGCTCGGCCCCAGGGAGACCATCGAGGCGCTGGTCACCGAGTCCTTCCGGGAGATCGACCGGCACCGCGCCGCCGTGGCGATCTACCAGAAGGAGTCCAAGCACCTCTCCGCCCAACCCCGCTTCGGCTACCTCACAGCCTCACAGCGGAAGTTCGAACAGGCGTGGCTGGGCACCCTGGAGCGTGGAGTGGCCGAGGGTGTCTTCCGCGCCGACCTCGACATCAAGCTGGCGTACCGCTTTCTTCGCGACACCGTATGGGTCGCCGCGTCGTGGTACCGGCCCGGCGGGCAGCACAGCCCCGAGGAGATCGCCCGCCAGTATCTGTCGATGGTCCTGGACGGCGTCACCCCGCGAGACGGCGTCATTCCGCGAGAATGAACTGGAGGAGCGGCCATGGCCGAGGCATACATCGTCGAAGCGGTGCGCACCCCGGTGGGGCGGCGTGGCGGAGGGCTGGCCTCCGTCCACCCCGCCGACCTCGGCGCGCAGGTCCTGCGCGCGCTGATGGAGCGCTCGGGCGCCGACCCGGCCGCCGTCGAGGACGTGGTCTTCGGCTGTCTGGACACCGTCGGGCCGCAGGCCGGGGACATCGCCCGCACCTGCTGGCTGGCCGCCGGGCTGCCGGAGGAGGTGCCGGGCGTGACCGTCGACCGGCAGTGCGGCTCCTCGCAGCAGGCCCTGCACTTCGCCGCGCAGGCGGTGCTCTCCGGCACCCAGGACCTGGTGGTCGCGGGCGGAGTGCAGAACATGTCCCAGGTGCCGATCGCCTTCGCCGGCGGCCCGGCGGCCGAGCCGCTGGGGCTGACCGAAGGGCCGTTCGCGGGCTCGGAGGGCTGGCGGGCGCGCTACGGCGGCCGACCGGTCAGCCAGTTCCACGGGGCGGAGCTGATCGCCGAGAAGTGGGGCATCTCGCGGGAGGCCATGGAGAAGTTCGCGCTCCGCTCCCATCAGCGGGCGGTGCGCGCCATCGACGAGGCCCGCTTCGGCCGCGAGCTCGTACCCTACGGGGAGGTCACGGTGGACGAGGGGCCGCGCCGGGACACCAGCCTCACGAAGATGGCCACCCTGAAGCCGCTCGTCGAGGGCGGCCGGATCACCGCCGCGCTCTCCTCCCAGGTCTCCGACGGCGCGGCGGCGCTGCTGATCGCCTCCGAACAGGCTGTACGGGAGCACGGCTTGACCCCGCGCGCCCGCGTCCACCATCTCTCGGTACGCGGCGAGGACCCCATCCGGATGCTGTCCGCGCCGATCCCGGCGACCGCCCACGCGCTGAAGAAGTCCGGCATGACGATCGGTGACATCGACCTGGTGGAGATCAACGAGGCGTTCGCCCCCGTTGTCTTGGCCTGGCTGCGGGAGACGGGTGCCGATCCGGAGCGGGTCAACGTCAACGGCGGGGCCATCGCGCTCGGCCACCCGCTCGGCGCGACCGGCGCCAAGCTGATGACGACGCTGCTGCACGAACTGGAGCGCACCGGCGGCCGATACGGACTGCAGACGATGTGTGAGGGCGGGGGACAGGCCAACGTCACGATCGTCGAGAGGCTGTGAGCGGCTGTCCCCGGGACGGCCGCGCTCGCGTGGCGGCCGGTGCCGACCGTACGCATGATGGTGCTGCTCCGGGGCCGAGGAGAGCCGGGAAGGACATCGACATGGCGTGCGGATCGACCAGCCTGTGGAAGGGCGAGGCCACCTGGTTCTGCTGCGGCAACGCCTGGGGGCCGTGCGCCAGCGCGGGCGGCGGCGCCTGCGGCACCTGCCGGTCCAGCGCCCTGCAGGCCGCCTGGCCCAACGCCTCCCAGGCGTGCTGGGACATCACCCGCCCGGACCTGTGCGGCGAGGACATCCCCCGGCGCGGCTGCGGCTCCACCATGAAGGTGCGCCACCAGTGCTCCGGCGCGAGCGTCTGTGTGACCGTCAGCGACTGCGGGCCGCGCACCCGCAGCTTCTGCTCCGAGTCCACCTGCTGCGACGGCACCTGCCGGGCCAACCGGGTCATCGACCTCACGCCCGCAGCGTTCTCCGCCATCGGCAGCCTGAGCTCCGGCCGCCTGCCGGTCACCATCTACGAGTGAGGCGGGGCAGGACATGAGCGGGTACACATCCGGCGGCACCGTCGACCGCCGGCGCTTTCTCACCGCCGCCGCCCTGCGCGGCGCCACCGTCATCGGCACCGTCGTCGGGACGGCCGCCGGCACCGGCCTCATCGAAGCGACCGCCCTCGGCGCCGTCGATGCCGACGCCGCCTTCGCCCGGCCCCCGCACCGCCCGCTCGACCCGGCGATCGCGGAGAGCTCCTTCGTGGAAGGACGGATCACGGCGATCGGCGGCGGTGTGCTGGAGGTCGCGGGCTCCTACGGGGATCACTCCCGGGTCCGGGTCACCAACGCCACCAGCGTCTGGAAGGTCCGGGCCACCACGGCGGCGGACATCGAGACCGGTGACGGGCTCTACGCCCGCGGTGTCGCGATGCCCGACGGCACCCTCGCCGCCGACGCCGTGTGGGTCAACATCGTGAACCTCCAGACCACCATCCGCGGTATCGAGAAGACCCGGCTGCATCTCGCCCACGGGCGTCACGAGATCGTCGGCAACCTCGTCGCGGACAACACCAACGCCACCTACTCAGGCGCCTCGCCCACCGCCGATCTCTCCCGGCTGCGCATCGGACAGGGCGCCCAGGTGCTGGGCGCGTGGCGGCCGTCCGACGGTTCGGTGGACATCGTCCGGGTCTCGGTCGGGCCCGGTGCCGGGAGCCGACGATGAGCCCGCCGGTCGTGGCCGCCACCGACTTGGTCCCGCTCGCCACCGCCTTCGCCCCGCTGCTGCTCGCCGGGCTGCTGGGCCCGGCCGGAGCGGCCAAGCTGTTCGGCCGCGGCACCGCACGGCAGGCGGCCGGCACCGCGCTCGCGCGGCTGCTGCGCGGCGGCGGCCGGGCGGCGGCCGCGCTGCGCGTCCTCGGCGCCGTCGAACTCCTCCTCGCCGCCGCGCTGATGGCGCTGCCCGCCACCTGGGCGCCGGGTGCGGCGGCCGCCGTTCTCGGCGCGGGCTTCCTCGGCTATCTCGGCTACGCCCGCGCCGCCGCCCCCGGATCGTCCTGCGGCTGCACGGCGCACGACGCCGCCCCGGTCGCCTGGGGGGCCTTCGTCAGGGCCGGAGCGGTCCTGACCGGCGGCCTCGCGGCGGCCCTGGCCCAGCAGCCCTGGTGGAGCGTGGCCACGCGGCGGCCGGGCGCCGCGCTGTGCTGCATCCTCGTCACGGCGGCGGCCCTGGCGGCCCTCTCAGCGGGCTCCGGCCGCCGATGGCTGGTCCCGCTGCGCCGGCTGCGGCTGCGGCTCGCCGGCCATCCGCTCGCCGGCACCCGCGCCCCGGCGGCGGTCCCGGTCGCCGCGACCGTCGAACTGCTGGAGAACTCGCGGGCCTGGCGGCACGCGTCGCCCGTCGTACGGTCCGGGCTGCTGGACCACTGGGACGACGGCGGCTGGCGCATCCTCCAGTTCGCCGGGGTGCACGGCGGGGGCGAGGCCGCCCGGCCGGTCCTGGTCCTCTTCGCGGTGGACGCCGCGGCCAGCCTGGAGGCCGTACGGGAACCGGCGGTGCGGGTCAGCGTCATCGACGCGGAGAGCGGGGCGGCCGTCTGACACGGTTGCCCCGGCTCCGCTGGAGCCGTGGGTTGCACGGCCATCCATGCCGAGTAGTCTGGATCAAAAGGATTTAAGCGAATAAATCGAACGTTTCGTAAGGTCCTCAGCGCAGGTGGCAGAGCGGAGCGGAGATTTGTGATCCGCGCGCCGGAAGGCGCGCGTTCCCGCGTGCCGGGTCCGGGCCGGTGGCGCGGGTAGGGGAGTGGGTATGTCCGAGAAGTCCTCCGGCTCCCCGCGTCGCGGGTCGTGGCACCGGCGGCTGTCCCGGGCATTCCATCTCTCCGCGATCGGCAGGGGCTGGCGGCGGGGCAGTGAGTTCGAACTGCTGCACAGGGCGATGGGCTTCGCCGCGCTCGGTTTTCTCACCCTGGTACCGCTGCTGATCGTGGTCGCCGCGGCCGACCCGGTGAACCGGGTCGGGTTCGCCCAGTGGCTGGCCGAGGGGCTTGGGGTGTCCGAGGGCTCGCGGGACGAGGTGGAGCGGCTGTTCGCCCCGCCCAGGCGGGCGCTGGAGACGACCACGGCGTTCGGTCTCGCGACGCTCGCCGTCTTCGGATTGCGCTTCGGCGCGGCGGTGCAGGTCGGCTACGAGAAGGTGTGGGAGCTGCCGGCCGGCCGCTGGCACAACGTCTGGCGCCATCTGGTCTGGCTCGTGGTGCTCGTCTGCTACCTGCTGCTCTCGGCGCATCTGGGCCGCGGCTCGATCCGGCTGGTGGTCGCCGTGGTGGGCACCGTGCTCTTCTTCTGGTGGTCGCAGCGGCTGCTGCTCGGCGGGCGGATCAGCTGGGGCGCCCTGCTGCCCGGCGCCCTGGCCACGGGCGGCGGACTGCTGGGGCTGCGGGTCTTCTCCCAGTTGGTGTTCTCGCCGCTGATCGCCGCCAGCGCGGTCTCCTACGGATCGATCGGCGTGGTGCTGGTCGTCCAGTCCTGGCTGGTCGGCGTCGGCTATGTGGTCTTCGGCGGGGCGCTGCTCGGCCGGGTCGTGCACGAGGAGTACGTCCGGGTGCTGGCCTGGCGCCGCCGCAGGCGGCGGCGCGCCGCCCGATCCCACCCGCCCGCCTGACCCCGGCGCCCGTACCCGATCACGGCGGGCAATTCGCATCGCCTCGGCCCCGGCATCCTGGCATGCTGGCGGTGTGAACGGACCGGAGATCCAACTGATCCTCGCCCCCGAACTGCGGCTCTTCGCCGTCCTCGAACGGCGCCGCGGACGGACGGCCGTCGTCACCGACGGTGCCTCCACCCTCGGCCATGTCGTCGAGTCGCTCGGGGTCCCGCTCACCGAGGTCGGCCGGCTGCTCGTGGACGGCCGGGAGACGGCGGTCTCCCATGTGCCCGGGGCGGGGGAGACGGTGGAGGTGTTCCCGGTCGTACGGCCCCAGCACGTCCCCGGGGCGCCGCTGCGCTTTCTGCTCGACGTGCACCTGGGGACGCTCGCGCGGCGGCTGCGGCTGCTGGGCGTCGACGCCGCGTACGAGAGCGAGGACATCGGGGACCCGGAGCTCGCCGCCCGCTCCGCCGCCCAGCGCCGGGTGCTGCTCTCCCGCGACCGGGGGCTGCTGCGGCGGCGGGAGCTGTGGGCCGGGGCGTATGTCTACAGCGACCGGCCCGATGAACAGCTCCGCGACGTCCTGGGCCGGTTCACCCCGCGCCTCGCCCCGTGGACCCGCTGCACCGCCTGCAACGGACCGCTGAAGGACACCGACAAGGACACCGTGCGCGAGCATCTCGAGCACGGTACGCGGCGTACGTACGACGTCTTCGCCCGCTGCACGGTCTGTGACCGCGTCTACTGGCGCGGCGCCCACCATGCCCGCCTCCAGGCCATCGTCGCGGACGCGATGGGTGAGTTCGGCGACGCCCCGGCCGCAGTGTCCTGAGCCGGACCGGCCGCTCCGGCGGTCCGCTCGATGAGGTGCGAGCGACGCCACGGCGCCCGGTACCGACCGGGCCCATGGTCACCGCGGCTTCCCTGCACACCGTGCGTACCGGTCGTAATCTGGCGCTATGCCTGAGCTACCGGACGTCGAGGGGTTTCGGCGGACGCTGGCGTCCTGCGCGGAGGGCCGCCGTGTCGAGCGCGTCGAGGTGGCCGATCCGGGGGTGCTGCACGGGGTGACCCCGCAGCGGCTGCGCAAGGACCTGGAGGGCCGCCGCTTCGCCCAGCCGCGGCGGCACGGCAAGTGGCTGATCGCCCCCACCGACGGTCCCACGCTCCTGCTGCACTTCGGCATGACCGGCCGGTTGGTCTGTGGCGCGGCGACCGATCCGCCCGGCCGGTTCGAGCGCGTCGCCCTCACCCTCGACGACGGGCGCCGGCTCGGCTATGAGGACCAGCGCAAACTGCGGGGCATCTGGGTCGCGCCCACCGACGCCGACATCGGCCCGGTCCTCGGCGAGCAGGGCCCGGACGCCCTCTCCCTGAGCCGGTCCGACTTCGACGAGCTGCTCAAGGGGCGGCGCGGCGGCATCAAGGCCACCCTGACCGATCAGTCCGTGATCGCCGGGCTGGGCAATCTGCTCGGGGACGAGATCCTGTGGCGAGCGCGGATTCCGCCGCGGCGCGCCACGAGTGCGCTGACCGACGACGAACGCGAGCGGCTGTATAACTCGATGCGCGAGGTGCTGCGCGCCTCGGTGCGTGCGGAACGGGTGCCCGACCGCCCCAGCTGGCTCACCGGCCGCCGTGACGACCCGGACCCGCACTGCCCGCGCTGCGGCCATCCGCTGCGGCGCACCCGGGTCGCGGGGCGGACCAGCGTCTGGTGTCCGCACTGCCAGCCGGATGACTCCTGATCCGCGCCTCCGGGCACCTGCCCCGCCCTCACATCCAGGCCGTGTAGGACAGCACATCGCCCGCCTTGATCCGGTATGCCGGATCGTCGCGGGTGACGGTCTCCTCGATGTCCAGCACCCTCCCGTCGTCCGGATCGAGGACGACCAGATACCGGGCCCCATGGCCGGGGGTGAACCGGAATGCCTGCCCCTCGCGGCCGAGCCGGTCGGTGACCTTGCCCACCGGGCGCAGCCCCTCGACCCGGGAGAGCAGGGTGGCGATGTCCGCGATCTGGCGGGGGCCCGGTGTCCAGACCTTGAGGAAGGACTCGACGGCGGTCAGGAGCTCCACCGGATCGCGGTCCGCGCCCCGGGTCCAGACGGCGAGGTAGCCGCGGAGCGCGGCGGTGCCGGCCGGCGGCGTCTCGAAGTAGCTCCCGTTCGCCCCGTACGTACCCTCCGGGTAGCTCTCCCGGCGCAGCACCTTGCCGTCGTGCACCGTGCGAGGCGGCACGCCGTCGCCGATGACCGGACGGCCCGGGTGGCGCGGGTCGGTGGCCACCTCCAGCAGTGAGCCGCTGCCGTCCGCGGCCCAGCGCGTCAGCGACTCCATGGGGGAGACCACCGCGTCCTTGTCCTCCTCCATGCCCAGCGACCACGTCTGCACATGGCTGCCGCGCCGGCTCTTCCCCGGGGTGACGGCGGCCGCGGCCCGGGCCCGCCGGGCGATCTCCGCGAGCGGTACATCGGCCCGGGAGACGTGCGCCACCAGCGGCTTCGGCGCGGCCACGGCGGGAGAGGAACCCGTGCCCGAGACGGTCAGCGCGAGGGCGACGACCGCCGCGGCCGCCGCGGTGCCGACGCTCCAGACCGCGCGGCGGACGGTGTGGCGCCGGCGGTCCCGGGACGGCAGCCCCTTCAGCAGCAGTTCGGCCCGTGCGTCCAGCGGCCGGTCCCGCCAGGGCCCGGTGTCTGCGGGCACGGGATTGGCGTCGCGGAGCAGATCCAGTTCGTCGGTCATGCCTGTCCGTCCTTGTCGCTCATGCACCCCAGTGACACCCGATCCGAGCTGCGCAGGATGCCGATCTGCGCCCGCAGCCGCCGCCGCGCCCGGTGCAGCCGCATCGCCGCCGCGGACCGGCCGCACCCCAGGACGGCGCTCAGCTCCTCCACGGTCAGCTCCTCCCATGCCGTCAGCCGCAGCACCTCCTGGTCGGCCTCGGTGAGCCGGGCCAGCGCCTCCAGCACCCAGGAACCCGGCCGCTCGGCGTCCGGGCTCTCCACGGTGCGTCCACCGCGCGTCGCCTCGTGATGGCCGAGCCTGGCCAGCAGCCTGCGGTAACGGCCCTTGCCGCGCACGGTGTTGGCCAGGCAGTGCCGGGCCACCGCGTACAGCCACGGAAGCGGTGGCTCGGGCAACTCGGCCCGGCGCCGCCAGGCCACCGCGAAGACCTCGGCGACCACCTCCTCGACCTCCCATGCCTGGTCGTCCAGGCGCCGGGCCACGAAGCGGCTGACCGCCCAGTAATGCTCGCGGTACGCGGCGTCGAAGGCGTCGTCGGTGCTCATGATCCGTAGGTGTCCGGCACGTCCCCGATCATCACACCCGGGGAAAGAAACACAGAGAGGCCCTCCCGGTGACGATCCGGACGGTGCCGGACACCTACCGGTCATGAGTAACAACAGTGTTGTCGCGGTACCCTCGGCCGCCCCGCCGACGCGCCGCCCCGGGCCGGGGTCCGCGGCCGTGAAGTGGCTGACCACCACCGATCACAAGACGATCGGCACGCTCTACCTCGTCACCTCGTTCGCCTTCTTCTGCGTCGGCGGGGTGATGGCGCTGCTGATGCGCGCCGAACTGGCCCGTCCCGGGCTGCAGATCATGAACAACGAGCAGTTCAACCAGGCGTTCACCATGCATGGCACGATCATGCTGCTGATGTTCGCCACCCCGCTGTTCGCGGGATTCGCAAACTGGATCATGCCGCTGCAGATCGGCGCGCCGGATGTGGCGTTCCCGCGGCTGAACATGTTCGCCTACTGGCTCTATCTGTTTGGCTCGCTGATCGCGGTGGGCGGGTTTCTGACCCCGCAGGGCGCGGCCGACTTCGGCTGGTTCGCCTATTCCCCGCTGTCGGACGCGGTCCGCTCGCCGGGCGTCGGCTCCGATATGTGGATCATGGGTCTGGCGCTGTCCGGCTTCGGCACGATCCTCGGTGCGGTCAACTTCATCACCACGATCATCTGCATGCGCGCTCCGGGCATGACGATGTTCCGGATGCCGATCTTCACCTGGAACGTGCTGCTGACGGGCGTGCTGGTGCTGCTCGCCTTCCCGGTCCTGGCCGCCGCGCTCTTCGCCCTGGAGGCGGACCGTCAGTTCGGGGCGCATGTCTTCGACGCGGCCAACGGCGGCGCCTTGCTGTGGCAGCACCTCTTCTGGTTCTTCGGCCATCCCGAGGTGTACATCATCGCGCTGCCGTTCTTCGGCATCATCTCCGAGGTCATCCCGGTCTTCTCCCGCAAGCCGATGTTCGGTTACATCGGCCTGATCGCCGCGACGATCGCCATCGCCGGTCTTTCGGTGACGGTGTGGGCGCACCACATGTATGTGACCGGCGGAGTGCTGCTGCCGTTCTTCTCGTTCATGACCCTGCTGATAGCGGTGCCCACCGGTGTGAAGTTCTTCAACTGGATCGGTACCATGTGGAAGGGATCACTGAGCTTCGAGACCCCGATGCTCTGGGCCATCGGCTTCCTGATCACTTTTGTCTTCGGCGGTCTGACCGGGGTGATCCTGGCCTCGGCGCCGCTGGACTTCGCCGTCTCGGATACCTACTTCGTGGTGGCCCACTTCCACTACGTCATCTTCGGCACCGTCGTCTTCGCGATGTTCGCCGGATTCCACTTCTGGTGGCCCAAGTTCACCGGCAGGATGCTGGACGAGCGGCTGGGAAAGATCACCTTCTGGACCCTGTTCCTCGGCTTCCACGGCACCTTCCTGGTGCAGCACTGGCTGGGCGCGGAGGCCATGCAACGCAGAATTCCCGACTATCTGGCCGCCGATGGCATCACCACGCTGAACACGGTCTCGACCATCAGTTCCTTCGTCCTCGGCCTGTCCTTCCTGCCGTTCCTCTACAACGTCTGGAAGACCGCCAGATACGGAAAGAAGGTCGAGACCGACGACCCCTGGGGATATGGCCGATCCCTGGAGTGGGCGACCTCCTGCCCGCCGCCCCGCCACAACTTCATCACGCTGCCGAAGATCCGTTCCGAATCCCCGGCGTTCGATCTGCACCACCCGGACGTCGACCGGCGGGAGAGTGCGGTGTGAGCATGGCCAAAGCCACCGAGGCCGTCGGCATCGCCGCCGGAATCAACCAGATCGAGGGCTATGTGCTGCTCCAGACGGAACGGGAGCGGGCCAGGGAGCGGGCGCGCCGCTTCAGCGGGCGGCTGGACTGGCTGACCTCCGCCCAGCGGGCGGAGGTCGAACGCCTCTACGTCCAGGACCAGCTGGCCGTCACCGAGCGGATGCTGCGGCTGGTGGCGCGGCGCTGCGAGGAGCTCCGGGCGGAGTACCGGGGCGTCTATCGCGCGCTGCGCCGCCGGCTGCTACTGGCCTGCCTCCTCGGCGGCGCCGGCCTCACCGGCCTCGCGGCCGCGCTGGCCCTGCGATAGCCCCAAGGTCGGCTCCGGGGACGGCACTCCGTCCGTCCCCGGCAGGGGGTCGCTCAGGTCGAACCCGGACCCGGGCGTATCGCGCAGCGCCGTGTCGGTATAGGCGGTCCAGATCCCCGCGACGCGTTTCGTGCCGGTGTCCTTGAGCCGGATCTGCTTCTGGCTCTTCGCGTCCTCGCCGAACAGGGCGACGGCGGTGACCAGCTCCGGGGTGTAGCCGACGAACCAGGATGCCTTCTTGTCGTCGGAGACACCGGCCTTGGCCGCGGCGGGCCGTGCGATGCCGCGTGCCGCGTCCGTTCCATCGTCTTCGAGCAGACTGCCGGTGACCATGTCGGCCGTCACTCGCTGGACCGCCTGATCGCCCACGGCCTTCGGCGGTCCGGCCCGCTCGTCACCGCGCTGCGCGGACTTCACGATGGTCGGGGTGATCCGCCGCCCCTGGTTGTCGAACGAGGCGTAGACCCCGGCCATCCTCATCGGGCTCGACCCCATCAGCCCCAGTGCCACCGACTGGGAAGTGTTGAAGCCGCCGCCGTCCGGGTCCATGCCGAGGGCCACCGCGGTCCGTTTCACCTGCGCCAGTCCGTCGTCGCTCTGATCCGGCCGCACCTTGGTCTCCATCCCCGCGGCGGCGGCGACGGGTTCGAAGACCGGACCGAGCTGGTAGTCGCCGCGGGTCGCGTTCGAGAGATAGTGCTTGGTGTAGTCCCGGCCGCCGTAGAGCGCCAGCACCCGGCCGGTCTTCGGGTCCAGCGAGACCGCGCCACCCTGGGTGTCGGCAGCGTCCTTACGCGCCTGCTTGCCCGGTTCGAAGTCGCCGAGCGCATTGCGCATCGCGTCCTGCAGCGCCTGCTGCTTGGCCGGGTCGACGTTGAGGGTGATGGTCCAGCCACCGGCGGCGAGTTCCTGCTCGCTGACGCCCGCCGCGATGAGCTCGTTCCTGGCGGTGTCCACGAGATACCCGGCCTGGCCGTCGAGACCGGGGGCGGGCTCGGGGTTCCTCGGCACGGGGAAGCGCATCCGCTTCCGCGTGGCCGCGTCCAGCCAGTCCGTCTCGACCATGTTGTTGAGCACATAGTTCCAGCGCTGCTTGACCAGCCGCTTCCCCTTGGGGCTCGCGACCGCCCAGTCGTACTGGCTGGGGGCCTGCACCAGCGCCGCCAGATACGCGCCCTCTTCGACGCTGAGGTCCTCGACGTCCTTGTCGTAGTACGCACGGGCGGCGGCCTGGACGCCGTAGGCGATCCGTCCGAAGTAACTGGTGTTCAGGTACCCGGCGAGGATGTCGTCCTTGGAGTTGCGCTGATCGACCTTGAGCGAGATCACCAGCTCCTTGATCTTGCGGGTGGCCGTCTGCTCCTGGCTGAGGTAGTAGTTCTTGACGTACTGCTGGGTGATGGTCGAACCGCCCTGAGTGCCTTTTCCCGCCACGGTGTTGACGAGCCCGCGCAGGACGCCCATCGGGTCGACGCCGGAGTCCTGGTAGAAGGACTTGTTCTCGGCGGCGACGAACGCGTGCTGCACGGCCTTGGGCACCCGGCTGATGGGAACCATCTCACGGTTGATCTCGCCGGTGCGGGCGAGGATCGTGCCGTCGCTGTACTGGTAGATGTTGCTCTGTGCCTTCGCCTGGGCGTTGGCCTTGGGTATGTCGATGGAGTAGTAGAGGACGGTGAACGCCCCGATCAGCAGGGCGCACAGGGTGATGACATAGGCCAGCACCTTGCGCCAGGTGAAGAAGCGCCGTATACCGGTGCGGCGCGTCTTCCCCCTGCTTCCCCGCTTGCGACGCCGACCCGGGGGCCTGGCGTCCTTCTCCGCCGTCTCCGCGCGGCCCGGCTTACGCCGGGCGCGCAGGGCCGTCAGCGGACTTGTCATACCGGGAGCACCTCCGTCGATCCCTGCCGCGAGAGGTTCGCGGGGGCCGCCGCCATCCTCGGCAGTGAAGATCTTCGGACCCGCAAAGGCGGGTGTCGGTCAGGGCTCGAACAGCGCTCGATTGTGTATCAGTTGTGTATCGGCCCGTTTTCCGGGCCCTTGGGCAGGCGCACGGTGGCGACCGCGCCGCCGCCGGGTGCGTTGCCGAGCTCCAGGGTGGCGCCGATGACCTGAGCCTGCCCCACCGCGATGGTCAGCCCCAGGCCATGGCCCCGGCCGCGTTCCCGGACGCCGGTGCGGAACCGCTGCGGGCCCTTGTCCAGCAGATCGTCCGGGTACCCGGGGCCGTGGTCGCGCACCGTCACCGTTCTGCCGTCCGCCGCGACCGTCACCTCGACCGGTTCCCGGCCGTGACGGTGGCCGTTGACCACCAGGTTGGCCACGATGCGCTCCAGACGGCGGGGGTCCGTCCACACCTTGGGCCCCTCCCCGTCCCCTGCGCCCTCCTCCCCGCCGGTCCGCAGCCGTACGGCGAGCCCCGTCCGCGCGATCGTCTCCTCGAGGACCGGGCCGAGCGGGCAGGGCGACAGATCCGCCTGCTCCGCGCCCGCGTCCAGCCGCGAGATCTCCAGCAGATCCTCGACCAGCGTGCTCAGCACCCGCACCCGGTCGAGCACATATCCCGCCGCCTCCCCGGGCGGGAGCAGCTCGGCGGCGGTGACCAGCCCCATCAGCGGGGTGCGCAGCTCATGCGCCACATCGGCGGTGAACCGCTGCTCGCGCAGCAGCCGTTCCTGGAGCGCGGCCGCCATCGAGTCCACGGCGCGGGAAATCTCGTCGATCTCGTCGTGCGGACGGGAGGCGGCGGAGATCCGGGCGTCCAGATCGCCGGCCGCGATCCGCCGCGCGGTGGCGGCCGCGGTCCGCAGTCGTCTGCTCATCCGCTCGGCGGTCACCATGCCCAGTGGCAGCACCACGGCGGTGGTCACCAGACCGGCCAGTGTGATGTTGGTGTCGAGCGCGCTGATGTTCGCCATCGAGGTGCTCATATCGATGCGTACGGACAGGATCTGGTCGCCCGCGGGCCGTGCCGCCCACATCGCGGGCCCGCCCGTACCGCTGAGAAACTCGGTGCCCTGATGCCCCTTGCGCACCAGGCGCCGTAGGCCTCCCGGGAGCCCGGGGGCGTCCAGGACCGCGCCCGTGCCCTGGACCGCGCCGGTGCGGGTGTAGGCGAGCGCGGCCCGGTCGAGCGTGGTGCGGGCGGCCTCGCGCGCCTGCGAGAGCTCGCGGTCGCGCGAGGCGTTGTGCACCAGTACCCCGACCGCCGAGGCGGCGGCGCAGGTGGCCGCCGCCACCAGGGCGACGATCCGCCGTCTCAGCGTCATCGTCAGCGCCGCAGCTTGTAGCCGAAGCCGCGGACCGTCTCGATCCGTTCGGCGCCTATCTTGGCCCGCAGTCGCTGCACATGGAGGTCGACCACCCGGGTGTCGCCCTGCCACGCGTGGTCCCAGACCCGGCTCAGCAGCGTACGGCGCTCGAGCACCACACCGGGCGAGGCGGCGAACTCCAGCAGCATCCGCAGCTCGGTGGGGGTCAGGGCCAGCGGCTGCCCGGCGCGGCGCACCTCCATACCGCGGGTGTCGATGGTCAGATCGCCGAAGACGAGCGTGTCCGTCCCCTCCGCCGGATCCGGTCCGGCCCCGCCCCCGTGACCCCCGTCGCGCGGGCCTGGGGCCACGGGGGCGAACGAGGCCCGGCGCAGCAGCGAGCGGATCCGGGCGACCAGGACCGCGCTCTCGCACGGCTTGACCACATAGTCGTCGGCGCCCGCCTCCAGACCGGAGACGACGTCCAGGGCGTCGCCGCGCGCGGACATCATCAGGATCGGCGCCAGGCTGAACTCCCGGACCCTGCGACACAGTCCGATACCGTCCAGCTCCGGAAGCATGATGTCCAGCAGCAGCAGATCGGGCTGTTTCTCGCGGAATTTCTCCAGACCGGTGAGCCCATCGCCCGCGGTGAACACCGTGAAGCCGTATCGCTCCAGGGCCATCCGCACCGTGTTACGGATCACCTCGTCGTCCTCGACCAGCAGCAGCCGCGCCTCGGTCGCGGAGCCGGGGGCGGGGCCGGGCGGGGTGAAGGCGGGGGTCATGGTGTCGTCCTTGTATCCGTACTCGGGGCCGGGCGCGGGGTGGTGCGGCCGTCCGCGGGCTCCCGCGGGGAATCGGTGGCATCCTCCGGAGTGACGGCCGCCATGACATCACCGTTCCAGCGGAAGCGGGTGGTGATCCGGCCATCCTCACCGGTCCCGGAGATGAGCAGATCGCGGCCGAATGTTTCGCCCGTGATCCCCAGGGCGCCCCAGTAGATCAGCACCGGGCGGGCCGTGCGGCCCGAGGCCGCGTAGACCTGGAGCAGCGTCCGCTCGAACTTCGGCAGGTCGACCGCCACCACCAGCTCGCTGTGGCCGTCACCGGTCACATCACGGGGGACGGCGGCGCGCAGCGGGCAGTCGCCGGCCGGGCACCCGGCGATCACCTGCTGCACCACCTCCGGCACATTGGGGTCGTGCTCCAGCAGCGTCTTCGCGGACAGGGCGGCCAGCCCGCGCGGGGGCACCCGGACCTTGTCGAGGGGCAGATAGCGCTTGAAGCCGGGCGGCTCGCTCGCTGAGGGCACGGTCGGCGGGGTGAAGCCGGGCCACAGCGGTTCCGCACTGGTGGGCGCCGACAGGGTGGGCGCGGCGCCGTCGTCCCGCACCCCGCTCTGGGGCGCGCATCCGGCGGCCACCACGGCGAGCAGGGCGGAGACGACGCCGCGTGGCGGCCGGTGGTCAGGACGGCGCCGCGGCGTGCGCCGCGGGGAGGGAAATGAGTGCATGGCCGTCTCAGCCTACTGAGCGCCCGGACGCGCCTCGGCAGGATGACCGTTACCTCACAAAATCCGGAAGCACCCGGGCCGGCCAGGCGCCCACGGTCAGCATGCCCGCCGCGTAGGCACGGGCGACCAGGGCGGCGCGGTTGGGCGCCTTCAACTTCCGCAGCATCGACCCGACGTGGTACTCGATGCCCTGTCTGCTGAGATAGAGCTTGGTGGCCATCTGCATGGTTGAGGCGCCCGCGGCCACCCCCTCGAGGATCCGGGCCTCCAGTGGCGACAGCAGCTTCCCGCGGTGGGTGGTGGACTCGGCGGCCTGTTCGTCATCCGGCTTCACCAGGACGACGATGGCCGACAGCCGGTCGGAGGGCCCCTGGATGGCCGTACCGGTCAGCTTGCCCGAAAACACCCCGCCCCGTGAGCGATATCCGACGACGCGCTCGGTGAAGCGGGTGCGCCGCCCGTCGTGCAGCCGCGAGAAGTGCTCCCGCAATACGGAGGGCGCGCTGGGGTGCAGTAACTCGAAGAGATTGCGACCGCACAGATCGGCGGAGGAGCCGCCGAAGTGCCGGAAGAAGTCGTCGTCCGCGGCCAGCACATGGAGATCCGGCGCGAGGGTGGCCATTCCGGTGGCGTGCCGCCGGGCGGGCGGCACTGCTTGTCCGGTCGCCCCGGGGGCTGTCTGAGCGCTAGGGAGGAGGGCCAAGGGGAGTCACCGCTTCCTGTCGTCGTTTCACCAACGGAGTGGACGTCCGTCATCGTGCGAATCCCCCAGGTCGCAGCCGTCCGGCTCGCCTCGGAACCCGCAACCGGACGGCCTCTGGGGGGAGTTCGCATAACGGGTGTGAGTTCCGCTTCTTGGTGTATATCAACCTTTCAGGCCACTTCCGCTGCCCGTTTGGGAGAGATTCGTGCCTGTTTCCTGCCCGAATCGGTACGCCGGGCGTCAGGATGGCGCGGGTGACGGCATGTCAGAGGTGCGCCTGCCGCCCGGCGACCGGCGGTGCGGCGGCGCATGTCGGGGCTCTCGGTGGCCTCTAACAGCGGATGCGGTGAAGTTCGCCGCTGATCCCTCGCCGTTCGGCCCGGCCGAGGGCTTGGACGCCGAGAAGGATCAGCACTTGACTTCGCCGTAACCGCTTAGGCCGCCGTACGGGCCTGCGGACGGGCCTGCGTAGGGGTCTCGGCCGGCGGGGCCATGATCCCGCCCTTGCGCAGCACCGCGTAGCCGACGCCGATCCCCACGGCCACCGGCCATTCGAGCACCTCCGCGGCGCCCAGCGCGCCGAGCCCCACGTACAGGGGCAGTCCGCCCTTGGCGGGCAGCACCCGGCGGGCCATCGCGATCGGCGCCATCGCCGCGTTCGCGGCGCCGCTGGCCGCGCGGCCCGTGGCATGGCCGACGTTCCCGAGCCTGCCCTTCGTGGTCTCGCCGACGCTGCCCAGCGTGCCCAGCGTGGCATGCCCGACGCTGCCGAGGGTGTCCATGGTGGCGTGCCCGACCGTGTCCAGCGTGGGGACGGTGATGGTGACGCTGCGCTTGCCGTCGCTCCGCGCGGTCTTCACGGCTCCGGCGGCCTTGGCCTGCGTCGCCTTGTCGGCGGCCTTGGCCTGCGTCGCTTTGTCGGCGGCCTTGGCCTGCGTCGCTTTGTCGGCGGCCTTGGCCCGCGTCGCCTTACCGGTGGCCTTCGCCTGCGTCGCCTTGTCGGTGGCCTTCGCCGATGTCGCCTTGCCTGCCGCCTTCGCCTTGTCGCCTGCCGCCTGCTTCTTGGCCGTCGGCGGCTTCTTCGCCGGCGCCGACTTCTTCGCGGGCGCCTGCTTCTTGGCCGACTTCGCCGGCGTGGTGGTCTTCTTCGCCTGCGCGGACTTGGGCGCGGTCCGGGGCTTCGCCCCGCCACCGGTGCGCGCCGACGTCTTCGCTGTTCCCGGGGAGCTGCGCTTGCGAGAAGTGGTGGGAGTGGTCACTTGCCTCACGTCCACACATGCTTGCCTTGGAATCTTCTTCCTCTTTCAGGGTAATCGTGATGAACCGGACGGGCTGCCCGGGGAGCGGAGGTCTCGCCGATGTCATCGCTGTCAGCGCTCCGTGTGCCGACACCCCCGCTGGTGGGGTCCCTCACCGGTGGGCTGACCGAGGGGGTGCGCGGCGCGGTCGACGCCTTCGGCCGGCTGATCCGGCCGGTCAGGCGCGGTGTCTGGTCGCACCCGGGGCGCTACTACATCGAGGTCCGGGGAGTGCACGGCATCGGCGGCGAGCGGGTGGCACGCCGCGTGGAAGAGGCCCTCGAAGAGCACCCCCGGGTGCTGTGGGCACGCGTCAACGCGCCGTCCGAGCGGGTCGTGGTGGCCGTGGGGAGCCCGCCCCCGCGCGAATCGGAACTGATCACGCGGGTCGAGCGCGCGGAGGCGCACGGCGCGGCTGCGCGCGCCGAGGAGTTCGACGAGTGGTCCCCCGAGCCCAGCCATCCCTCGGGCGGGCCGAGGACGGCCCAGTCCTTCGCCGTGCTGGCCGCGGACGTCGTGGGCCTGAGCGCCGCCACCGCCCTGCGGCTGGCCCCGTGGCTCAAGCTGCCGACCGAGGCGGCCGCGGGCATGTCCGCCATCCAGCACCACCCGCGGCTGCGGCGGCTGGCCCTGGCCATCACCCGAGGGCAGCCGACCGACGCGTTCCTGCCCGTGCTCAGCGCGCTGACCCAGGGCGTGGCCACCGGGGGCGGTGGTCTCGCGCTGGACCTCTTCCAGCGCGTGGCCCTGTGGCGGGAGGCCGGGGCGGAGGGTGCGGCATGGTCCATGATGGAGCCCCAACTGGTGCACGGACCGCAGGACGTGGCGGCCGAGCCGATCGTGGTCGAGCGGCCCGGACCGCCCCCGAGGGACCGCGTGGAGCGCTTCGCGGAGCGGTCCATGGCCGCCGGGGCGGTGGCCGGCGCCCTCGCCGTTCCCTTCGCCGGCCCGCGCCGCGGCCTGGCCGTGGCGCTCACGTCCGTGCCCAAGGCCCCCGGGGCCGGACGCGAGGGGTTCGCGACCAGCCTCGGCCAGTTCCTGGCGATGCGCGGCGTCCTGGCCATGGACCGCAGCGCCCTGCGGCGGCTGGGACAGGTCGACACCGTGGTGCTGGACGAGGCGGCGCTGCGCGGCGACCGGTACGAACCCGTCGACCTGGAGCTCCTCGGCGGGGCGGACCCCGAGCGGACCACCGGGCGGCTCTTCGCCCTCTTCGACCCCGACGAGCCGCTGGAGGTGCGCCGCGACAACGGCTGGGTGCTCGGCCCGCTGGACCGGCTCGACCTCACGGGCCGCACCGGTCGGCACACCGCGGCCAGGCTGCGCCGCAGGGGCAGCGAGCGGGTGCTCGGCCTGGCACGCGGGAGCCGGCTCCAAGCGGTGGTCGGGCTGGCCGCGCAGACCGTGCCCGGCGCGGAGGCCGTGGCGGCCGCCGCCCGCCGGGCGGGAGCCCGCATCGTCCTGGCCACCGGCCGGCCGGACCCTTCGGTCGCCTTCGCCGACGCTGTGGCGCCCTCCGGGGGCCGGCTGGTGGCGACCGTACGCGGGCTGCAGGCCGACGGAGGGGTCGTCC
This sequence comes from Streptomyces sp. NPDC005266, assembly GCF_040607655.1. Taxonomy (NCBI): domain Bacteria; kingdom Bacillati; phylum Actinomycetota; class Actinomycetes; order Kitasatosporales; family Streptomycetaceae; genus Streptomyces; species Streptomyces sp. NPDC005266. Next base: position 458,126 of record NZ_JBEXHC010000002.1, read on the forward strand.
TCCTCCTCTCCGGCAACCGCCGGGCGCTGGGGGCGGCCGACTGCGGCGTCGGAGTGCACCGCGAGGGCGAGCCCCCGGCCTGGGGCGCCCATCTGCTCGTCGGCTCGGACCTGGAATCGGCCGGGCTCATCGTGGACGCCGTGGGCGTGGCCGCCCGGGTCGACCGGGAGAGCGCCCTGCTGTCGGCGGGCGGCAGCGCCGTCGGCGCCGTCGCCGCGCTCCAGGCTCGGCCGGACCAGGCGGCGGCACGCGGCACCGGGGTCGGCAACGCCGCCGGCACCGTGGCCTTCTTCATGGGCCACTGGCGCGTACGCCAGCTCCTCGCCCGCCCCCTGGACCCGCCGGTGGCCACCGTCCCCTGGCATCTGATGCCCGTCGAGCGGGTGCTGGAGCGCCTGGGCACCGGACCCGACGGCCTGCCCCCCGAGGAGGCCGCAGCCCGGGCCGGGCAGGGGCCGAGCCGGGGCGAGCCGGCCCGCACCAGCCTGCCCGCGGCGTTCATCGAGGAGCTGGCCAACCCACTGACCCCCGTCCTCGCCGCCGGGGCCGCCCTGGCCGCCGCCGTGGGATCGCGCACCGACGCCGCCCTCGTGGCCGCCATCACCGGCACCTCCGCGCTCGTGGGCGGCTTCCAGCGGGTCAGGACCGAGCGGGCCCTGGCCGAGCTGTTCGCCCGGTCGGCGATCGGCGCCCGGGTGCGCCGTGGCGGTAAGGAACGCCTGGTCACCGCCGGGGACCTGGTGCCCGGCGACATCATCGTGCTGCGCCCCGAGGACGTGGTGCCCGCCGACTGCCGGCTGCTGGAGGCCGACGGCCTCGAGGTCGACGAGTCCTCGCTGACCGGCGAATCCCTCCCCGTCCGCAAGGACCCGGCGCCCGTCGTGGGCGGGCACATCACCCAGCGCCGCTCGATGCTCTACGAGGGAACCACCGTCTCCGCCGGCCGGGCGCTGGCCGTCGTCGTGGCCACCGGGCCATCCACCGAGGTGGGCCGGAGCCTGGCCACTGCCCGCCAGGCCGCCCCCGTGACCGGTGTCGAGGCGCGGCTGACCAAGCTCACTCGGGCCAGCCTGCCCATCGCGATCGGATCCGCCGCCGCCGTCTCCGGCGCCGGCCTGCTGCACGGGCTCCCGCTCAGCGAGAACCTCGCCTCGGCGGTCAACCTCGCCGTCGCCTCCGTCCCCGAGGGGCTTCCGTTCCTCGTCAACGCGGCCCAACTCGCCGCCGCCCGCCGCCTGGCCGACCTCGGCGCCCTGGTCCGCAACCCGCGCACCATCGAGGCGCTCGGCCGCGCCGACGTCCTGTGCTTCGACAAGACCGGAACGCTCACCGAAGGCAATCTCCAGCTCGCGGCCGTCAGCGACGGATCCGATCCGCTGCCCGCCGACCGGCTCGACGCCTCCCGCAAGGCGGTCCTCGCCGCCGCCCTGCGCGCCACCCCGCCCGCCCGGCAGGCCGAGCCCATGGCGCACCAGACGGACCGCGCGGTCACCGCCGGGGCGCGCCGGGCCGGGGCCGCCGCACGCCGCGGCGCGCCCCGCTGGCGGCGCACCGACGCCCTGCCCTTCGAACCCTCCCGCGCCTACCACGCCACCGTGGGGCGCACCGCCCACGGCGCGCTGCTCAGCGTGAAGGGCGCCCCGGAAGCGGTGCTCGACCGCTGCACCAGGCGGCGGATGCCGGGCACGACCGCCATCACCGCCCTGGACGACGCCGGAATCAGAGGGCTGACCAAGGCCGCCGAGGAGCTGGCCGGCGCCGGACGCCGGGTCCTGGCGGTCGCCGAGCGCCCCATGCGGGACGACGAGGAGCTCACCGACGAGGCCGTACGGGACCTGGTCTTCCTCGGCTTCATCGCCCTGGCCGACCCGGTCCGCAGCAGCGCCGCTCCCGCCACCGCGCGGCTGCGCGAGGCGGGGGTGCACACGGTGATGCTCACCGGCGACCACCCGGCCACCGCGGACGCCATCGCGGCAACCGTCATGGACACCGACCGGCCCACGGTGTGCACCGGGCCGGAGCTGGACGAGATGGACGACGACCGGCTCGACGAACTGCTGCCGACGGTGGACGTCATCGCGCGGTGCAGCCCGCACCACAAGGTCCGTATCGTCCAGGCGTATCAGCGCCTGGGCAGGGTCGTGGCGATGACCGGCGACGGCGCGAACGACGCCCCGGCCATCCGGCTCGCCGATGTCGGCATCGCCCTGGGGCGGCGCGGCACCCCGGCCGCGACCGCCGCCGCCGACCTGGTCGTCACCGACGACCGGCTGGAGACGATCGTCTCGGCCCTGATGGAGGGGCGGGCCATGTGGGCCTCGGTCAGGGCCGCGCTCGCCATCCTCATCGGCGGCAACTTCGGCGAGGTCACCTTCAGCGTGCTCACCTCCGCGCTCACCGGCAGCACGCCGCTGAGCGCCCGGCAGATCATGCTGGTCAACCTGCTCACCGACCTCGCGCCCGCGCTGGCCATCGCGGTGCGCGAACCCACCGGGCACACCGGCGAACGGCTGCTGCGGGAAGGCCCCAGCCGCTCCCTGGGCACCGCGCTGACCAAGGAGATGCTGCTGCGCGGCGTCATCACGGCCGTCGGCGCCGGTCTGGCCTGGACCGGCGCACGGCTGACCGGCACGAAACGCCGGGCCGGTACGGTCGCGCTCGCCGCCCTGGTCGGCACCCAGCTGGCGCAGACCCTGGCCACGGGCGGCCTGGACCGGCATGTGCTGATCGCGGGCCTGGGCTCGGCCGCGGTCCTCGCCGCCATCATCCAGACGCCGGGCGTCAGCCAGTTCTTCGACTGCACCCCGCTCGGCCCGGTCGCCTGGGCCATCACCCTGGGCTCGATCGCCGCGGCCACGCTGTGCGGACCGGTGCTCGGGCCGCTGGTCCACGAGCCGGAGGAGTCAGGATCCCAGGCATCCTGAGCCACCCCCGCTCCCGGTCCCTTCCGAGGTTTTGCGATGCCGGGTGCGTTCGATAGTGTTGAATGTCCCGGTTTGGGACGGTGGGGCGGGGTGCGGGAGGAGGCCGTGATGGGGCGTCGTGAGAGATACGAGCTGGTTTTCGTCGACGAGGGTACCGAGGGGGTCGAGGGCGTCCTTGCCCCGACGGCCGAGGATGTGGTGGTGGTGCACCGTACGGACAGCAGCGGTCCGGGCGGACACCCGGTGTACGCGGACGACACCGGCATCGTGCGGGCGGAGATCAGCGACCGCGCCGAGGTCCGGATGATCGCCAGCGGCGGACACCAGGAGCATGCCGCCATGGTCACCGCCCGCCCGGTCGCCTGACAGCGTTTCCGCAGGTCGGGCGAATTGTCAGACCCGCCCGCTACGTTGCCCCCATGGGAAACCGGAAAACGCTCGTAGGTGTGGCGATCGGGTGTGTCGCCGCGCGGCAGGGAGCCTTGCATGAGTGATGTCGCGGCAGTGGACGGCGCGACCGGTGTCGAGCGCCGGCTGGAGCCGTACCGGGTGCAGCTGACCGGTTACTGCTACCGGATGCTGGGATCGGCCTTCGAGGCCGAGGACGCCGTCCAGGAGACGATGGTGCGCGCCTGGCGCGGCCTCGACCGCTTCGAGGGCCGGTCGGCGCTCAGGTCGTGGCTCTACCGCATCGCCACGAACGTCTGTCTGGACATGCTGAACGGCAGCAAGCGCCGGGCCCGCCCCATGGACCTGATGTCCGCGGCCACCCCCTTCCCGGCCACGCTCACCGCGCAGCCGGAGGCCACCTGGGTCGGGCCCGTGCCCGACGGCCAGGTGCTGGCGGACGGGGGAGACCCCGCCGAGGTGGCCGCCCAGCGGGATTCGGTGCGGCTCGCGTTCATCGCCGCCCTGCAGCATCTGGCGCCCCGCCAGCGGGCGGTGCTGATCCTGCGGGAGGTGCTGGCCTGGAAGGCCAGCGAGGTCGCCGAGCTGCTGGGGACCACGGTCGCGTCGGTCAACAGCGCCCTCCAGCGGGCCCGCGCCACCCTCGCCGCCAGCGAGGTCAGCGACGCCGACCCGGTCAAGCCGCTGGACCAGGAGCAGCGTGCGCTGCTGGCCCGTTATGTGGACGCCTTCGAGCGCTATGACCTGGACTCGCTCACCGCCCTGCTGCACGAGGACGCCACGCTGTCCATGCCGCCGTACGAGCTGTGGCTGCGCGGCCATGAGGACATCCGACAGTGGCTGCTGGGCCATGGCATCGGCTGCCGCGGCTCGCGGCTGGTGCCGACTGTGGCGAACGGTATGCCCGCCTTCGGGCAGTACCGGCCGAGCGGCTCCGGTGGCGGTCACGAACCATGGGCGCTCCAGGTCATCGAGATCTCAGGGGGCCGGATCACCGGGCTCAACTCCTTCCTGGACACCGAGCGGCTGTTCCCGCTGTTCGGTCTCCCCGCTGTGCTCGAGTCCTGACCGAGCGGGATCGGCCGGTGCCGCCGGGGGCTCTGCGGCCAGGGCGTCGTCGAGTTGTGGCGAACGGTGTGCCCGCCTTCGGGCAGTACCGGCCGAGCGGCTCCGGTGGCGGTCACGAACCATGGGCGCTCCAGGTCATCGAGATCTCAGGGGGCCGGATCACCGGGCTCAACTCCTTCCTGGACACCGAGCGGCTGTTCCCGCTGTTCGGTGTCCCCGCCGTGCTCGAGCCCTGACCGAGCGGGATCGGCCGGTGCCGCCGGGGGCTCTGCCGCCAGGGCGTCGTCGAGTCCTGCCCAGGCGAGGAGCGCCTCCAGCGCACCGCTCACGTTCCGCAGCCGCATCCCGCGCCCGAGCCGCCGGGCGGTGAGCCGCAGCCGGGCCAGGGCCTCGACCACCGCCAGGTCCGGGCACCGCACCGCGCCCACGTCCACGGTGACCGGGCCGGGGCCGCGCCGCGCCAGTTCGCGCAGGCGCGCGCACAGCCGCGGCACATCGGTGCGCCCGACCGGATGGCGGAGCACCAGAACGTTCTCGGGATCGGCCAACGTCCACCTCCTGTTGTGGGTGTTCACCGATAGAGACCGCCCGGCCCACCGAAAGTCATCGCGGCACGCCCGGTGGCGCGGCTGGTGCGGCCACGCCACCGTCGCGGGCGAGGAGGCGTCAGTTGTTCTGGACGAACCTCTTGGCGAGACCGTCGCCGACCGATACCGCCTTGCCGTGGTTCTCGATGGGGGACACCGAGGAGTTCTTGAACAGGAGGCACGCGACCCCCGAGTCGGCGCCGCCGGTCTCCGGGTTGATGCCGAGTCCCTTGGCCGTGGCGTAGGAGGCCTCACCGATGCCCCTCTGTCAGGAGCCTTTCCTGACTCCGCCCGGCATCCTGGTGAGCCGACAAGATCATGTCAACCCGCCGGTAACTTCTCGGTCTTCATCGCCCCGGCGACCTCCCGCACACAGGTACGCAGCCAGATATGCGCGGGATCCGCCTCGTACCGGGGATGCCACGCCTGACAGATCGGCAGTTCCGGCAGGGGTAGCGGAATCTCGAAAGTGGTCAGTCGCAGCCGTTCGATATGAGGCGCCGCCAGTCGTCGGCCGGTCCGCGCGACCAGATCGGTGTTGGCCGTCAGCAGCAACGCCGCCGCGAAGGTCGGCACCGAGGCCACCACGCGTCGGCGTAGCCCCAGCCCGGCCAGCGCCTCGTCGATCGGGCCGTGCAGCAGACCCCGGCGCGAGGCGGAGAGATGGTCGGCCGCCGCGTACCGCTCCGGCGTGACGGGCCCGTCCAGGAGCGGATGGCCGCGCCGCACCACTCCGACGTTGTCATCGGTGAGCAGGGGCTCGAAGCGGGTCTCGGGTGCCGGGTCATGGAACACGCCGATCTCCAGATCGGCGCGGCCCTCACGCAGCGCGTACGAATCCCCGGATCCCTCCGGGATCAGCCGGAGGCTGACGCCCGGCGCCTCCCGCCGGACCCGGCCCAGCAGCCCCATCCCGATCAGGGTGAGCAGCCCGTCGTCCGCCAGCAGGGTGAAGGTGCGCTCCAACGTGGCCGGTTGCAGCTCCCCGGCCGGTGCGAAGAGGCCCTGCGCGCGCTCCACGATCTCGCGCACCTCGTCGCGCAGCGCAAGCGCCCGCGGCGTCGGCACCATCCGCCGACCCGAGCGCACCAGCACCGGATCGCCGAGCGCCTTACGGATCCGGCCGAGCGTACGGCTCATGGCCGGGCTCGACAGATGGAGCCGCCGCGCCGCGCCGCTCACGCTCTCCTCCTCCAACAGGGCGTCAAGAGCCACCACCAGATTGAGATCCAGTTTGGATTGCGTCATGTGCATGTATCCCTTGCAAAAGTTGCATTTGAAGTCATGTCGCAGCGCGCTTACGTTACAAGCCGACGGTCGGCCGCCGTACCCAACTCCCCTTCCACTCCCTTCTCTTCGCTCCACGAGGTTCTTCATGACCGTCACCACCGCACGCCCCGCTCCGCCGCCGGGCCGCACCGCGCCACGTCCCGGCGGGGTCCTGGCCCTGATGTCGGCCTGTGTGATCCTGACCGTCGCACTCGTCGCCGCCATCAACCTGGCCATCCCCAAGCTGGTCGCCGGCTCGCTGCACCCGACCTCCACCCAACTGCTGTGGATCGTCGACGCGTACGTCATCGTCTTCGCCTGTCTGCTGATACCAGCCGGTGCGCTCGGCGACCGGCACGGGCGCAAGGGCGCCCTGCTCAGCGGGCTCACGCTCTTCGCGGCCGGTTCGCTGGTCTCCGCGCTCGCCCCCGATGCCGCGGTCCTCATCGGCGCCCGCGCGCTGACCGGTGCGGGCGCCGCGCTGATCATGCCCGCCACGCTCTCCCTGGCCCTCCAGTCGGCTCCGCCCGAGCGCCGGCCCCAGACCATCGCCGTGTGGACCGCCGCCACCGGTGCCGCCGGCATGGTCGGCAACCTCGGCGGCGGTCTCATCCTGCAATTCCTGCCCTGGCAGGGGCTGTTCTGGGCGGTTGTGCCCATCGCGCTGGTCCTGCTGGCCCTCACCGCCCGCTACGCGCCCCGCGGCGAACGGCACCCCACCGACTCGGACGCCCCCGGCACCGCGCTGCTCGTCCTCGGCTTCGTGGCCCTGCTCTACGGCGTCATCGAAGGCCCCGAGTGCGGCTGGACCGCCGCCGCCGTGCTGGGCGCGTTCGCCGCCGCCGCGGTGATCCTCACCGGTTTCACCCTCTACGCGCTGCGCGCCGCGCGTCCGCTGATCGACCCGCGGCTGTTCGCCGTCCCCCGGCTGCGGGCGGGCGTGCTCGGCGTGGCCCTCACCTTCTTCGGCCTCTTCGCGCTCTTCTTCGTCAACGCCCAGTACCTGCAGTACGCCAAGGGCTACTCACCCGCGCTCACCGGCCTCGCCGTCGGACCGCTGGCGATCGGCATGCTCGTGGTGTCCCGGCACAGCATCCCGCTGGGGAAGCGGCTGGGCGCACGGCGGGTGATCGCCGCGGGGCTCGCGATCCTGGTGGCCGGGCTGGTGGGGCTCTCGTTCGCCGACGCACACACCCCTTACGTCCTCTACGCGGTGGTCCTGTCGGTCATGGCGGTTGGCATGGGGCTGTCCATGCCGATGCTCTCCACTTCGATCATCGGCGCGCTTCCGCACAGCCGCGCCGGGCTCGGCTCGGGGCTCGGCAGCGCCGCCCGGGAGCTCGGCAGCGCGCTCGGCGTCGCCGTCATGGGCACCGTACTGACGGGCCGGTTCGCCGACCGGCTGCCGGCGCCCTCGCACGGGCGGGTCCATTCGGCGGGCGAGGCGCTGTCGGCCGCGCGGGGCCTGGGGGCCGCCGAGCACGCGCGGGTCGTCACGGCCTTCACGGACGCGATGTCGGTGGGCTTCCGGGTGATCGCGGCGGTCGTGGCCGTCATCACCGTCCTGGTCGTCCTCTGGTTTCCGCAGGAGGGGCCGTGAGCCTCACCGCCCAGCCATCCGCTGTTCGTTCGTGCTCATAAGGCGTCAGGACGAGGTGGCCCGTACCAGCTTCAGCAGCCGGGCCACCTCCCGCGCCACCGCGTCGCGCGCGGCGGCGACATAGCGGCGGGGGTCGACGACCTCGGGGTGGCCGGCGAGATGGTCGCGGATCGCCCGGGTGTAGGCCACATTCAAGTGGGTGGCGACGTTCACCTTGGTCAGCCCCGCCTCCACCACCCGGGTCAGATCCGCCTCGGGCACCCCCGAGGAGCCGTGCAGCACCAGCGGTACGGGCACGGCCGCGCGCAGGGCCGCGATCAGCCGCAGATCCACCACCGCCTCCTTGACGACCATCGCGTGCGAGGTGCCCACCGCCACCGCGAGCGCGTCCACGCCCGTGGCCGCCACATAGGCGGCGGCCTCGGCCGGGTCGGTTCTGGCGCCGGGCGCGTGGACCCCGTCCTTGCCGCCCACCTCGCCCAACTCCGCCTCGACCCACACCCCGAGGGCATGGCAGTCGGCCACGACCGCGGCGGTCGCCGCCACATTGCGCTCGTACGGCAGCGCCGAGGCGTCGAACATCACCGAGCCGAAGCCGAGGCCGACCGCCTCCCGTACCAGCGCGGGCTCGGTGGCGTGGTCCAGATGCACGGCGACCGGCACCCGTGCCGCGCGCGCGACCTCGACCACCGCCCGGCCGATCGGGGCCAGGGCGCCGTGATACCGCACCGCGTTCTCGCTGAGCTGCAGAATCACCGGCGCGCGGGCCACCTGGGCCCCGGCCACGATTGCCTGGGCGTGCTCGATCTGGATCACATTGAACGCGCCCGCGCCGAGCCCCGCCCGCAGGGCCGGTCCGACGATCTCATCCGTGGCCACCAGTGGCACGCCCCGGCTCCCTTCGTCCGCCCGCCCGTGCAGTGCCCCCGTGTCCGGTCACGGGAGAATCACCGAGCGGGTGAGATTGCGGGGCCGGTCGGGGTCGAGCCCGCGCGCCGCCGCGATCGCGACCGCGAGCCGCTGCACCACCACCAGCTCGGCCAGCGGATCGCGGCCGTATCCGGCGAGCCGGCCGCCGGGCCCGGTGACCTCCTGGTCCGCCAGCCCCGACGCGCCCTCGCCGAGCCACCACACCACGCTCCCGGGGCCGGTGACACTGATCGGGCCGTGCCGGTACTCCATCACCGGATACGCCTCGGTCCACGCCCCCGCGGCCTCACGCATCTTCAGCGCCGCCTCCTGGGCGACCCCATGGGTCCAGCCGCGCCCCAGGAAGGTGAACTGGCCCGCACCGAGGACGTGGTCGGGCAGCGGCTCGGCCAGCGCCGCCCTGCCGTCCGCCTCCAGATCCTTCAGTGGATCCCCCACATGGGCGCGGAGCAGGGCGAGTTCGCTGGTGGCCCAGCGTGTCTGCACCACCGACCGCTCGTCCGCGAAGTCGAGCACGACCGCGGCGTCCGCGGCGCCGACGGCGGGGGAGCCGGGCACCGCGGTGATGACGCTGGTGGGGATGCGGCCGCGCACCGCGCCGAGCAGCTCCAGCACCTCGGTGGTGGTGCCGGACCGGGACAGCGCGAGCAACCGGTCGTACGCGCGGCCGGCCGGCATCTCGGACGCCGGGAACGCGTCCGTCTCGCCCTGGCCCGCCGCCTCGCGCAACGCCGCGTACGACTGGGCGATGAACCACGAGGTGCCGCATCCGACGACGGCGACCCGCTCACCCCGTCGGGGCAGTGCCTCCCGTACGGGCCCTTCCGGATCCCCGGCCAGGGCGATGGCGCGGCGCCAGCAGTCGGGTTGGCTTGCGATCTCGTCCTCGGTGCAGCTCATGGGGGCTCCCCTCGTCACCCGGAAACGCGACCCTGGATGATGCGCCGCGTGATGCGCGGAGTTGCATCTTTGAGCTTGATAATGCGCAGGATCTTGCAGATAAGTCCAGTGCGCCTGCGCGGGATAGGGTGAGCCGCGCGATGCCGCAGGGCACCGCGGAGACGGGAACGACGGCGATGACAGGGGCTGAGGAGACGGCGTGAAACGGCCCGAGCGCTGGAACGCCCTGCTGGAGCTGTTGGCCAGGGACGGCACGGTCGACGTCGAGGAGGCGGCCGGCCAACTGGCGGTGTCCGCCGCGACCATCCGCCGGGATCTGGACGAACTCGAGCGGCAGCAGCTGCTCACCCGCACCCGGGGCGGCGCGGTCGCGCGGAATCTGTCGTACGACCTCCCGCTGCGCTACAAGACCGCCCGGCACGCGTCGGAGAAGCAGCGGATCGCCGGAGCCGTCGCCCGAATGGTCGACCCTGGCGCCATCGTCGGGCTCAACGGCGGGACCACCACGACCGAGGTGGCGCGGGCCATTTCCACCCGCCCCGAGCTGTCCGGATCCGGCGTCGGTCCCGGCCTCACCATCGTGACCAACGCCCTCAACATCGCCCATGAGCTGGCGGTGCGCCCTCAGGTCAAGACCGTGCTCACCGGTGGGGTCGCCCGCCCCCAGTCCTTCGAGCTGATGGGCCCGCTGGCCACCGGAGTGCTCGCCGAGGTCTCCCTCGATCTGGCGATTCTCGGCGTGGACGCGCTGGACAGCGCTCAGGGCGCCACCGCCCACCATGAGGGCGAGGCCGGCGTCAACCGGCTGCTGGCCGCCCGCGCCGCCCGGGTGGTGGTCGTGGCCGACAGCTCCAAGCTGGGCCGCCGGGCGTTCGCCCGGATCTGCCCGCTCGACGCGATCGATGTGCTGGTCACGGACACCGGCGCCGCCGATGAGCTGATCGCCCCGTACACCGAGGCCGGTGTCCGCGTCATCAGAGCCTGACGGCTACGCCTTGGCGTCGTCCTGCGCCCTGACCGCCGCGAGCAGCGCCGCTGCCCGCTCGACGGCGAAGGCGTACCCCTGAATGCCGCATCCGGCGATCACACCGCTGGCGAGCGCGGAGATGTAGGAGTGGTGCCGGAACGCCTCCCGCTGGTGGATGTTGGAAATGTGCACTTCCAGGATCGGCATGCCGTCGCAGGTCGCCAGAGCGTCGCGCAGGGCCACGGAGGTGTGTGAGTAGCCGGCGGGATTGATGATGACGGCCGCATGCCGCTCGCGGGCCTCATGGATCCAGTCGATCAGCCGGCCTTCGTGATTGCTCTGCCGGCAGTCCGTCGTCAGCCCGTGCGGGGCGGCGGTCTCGGCGACGAGCTTCTCGATGTCGGCCAGGGTGTCGGTGCCGTAGATCTCGGGCTGACGGCGGCCGAGGAGGTTCAGATTCGGTCCGTTCAGGACCATGATCGTGGAGCGGTCGCGCACGGGGGTGATGGCCATGGCGTAAGGGTCCTTCCTGGGGCGGTCAGCTGTGAGAAATCGTAGATCGACGCGACCGGATCCAGCCGCCCTGGCCCATGGGCGGCAGCGATGAAGAGCGAAACCGGCGGAGCCTACTCATCCCGATGACCTCGGCGCAGCCTTTCATCACACTGTGAGTGGTGGTGAGAACGGAGTGAACCCGCCCCCGTACGACGTGGTGGCCCCGCGCGGGGGCGGACAGAAACGCGACGAGTGCTTCTCACTCGCTTCCCGCGCATCCCCGACTGGAGGTCAGTGAGTTGAGCCACCGACGTGTGAACAAGCGGAACCTCGCCATCGCCGGAGCTGCCGTCGCCGCGCTCGGAGCAGCGGCTGTTCTGCTCCCCAACGCCAACGCGAGCCCGGACAAGACGTCGGCCTCCAAGACCTTCTCGTCCCCGGCGGCCGTAAAGCTCGCCAGGTCGCTCGCCGCGGACCTCGGTGACAACGGTGCGGGCTGGTACTACAAGAACGACACCCGCCAGCTGGTCATGAACGTGATGGACGAGGAATCGGCGAAGAGCGTCCAGGCCAAGGGCGCCGTAGCCAAGATCGTCCAGAACAGCATGGCGGATCTGACGGCCGCCACCAAGACCCTGAGCAGCGACGCATCGGTGCCCGGCACCGCCTGGTCGATCGACCCGGTGACCAACCAGGTCCGGGTGACGGCGGACCGGACCGTGACCGGCACGAAGTGGGCCACCCTGACCAAGGCCACCGATCAGATGAATGGTCTCGTCAGCGTCAAGCGGTCCCAGGGTGAGTTCAAGAGGTTCGACGGCGGCGAGGCGGCCCAGCCCGGCGACAACGGCGGTACGGGCGCGGGTGACGCCGCAGGCGACGCGGGCAACGGCGCCGGAGCGGGCAACGCCGGTGACGCGGGTGCGGGCAACGCCGGTGACGCGGGTGCGGGCGGTGCCGGTGACGCGGGTGCGGGCGGTGCGGGCGGTGCGGGTGGTGCCGGTGACGCGGGGGCCGGTGGCGCGGGTGGTGCCGGTGACGCGGCCGCCGGTGGTGCCGGTGACGCGGGTGCCGGTGGCGCGGGTGACGCGGGGGCCGGTGGCGCGGGTGGCGCCGGAGGCGGTGACGCGGCCGCCGGGGGTCTCGACGGCGGCGACGCCATCTTCGGCGGTGGCGCCCGCTGCTCCCTCGGCTTCAACGTCACCGTCGACGGAGCGCCGGGCTTCCTGACCGCGGGCCACTGTGGCAACGAGTCGCAGACCTGGACCTCGGACCAGGCCGGTGCCCAGCAGGTGGGCACCGTGCAGGATTCCAAGTTCCCCGTGAACGACTTCGCGCTGGTGATGTACGACGACGCCACCACCAAGGCGTCCAGCACGGTTGACCTCAAGGACGGCAGTACGCAGGAGATCGGCCGCGCCGTCGAGGCGAGCGTGGGCCTGAAGGTGCAGCGGTCCGGGTCCACGACCGGGGTCTCCGACGGCACGGTCACGGGCCTCAACGCCACGGTGAATTACGGCAACGGTGACATCGTCAACGGCCTCATCCAGACCGATGTGTGCGCCGAGCCCGGTGACAGCGGCGGCGCGATGTTCGCCGAGGACGCGGCGGTCGGGCTGACGTCCGGTGGCAGCGGTGACTGCACCCAGGGCGGCGAGACGTTCTTCCAGCCGGTGACCGCCGCGCTGGAGGCCACCGGTGCGGTGATCGGCGCGGGTGACGACGGTGGTGCCGGTGGTGCCGGTGGTGCCGGTGGCGCGGGCGACGCGGGCGCGGGCGGTGACGCGGCCGCCGGTGGTGCGGGCGACGCGGGTGACGCGGGCGCGGGTGATGCCGGTGGCGCGGGCGACGCGGGCGCGGGCGGTGACGCGGGTGCCGGTGATGCGGGCGCGGGCGGTGACGCGGGTGCCGGTGATGCCGGTGCGGGTGACGCGGGTGCCGGTGATGCCGGTGCGGGCGACGCGGGTGCGGGTGACGCCGGTGCCGCCGCCGGAGCCGCTGGTGACTCCGGCACCGGCACCGGTTCCAACTCCGGCCTCAACTGATCCGTCCCCCCTGAACGAGGCCCCGGGCGCCCTCCTGCCCCAGTGCCCGGGGCCTCCCTTTCCGCCGCCCTCCCTTTCCGCGCCCTCACACCACACACCACGGCACCACCGGGATCAGGAGTGACCGGCAGCCGGAAGCCCGGCGGTCTCCGCCGCCGCGATGAGCACCTCCCGCAGCATCGGCGGGGTGAGCCGTCCGGTGAAGGTGTTCTGCTGGCTCACGTGATAGCAGCCGAAGAGGGTGAGCGGTGCCCCGCCGTCGGCCGCCCGCAGCGTGGTCCGCGCGCCGTGCGCGAAGGCGGGCCGCGGCCGGGGCACGGCCCATCCGGCGTCGGCCAGCGCGGGCAGGACGGCCTGCCAGCCGAATCCGCCGAGTACGACGACCGAGCGCAACGTCGGCCGCAGCAGCCGCAGTTCCTGGGTGAGCCACGGTCGGCAGGTGTCCCGCTCCTGGGGCGTGGGCCGGTTGGCGGGCGGGGCGCAGCGTACCGGGGCGGTGATTCTGACCCCGTACAGCTCAAGGCCGTCGCCGATGTGGGTGGAGGTCGGCCGGCTGGCCAGCCCGACGTCGTGGAGCGCCGCGTACAGGAAGTCGCCGGCCCGGTCGCCGGTGAACATCCGGCCCGTGCGGTTGGCCCCGTGGGCGGCCGGTGCCAGACCCACGATCGCCAGCCGAGCGTCCGGCGGCCCGAACCCCGGCACCGGCCGCGCCCAGTAGGCCCAGTCGGCGAAGGCGCGGCGCTTGATGCGGGCGGCCTCCTCCCGCCACCGGACCAGCCGCGGGCAGGCGCGGCAGCGGCACACCCGTTCGTCCAGCTCTGCGAGGGTACGGGCACCGGGCGCCTGGCGGGCGGGTTCGGAGGTGGTCATGTTCAGCGCGGGTGCCCCGCGTCCTTGCGCAGAAAACGCCGTAGCCGGGTGAGCGGCCAGGTGTTGATGATGTCGTCGGGGGTGAGCCAGGCGCGCTGCGCCACGCCCACCCCGTACCGCATATTGGCCAGATCGCGGGTCGAGTGTGCGTCGCTGTCCAGGGCGAACACCACCCCGTGCGACTTTGCCCGCAGGATGTTGTCGTCCGAGAGGTCCAGCCGCTCCGGGTGCGCGTTGATCTCCAGCGCGGTGCCGGTGCGGGCGCAGGCGGCGAACACCTCGTCCAAGTCGGCGTCGATGCCCGGCCGTTTGCCGATGAGCCGGGTCGTCGGATGGCCGATGATGTTCACGTGGGGGTTCTCGCAGGCCCGGACGAGCCGCCGGGTCATGGCGTCCCGGGGCTGGGCGAACTGGGTGTGTACCGAGGCCACGCACAGGTCGAAGTCCTCGAGGAAGTCGCCCGGCCAGTCCACCTCCCCGTCGGCGTCGATGTTCAGCTCCACACCGTGCAGCAGCCGGGTGTCCCGGCGTCCGCGCCCGCGGTCGAGCTCGCGCAGCCGTTCGCGCTGTGCCAGCATTTTCTCCTCGGTCATCTGCTGCATGTACAGCTTCGGGGCGTGGTCGGTGACGGCGTAGTACGCGTACCGGCGCCGCTCCGCCGTGGTGATCATGGCCTCCAGCGGTTCGAGCCCGTCGGTCAGATCGGTGTGCGTGTGCAGATCGCCGCGCAGGTCGGATTCCTCGACGAGCCGGGGAAGTCGCCCCTCCAGGGCGGCCGGGATCTCACCCCGGTCCTCGCGCAGCGTCGGCGGGATCCAGTCCATGCCCAGCCGGGCGTAGACGTCCTCCTCGCTCCGCGAGGCGATCTTCTTTCCGCTCTTGGTCCGGAAGAGGCCGTACTCGGAGAGCTTGAGGCCATGGCGCACCGCGATGGCCCGGACGCGGATGTTGTGCGCCTTCGAGCCGGTGAAGTACAGCAGCCCCGCGCCCCACGAGTCCAGCGGCAGGACCCGCAGATCCACCTGGAGCCCCTTCTTCGTGCGGATCGAGGTCTTCTTCTCTCCGTGCGCGATGACCTCGGCGGTGTACGGAAGGGATACGAACGCGTCCATGAACGGACCGGATTCATCCGCCGCCACCAGGATGTCCACATCACCGACGGTCTCCTTCATCCGGCGCAGCGACCCGGCGTACGCGCACCGCTCGCAGCCGGGCACCCGGGAGAGCGCGGAGACGATGTCGTCGGCGACGTCCATGGCGTCGTCGATCCGGATCCGGTCACCGGCGGCCCGCATGAGCCCGATGCCGTGCAGGATGTTCTCCTCGGACTTCGGGCCGAAGCCCTTGAGATCGCGCAGCCTGTGCTCCTCGATCGCCTCGGCCAGCTGGGCGATGGAGGCGATCTGCAGCTCCTCGTAGAGCACCATGGCCTTCTTGGGCCCGAGGGCGGGGATGGCGGTCAGCTCCCGCACCCCCGCCGGGATCGCCGCACGCGCCTCCTCGACGGCGGGCATGGTCCCCGTGCGCAGGAACTCAACGACCTTGTCGGCGATCGACTTGCCGACATTGGGGATCTCCCGCATCCCCTTGGCGTCGAGCTTGGAGATGTCGGTGGGGTGGCCGCCGATGGCGCGGGCGGCCTTCTCGTAGGCACGCGCCCTGAACGCGTCCCCGCCCGTGATCAGGAGGAGATCGGCGTACTCGCGCAGGAGGGCTTCGACCTCCTCGTTGGAGCGAGCCATGGCAGCGATTCTAGTCGGCTGTGGCGCTCCGGGTGCGGTGGAGGGATCCTGGGATCAGGAGCGGGACAACGATCCGGAGGCTTCCGGGTCGACCGGTTCCGGCTGTGTTTCCCCGGGTTGGGGGAGGTCATGGACGTTGGATTCCTGAAGCCGTTGTTCGACCGGCCCGGTCCCTGGGCGTGTGCGTACATCGACACCTCGCGGACGACGGAGGACGCGCCCACGCGGCGCAGACTGCGTGAGCGGTTCGTGGCCGACCGGCTGAGCCGCCAAGGCGCGGACCCCGCCACTCGCGACGCCCTGGTCGCCAGGCTGGCCGGTGAGCCCCCGGCCCGGCGGTCCGAGGGGCGGGCGCTGTTCGCCGCCGACGGAGAGGTGGTGCTCGATGTGCCGCTGGCCGTCTCGCCGGGCGATGTGGAGACCTCCTGGTCGCCGCTGCCCCGGGCGGCCCCGCTGGCCTCGCTGCGCGGCGAGTGGCCGTCGTGTCTGCTGGCCCACATCGACCGGGCGGGCGCCGATCTGGAGCTGCGGGACGCCGGCGGTGTGCGTCCGTCGGGCCGCGCCTCGGGCGGGTTGCGGCGGGCCCGGGGACACCGGTCCGTCCCCGCCGACCGCCATGAGTGGCACTACCGCAACCGGGTCGAGAACGCCTCGGAACATACCGCCGAACGGGTCGCCGACGAGATCCTGCGGCAGTGGTCCGACAGCGCCGCGCAGTTGCTGATCCTGACCGGCGATCCGCGCGAGCGCCGGGCGGTGCTCGACCGGCTGCCCGAGCCGCTGCGCGCACGGGCGGTCGAGGCACGGCACGGCAACAGGGCCCCCGGCTCCGCGCGGGAGCTGCTGGAGGCGGAGATCGACGACGCCTGCGAGGAGCACGCCCGCGCCCATCTGGAGTCCGTCCTCGACGCCTTCCGCGCCGGTCGCGGCCGCCCCGGCGGCCAGGGCGGCAGCGACCACCTCGGGGTCTCGCCCAGCGGGACCGCGGAGGGCGTGCCGGCGGTCGTGGAGGCGATGCGCAGCCACCAGGCTGCCACGTTGCTGCTGGGGCAGGCGGGGGGCGATGCCCGCCATGAGGTGTGGATCGGCCCCGACGCCGACCAGCTGGCCGTGCAGCGGGCCCAGGCGCGGGCGCTCGGCGTGCGCGCGCCCGAACCGGCCCGCGCGGACGATGCGCTGATGCGCTCGGCCGCGGTGGCCGACACCGAGGTGCTGCTGGTGCCCGAGGGCGTTCCGGGCCCGGCCGGGGGGCTGGGCGCGGTGCTGCGCTGGCACGTCTGAACGGGCGGATCATCGCTGAACGGGCCGGGGTGAGCCGCGCGGTGGGTTGACATGGTGCGATCACATCTTTACCGTCCAGAGTTTGTTAGGAAAGGTACTTAACGAACGACGATCGCGCCCCCATCCGCAGGCCCGCCCCATCCGCAGGCCCGCCCGTCAGGGAGACATCCGTGGTCCTCTCTCCGGCTCCACCGGCACCACTCCGGCGGCGGGCGCGAGCCCGCGTCCGCCGTGCCCTGACCGCCGCGCTCGCCGCCGGCGGCCTGCTGGTCACCGTCTCCCTCACCACGGGCGCCGACACGTCCCCGCGACCCCGGCCCGCGGACGCCACGGGCCCGGCCGCGGTGACCCGGGTCGGCGCGGCCCCCGGCACCGCGGTCCCGCTGGCGGGCTTCGCCATCCAGTCCTCGGCGAAGGTCTCCGACACCCCCGCGGCGATCTCCACCCCCGGCTACCCCGCGGCCGGCTGGCATCCGGTGGGCCCCCGCTCGACGGTGCTCGCCGGGCTGCTCGCGGCCGGCACCTACCCGGATCCGTTCTACTCGACGAACCTGAAGAAGATCCCGGCGGCCGACTTCACCGTGCCGTGGTGGTACCGCGGTGACTTCACCGTGGCGGACGCCTCCCGGCGCACCTCCCTGGACTTCAGCGGCGTCGTGTCCGCCGCCGATGTGTACGTAAACGGCCACCGGGTCGCCACCAAGGACCGGATCTCCGGCGCGTACACCCATCATGAGCGGGACATCACCGACCTGGTCAGGGCGGGCACCAACACGGTGGCGTTCCGTATCCAGCCCAACGACCCGCGCAGGAACCTCACCATGGGCTGGATCGACTGGCTGCAGCCCCCACCCGACGAGAACATGGGGATCGTCCGCGATGTGCTGATCCGCCGCGGCGGCCCCGTCGCGCTGCGCGGCGCGCATGTGACCACCCGGCTGGCCGTGCCGTCGCTCGCCTCCGCCGACCTCACCGTCAAGGCCGTGGCCCGCAACAACTCGGCCGCCCCGGTGACCGCCACCGTCTGGGGCACGGTCGGCCCCGCTGCGGTCAGCCGTACGGTGCGGCTCGCCGCACACGAGACCAGGACCGTCGCCTTCACCCCCGCGGACTTCCCGCGGCTGCACCTCGACCGGCCCAAGGTCTGGTGGCCCGCCGGGATGGGCGGCCGGCCGCTGTACGACCTCCACCTCACCGCCACCGTCTCGGGCACCGTCTCCGACACCGCCCATCAGCGCTTCGGCATCCGCGACGTCAAGGCCCCGCTGAACGGCGACGGCGCCCGCCAGTACGCCGTCAACGGGCGGCCGCTGCTCATCAAGGCGGGCGGCTGGTCCCCCGATGTCTTTCTGCGCTGGGACGCCCGGTCCGTGGAGGACCGGCTGCGGTACGCGCTCGACCTGGGCCTGAACACCATCCGCCTCGAAGGGCATATCGAGCCCGACGAGTTCTTCGACCTCACCGACCGTTACGGCGTTCTGGCCCTCCCCGGCTGGGAGTGCTGCGACAAGTGGGAGGGCCACGTCAACGGCGATGAGACCGGCGAGCCATGGACCGCCGCCGACTACCCGGTCGCCAAGGACTCGATGGCCGCCGAGGCCGCGCGGCTGCGCGACCACCCCAGCGTCATCTCCTTCCTCATCGGCAGCGACTTCCCGCCGGACGCGACCATCGAGAAGAACTACCTGGACGCCTTGAAGGCCGCCGACTGGCCGAACCCGGTCATCCCCGCCGCGTCCGCCAAGTCCTCCCCGCAACTCGGGAAGTCCGGCATGAAGATGACCGGCCCGTACGATTGGGTGCCGCCGGACTACTGGTACGCCAAGCGGGAGGGCGGCGCGACCGGCTTCAACTCCGAGGCCGGCGCGGGTCCCGACATCCCCACCCTCGACACGCTGCGCCGCATGCTGTCCCCGGGCGAGCTGGAGACGCTGTGGAAGGACCCGTCGGCCAAGCAGTACCACCGCTCCCCGTCGGCCACCTTCGGTGACCTGAAGCTCTTCGGCAACGCGCTCAGCGGCCGCTACGGGCCGCCGACGGGGCTCGCCGACTACGTGCGCAAGGCGCAGCTCGCGCGGTACGAGGCGGTGCGCGCCCAGTACGAGGCGTACGGCCGGAACTTCTCCGACCCCGACAAGCCGGCCACCGGTGTCGTCCACTGGATGCTGGGCAGCGGCTGGACCTCGCTCCACTGGCAGCTGTTCGACCGCTATCTCGACCAGGGCGGAGCCTATTTCGGCGCCAAGAAGGCCAATGAGCCGCTGCACATCCAGTACTCGTACGACTCGCGCTCCGTGGTCGTGGTCAACAACCGCCATGACGCCGCCGCCGGGCTCACCGCCCGGGTGAGCCTGTACACCCCCGGCGGCGTGAAGAAGTTCGACCGGAGCGCAACGGGCGTGGACGTGCCGGGCGACGGCGGCAAGGCCACCGCGCTGACCGTCCCGGCGGAGGTGAGCGGGGTGGCCGGCACGTATCTGGCCAAGCTCCGGCTCACCGACGGCGCGGGCAAGGAAGTCAGCCGCAATGTGTACTGGCTGTCCACCAAGAAGGACGTGCTCGACTGGGACCACACCGATTGGTACTACACCCCCACCACGTCCTACGCCGACCTCACCGGGCTCAGCCGCATGGCCCGGGTGCCCGTGGCCGCCACCGCCACCACGGCCACCGGCCCAGGAGCCACCTCGACCACGACCGTCACCTTGCGCAACACCGGCAGCGGCAGAACCCCGGCGCTGCTCGTCGACGCCCATCTGGTGACCGGCTCGGGCACGCCCGTGCTGCCGGTCCGCTGGTCGGACAACCAGGTCAGCCTGTGGCCGGGGGAGTCGGTGACGCTCACCGCCACCTACCGCACGGTGGACCTGAGCGGCTCGGCACCGTCGGTCCGTGTCTCGGGCTGGAACACCGGCACGCGGACCGTCCCGGCCGCGGGGGTATCCCGCTGACCACTCGGTGCTGAAATTCCGTCGGATTCCGAATTTCCCGGCGAGTCCGACACATTTCACAAGTTCACACTTTTGTATCCTTTCGTAAGCGCGTCATTCCCCCGCGTGGAACAGCCGCTGTTCGACGCTGACGAAAGGGGTTCCCCTATGCACACGATGGAGGTCCGCCCACCAGTACCCAACCGCTCCAGCAGTAGATGGCGCCGATACGGCCGGCTCGCCGCCGCGAACTTCGTGCGCGGCGCCTCCTATGCGTGTGGGACCGCCGCCATCGGCCTGATGGCCTGGTGGGTGCAGACCCACTGACCCGGTGAACCCGCGTCAGACGCCGCGGCGGCCCGACGCCAGGACGCTGACGGCGTTGCAGCCGACGACGGCGACGATCGCGGCCCAGGTGCTCCAGCTCAGGGACTCACCAAGGACGACCAGCCCTACCACCGCGGCCAGCACGGGATTGACGCTCATGAAGATCCCGAAGAACTCGGCCGGAACGCGCCGCAGGGCCAGCATGTCGGAGAGAAAGGGGACGGCCGAGGACAGGATGCCCGCCGCGGCCGCGCAGAGCAGCGCCTGTGCGGTCGGGGGGTTGTGGACCAGGACCTCGATGGCCCGCCATGGAGTACACCCAGGACGTGGACGACTGGCTCTCCGTCATCGCGACGGGCCGCTGCATCGGGATCACCGCCGAGTCCACCGTGACCCAGTACCGGCGCGCCGGTATCGTCTTCCGTCCGCTGCGTGACGCGGCCCCCATCCCGGTCCCGCTCATCTGGTGGCGCGACGACCCCCATCCGGCTGCCCCCGCCGCCGTCACGCTGCTGACCGACCTCTACCGCGCCTCCTGAGGGACACCGGACGCGCCGTGGTTACGAGACCTCAGGCCCCAGCAGGACCCCGCGCCCGGCGTAGAAGCGGTCGAGCCGGCCCCAGGGGACATGGGCGAACCTCTGGGAGTGGTCCGGGAACCCGGAGGGATTGTGGAGCACGACATGGCCGGGCGTGGCACCGACGGCGAGCACCAGATGGCCGCCGCGCCCAGGCGGCCAGGTCTCAGGGTCGCGGATGGCGGGGTGGACGGACAACATCGCCAGCCGGCCGGCCGCGAGCCGGCGCGGAAGCTCCTGGGCCGGCAGGCTCGGGCGCGACTGGGCGAACAGGTTCCAGCGCCGCCGCGCGTAATCGGCGAAGGGCGCGTAGATCAGCCCGTCCACGCGGTCCGCGTGGCGCACATAGGCGCCGGCGTCGACACACTCCTCGGCGAGCGACACAGCCGGTGGCGCCGTGCCCCGCCAGTAGTCCAGCGCCATGCGCAGACAGGCCATGCCGCACAGCCGCCAGGACCAGAAGGCGTATTCGGCGGGAGACGCGGCCCCCGACTTCTGCCACAGCGGATCGTCGGCCGCGGACACCGTGCCCGCGATGATGCCGGGAACGAGGTCGGGCGACTCCCACTGTGCGTAGTAGGGGACCGGATGCGTGATGGTGACGGCGTCGGACATGCCCATCAGTGTCGTCCGGCCCGGGCCCGTTTCCCGGATCCGTCAGCCACCTGTGGCGAAACCGGGGAAGAGCGTCATGCCGCCGTCCACGTAGAAGGTGGTGCCCACGACGTAGTCACACAGATCGGACGCCAGGACGACCGCGGCGTTGGCGATGTCCTGCGGGTCGCCGATCCGGCCGTAGGGGATGAGCTCCAGCAGCTTCTCCCGGGCCTCCGGGGGCTCCCACGCGGGACGGTTGATCGGGGTCCTGATGGCACCCGGGGCGATGGCGTTCACCCTGATCCGCTGGGGCGCGAACTCCTGGGCCAGGGTCTCCATCAGCATCGCCACGCCGCCCTTCGACGCCGCGTAGTTCACATGGCCGGCCCACGGGATCAGCTGATGGACCGAGCTCATGCAGATGACCTTCCCGGCCGCCCGTGAGACCTCCGGGACGACTCCCCGCCGCTGGAACTCCTTGATGGCTTCCCTGGCGCAGAGGAACTGCCCGGTGAGATTGACGTCGATGACCTTGTTCCAGTCCTTCAGCGTCATCTCCACCGTCGGGGCATCGCGCTGCAGACCCGCGTTGGCGACCATGATGTCGATCGTGCCCAGCCGGTCGATCATGGCCGAGACCATGTCGATCACCTGGTCCTCCTGCGACACATCCGCCTGGTGCGCGTAGGTCCGTACGCCGAAGCCCTCGATCTCCTTGACGACGGCCTCGGCGGCGGGCCGGTCGGAGACATAGTTGACGACGACATCCGCGCCGGAGCGGCCCAGGGCGATCGCCGTGGCCTTTCCGATCCCCGAGTTGCCCCCGGTCACCAGCGCTTTCTGGCCTTTGAGGAGCTCTGGCGCGTAAACGGGAGGGGGACGATCGGGAACGGTGTGCACTGGGCTTCTCCTTCGCTCGGACATCCAGGCCCGCGCACCGACCCTCGCAGCCCAGTGCGGACATCGTCGCCCGCCACCGTGCCCGCATCACCCACAAAGGCGACGCACATCGTTCCAGCGGCGCAACGCGCCGCGCACAGGCCGGGCGGGTCGGGACCGCCGCCCCGGTCCCGACCCGCCCGCATCCGGACGGCTCAGGCGGTCTCCGCCATGGCCTGGGCCCGCAACGACGAGCAGGTGCGGTTGATGAGACGGGAGACATGCATCTGGGAGATGCCCAGCTGCTCGGCGATGCGGCTCTGCGTCATGTCGCAGAAGAAGCGCATGTAGAGGATCTGCCGCTCCCGCTCGGCCAGCCGGGTGAGCGCCGGCCGTACGGCCTCGCGGTTCACCACCCGGTCGTACGCGGGCTCCTGGCCGCCGAGCGTGTCCGCCAGCGAGTAGCCGTCGTCCGCGCCGGGCAGCTGGGCATCGAGGGACAGCGGGGTGAAGCTGCCCATGGCCTCCATACCGGCGCGCACTTCCTTCTCGGTGAGGCCGGTGCGCTCGGCGATCTCCTCGGTGCGGGGCGGGCGGTCGTCGAGCGAATGGGACAGCTCGCGGTGGGCGGCCCGTACCCGGTTGCGCAGGTCCTGAACCCGGCGCGGAACATGTAGCACCCACAGATGGTCCCGGAAGTGCCGCTTGATCTCACCCACGATGGTGGGCACCGCGAACCCCGCGAAGGCTGTACCGTGCTCCGGGTCGTACCGCTTGACGGCCTTGACCAGGCCGAGCGCGGCCACCTGTTCCAGGTCCTCCAGGGCCTCGCCGCGGTTGCGGTACTGCCGGGCCAGCCGCTCGGCCATCGGCATCCACGCCTCCACGACCCGCTGCCGCAGCGCGTCCTTCTCCGGCCCGTCCGGGAGCCGGGCTATCTCCTTGAACTCCGCGCTGGTGTCCGGTGCGTCGTCGTGCGGATGCTTCGTGGGGCTGGTCTGGGGCCGTGCCATGTCCTGCGCCTCGGTCGTCACGGAACACACCTCCTGCGATGGGTTGACGGGTCGCCTGGGACCGTGGATCGCATCGCGGGAGCGTAAACGTGAGCAGGACCGGACCAGAGGCCGCGCCCGCCCTGGGAACAGTCAGACTGCTCCTGCGGTGCGTGCCTCTGGTCCGAAGCACGAAATACCGCCTGCCCCGGGCCCCGGGGGGTAAACAAACCGAACCGGCCCGGCCCGCTAGGTGATCGTCAGGGTGCGCTCGGCCTTCGCCAGGGAGCTGTTCCCCGCGAAGAGCTGGATCTCGCCCTTCTCGACGCGGAGTTCGCCGTGCGGGTCCTGGGTCCAGAAGCCCAGGTCCTGGACGCCCAGCCGGAAGCGGACCGTGACGCTCTTCCCGGCACCGAGGCCGACCCGGCGGAAGCCGCAGAGCCTGCGGACCGGTTGCACGAGGCTCGCCACCGGATCGCGCAGATACAGCTGCACCACCTCATCGCCCGCGCGCCGGCCCGTGTTGCGCACCGAGACCGCCACCTCGACAGTGTCGCCCTTGCGCAGCGCGTCGGCCCGGATCCGGCTCACGCTCAGCTTCGGTGGACCGATGTCGAAGGTGGTGTAGCTGAGTCCGTAGCCGAAGGGGAACCGCGGGCCGTTGGTGAGGTCGAGGTACTTCGACGTGTAGTGGTTGGCCGGGTCGTAAGGGCGCCCGGTGTTCTCGTGGTTGTAGTAGATCGGGATCTGCCCGACCGAGCGCGGGAAGGTCACGGGGAGCTTGCCACCGGGGTTCACGGTGCCGAAGAGCACCTCCGCGATGGCGCTGCCGCCCTCGATGCCCGGATGCCATGCCTCGAGAACGGCGGGTGCCGAGTGCAGCCAGCCGCCCATCGTCAGCGGGCGCCCGTTGAGCAGGACGACGACGAAGGGCGTGCCGCTGTCCGCGATCGCGGCGATCAGCTTCTCCTGTTGTCCGGGCAGGCTGATGTCGCTGCGCACGGACGCCTCCCCGCTGAGCGTGGATCCCTCGCCCACCACGACGATCGCCACATCGGCCGCCCTGGCCACCGAGACCGCCTTTCTGATACCGCCGGTGTGCTCGCCGGTGGCGTCCACCCCCTGGGCGTGGGTGACATGGGCCTTGGGTGCCGCGTGCTTGACCCCGTCGAGGATCGTGACCGGGCGGAACTTCGTCGCCCAGGGTCCGGCCCAGGCGCCGCGAAGGTCCGTGGAGTCGCCGAAGGGGCCGATCACGGCGATGGCGGCGGAGGTGTCGAGGGGGAGCGTCGACTTCTCGTTCTTGAGCAGCACCATCGTCTGCGCGGCGGTCTCGCGCGCCGCGGCCCGGGTCGCCTTCGTGGGCCCGGTGATCGCCGCGTCCTCGTCCGCGTAGGGGTGGGCGAAGAGCCCGAGCCGGAACTTCAGCCGCAGGATGCGGGCCACCGCGTCGTCCAGCCGGGCGGTGGTGATCCGTCCCTCGCGCAGCAGCCGCTTGCCGTACCCGGCGATGGTGGTGCTGGCCATCTCCATGTCGACCCCGGCGTTGAACGCCAGCCGGCCCGCGTCGGCGCGGTCGGCGGCATAGCCGTGGTCCGTCATCTCCTGAACGCCGTTGTAGTCGCTGACGACGAAGCCGTCGTAGGACCACTCGTCCTTCAGGACGGAGGTCAGCACATGCCCGTTGGCATGGGAGGGGACCCCGCTGACGGTGTTGAAGCTCGCCATGGTGGTGGCCACCCCGGCGTGCACGGCCGCCTTGAACGGCCCGAGATAGAGGTTGCGGAGCCGGGCCTCGGAGACGTCCACCGTGTTGTAGTCGCGCCCGCCCTCGGCTCCGCCGTAGGCGACGAGATGCTTGGCGCACGCCGCCACCCGGTCCTTTGCCCTCAGGTCGTCGCCCTGGTAGCCGCGGGTCTTGGCCGCCGCGAGCGCCCCGGTCAGATACGGATCCTCGCCGTTGCCCTCGGCGATCCGCCCCCAGCGCGGCTCATGGGTGACGTCCATCATCGGGGAGAAGGCCCAGTGCACCCCGTTGGAGCGCGCCTCCTTGGCCGAGACCTCGGCGTCCCGCTCGACCACGGCCGGGTCGAAGGAGGCCGCCTGCGCCAGCGGTATCGGGAAGGTGGTCCACAGACCATGGATGACATCGAGCCCGAAGATCAGCGGGATGCCCAGACGGGACTTCTCCACGGCCAGCCGCTGCAGCGTGTTGGTGGTCTTGGCCCCGTAGATGTTGAGGACGGAACCGAGTCTGCCCGCGCGGGTCGCCTTCTCCGCCGCGGCGGTCTGGCCGCCGCCGGGTCCGGTGTCGCCGGTCCAGGCCAGCTGCTGCAGCTGGCCCAGCTTCTCCTCGACCGTCATCCGCGCCAGCAGCGCTTGGATCCTGGCCTCGTACGGGCCGGCCGGTGGCGGTGGTGGCGGTGCCTTCCCCGCGCCGCCCGGGGAGCCGGGCGGACCCTGGGCGCGGGCGCGGCCGGCGGCCTTGCCCGCGACGGCCGTGCCACCGGCCGCGGCGAGCACCGTACGTCTGCGGACACCAGTCATGGTCTTCGTCCCCTGAAGAGACTTGACGCGTCGGTCTCCTGCCAACGTACGACACCCGCGGCATCCGGGCTCCCGCACGGTGTTCGCCCAGGTCAGGCCAGTGACGGAGGTGCTACCGCCTACGCCGGGACGGCGCGGGACGCTCGGCGGCCGGACCATGCCGGACCATGCCGGACCATGCCGGACCATGCCGGACCTCGTGGGGCCGGACGGCGCGGACGGATCCGGCGCCGTCCACCCGGGGCTGCCCTGGGCCGGCTGCTCGATCCTGGCAGCCGGCCCGCGGGCCCTGCGCGAGCTGCGCGCCAAGGCCGCCGGGAAGGACGGCCTGTTCATGGTCGACATGCCCGCGCAGGCCCAGACCTCGCGCGTCTACGACGAGTACCTCGCGCGCCTGGCGGGCACCACGTCCGAGGACCTCGACTGTCTGGCGGTCAGCCTCGTCGGCGCGCGCAACAAGGTCGGCAGGCTCATCGGGCGGCTTCCGCTGCTCGGCTGACCGGCTCGCCCAGCGCGTAGGGGGAGAGGACGTCGGCGATCGCCCGGTTCCGCGGGGTGTCGACGCCCAGCTCGGCGCCGAGCTCGGCCACCGCTCCGCTGAGCCAGCCGAGTTCCAGACGGTTGCCCCGGTCGAGGTCGTTGTGCATCGAGGAGGTCATTTCCGCGGGCAGAGTGTCGCAGAAGGCGAGCCGGTCGTCGGCGAAAGCGGGGTCCAGGCCCACCCCCTTGGCCCGCCCCACGGCGACCACCTCCCGCATCACCTCATGCAAGAGCGACCGCGACCCGGGGTCGCCGCGCACCACTCCGATGGGCTGCCGCACGGCCGCGGTCGTGCCGGAAAGCCCCACCAGGAAGACGAACTTCTCCCAGATGGTCCGCTCGATGTCCGCGCTGATCCCGGCGTCGATGCCGGCGTCCCGGCACCGGTCGAGGAACGTGCGGACACGCTCGGACTCGGTGCGGTCGTACTCTCCGAACACCAGCCGCTGCAGTGTGCCGTTGTGGACGACGACCCCCGGCTCCTCGATGAAGGCGGAGATGTAGCAGACCCCGCCGAGCACCGACTCCGGCGGCAGATGGCGACGCAGCACCGTGTCCTTCTGGACACCGTTCTGGAACGAGACGACGGTCGCCCCGCCCTCGGCGAGGGACCGCAGCTGCCGGGCGACGTCCTCGGTGTCCCACAGTTTCACCGCCACGATGACGAGGTCCGGGGCCTTTATGTCGGCGATGGCCGGAACCACCGCGTCCGGAGAGACCCGCAGCTCTCCCAGCGGGCTGCGCACCGTGAGGCCCTGCTGCCGTATCGCCGCCAGATGTCTGCCCCGTGCGACGAAGGTGACGTCGTCACCCGCGGCGGCGAGCCGCGCGCCGAAGTAGCCCCCGACGCCCCCTGCCCCGACGACCGCGATCCGCATGATGCCCCCTCATGTCTTAGTAACCGTATCAGCGGTTACTCTATCCTCGTGATCCCCTCGACGCAGCCCTCTCCACGACCGCGCGTCACCGCTCGGCTGCGGGCGCTGCGCTTCGACGCCGGCAGCCTCGCCCTCAATCTGATCGCCACCCTCGGGCGGCGGAACAGCGCCCCGATCGAGCGGCTGGGCACCCGGGAGCGGCTGCGGGAGTGGTGTGACGGCGTGGGGCTGCGGCCACATCCCAGGGAGGTCACCGACGAGCTCCTGGCCGAACTGCACGAGGTGCGTGAGGCGGCATGCGCGATCGTGGCGGCGGTCGTCCACGGCGGGACCCCGCCGCCGGAGGCCGTCGCGCTGCTCAACGACCGGGCGCGCCTCGCCCCGCCGCGGCCGGAGCTGCGCATCACGGACGACGGTGTCGGAGTCGATCCCGGCCCCGCCCTGACCGGCCGGGAGCTTCAGTCCGTCGTCGTGCGCGATCTCATCGCGCTGATCGGCGATCCGGAGCGGCGCCCGGGCTTGCGCGTATGTGAATCCCCGCTGTGCTCCATGCTCTACCTCGACCGCACCGCCGCGCGCCGCCGCCGGTGGTGTTCCATGCGGCGCTGCGGCAACAGCGCCAAGGCCGCCAAGTTCCGGAACCGCCAGGCCACCGCGGTATAGGGCCGGGCCCGGCCGCTGTTTCCCGCCGCCCACCCAAGGGCACCCGGGCCGACCGGAGGGGTGCCGATGGCCGAAGAGACCGATACCGCGCCCGTCGGGCGGGCCCGGGGCGCCGGCGGGCTGATGGCCGCCGTCGCGCTGACCGTGGCGACCGGTGCGATGGACGCGATCAGCTTTCTCGCGCTGGGCGGCGTCTTCACCAGCGTCATGACCGCGAACCTCTCCCTGCTCGGCCTCTCCGCGGGCTCCCATGACCCGGATCGGGCCCGCGACGCCGCGGTGGCCATCGCGGGCTACATCACGGGCGCGCTGGTGAGCGGCCGCATCGTGCGGGGGAGTGGGCCGGCCTGGCGGGCCCGCGGCGCCCTCGGTGTGGAACTGCTCGCGCTGGGCGGACTGTGGGCGGTGTGGACGGCCGCCGGAGGCCATCCCACGGGGGGCCGTCAGCTGGTGGTGCTCGCGGTGGCCGCGCTCGCCATGGGCGGCCAGAGCGGACTGGTGCGCGCCATCGGGCCGCCCGGGATGTCCACCACCTATCTCACCGGCGTCCTGACCGGTCTGCTGGTCGATCTGGTCCTCAGCGGCAAGGTCCGCTGGATCAACACCGCGCTGCTGGCCGCCCTCGTCGCGGGCGCCGCCGCCGGCGGGCTCCTCGTCGCCCACGCCGCACGGGCCGCGCCCGCCCTGCCGGCCGGGCTGGTCGCCCTCGTCCTGCTGGCCTCCCTGACCTCCCTGGCCAGGGACGATCACGGCCGCCTGTGGCCGCACGCTCCGTAGGGGGCCGGCACACCGGAAACCATGCGCCGCGCCCCAAGTCCCGGTGAACGTGCGCGGATTGACCGGCGGCTTGCCCTTCCAGGCCGGTGGCATCGGGTGTCAGACTCATCCCGTGACCGACTTTGACATGATCGTAATCGGGTCCGGTCCGGGTGGCCAGAAAGCGGCCATCGCCGCGGCCAAGCTCGGGCGCCGGGTGGCTGTCGTCGACCGGCCGGACAGGGTCGGCGGGGTCTCCCTGCACACCGGGACCGTGCCGTCCAAGACCCTGCGCGAGGCGGTCCTCTATCTCACCGGACTGACCCAGCGCGATCTGTACGGCCAGAGCTACCGGCTCAAGGAAGAGATCACCGTCGCGGATCTGACCTCCCGCACCCAGCATGTGGTGGGCCGCGAGGTGGATGTCGTCCGCGGCCAGCTCTCCCGCAACCGGGTCGCGCTCCACGCCGGGACCGGACGGTTCGTCGACGAGCACACCGTGGCCGTGACGGACGCGACGGGCCAAGAACAGCTGCTGACCGCGCGCCACATCGTCATCGCCACCGGAACCCGCCCGGCCCGCCCGGCGAGCGTGGAGTTCGACGAGCGGACGATCATGGACTCCGACTCGGTCCTCAATATGGAGCGGGTGCCGCGCTCCATGGTCATCGTGGGCGCCGGGGTGATCGGCATCGAGTACGCCTCGATGTTCGCAGCCCTGGGCAGCAAGGTCACCGTGGTCGAGCAGCGCGAGGGAATGCTGGACTTCTGCGATGTCGAGATCGTGGAGGCGCTGAAGTACCGGCTGCGGGATCTGGCCGTCACCTTCCGCTTCGGCGAGACGGTCGCGGCGGTCGAGCGCCATCCGCGGGGTGCCCTGACCGTGCTGGAGAGCGGGAAGAAGATCCCCGCCGACGCCGTGATGTACTCCGCGGGACGGCAGGGGCTCACCGATGGGCTCGACCTCGGCAGGGCCGGGCTGACGGCCGACCGGCGGGGTCGGATAACGGTCGACGAGCACTACCGCACCTCGGTTCCGCACATCTACGCGGTCGGCGATGTCATCGGATTCCCGGCACTGGCCGCGACCTCCATGGAGCAGGGGCGGAACGCGGCCTACCACGCCTGCGACGAGCCGGTGAACCCGATCCACGATCTGCAGCCGATCGGGATCTACTCCATTCCGGAGATCAGCTTCATCGGCCGGACCGAGGACCAGCTGACGGAGGAGCGGGTGCCGTTCGAGGTGGGGGTGGCGCGCTACCGCGAGCTGGCCCGGGGCCAGATCGTCGGCGACTCGCACGGCATGCTGAAGCTGCTGGTCTCACCGGATGACCGGCGGCTGCTCGGGGTGCACTGCTTCGGCACCAGCGCGACCGAGCTGGTCCATATCGGCCAGGCCGTGATGGGGTGCGGCGGGACGGTCGACTATCTGGTGGACGCGGTGTTCAACTATCCGACCTTCGCCGAGTGCTACAAGGTCGCCGCTCTCGACGCCACGAACAGGATGCGCGAGATCGACCATCTGCGGGATTGACCGGGCCGCCCTCCCGGCGGGCAATGGCATTCCGTCTCAAAAATACCTTTTGGGATACTAGGAGGCAGACCGGGAGGAGTGCTGAAATGACGCGCGCAGTCGGTATTGACCTGGGAACGACGAACTCGGTGGTCTCCGTTCTGGAGGGCGGTGAGCCGACCGTCATCACCAACACCGAGGGCGCCCGGACCACCCCCTCGGTGGTGGCCTTCGCCAAGAACGGCGAGGTGCTGGTGGGCGAGGTAGCCAAGCGCCAGGCCGTGACCAATGTGGAGCGCACCGCGCGGTCGGTCAAGCGCCACATGGGGGACGAGGGATGGCGGTTCCCGGCCACCGGCGAGGTGGACGGCAAGCGCTACACCGCTCAGGAGATCTCCGCGCGGGTGCTGCAGAAGCTCAAGCGCGACGCCGAGACGTATCTCGGTGAGGACGTCACGGACGCCGTGGTCACCGTCCCCGCCTACTTCAACGACACCCAGCGCACCGCCACCAAGGAGGCGGGCGAGATCGCCGGGCTGAAGGTGCTGCGGATCATCAACGAGCCGACGGCCGCCGCCCTCGCCTACGGCCTGGACAAGGAGAACGACCAGACCATCCTGGTCTTCGACCTCGGCGGTGGCACCTTCGACGTCTCGCTGCTGGAGATCGGCGAGGGGGTCGTCGAGGTCAAGGCCACCAACGGCGACACCCACCTCGGCGGCGACGACTGGGACCAGCGGATCGTCGACCATCTGGTCACGCGGTTCAAGAACGGTTACGGCATCGACCTGTCCAAGGACAAGATGGCCGTCCAGCGGCTGCGCGAGGCCGCCGAGAAGGCCAAGATCGAGCTGTCCGCGGCAACCGAGACCACGATCAATCTCCCCTACATCACCGCGTCGCCCGAGGGCCCGCTGCACCTGGACGAGAAGCTCAGCCGCTCGCAGTTCGAGCAGCTCACCGAGGATCTGCTGGAGCGCACCAAGGCCCCCTTCCACCAGGCCGTCGAGGACGCCGGGGTCAAGACCTCCGATATCGACCATGTGATCCTGGTCGGCGGCTCGACCCGGATGCCCGCGGTGACCGGACTGGTCAAGGAGCTGACCGGCGGCAAGGAGGCCAACAAGGGCGTCAACCCGGACGAGGTCGTCGCCATCGGCGCGTCCCTCCAGGCCGGTGTCCTCAAGGGTGAGGTCAAGGACGTCCTGCTGCTGGACGTCACCCCGCTGTCCCTCGGCATCGAGACCAAGGGCGGCATCATGACCAAGCTGATCGAGCGCAACACGACCATTCCGACCAAGCGCTCGGAGATCTTCACCACGGCCGAGGACAACCAGCCGTCCGTGCAGATCCAGGTCTTCCAGGGCGAGCGTGAGATCGCCGCGTACAACAAGAAGCTCGGGATGTTCGAGCTGACCGGTCTGCCGCCGGCCCCGCGCGGCGTGCCGCAGATCGAGGTCGCCTTCGACATCGACGCCAACGGCATCATGCATGTCTCGGCCAAGGATCTCGGCACCGGCAAGGAGCAGCGGATGACCGTCACCGGTGGCTCCGCGCTGCCGAAGGACGACATCGACCGCATGATGCGCGAGGCCGAGCAGTACGCGGAGGAGGACCACAAGCGCCGCGAGGCCGCCGAGACCCGCAACCAGGCCGAGCAGCTCGTCTACCAGACCGAGAAGCTGCTGCGCGACCAGGCGGACAAGGTGCCGCCAGACGCCCGGCAGGAGGCCGAGTCGGCGGTCGCGGACCTCAAGGAGCGCCTCAAGGGCGAGGACACCACCGCGATCCGCGAGGCCATCGAGCGCACCGCGGCGGCCGGTCAGAAGATCGGCACGGCCCTCTACGCGCAGGCCCGGCCGCAGGGCGACGGCGCGGGGCCGACCCCCGGATCGGGCGCCTCCAGCGACGGCGGAGACCAGGCCCGCCCGGGTGACGAGGAGGTCGTCGACGCGGAGATCGTGGACGACGACAAGCCGAAGGGAGGCGCCGCCTAGGGTGACCGGATACGACAACATACGGCTCGACCACACGGGCCAGGCCGAGGCATTCGATGCCATAGGCGACCGCTACGACGAGGCCTTCCCGAACAAGGACGGACAGCTCGCCGCCGACGAGTGGCTGACCGGCGCTCCCGGCCGGATCCCGGGTGCTGGATCCGGGCTGCGGCACCGGGCTGCCGACCGCCCGCCGTGACCGGGCCGGAAGGCGGATGCCGCTCCCCGGCGGTCGGTTCGCCCTGTCGATGGTGGAGGCGGACGGGGACGACTTCGCGATCCCCTTCCTCCGCCTCCTCCGCCGCACCAGCCGGATCTCCGGCTATCCGCGCGACGACCTGCACCAGGTCGTCGAGGCGGCCGGCTTCGAGATCGTGGACGAGTCCTCGTACACCTTCGCACCGGCGACCTCGGATGTGCCGCCTGAGGAGCAGATCTTCCTTCACTGCAGACGAGGCGGACGACTGACATCCGCCGTGGTCGCAACGCTGTTGTCAACTGAGGCCGGCCTGGCTCACTGCTTCCTGGGCGGCTCGCCGCGTGGTGCCGACACCTCCATCAGCTCCGACTGCCCCTTGCGATTGAGATGCAGGATCGGGACCGCCTTGTTGCGTGGATTGCCTTGGTTCTGGAACGAGATGAACCCGCTCGCCCCGGCCACCTGCTTGCGACCGTCCATCTGATGGAACATCCGCCCCACCGCGTCCCCGGTCACCTCGCCCCGCCAGCCCGCCGCCATCTGAATGCCATGGGCGGCGGTGAGAACCGCGTCATGGCCCATGACGGCCTGGCCGTCATAGCGGGGATCGTTGGGGAACCACTGGGCCAGCAGGCCACCCGGCTGGAAGTGGCGGGCGGAGGGACCGGAGACATGGAGCGGATCCTTCCGCCACATGTCGGGGTGCGCGAGGCCCGTATAGAGCATCCGCACCCCGCTCTCGGCGGCGTGCTCGAGCTGCTTCGGCGTCAGGTTCGAGGTGTCGTCACCGGCCATGACGGTGAACTTCCGCTCCTGGCACGGGCGGTTGGCGATCGCGTCCAGAAACCGGGTGAGATGCTTGCCTCGCCCCGCGAAATACACGACCTCCGGCTTCTGGTCGCACAGTTGGCCGGGCATATAGTGCAGCTCGTTCTCCCAGGCGCTGGGCACCGAGGAGTCAAAGGTCATCCGGTCCGCCACCAGTCGGTGGCCCTTGTTGTCCTGGAAGACCTCGGTGAAGGCGTCACCGAGGGTCTTGGCGTAGTAGTTGCTCTTCGCGTCGTCCTGCACGACGACCGCCGTACGGACCTTCTGCCGCTTGAGGTAGTTGGAGGCCGCGTACGCCTCGTCCACATTGGTCGGGGAAACCCGTACAAAGCCCTCGATGTCCTTGATGTTGGTGGCTGTCATGGTGCTGGCGACCAGGGCGAGGCCATGGTCGGAGAGCCGGTTCAGCGCGGACAGGGTGCGCTCGGTGCTGGGGCCGAGCCCGGCGACCGCGACCAGCTTGTCGTCCGAGTCCTTGACGTCGATCAGCTTGCCGACAGTGTGCTCCCAGTGCGCGGCGTTGCTCCCCATGTTGGCGATCAGCAGCTTGATCTTGGGGGCGGCGGAGAGGTCGCCGCGGTTGTGCCGGTACTGCGCGAGATAGGCGCCCTCCAGCTCATGGCGGACCGACTCCTCGGAGTTGCTGTCGTCGTCGGTCAGCGTGAAGGAGGTCATGTAGGCGACGCTGACATACGGTTCCTTGTCCGCGTTCCCCTCGACCCGGTCGTTCTCCGCCTTGATCTTGGCCTCCACGGCCCGCAGATGCTCCGCGAACAGGTACGAGCCGTCGGTGACGCCCACACACTCGCCCCCGCCCTCCTTCACGACCCCGTCGCCGCAACGCGCCCGCATATCACCGAACCAGTGCACGGTGAGCGGGATCCCGACCGCCAGCACGGCGAGGACGACCGCCCCGATCACCACACGCCGCACGATGTGCAGCGGCCATTCGAGCCTTGGCACCCGGCTCACCCCTCGCTTGTGAACGTCAGCGGATGGCGCCAGTTGCGGTACCGCTCCGCCTCGTTGAACAGCGCCACGATGTCGTTCCTCCGCAGTCGTGACAGCTGGTTGAAGCCGTCGGCGATCATGTTGTTCAACCGCATCCCGGGGTCGGCGAGCGGATCGCGCCACACCCAGCGCGCCGTGATCAGCTCCCGGATCACCGAGGCGGTGGTGACAACGTCCTCAGGCTCGTCCGGAGCGAGCGCGGCGAGCAGGTCGAGCGGCCCGCCGACCGGCCCCAGCCGATTGGGCGCCGCCGTGATCAGATTGAACTCGCTGATCCACTGCGCCGCCGGCACCACCGGGAACCGCGCGACCAGATACCCGGTCACCTCGTCCATTCGCTCCGCCGCCAGCCGGTGATACATCTCCTGGACCGTGCGCCCCTCGGCCCGGAAGTGCTCGGCCAGCAGCTCGTGCACCGTGTTCCAGTCGTCCGGGCGTGCGGCGAGCTGCCACAGCAACAGCCGCCGCAGCCACGGGTGGAACATCGGGGTCACGGTGCCCGGGCTGAGCAGCAGCCAGCGGCTGCGGATCTCGCCGAACAGCCAGTCGCCGGTGCTCAGCAGCCGGGTGCCGGCAGCCAGATCGCGCGCCGCGGCGCACTCGGCGAGCGTGGCCCGCTGCGCCCCGTCGAAGCCGTGCAGCAGATGGTCGAGGGCCGCGTCCGCGAGCGACCGGGTTTCCTCGCCGTTCCGCAGCGCACGGTCGGGGAGCGTGCGCAGCCACCGGTCCTGCTCCGGGCCCTCCTCGGCGGGCACTGCCGACTGCCGTAACAGCTCCAGCACCTGATGGACCGCCCTGGGGAGCCCCGAGGTCAGCCGGTGAATGAAAGGCGCGAGCCGGGTGAACGGCGCGAGGTCGGGATGGTGGCGCAGCTCCAGCTCGATCCGGATGCGCACCTCGTCAAGATTGAGGTCGCGCAGCCGCAGCGGATACCACCAGGTGTCATCGCTGTCCCGGCCCGGCCGGTGCTCCCTCCAGTCGGCCAGCGAGGCCCGGTCCGGGCCGCGCAGCCGCCACGGCCACTGGTCACCCGTGGCCGGACCCCAGCGCGGCAGCCACCGGTTCGAGCTGGCGACGACGGTGAGCGGATCGCACACGGCCCCCGCCACCACGGCGTCGTCGTGGCGCGCGCGGATCAGCAGATCGAGAAAGTGACGCCCGTCCTCCGTGTGAGCGTTGTCGAGCAGCAGAAGATAGGAGCGGGGCATGAACGAGCGGTCCACTTGGGAACGCACGTCCTCCAGGAGAGCCGAGAACAACACCCGGTCCAGCCGCTCCTGGTCCTCCTCATCGCCGTCGTGACGCCAGAGATTGAGCTCCACCAGCGCCTCCCACGGATCCCGGCTGCGCAACAGGGGATGGCCGCCGTACCAGGTGGCGCTGCCGGTGAACTTGCGGCGGCCCGGCAACCGCCTTCGCCCGCGCCGCAGCGCGTCCCGCAGCAGCGCGAGCGCCGCCGTGGAGGCGCCGTCCGGCGCGCCCACCGCGCCTCCGGCCACCTCGAAGAACGCGGCCAGATAGTCGCCGTAACGCGCCTCGGCCTGCTCCTGGAGTGCGTCCAGCTCCCGCCGGATGATGCGCCGCCCCTGTGCCAGGTTGGTCATCCGCAGCTCGTGGTCGGAGGCGAGGAGTCCAAGGGTGAGCCGGGGGAAGGAGGAGCGGCGGTAGGCCGGGAGCTTGCGCTCCAGCTGGCGGGCCAGCAGCGCCAGCGCGTAACGCGGCAACAGCGACTGCTCACCGCCGAGATTGACATACGCGAACGGTGTGGTGGGGCCGAACTGCTCCATCACCGCGCTGTGCGCCTCGCTGGCGCCGCTGCCGCGCGGCCCGAGCAGCGTGATCACGGGTCGCTCCGCGGCAGGGGGCAGCTTCAGGCACTCGTCGACCAGACTGATGATTCCGCTGCGGCCTCTCAGACCGCCACCCATACCGGATTCCGCCACGCGTCCCCGTCCCCCCGTTCGGCAACTACCGTGAGTTTACCCGTCTTCACCGACTTTGATCCATCCATGAACACTTGTACGGATCAGCGTCGAAAGATCTCCAATCGGGTCGGCGCCGGCCGCCCCGGGGTGACCGACCCCAGGACGTTGGGGCGACGGGCACCGGTGCAGGACGGAGCCGTACCGGCCAGCTCCTCGCTCATCACCGTGGCCAGCGCCGCCGCCATTCCGGCCCCGGCCAGCAGCCCCAGCGCCACGGTGAACGACTGCCACGCCCCGTACAGCCCGCGCCGGCCCGGGGGAGCGAACTCCGTCATGATCGACACCGCGCCGCCGAACTCCCCGCCCGCGGACAGCCCTTGCAGGATCCGCACCAGGGTGAGCAGCCACGGGGCGGCCGCGCCCAGCGTGGCGTACGTGGGCAGCACACCGATCAGCGTCGTGGCCCCGGTCATCAGCAGCACCACCACGATCAGCGTGGGCCGGCGGCCGAACCGGTCGCCGGCCCGGCCGAAGACGGCGGCGCCGATGGGGCGGAAGAAGAAGACGAGCCCGAACGAGGCATAGGTCTTGACCAGGCCCTCGATCTCGCTGCCGCCCTCGGGGGTGAAGAAGTTCACGGCGATGATCGTCGCGAAGAAGCCGTAGACGCCGAACTCGTACCACTCGATGAAGTTGCCGACCGAGCCGGCCACCAGCGCGCGGCGCGAAGCCCGCCCAGCCGTCTGTGCGGACCATCCGGCCGGATCCGCTGCGGAAATGGTCACATCTGGGCCCTTTCAGCCGTCACCGCCTCAGGGGGAACGTGGTGTCCGTACCCCTCAACGCGGGCGGTTACCGGTCGGGCCGGGCCTTCGGCGGGCCGGGGCAGCGCCGTCCTGAGCGTGCTGAAGGGCGGCTCCTAAGCGGATGCGGTGAAGTTCGCCGCTGACCCCTCGCCGTGGCCGAGGGCTTGGACGCCGAGAAGGATCAGCACTTGACTTCGCCGTAACCGCTCAACCCGCGGACGGGTGGCGGGGAGACAGCTCGGTCATGGCGTTCCAGCCCTGTCCCGGCACCTCCGTGTTGACGATCTGCGGGGTGGTGGCGATCGCGTCGGCCATCGTCTCCATGGCCGTACCGAAGTGCTCGCTGTGCACATGCGCCGCGCCCGCCTCCGCGTCGGCGAAGGCCTCCAGCAAGACGTACTGGTGCGGGTTGTCCACGCTGCGGGACCACTCGAAGAACAGGTTGCCCGGCTCCTCGCGGGTGGCGCGGGTGAAACCGTCGACGAGCGCGAGCCAGTCGTCGCTGTGCTCGGGACGGACCGTGAACTTGACGGCAATGAAGATCATGGGTGTGGCTTTCGGGAGGGGACACGGGCTGCGAGCCGCCGCGGGCGGCTCCCCTGCCACTGTGCGGCCCGGACAAGTCCCCCGCACCTCGCGGGCGCCCGGATTCCGCCACTGCCGGAAAACCCGCGCCCCGAACCCCTCAGAGCCGGGCCGCCATCCGTGTGATCACCGCGCGCAGCTCGCCGTGGCGCCTGCGGAACTCGCTGGTGGGCAGCGACACCGACAGGGCGTGCAGCACCCCGCCCGGCCGCGGGCCCGGAAGAGGCACGGCCAGACAGGAGTAGGCGGGATCGGCCTCGCCGACCGACACGGCCACGCCCTCATCCCGCACCCGCGCCAGCTCGGACGCGAAGCGCTCGGCGCTGGTGATGGTCCGTTCGGTCAGCCGCGCCATGCCGTGCGTGTCCAGATAGCGCCGGCGTGCCACCCGGGGCAGCTGCGCCAGCAGCACCTTGCCGTGTGCCGTCGCGTGCGCCCGTACCTCCGGGCCGAGGGTGAAAGGGGCGTCGGTGGCCGTGGCCGTCGCCGTGGTCGTGGTCGGCCTGGTGGAGTCGATCACCGTGATGCCACCGTCCCGGTAGGCCGTGAAGTACGCCTGAACACCCGTGGCCCGGCGCACCCGCAGCAGCGATTCGCCGATGCCGGGGCCGACGCGCAGATACCGCTGGAAGGAGCGGTGCAGCGCCAGCGCCTGCGGGCCCAGGGCGTAGCCGTCGGCGGTGCGCACCAGATGGTTGCGCGCGGTCAGCGGGCCCAGCAGGTGGTAGACGGTGGACAGCGAGCATCCGAGCTTCCGGGCGAGCGCCTTCGCGGTGACCGGGCGTGCGGCCTCGGCCACGGCGTCCAGGATCTCCAGCGCGCGGTCGACCGACTGCGGGCCGGGGGCGGGGTCGGGCATGCGGTGCGCTGTCCTTTCACGGGTGCGGAACGACGGTCCAGCGTACGCCCGGGCGGCGCCCCCCGTACGCCCGGGCGGCGCCCCCCGTGCGCCCGGGGGCCTCCGCGTACCTGCCTTCGATCATCCGTCCAGGTACGACAGCAGCGCGCGGGCCGCCGGGCTCGGGCGGTCGCCGCCCGGGAGTGCCACGGACACCTCCCAGCAGGGGGCCACCGCGCCCGTGACCGGCACCGCGCTCAGCTTCGCCGCCTGTTCTTTGCGGGCGATGGGCCGGGGAACCACCGCGATCCCCAGCCCGTGGCCCACCAGGTCGATGAGGGTGTGCACGTCGTAGACCTCCAGAGCGACGCGCCGGGGCGTGCCGCAGGCGGCGAACGCGCGGTCGGTGAGCCGCCGGGCGCCCCAGTCGGGGTGGAAATCCACAAAGGTCTCGTCCGCCAGCTGCGGCCACTCCACTCCCGCCGCGCCCGCCAGCCGGTGTCCGGGGCCGCACAGCACCACCATGGGTTCGCTGGTCAGCGGTTGCAGCCGGGCTCCGTCCGGCGGCGGGCCGGGAAGCGTCACGAAGGCCATGTCCAGCCGCCCGTCGGCCACGTCGTCCACCAGCAGGGCCGAGCCCGCCTGTCGAAGACGGACCTCCACATGGGGGTGCTGGGCGCGGAACCGCGCCAGTAGTGCTCCGACGTCGACGGTGACGCACTGCTCGACCCCCACCGCGAGGGTGCCCCGCAGCAGGCCCTGCACCTCGGCCACGGCCTCTTTGGCGGCGCGCGCGCCGGCCAGCGTGCGGACCGCCTCCACCAGCAGCGCGCGGCCGGCGCCGGTGAGCTCCACGCTGCGCGTGGTGCGGACGAACAGCGGTGCGCCCAGCTCCCGCTCCAGCGCCCGCACCGACGCGGAGAGCCCCGACTGGGAGACCATCACGCGCTGGGCCGCCTTGGTGAAGTGCCGCTCTTCCGCGACGGCGACGAAGTACTCGAGCTGTCGAAGTTCCACGATTGAGAACTGTAGCTGTTGAATCTGTTCTCTTTCTTCTCTTGGACACATTGATGTCATACGAGTCAGCATGGTGACCGGCCGTCGGGCCAGGCCGGAAACAAACCCCCACCCGTGCCATCCAAGGAGTACTGACCATGGAGTTCCGCACCCTCGGCCGCAGCGGCTGCAGCGTCTCGACGCTCGCGCTCGGCACCATGACGTTCGGCGCCGAGTCCGACGAGGCATGTGCGCACGCCCAGCTCGATCGCTTCGTCGAAGCGGGCGGCACCTTCATCGACACGGCCGACGTGTACAGTGCGGGCCTCTCCGAGGAGATCGTCGGCCGGTGGCTGGCCGGCCGCCCCGCCGCCCTACGCGACCGCGTCACGATCGCGACGAAGGGACGCTTCCCCATGAGCGATGCCCCCAACGGCGTGGGGCTGTCCCGCAGCCACCTGGACCGTGCCCTCAACGCATCCCTTCGCCGGCTCGGCGTGGAGACCATCGACCTCTACCAGCTCCACTCCTGGGACCCGCTGACGCCGATCGAGGAGACCCTGCGCTTCCTCGACGACGCCGTACGCCAGGGCAGGATCCACTACATCGGGCTGTCCAACTTCACCGGTTGGCAACTCCAGAAGGCCGTGGACATCGCCGACTTCCGCGGGCTGAGCCGGCCCGTGACGCTGCAGCCGCAGTACAGCCTGCTGTCCCGGGAGATCGAGTGGGAGATCACCCCGGCCTGTGCGTCCGAGGGCCTGGGTCTGCTGCCGTGGAGCCCGCTCGGCGGCGGCTGGCTGACCGGCAAGTACCGGCGTGACGAGCGGCCCACCGGAGCGACCCGGCTCGGCGAGGAGCCCGGGCGCGGTATGGAGGCGTACGACCGGCGCGCCCGCACCGAGCGCACCTGGGCCGTCGTGGACGAGGTGCGGGCGGTGGCCGAGGAGCGCGGCGTGTCGATGGCCCAGGTCGCCCTGGCCTGGCTGCTCGACCGCCCGGGGGTGACCTCGGTGATCCTCGGCGCCCGCACCGTCGAGCAGCTGGAGGACAATCTCGCCGCTGCCGAACTCCGCCTGTCCGAGGCGGAGCTGGCACGGCTGGACAAGGTCAGCGACCCGGGCGCGGCGGACTACCCCTACGGCGCCCCGGGCGTGGACCAGCGCAGCCGCACCATCGCGGGCGGCCGCTGACCACCTCAGCGCAGTGAGCAGCTGTTGACCACATCACCGGTGTCCGGCCTGCGGATGAGGTGGCTGGGGGAGGGGGCGGTCCCCGTCTCGACCCACGCGGTCAAGGCGTCGAACGCGGCCCGGTAGCAGGGCAGGATCGGCTCGCCGCGCCGCGGCGGCACGTCGATGGGGCCGCGGACACTCGGCCGGGCCCAGGTGTGGAGCGGCGCGCCATATCCCCGCCCGGGGCCGCCTTGACCGGAATCCTCAGGGGTGACCGGGCCGCCCCCCGGCCCGGGCCGATCACGTAAGGGGGGTCAGCCGCGCAGAATGGCGTTGCACTCCCGCTGGAGAGCGATGTCCTGCCACATCGGGTGCTGCGGGGCGGCGTTGGAGCACACCACCGCGCCCCAGGCGCCGACACGGGCGGATTCGGCGCCGGCGCGACGGCAGAAGGCGGCTCCCACCGGGCCCTCCTCGAAGGTGCCGTGCAACGGGGTGTAGCCGATCCAGCCCTCGCCGAAGACCAGGGGGACCCCGGTCTCCGCCGCCCAGTCGGCGGCCGCCTCGATCCAGGTGACCAGCCGCTGCTCCATCGCCAGGCGGTGGGTGGCGTAGCGCTCGTACAGCCAGGCGTCCCACCGGGCAGGGTCGCACCAGTCGTGGACGTAGATCTCGCGGGCCCCGACCGTGGTGGCCTCCAGCCGCCACAGATCCCCGTCCGGGGGAGCCCAGTCGGCCAGATCGGGGGCGCCGGGGCGCAGCAGTTCCCGGCGGGCCAGGTCCTGTGGGAACGGGCGGGCGCGGTCGCGGACCGCGAAGGTGGCGAGGAGTTCATCGAGCACCCCGTACACATACGGGTGGAAGACCGCGACATCGACCTCGCGGGGAACGCCGCGCAGCGAACCCACCGGCACCTTGGCGTAGTTGACGGTGACGGGCCGGTACGGGTGGCGCTCCTTGAAGCGGGCCAGACCGCGCTCCAGCCGCGGGCGCAGGGCCACGACCGTGTCCTCGTCCTCCAGCCCCTCGGTGAGCCGGCTGCCCTGGACCTCGTTGTGCAGCTCGGTGAAGGCGATCCGGTCGTCGAGACCGTGGACCACCAGAAAATCGATCAGATCGGCGAGCGCGTCCGCGAGGACTTCGGCGCGCCGCTCGGGATCGATGGCCATCAGGGCGTCGAACCAGGAGCGGTCCTCGGCGAACGAGGGGCTCTGCTGGTACTCCCAGCTGGAGAGGATGACGAAGCAGTCATGGCGCAGGGCCGCCTCGAACAGCGCCCGCAGGTGCGCCCGCCCGTCGATCTCGGCCGCGCCGCCCACGTCGTACCAGCGCATCCGCTGCCCGTACTCGCCGCCCACCGGACACAGTCGCAGCCGGGTCGTCTCCAGACGGGATCCGAAGAGCAGAAACGGCATGGCGCACACGCGCACCGTGTTGTAGCCGCGCGCCACAGCCTCCTCGAAGGCGCGGTCGAGATCGGCGAAGGGCTCGCCCGGCCCGGTGCGCGTGTACCAGCTGAAGTCCCACAACGAGATGGTCAGTTTGCCCGGCAGATGCGGCGACAGCGTCACAGGGGGCTCCCGCGGTCGGCGGCTCGGCGATGCGTCGGTTCATCGTTCGGGGCACGCCACACCACTGTCAAGACTCCGTCGCCGGAGGCCCGGGACCCGCGGAACGGTCAGGCGATCCATCCGTAGCCGGGCCGCGGCCGCGGCGGGGCCGGTGGCGCGCCCACGCTCTCGATGTCCTGCTCGGCGGCGCGCAGCAGCTGCTGTCCCAGGTCGTTCAGCGCCCGGCCCGCCGCGAGCTCGTCGCCGATCACCGGTACGTCCTCGTCCTCGGGGTTGCATCGTGCGGCCCCTCGGCCGGTCAGCGCGGTGGCCCCGGTGTCCAGCTCCACGCGCGCCTTGGTCTTCCCCTCGTCCTCGAAGAGATAGAGATGGACCGTCCACTCCACTGTGTGCGACATCGTCTGCTCCTCTCCTGCTCGGACCCGCGGGCACCGGCCGAATTCCCGGCTCAGCGACGGTTCCCGACGCTCAGCGACGGCTCCTGCCGGACCACACAGGTTCCACCACCTTCCACTCTGCCTCCCATTGCGCGTACCGCCGACTGTCCAGCGCCTGCCGGATCCGCGCCCGTGCCGCGATCAGCAGCGTGGCCACCGCCCCCGCGGTCATGAATCCGGTGAACCAGCCCATCGTCCGCGCGGTCGACACGGGCGTGGGCGCGGGCGTGAGCGCCCCCGCACGGTTCACCCAGACCAGCACCGGGTCCCCCGCCTGCGTGCCGCCGTGCACCAAGGTGGTGCCCGTGTGGCGCATACCTCCCTCACCGGTCCAGTGGACCCGAGCCCGCCGCAGCTCCCGGGCGTCGGAGCGGTGCGCCCCGCCCGGGGCGTCCTCGGCCAGCCATGCGGTGATCCGGTGGCGCTGCGCGGACTCGGCGTGCACGACGCGCAGCTCCGCCGCGTACGCCGCGTACCCCGCGCTGACCGAGGCGGCCGGCAGGCCGAACACGACCAGCAGCACAAACAGGGCGGTGAACCAGGACTGGGCCCGGTCCAGCGGGCGGCGCAGCGGGTTGGATCCCCTGGCCGGGCCCTTGCGCAGGGGCGGATGGAGCCCGGGAGCACGTCGCGGTCCGTGGGTGTTCATGTCTGGCCTCCAGCAGGTGCTGACACCGGCGCGATCGGGCGCCGCGCGTCGGGGGTCAGGTACGCGCGGCGGGCCGGTCAGGGGCCCGGGCGCTCGTCGTCATGGACGCACTCCGTTCGCCGGCATGATCGGGTCGGAGCTGCCGTCGAGCCAGGTCTGCCAGGTGGCGGCGCGCAGCGCCGGGCCCGCGCGCAGGGGGCGGCCCAGCCAGGCGGTCACGGGACGGATCCCGTGCAGGGCGTTGACCAGCCATACCTCACGGCCGTCCAGCGCCTGCGCGGTGCACCGGCGGGCTTGCGTCCGTATGCCCAGCTCCGCCGCCCGGTCCTGGATCAGGGCCGAGGTCACCCCCGCCAGCAGCGGCAGCTCCGGGGGCGGCAGACACAGCACGTCGTCCTCCCACCACAGGATGTTGGCCGTCGTGCCCTCCAGCACCAGACCCGAGGGCGTCGTGAGCATCAGTTCCTGCGCGCCGCGCGCCTTGGCCCGCTCGCGCAGATGCGCCAGCAGAGCCAGATCCGGGCCCTTGCGGCGCGGATACGACCGCGGATCGAACTCCTCGGTCAGGCATACGGTCACATTGACCGTCCGGGGCGGTGCCGGGCGGATCCGGAGAAACAGCCGGGCCGGCTCCGGACCCGCCAGCTCGACTCGCGGAAACCAGCGGCCGGTACGGGGCAGGGCCACGACCGCATCGCTCCAGAAGCTCTCGATCCGTGCGGGGGAGTCGCCCGTCGCCTCGGCGCACGCGGCGGTGAACCGGCGCCGGTGGCGGTCCAGCGCCCGCACCCGGCCGTCGTCCAACAGCCAGGAGTCGGCGGCCAGCAGCGCGCTGTCGGGCACCGCGCGGGAGGGCATCATCCCGCCGTCCTCCCGCCACATCAACGTCCATTGCCTCTGGTCCGCCGGATCGGCGTGACCGATGTTCTGCGCAGCGACCATGTCCGCTTCTACGTCTCCGTCCCCAGCCGTGTTCAGTACGTCCGCGCCACCTCGGCCACCGGACCACCCGGGCGGCGTCAGCCATGGGCCGGTGCGGTCGACAGAGTGGGCAGCTCGCCCGCGGCCAGCAACCGGGCGATCTCCAGCCGCTTGATCTTCCAGGTGCCGGTACGCGGCAGATCCCCGAAACGGCATTGCACGGGCTCGGCCAGGGCCGGCAGATCACCGGTCGCCCGGCGCCAGCGGCCGGCGTCCAGCGGCTGATCACCCCGGGTGCACACCACCGGTACGGGCTCCCGCCGCCGGCCCTGGACGATGATCACCTCGCGGAGCTCGGACATCCCACAGCAGCTCGTCCTCGACCTCCAGATCGCTGTCGAGCGCGGTGATCCGGCCGGGCTCGGGGTCCGGCGGGACGGTCTCGCGGTCCAGCAGGTACAGCGCGCCCCACCGGTCGCGGTAGCCCATGTCGCCCATCCGCCACCAGCCGCGGTCCACCTGCCGGGCGTACTGCTCCGGGGCGCCGAGATAGGTGAGGATGCGGCCGCGGGTGCGGGCC
This sequence comes from Streptomyces sp. NPDC005266, assembly GCF_040607655.1. Taxonomy (NCBI): domain Bacteria; kingdom Bacillati; phylum Actinomycetota; class Actinomycetes; order Kitasatosporales; family Streptomycetaceae; genus Streptomyces; species Streptomyces sp. NPDC005266. Next base: position 502,933 of record NZ_JBEXHC010000002.1, read on the forward strand.
TCGATGGCCCCCGTCTCGCCGGGCGGGCAGGGGCGGCCCCGCTCGTCGACCACCCGGACCCGGGTGAACCCGGGGATGCCGGTGCCCACCCGCCGCCCCCGTACCCGCCCCGCGCCCCGTCGGGTGTACCAGCCGAAGGCGATGGGCCCCGTCTCGCTTCGCCCGTACAGCTGCACCAGCCGGGGATCGCGGCGGCCGGAGGCGTCCAGCAGCCGCCGTACGGTGCGAGGGTGCAGGGCATCAAACGTGGATCCGTACGCCCGCACGTTGGACAGCGGCCCGCCGGGCGCGTCCGCCAGCTCCTCCCACAGGACATAGGTGTGGGGACGCGTCTCCACGATGCCGGGCCGGTGCGCCGCCAGCAGCGGGCCCGCGTGCGCCGGGTCCGGGTCGAGAAGCAGCAGCAGCGGGCTGCCGAAGTGCAGCAGCACGCCCAGCAGATGGTGGAGGTGGGAGTGGACGAACGACATGTGCAGCGCGGCGGGCTCGCCACGGGTCGCCCGGCCCAGCGCCTGTTGCGGCAGCAGCCGGTTCCACATGGTGTTCGGGCAGTGCACCGCGAGCTTCGGCGGGCCGGTGGTTCCCGAGCCATGGGTGATCAGCGAGGGTTCACGGGGGTGGAGCCGGATGGCCGGACGGCGCATCACCTCGGCATACATGCCCAGCCAGAGGGTGTTCCCGGGCGCCTCGTCCACCGTCAGCACGCCCCGGGCCAGACTGGTGTCCAGCCCACTCAGCGTGGACCCCAGCGCCGCGCCGTCGGTGATCAGCCAGGGCGCGTGCAGCCGGTCCAGCAGCACCGCCACCGCGCTCTCCTCCAGCGAGGCCGACAGCAGCGCCGGGACCGCGCCGATCCGGGAGACGGCACACGCCAGCAGCACGATGTCGGCGTTCTCCCTCTTGTGGATCGCCACATGCTCGCTCGGCCGGACCCCCGCCGACCACAGCCGGGCGGCCAGGTCGTCGACCAGATCGGCCAGTTCGGTGTAGCACAGGTCGGTACCGGCGTCCGGCGCGACGTCCAGGGGCCGGTCCAGGGTCACCCTGACCCTGCCGTGGCGGGCCGCAGCCTCCTGGAACATCAGCCCGGGATAGAACCCGTGCTCGGGCAGAAGCCGCTGCAACATATCGAGGTCCTCATCGTTCGCGAGCGGTCAGGAGGCGGGCGCGGCTGACGGGCCGTCGGCCCCTTCACCGGCCGCCACCCCCCGCCCCGTGAGGACGGCGGCGCCTTCGGCGCGGGCGTGACCGGCCGGATCGGCGGTGACCGCGGCCACCAGCAGTGCGTCCAGCTCCCCGGTGGGGCCGGACTCCACGGCGTCGTAGGCGCGCATCGTCGCGGCGGTCTTGAGCAGCATTTCCTCGTACTCCTGGGCCGGATCGGAGTCGAGCACGACGGCACCGCCCGCGCCGATGTGCATCCGGCCGCCGGTGAACACGGCGGTACGAATGACCATGTTGAGATCGGCCGCGCCATTGCAGCTCAGGAAGCCGAGAGCCCCGGAGTACACCCCGCGGGCCTCGCTCTCCAGCGTGTCGATGATCTCCAGTGTGCGCAGCTTGGGGGCACCGGTCATCGACCCGCCCGGGAAACACGCCCGGACGCAGTCGACCGCGCTCGTGTCCCGGCGCAGCCGCCCGCGCACGGTGGAGACCAACTGGTGGGCGGCGGCGTACGTCTCGGTGTTCATCAGCCGCGGTACGTACACGCTCCCCGGTTTGCACACGCGCCCCAGGTCGTTGCGGAGCAGGTCCACGATCATCAGGTTCTCGGCGCGCGGCTTGGGGCTGGTGGCCAGGGCGGCGAGCGCCCGCGCGTCCTGTTCGGGGTCCCTGCCGCGCGGGGCGGTGCCCTTGACCGGTTTGGCCTCGGCGATTCCGTCGGGGGTGATCCGCAGAAAGCGCTCGGGGGAGGCACAGGCCACATCCGTGTCGCCGAAGCGCAGATAGGCCGCGTACGGCGCCGGATGGAACCGGCGAAGGGCCCGGTAGAAGGTGTACGAGTCGCTCGGGGCGGGCAGCCAGGCGGAGTTGGTGAGGCAGATCTCGTAGCTCACCCCGGTACGCAGCTCGCGCAGACACGCCTCGACCGAGGCCAGATACTGCTCCTGGTCCCGGACCAGCCAGGGTTCGACGGCCGCCGTGGTGGTGAGCGGCGACGGCTGCGGGGCGGGCTCGGTGAGCGCCGGCACCCCGCTGAGCACGGTCACGGTCGCATCCAGCCAGTCCTTCGCCTGCCGCCGGCCGTCGGGGGTGTCCTCGGCGAGGCAGCAGATATAGGTGAGCCCCTCCTGGTGGTCGACAGCGACGAACCGGTCGGCGAACAGCCAGCAGGCGTCCGGAGTCGGGGCCCGGTGTCGGTTGGGGGAGCCGCAGTCGGCCTTGAGCTCGTAGCCGAACCAGCCAACATAGCCGCCGGTGAAGTCGAAGGGCAGGTCCGGGGCGTGGACCTGCCGGCGGGCCAGCTCCCGCTCCAGGTATGCGAAGACGCCGCCGTCGACCCGGGTGGCGGGCTGTCCCGCCCGCTCGACCTCGCAGACTCCCTCGTCGGTGTCGTAGCGGACGAACTCGGCCAGCGGCCCGGTGCCGTCGCCGAGGAAGGAGAAGCGTGCCTCGCCGGACTCCGTCCGTGAGCTGTCGAGCCAGAAGGCGCGTGGCGCGTCCGCGTAGAGGCGGGTGAACGCCGCTTCGGTGTCGGTGGCGTCGGCCAGCCACCGGGCGTGCAGCCGGTAGACGCGGGCGTCCGGGTCCGGCTGCGCCGGGGCGTCGGTCACGGGGGCATCGTCGTCGGCCGCGGGGGCGTTGTAGGCGGACCGGGGGTCCTCGGCGGCGGGGGCGTCGCTCGCGGCCGGTTGGGGGGAGGGGACGGCCGTGGGACGAGGGCGGCGGGCCTCGTCGACGGAGGTCACGGACTCACCATTGGCATGCTCAATGGTCAGATCGCGGAAATTGATGAGCATCTGATGCCCGAACCCGGTCAGTACGGACTCCGGATGGAACTGGACGCCCCACAGCGGACGGGCCCGGTGCCGCAGCCCCATCAGCACACCGTCCTCGGACCAGGCGATGCCCTGCAGCCCCAGTGGCAGCGGCTCGGCCACACACAGCGAGTGATAGCGGACGGCCGTGAAATCCTGTGGAAGCCCGCGGAACAATCCCCGCCCGCCGTGTTTGATCCGGGACAGATGTCCGTGCTTGGGCACCGGCGCGGGCACCACCCGCGCCTGGGCACCGATCGCGATGCCCTGATGGCCCAGGCACACTCCCAGGACCGGGATATGCGACCGCTCGATCAGCTTCGCGGTATGGCCGAAGTCGCGGAAGTCGGCCGGATGGCCGGAGCCGGGGGACACCACGATGTTGTCGAACTCCGAAAGATCGATGTCCGCGCATTCCGGTGCGTCATTGAGAAGCACCTCCGGTTCCTCGCCGTTGACCTCGGTGAGCAGATGGAAGAGGTTGTACGTGTACGAGTCGTAATTATCGACGAGGAGTGTCCTCAGCGATTCCATCCGGATGTGCCTCCTTGCTTTCCGAGCTGACCGGGGGTCAACCACCGGGTCAGGGCCCTGCGCCGCCCGCCTGCCGGCGCGCGCGGGCCGTCCACCGCTGCCCGCTTGTGACGTCCTCGTATCGACGTGACAGGGAGTGTTCCACACCGCACGGTCGCCCTCGGTGGAATGCTCAACAACGGACATAATTTCTCGGAAAGGCGGCCGTGACCTGGGCGTTATCTTAAGTTCCGGCCGCTGAACAGGGCTCATGGAAAAACTTCGTAAGCCCTTGAACATGAAGAAGCGCCGGGCCGTATACAACGTAATGCGGCCCGACGCTCGCGTAATGTCGCTGTCGGTCAGCCGAGGATCTTCCCCAGGGCGGTGAGCGACGACTCCAGCTCCTCGCGGGTGATGGTCAGCGGCGGCGCGAGGCGGATGGTCGAGCCATGGGTGTCCTTGACCAGGATCCCTTCGGCCATCAGCCGCTCGCTCACCTCACGGCCCGTCCCCAGGGAGGGTTCCACATCGACACCCGCCCACAGCCCCCGGCAGCGGTAGCCCACGACCCCCTTGCCGGTCAGCGCGTCCAGCCCGTCCCGCAGGACTTCGCCGAGTTCGGCCGCACGGCGCTGGAACTCGCCCGTGCGCAGCAGCTCGACGACGGCCGAGCCGACCGCCGCGGCCAGCGGATTGCCGCCGAAGGTGGAGCCGTGCTCGCCGGGGCGCAGCACCCCGAGCACCTCCCGGTCGGCGACGACCGCCGAGACGGGGACGATGCCACCGCCCAGGGCCTTGCCGAGCAGCAGCACATCCGGCATCACCGACTCGTGCTCGACGGCCAGGGTGGTGCCGGTGCGGCCGAGCCCGGACTGGATCTCGTCGGCGATGAACAGCACCCCGGCCCGCCGGGTCACCTCGCGCACCCCGCGCAGATAGCCGTCGTCGGGGATGATGACGCCCGCCTCGCCCTGGATGGGCTCGATCAGGACCGCCGCCGTGGTCTCGTCGATCGCCTCGTCCAGCGCGGCGAGGTCGTTGTACGGCACGACGCGGAAGCCCGGGGCGAACGGGCCGAAGCCGTCACGGGCGACGGGGTCGCTGGAGAAGCCGACGATCGTCGTCGTCCGGCCGTGGAAGTTGTCGGCCGCCACTACGATCGTCGCCTGATCCGCGGTGACGCCCTTCATCTCGTACGCCCACTTGCGGGCGACCTTGATGGCGCTCTCGACCGCCTCCGCCCCGGTGTTCATCGGCAGCACCATGGACAGCCCGGTCAGCTCCGCCACGCCCTCGGCGAATCCGGCGAGCCGGTCGTTGTGGAAGGCCCGTGAGGTCAGGGTGAGTTCATCGAGCTGGCGGTGGGCCGCCTCGATGAGGGCCGGGTGGCGATGGCCGAAGTTGAGGGCCGAGTAACCGGCCAGCATGTCGAGATAGCGCCGCCCCTCGACGTCCTCCACCCACACGCCCTCGGCGCGGGCGACGACCACGGGCAGCGGATGGTAATTGTGCGCGAGCGAGGACTCCTCGGCGCGGATCAGCTCCTGCGACGAGCGCGCGGGGCGGGTGGCGCCCGCCGGGGCGGTACGGGTGGGGGCGGTCATCAGCGGATCTCCTGTGTGCAGCACTTGATGCCCCCGCCGGCCTTGTGCAGTTCCGACAGGTCGACGGGGACGGGGACGTAACCGCGCTCGGTGAGCTGGTCGATGAGGCCGGTCGCCCGCGGGGCGACGAAGACATGGCGGCCGTCGGAAACGGAGTTGAGCCCGAAGGCCATGGCGTCGTCCCGGGTGGCGATCAGCGCGTCCGGGTAGAGGCGCTCCAGCACTTCACGGCTCCCGGGGGAGAACGCCTCCGGGTAGTAGGCGATGTTCTCGTCGTCGAGGACGAACAGCGCGGTGTCCAGGTGGTAGAGGTACGGATCCACCAGCAGCAGGCTGATCGTCGGCACCCCGAAGAACTCCTGCACCTCCTGATGGGCCGCCCGCGTCGTACGGAAGCCGGTGCCCGCCAGGACGTAGGGGCCCGCGGGCACGAGGTCGCCCTCGCCCTCGCACACCGACTCCGGTGGGTGGACATCGAACCCGGCGGCCTTGAACCAGCTCCCGTACGCGAGTTGCTCCGGCCGGCGCTGGGGCGCGTGGAACCTCGAGCCGAAGACCCGGCCCTGAAGGACGAGGGCCGAGTTCGCCGCGAAGACCATGTCCGGCAGCCCGGCCACCGGTTCGATGGACTCCACCCGATGGCCATGGTCGCGGTAGGTGCGGATCAGCGTCTCCCACTGCGTCCGGGCGAGGTCCGTGTCGACCTCGGTGTCCTCCCGCATCCAGGGATTGATGGCATACCGCACATCGAAATAGCTGGGGGCACAGGTCAGGTAGCGCCGGGGGCGCGGCACACGCGTAGGGGGCACGGAGGATTCCTCTCGCTTCCACGGGCGTCCGGGGGTGATTCAAAGGTAGAAAGTGGGGGAGAGGCAGCACAAGAAAGGAAAACTGCGTGATGGCGCATCGATGCTGCGTGAAAAGGCGTGACCGCGCCGGTTCATTGCGCCGGAGTCGCGGCGGGGGGCGCGGCCGGGGTCGCACCCGCCTCGGGGCTGCCCGTGAGCAGGTGGGACAGCACCATGTAACTGATCGTCTTGCGGATGAAGGGCTCGGCCCGGATGCGCTCAAGCACCTCCTCGAAGTGCTCCACATCGGTGGCCATGACGTGCAGCAGGGCATCGGCGCCACCGGTCACGGTCATGGCCGCGATGATCTCCGGATACTTGCGCACGACCTGCGCCAGGCGCCGGGGCGGTGCGGCGCTGTCGCAGTACACCTCCACATACGCCTCCGTCCGCCAGCCCAGGGCGGCCGGCCGCACGGTGGTGGTGAAGCCGGTGATGACATCGGTCTCCCGCATCCGGTCGACCCGCCGCTTGACCGCCGAGGCCGACAGTCCGATCGCCGCGCCGATCTCCGTGAAGCTCGTCCTGGCGTTCGCCACCAGCGCCGCAACGATCTTGCGGTCCAGATCGTCGAACGGTGCGGACTGGTTTGTCATGGTTGGTTCCCTTTGCGGTCGGTGCCGATGTCTCAGGGCGGGGCTCTGCCACGCGTTGAGTGTGCGTGAACGTGTCCCGCGCGGGGAGCGCGGGGCACCCCGATGGGCCCGGCACTGGGTTATGAACAGCCCAGAGGACTTCCTGATGAGAAGCCTGCGATAAGCAGGGCTCATCGGCCGAAGTTTAAAAACGGAATCCATTTCCGTCCATTTTCCGCTCCGTTTTCAGAAAGTTGCCGAAAGAGGGGGCGTGAGGAGGGGTGCGAGCCCCCTCATTCGCACGGTGGTGCAGCGTGGGCGCCGGGGGTACGCAACCGGGGCATCGGCATGCCGCACCCACCCGGGTGATGCGACGCGACCTACCAGTGGCCCCCTTGACGGCGTAGCGTCATCTATTCCACACATCGTTTCCAGCGGTGATCGGCTCCTGAATCGCCGGGAGGCCAGTCATGTCTCAACCGGCATTTGTCATCCTCGTCGGCGGACCACCCGGAACCCCCCAGGTATGGACCGCACCCCCCGCCGGGGACCGGGAACGACTCAAGATCCAGTGGAGTAACGGTTACGAGCATTTCGAATCCGCGGGCGAGTGCGCCGAGTTCGACGGTGAACTGATCCCTGTCTACCGATGGTGCTACCGCACATTCATAGCAGAGTAGGCCACCGCCACGCATCGGCGTCTGCGCGTAAACCCGTGAAAAGGAAAGGAGACACCATGAAGAAAGGCGGCAGAAACGCCCGGGATGCCGTGGTCACCGGCCTCGGTTTCTGTCTCCCCGGCGACGCCGAACCCGTCTTCACCGCCGGGCAGGTATGGGACATCGCCTCCCAGGGCCGCTCCGCCCTCGTCCAGCACGACGTCTACTACGGCTCGGTCGCTCTCACCCCCGAGCTGTTCGAGGAGCGCCTCCCCGACATCCCGGAGTTCTTCTCCCGCCACTACACCGACGCCCATCGGTTCGGCCTGGTCTCCCTCGTGGAGGCGTGCACCGATGCCGATCTCGATGTCCGCGCCGGCGATCTGCGCGAAGCGGCGATCCTCGTCGGCCGCGGCAGCGTGGACGCCAACGTGGACAGCTATCTGACCCTGCTCGGCATCGACCCCGAGTCCACCGCCACACTCGACGCCCTCGAAATGTTCGTCGCCGCCGAACAGGCCGTCTCCCCGTCCGATGTCGCCGTCGTCCAGGGCGCGCTGACCCGCACCGTCGGCCCCTGCTTCACCGTCTCCTGCGGCTGCTCGTCGGCCGCCGTACAGATCGGCAACGCCCGCCGTCTGATCGCCACCGGCGAGGTCGACCTCGCGGTCGTCACCGGCGTCGACGTCTTCAACGTCGGTCTCATCCAGAAGGGGCAGCGGCTGTTGCGCGGCGCACAGCATGCCTATGACGCGATGGACGTCGCCGGCATGCCCGACCTCCTTCCCTCCTTCGACTCCCTGATGCGCCCCTACGATCGGCGCGCCGACTGCATCAACCACGGCGAGGGATCCGCCACCGTGATCCTGGAGAGCCGTGAGCACGCCCACCGCCGCGGCGCCCACCTCTACGGCCAGGTGCTCGCCACCGCCATGACCCGCGACGGCCTCGCCAACCCCCTGGCCGCCGACAACTCCGGCGCGCAGCTGGTCAGCGCCGTACGCAGATGCCTGGGGGACCGGTGGCGGATCGACCAGGTGCCCTACGTCAACGGCGCCAGCGACGGCGGCGCGGCCGTCACCGCCATGGAGGCCAACACGATCAGGGAGCTCTACGGGCCCGCCGGCATCGTCCTGATGAGCTCCCAGGAAGCCTGCTTCGGCCACCACGGATCACCCGCCGGCTGCCTCGGCCTCGCCCTGACGCTGATGATGATGGAGCTCGGCCAGGTGTGCCCCACCGCCAACTGCGAACAGCCCGCGGACGGACTCCCCTTCGACCCCGTCCCCGGCACCCGCACCCGTCCCCTCGACTTCGACTACGCGCTGAGCTTCAACTACCAGATCGGCGGCGTGAAGCACGCGATGCTGCTGGGCAGCCCGGACACCGTCTGAGCCCCGCACCCGGCCGCGATCCCCGCGGCCCCCACGGCCCCCACCCCCGGGCCGAGCACGACCTACGGAGACCCCGATGAGCAAGGACACCCCCGCATCCCGCCGGCCCCCCTGCCGCATTGCCGTGGTGGGCATGGGATGCCGGCTCCCCGGTGACATCGACTCGCCCGCCGCCCTGTGGCATCTGCTGACCGAAGGCCGCGACGCGGTCACCGAATTCCCCGCCGAGCGGGCCGGGCTGTGGGCGGCGGCCCGCCACCCGGACACCACCGGGCCCGGCACCGCCGCCATGGCCGCCCGCGGCGGATACCTGCGCGACGTATCCGGCTTCGACGCCGACTTCTTCGGCGTCTCCGGCCGCGAGGCCGACGTCCTCGACCCACAGCACCGGCTGCTCCTCGAAGTGACCTGGGAGGCCCTGGAACACGCCGGAATGCCGCCCGACCGGCTCACCGGCACCTCCACCGGCGTCTTCACCGGCCTCAGCTACAACGACTACATGGACCGCCTCGACGGGCACCCCGGCCAACTCGAGGGCTCCACCCTGTCCAACGCGCACTGCGTCGCCGCCGGGCGGATCTCCTACCTCCTCGGTCTCCACGGCCCGTGCGTCGCCCTGGACACCGCCTGCTCGTCCTCCCTGGTCGCCGTCCACCTGGCGGCCCAGGCGCTGCGCGCCGGCGAATGCGATCTGGCCCTGGCCGGCGGCGTCACCCTGATGTTCGCACCCAGAATCACGCGCTCCTTCGAACGGATGGGCATGCTCTCGCACACCGGCCACTGCCACGCCTTCGACGCCGCCGCCGACGGCTTCGTACGCGGCGAGGGCTGCGGCATCGTCGTCCTCAAACGCCTCACCGACGCCCTGCGGGACCAGGACCGGATCCTGGCCGTGCTGCGCGGATCGGCCGTCAACCAGGACGGCCGCTCCGACGGGCTCGCCGCGCCTTCCGCCACCGCCCAGCGCGCCCTGTACGAACAGGCGCTCGCCCGCGCCGGAGTCGACGCCGCCGACATCGGCATGATCGAGGCCCACGGCACCGGCACCCCCGTCGGCGACCCGGTGGAGTTCACCAGCCTCGCCCAGGTCTACGGCACCGGCCGCGACCGCTGCGCCCTCGCGTCGGTCAAGACCAACCTGGGCCATCTGGAGCCCGCCGCCGGCGTCACCGGCCTGATCAAGGCCGTCCTGTGCCTGGGCCACGGACTCATCCCGCCCAACCTGCACTTCGCCCGCTGGAATCCGGCCATCGACGCCAAGGGCACCCGCTTCTTCATCCCCCAGCACCTCACCCCCTGGCCGGTGCGCACCGGGCCCCGGCTGGCCGCCGTCTCCTCCTTCGGCTTCTCCGGCACCAACGCCCATGTGCTCCTGGAACAGCCGCCCCCCGCATCGCCCCGGCGCCCCGGCCCCCGGCCAGCGCTGGCCACCCGGACCCTCCCGCAGGTCTTCCTCGTACCCGCCGGCTCCCCGGCCGCGCTCCCCGGCGCCGCGCACCGCATGGCCGACTGGCTGGAGGGCGACGGCGCCGAGGTGCCGCTGCGCGACATCGCCCACACCCTCGCCCTGCGCCGCGCCCCGGGCCGCGGCCGGCTCGGCGTCATCACCGCCTCGCGCGACGAACTCGTCCGCGCCCTGCGCGCGTTCGCCGAGGGGCGAGCCCACCCCGGCGTGGTCACCGGCGCCGTGGGCGCCGCCGTCTCCCGCCGGCCGGTGTGGGTGTTCTCCGGGCAGGGATCGCAGTGGCCCGGCATGGGCCGCGACCTGCTGGACACCGAACCGGCCTTCGCCGCCGCCCTCGCCGAGGCCGACGCGCTGATCGCCGCCGAAGCCGGATTCTCGGTGCTCGACATCGTCCGTACGGGCGAGCCAGTGACCGGCTGCGCACGGGTGCAGCCGGTGCTGTTCGCCCTGCAGACCGCGCTGGCCGCCGCCTGGCGCGCCCATGGCGTCGAACCGGCCGGAGTCATCGGCCACTCCATGGGCGAGGTCGCCGCCGCCGTGGTGGCCGGGGCCCTCACCCTCGCCGACGGCGCCAAGGTCATCTGCCGCCGCTCCGCCCTCCTCACCCGGATCGCCGGCAACGGAGCCATGGCCACCGTGGGACTGGGCGCCGACGAGGTACAGGCCGACCTCGACACCGCCGGGGCCGATGCGGTCACCGTCGCCGTCATGGCCGCACCCGGCTCCACCGTCGTGGCCGGTGACACCGCGCACATCGAGCGGCTCGTCGCCGGCTGGGAGACCCGTGGCATCCCCGCCGCCCTCGTCGCGGTCGACGTCGCCTCGCACTCCCCGCAGGTGGACCCGCTCCTGGCCGAACTGCGCACCGTTCTGGCCGGTCTGACGCCCCGGCCGCCCGACGTGCCCTTCTACACCACCGTCCTCGACGACCCGCACCGCCTTCCCGCCTTCGACGCCGACTACTGGTGCGCCAACCTCCGCCATCCGGTGCGCTTCTCCGACGCCGTCGCCGCCGCCGCGGCCGACCGCCACCTGGTGTTCACCGAGATCTCCCCGCACCCCGTGGTCATCCACCCCGTCCTCCGCAGCCTGGCCGGGCTCGTCGAGGACCCCGTCGTCCTGCCCACCCTGCGCCGTGGCGAGGACGACACGGCCACCTTCCGCACCCAACTGGCCGCACTGCACTGCGCGGGCGTCCCCGTCGACTGGTCCCGGCTCAACCCGGACGCCGCCCTCGCCGACGTACCCGCCATCACCTTCGACCGCACCCGCCACTGGGCCGACACCGCCCTCCCCGCCACGGCCGAGCCCCCGGCCGACGACGGGACGGCCGGCGAACTGCCCGGCGCCCACACCGAAGTGCCCGGCGAACCACTCCGCCACGCCTGGCACGCCCGCACCGGCCCCGCCGCACTGCCCTGGCTGGACCACCACCGGGTGCACGGCGCACCGGTCCTCCCCGGCGCCGCCTCCTACGCCCTCGCCCTCACCGCCGCCTGCGAGGTCTTCGACGCCGTACCCACCGAGGTCGAGATCACCGACCTCCACTTCCAGGAACTGCTGCCCCTCGCCGACCACACCGACCTCGCGACGACCGTCACCCTCGCCGCCACCGACCGCGCCACCTGCGAGATCCACGGACGTGGCGACGACGGCACCTGGGTACGCCAGGCCACCGCCGTCCTGCGCCGACTCGCCGTACCACCGCGCTCCCGCGCCGCCTCCGTCCAGACGCTGTCCCTGCGTCACCCGCTCCCCGTGGATCCCGACGCCCTGTATGCGAACCTGCGGGCCCGGGGCGTGGAACACGGCGTGGCGTTCCAGGGCATCACCGAGGTCAACGCCTCCCGGCACGGCAACAGCTTCTGGGCCCGGGTACGGATCCCCGAGGCGGCCCGCCCCCTGGGCGGCGCCCTGCGCATCCACCCTGTCCTCGTCGACCTGTGCGCCCAACTCCTCATCACCGGGCTGCTCCAGGAGCCCTACCACGGCCTCGTGCTGCCCGTGAGGATGCAGAGCGTACGCGTCCTCGGCGACCCCGACACCGCCGTGTACTGCCACGCCCGGCTCGCCGAGGCCACCGCCGGGACCCTCACCGGCCACATCCGGCTGATGGATACGGCCGGCCGGCCCGTCCTGGCCATCGACGGGCTGCGGATCGCCCACCGGACCGTGCCCGAGTCCACCGAGGTCGACCAGTGGTTCCTGGAACTCGGCTGGCAGCGCGCCACCCGGACACCCCCGCCGGACACCCGCCCGCCCGGCCGATGGCTGATCGTCGGCGAGGCCGACGGCACCGCCCGCCCCCTCGCCGACGCCCTGCGCACGGCCGGGGCCACGGCCCGCGTCTGGGACCCGCCCCTGGCCGACGAGGGGCTCGACACGTTCCGCGACGCCCTCACCGAACGCCTGCCACGTCCCACCGCCCCGCCGCGCGCCGTGGTGCTCCTCTCCGGCCCGCGCCCCGCCGAGCACAGCGGAGCGGACGGCCTGCGCCGCACCCGGCGGCTCCTCGCCACCGCCCAGGCACTCACCGCCCGCTACCCCGACCCGCCACGCCTCTACGCGGTCACCCGCGGCGCCCGGGCCCTCACCCCCGGAGACCTCGCGGACCCCGGACAGAGCGCGGTACGCGGGCTCGTCCGCGTCCTCGCCTTCGAACACCCGGATCTGCGCGCCACCCTGGTCGACACCGACCCGGCCACACCGCGGGACACCACCGGCGGCACCGGCGGCACCGGCGGCACCGAGGCACACCGCGCCCGCACCCTCTCCGCCGAACTCCTCGCCGACTGCCCCGAGGACGAGATCGCCCTGCGCGACGGCGCCCGCTACGCCGCCCAGCTGACGAACGCCCCGCTGACCGACACCGAACGCACCACCGCCGCCGCGCGCACCGTACGCTGCGGCACCGACGGCTTCCGGCTGCGCGCCGGCCGCCTCGGCGACCTCGGCAGCCTGGAGCTCGCCGCCACCCAGCGGCCCGTCCCCGGGCCCGGTGAGGTGCAACTGCGGGTGCTGGCCGCGGGCCTGAACTTCCGCGACGTCCTCACCGCCATGGGCCTGCTCCCCGGAGACCAGGACGTCCGCTACCGGCTCGGCTTCGAATGCGCCGGCGAAGTGACCGCCCTCGGGCCGGGCGTCGAACACCTCCGCCCGGGCGACCGCGTGGTGGCGGCCGATGTACGCGGCGGCTCCTTCGGCTCCTTCGCCGTCGTATCCGCCGACTGCACCGGGCCCATCCCCGACGGCCTCGACCCCGCGACCGCCGCCGGACTCCCGATCGCCTTCCTCACCGCCTGGTACGCGCTGCGCCACGTCGGCCGGGTCAGGGCGGGGGAGCGGGTGCTGATCCACTCGGCCACCGGCGGCACCGGCCTCGCCGCCATCGCGGTCGCCCGGCTGCTCGGCGCCGAGGTGCTGGCCACCGCCGGCAGCGAGGACAAACGCCGCTGCCTGCGCGCCATGGGCATCACCCAGGTGATGGACTCCCGGTCGCTGGACTTCCGTGACCAGGTCATGGAGGCCACCGGGGGCGAAGGGGTCGACGTCGTCCTCAACTCGCTCGCGGGCGCCGCCATCCGGGCCGGACTGGAATCCCTGCGCCCCTTCGGCCGCTTCCTCGAACTGGGCGTCCGCGACATCCTCTCCGACGCCCCCCTCGGACTCGCGCCGCTGCGGCACAACATCACCTTCAGCACCGTGGACCTCATGGAGCTGCAGACCGCCCGCCCCCAGGTGGTCGCCACCATGCTGCGCGAGGTACTCACCGCATTCGCCGCGGGCAGCCTCAAGCCGCTGCGATGCACCACGTTTCCGCTGGCGGACGCCACCGAGGCGTTCCGGCAGATGGCGGGCGCCCGCCACATCGGCAAACTGGTGCTCACCATCCCGCAGGAGGGCGAGACCAGCGCCGTACTGCCCGACGGACCGCTGACCGTACGGGACGGCGGCACCTACATCGTCACCGGCGGCCTCCGCGGCCTCGGCCTCGCCACCGCCCGCTGGCTGGCCGCGCAGGGCGCGGGCCACCTCGTGCTCAACGGCCGCACCGCCCCGTCCGCCGCCACCGCGCGGGCCCTCGGCGAACTGTCCACCGCCGGCACCCGGGTCACCGTCGTCCTCGGCGACATCGGCCGGCCGGGCACGGCCGACCGTCTGGTGGCCGCCGCCACCGCCGACGACCGCGCACCACTGCGCGGCGTCGTCCACAGCGCCATGGTCCTCGACGACGCGGCGGTCACCACCATCCGCGAGGACCAGCTGGACCGGGTGTGGACCCCGAAGGCCACCGGAGCCTGGCAGCTGCACCAGGCCACCCAAGGACACCCACTCGACTGGTTCGCGGTGTTCTCCTCCATGGCCTCGCTGCTCGGCAACCCCGGCCAGGGCGCCTACGCGGCCGCCAACGCCTGGCTCGACGGCTTCGCCGCCTGGCGCTCCGCGCGCGGAGCGCCCACCCTCGCCGTCAACTGGGGCCCGTGGGGGGAGACCGGCGTCGCCACCGGCTTCGCCGACCGCGGCTACCACACCATCCCCACCGACCAGGGGCTACGGGCCCTGAGTACCCTCCTGGCCCACCGCCGGGTCCAGACCGGTGTCATCCCCGGCGAGCCGGACACCTGGATCCCCGCCACCGGCCGCCACTCGTCCCTGTTCGCCCGGCTCACCCCCGACGGCGAGGACACCACGGCGGCCACCCGGGAGGGCAACGACGACATCCGCGCCCAACTCTCCGCCCTCCCGACGGGCCTCGCCCGCCGCGCCGCGCTGGAGAGCTATCTGTCCGACCACATCCGCGCCGTCCTCCGGCTCAGCAGCACCACCCTCGATCCCCAGACCCCGCTCAAATCCCTGGGCTTCGACTCCTTGCTCGCCATGGAGCTACGGGTACGCCTCGAATCGGGCCTGAACATCAAGCTCGCCGGCAACTTCGTATGGCAGCACCCGACCGTGGCGGCCCTTGCCGTCGGCCTCGCCCAGCACATGTGCCTCGACTTGGGCCTGGCCACCCATCAGGAAACCCGGCTCGGCGCCCCGGGCTGACCACCGGCCGCGGTGGGACGGCCCCAGGTGCTCACGCCCAGCTCGCCGGTGATGCCCAGGCCGATGTCGTCGCCGACCGTCAGCGCCGGGCCGCCATCGCCGTTGGGCACGACGCGCAGACAGCGTCCGGTGACGGCCGGCCTCGCCCGGCTGGAGCGGCATCCCCGAGTCGGGACAGACGGGAGAAGGGGTGGGGGAGGCGCGCGGGCCGAGTTCACAGCCCGTGTCCTCACTGGCCTCTGTCAGGCGCTTGGCGCGGCGGGGGTGGGGTTCCGGCGAACGACACCTGTGCAAGGATGAAATGTGGATATGACCCGCTACGGGTACTCCCGGCGCGCCAGGACATCCGGCCGGCGTCGCATCCCTTGCTGTCCCGGGGAGGGTGATCGGCCATGACCGACATCGAGGAGGCGCTGCGGGAGGTCATGCGCGTCGACGGCTCTCTGGCGGCATCGCTCGTCGACTATCTGAGCCGGATCACCCTGGGAGCCGTGCGGACGGCGCGGGGACCGGACCTGGAGAAGGTGGCCTACGGCGACACCGACGTCATGCGCGCCAAGCTGTCCACCCTGGAACTCCTCGGCTACAACCCGGAGCGCCTGGAGGACATCGTGGTCACACTCGACAGCGAGTACCACGTGATCCGCCCGCTCAGCCGGCGCCCCCGCCAGGGCGTGTTCCTCTACCTGGTGGCCGACCGCCCACGGGTGGACCTGGACGCCGCCCGGGCAACGATGCGCGAGGTCGCCCAGCGCCTCGATGTGTGAGGTCGCCCAGCGCCTCGATGCGTGACCCGGCCGCCCCGCCGCCCGGGACGAGCCGGCGGTCGGGTCATGACGGCGGTTCGCTCACGAGGGCGGCCCGGCGGGGAGCGGGGTGAGGACCAGGATCGCCATGTCGTCCTGTCGCTGACCCCCGGTCCAGTCGGTGACCTCCGCGGCGAGCGCGTTCACCACCTCCGACGCCCCGCGAAAACTGCGGCCGGCCAGACCCGTACGCGGCTCGTAATACACGCCGTCCCCGTCCCGGGCCTCGGTGACCCCGTCGGTCACCAGCAGCAGATAGTCGCCATCGTGAAAGGGAAACACGTCGCAATCCGGCGCGGGACCTCCCTCGGACAGGCCCAGTCCCAGCGGCAGCCCCGGCGCCGTCGGCTCCAGGGACCGCACCCGGCCGCCACTGATCAGATATGGGGGCGGATGGCCCCGGTGGTGCAACCGCACACTCCCTTCCTGCTCGCGGATCTCGACCAGCACGGCGGTGGCGAACCGCTCATGCGCGTCCGGCTGGTCGCAGGCGTCCGCCGCGAACCCGGACAGGGCCCGGTCCAGGTGCTCCCCAAGCTCCCGCAGCGTCGCCACCCGCCCCGCCGCCTCACGGAAGGTGCTGGTCACCACAGCCATGGCGGACACCGCGGGCAGCCCCTTGCCCCGTACGTCCCCGATCAGCGCCCGCACCCCGAACGGCGAGTCCTGCACCGCGTAGAAGTCCCCGCCGACCAGCGCCTCCGCGTACGCGCACTCGTAGCGGGTGGCGACCGACAGTGCCCCCACCCGCGCGGGCGGCGGCGGAAGGACGGCCCGCTGCGCCACCTCGGCCACGGCCCGCACCGCCGCGAAGCGCCGCCCCTGACGGCGGACCACCCACTTGAGCCACAGCGCGATCCCGCTGATGAGCGCCACATCCAGAAAGTCCACCACCAGCGCCATCACCGGGCGGGCCACCAGCACGTCCACGCACACCGATGCCACACACGCGCACACCGCGGTGATCGCCGCGGCCCGGAACGGAAGCACCATGCACGCCACGAGCGGCGCGGCGGCCAGCAGCGGCAACCCGCTGTACGGCACCGGCCCGAGGATGTCCGCCAGCACACCGCAGACCAGCAGCAGGCCGGGGACCGTGGCCAGCAGGCCCACCCGGCCGCGAGGCATCCCCTCCACCGTCTCGCCGACAGTGTCCCCACGCGCACGGGCCCACCGGCCCCTGCCCGTCGTCCCCTGTGTCATCCGCGCCTCCCGCTCCCATGCTGGCGTGCGGGCGGGTAGAGCGGGGCTCTCCCGCCCCTGTACCGCCATACCCGGCGGCACAGCGCCGGTGCCGCGCACACCCCGCCCCCCGGTCGGTGGCGGGCAGCGCCGGCCCCCACTACCTCATCCTCCTCCAGAACGTAAGCTTCTCCTCGGCGCGGCAGCCGCCGCCCCGAGGAGCTGCGGTGCGAGGCCTCCCTCACCCCGCAAAACGGAGGGACACTCTCCGTGCCGCCCTCGCCTCACGGAGGGCGGGCGGCCGGCGACCCTGCGTCGAGGGCGCGTATCGTTCGCTGGACCTCACGAGCGGACTCCGGGCCCGCCTACTTCTCCTATGGTGGGAAGTGTTAGGAATAGGAGATGATCGGATTTTTCGGTCGATCGAGGCATTCCTCGCACGTCCCCTTCTGGCGACGCCTGCGCTCGCTGCTGGGCGCGCGATCCATCGCCGGGCAGGTATTCGCCGTTCAGGCGGCGCTCGTCGCCCTGCTCATCGCCGCGGCGACGACGGTGCTCGTGCTCCAGGCACGCAACGACAGCCACCGCGAGGCCGTCAACCGGTCGACCGCCGTCGCCCAGACCTTCGCCGCCGCCCCGGGCACCGTGGCCGCCATGAGCGCCCACGATCCCACGGCCCTTCTCCAGCCGCGGGCGGAGCAGGCCCGTAAGGGTGCCCACCTCGACTTCGTCGTCGTCGCGAACACCCACGGCACCCGGTACACCCACCCCCTGCCGCGTTTCATCGGCAAGGAGCTCATCGCCGATTACCGTCCGGCCCTGCGCGGCAAGGTCGTCACCGAGACCGTCGACGGACCCCTCGGCCGTGAGGTCCAGGCCACCGTGCCGATCACCACCGCCGACGGGAAGATCGTCGGCGTGGTCTGCGCCGGGATGACCGCCCAGGACGTGAGCGGTCTGGTCACCCAGCAGCTGCCGCTCGTGTTCGGCACCGCCGTCGGCGCACTCGCCCTCGCCACCGGCGGGACGGCGCTGGTCGGCAGGCGACTGCGGCGCCAGACCCGGGGACTCGGCCCCGCCCAGATGACCCGCATGTACGAGCACCACGACGCGGTGCTGCACTCCGTCCGCGAAGGCGTGCTCATCGTCGACGGCCGCGGCCGTCTCGTCCTGGTCAACGACGAGGCCAGGCGGCTGCTCGACCTGCCCCCCGACTCCGAGGGCCACCACGTCACCGACCTGGGCGTCGACCCGCACACCGCCGAGCTGCTGGCCACCGGCCGCACGGCCACCGACGAGGTGCATCTGGCCGGGGACCGGCTGCTGGCCGTCAACCAGCGCCCCACCGACTGGGACGGCGGCCTGCCCGGCAGCGTGACGACCCTGCGCGACACCACCGAGCTGCGCGCACTGTCGGGCAAGGCGGAGGTGGCGGAGAAGCGTCTGCGGCTGCTCTACGACTCGGGCGCGAAGATAGGCACGACCCTCGACATCGTCCGGACCGCGGAGGAACTGACCCAGTTCGCCGTCCCGTGGTTCGCCGACTTCGCCACCGTCGACCTCGTGGACCCGGTCCTGCGCGGTGACGACCCCAAGGGCAGCGCCATGCGCCGCACCGCCACCAGCGGCATACGCGCCGACCACCCCTTGTGGCGCATGGGCAAGCTGATCACCTACGTGGGCGCCGCGCCCCAGTCGTTCGGCTTCGGTGCCGGCCGGCCGGTGCTCGAGGCGGATCTGCGGGCCTTCGCCGGGTGGCAGGAGCAGGACCCCGAGCAGGCCTCGAAGGTCGTCAAGTACGGCATCCACTCGATGATCACGGTCCCGCTCCGGGCCCGGGACGTCACGCTGGGCATCGCCACCTTCTGGCGCTCGGAGAAGCCCGAGCCGTTCGACGAGGAGGACATGGCCCTCACCGAGGAACTGGTCGCCCGGGCCGCCGTGGCCATCGACAACGCCCGCCGTTACACCCGCGAGCACGCCATGGCGGTCACCCTCCAGCGCAGTCTCCTCCCGCAGGGCCTGCCCGAGCAGGACGCCCTGGACGTGGCGCACCGCTATCTGCCCTCCCAGGCCGGCGCCGGCGGCGACTGGTTCGACGTGATCGCCCTGCCCGGCGCCCGGGTGGCCCTGGTCGTCGGCGACGTCGTCGGCCACGGTCTGCATGCCGCCGCCACCATGGGCCGGCTGCGGACCGCCGTGCACAACTTCTCCGCCCTCGACCTGCCGCCCGACGAGCTTCTCTGCCATCTCGACGAGCTGGTCACCCGGTTCGACCAGGACCAGAGCACCGCGGAGGCGGAGACCGACGCGCCCGGGATCACGGGCGCCACCGTCCTGTACGCCGTCTATGACCCGGTCTCCGGCCGCTGCACCCTGGCCCGCGCGGGCCACCCCGGGCCGGCGCTCGTCCACCCCGACGGCACGGTCACCTTCCCCGACATCCCCCTCGCCCCGCCCCTCGGCCTGGGCGGCGAGCCCATCGAGACCGCCGAGCTGGACCTGCCCGAGGGCAGCCGGCTGGCTCTGTACACCGACGGCCTGGTCGAGGGCCGGGACCGTGACGTCGACACCGGACTCGGCCTGCTGCGCGCGGTCCTCGCCGGCCACCCCAGCCAGGGCCCGGAGGAGACCTGCCGCGCCGTCTTCGACGCCATGGCCTCCCCGAACCCCAGCGATGACATCGCCCTCCTGGTCGCCCGCACCCGCATCTTCGCCCCCGAGGCGGTGGCCGAGTGGGACGTGCCCTCCGACCCCGCCGCCGTCGCCCGCGTCCGCACCGAGGCCGCCGAGCGGCTTGCCGCGTGGGGGCTGGAGGAGTTCGCCTTCAGCACCGAGCTCATCCTCAGCGAGTTGATCACCAACGCCATCCGTTACGGATCCGACCCCATCCGGGTCCGTCTGCTGCGCGACCGCAGCCTGATCTGCGAGGTCTCCGACAGCAGCAGCACCTCCCCCCACCTGCGCCGAGCCGCCACCACCGACGAGGGCGGCCGCGGTCTCTTCCTGGTCGCCCAGTTCGCCCAGCGCTGGGGTACCCGCTACACGTCCAACGGCAAGATCATTTGGGCCGAACAACCCCTGGCCACCCCCGCGCCCCGCCCGTACGACCAGGAAGGCGACGACCTCCTCGACCAGTGGGACGACCTCCCGAGCTGAGTCCCGGCCGCCTGACGCGGCGGCGCCAGGACGCGAAACCCCCGGATGGCCGGTGGAGAAGCGTGCCGCGGGTACTCGGGCAAGGATCCGATTGATCCGATTGATCCGATGAGGAGTCGCCATGGAGTACGACGAGTTCATCCGGCTCGTCGCGCAACGGGCCCACGTGCCGGAGGATCAGGCAGCTTCGCTGACCCGTGCCACGATGCTCACGCTCGCGGAGCGGATCACCGGCGGCGAAGCACGTGATCTGGCAGCAGTCCTTCCTCCGGAAGTCGCCCCGCCGCTGGTCCCGCCGGAGGACGTGGCTGAGAAGTTCGGCGTGGACGAATGCGTGCGGCGGGTGAGCGAGCGCGCGAATACCGACGAGACGGTGGCGCGCCGGGGGGTTCGGGCGGTGTTCATGACCCTCCACGACGCCGTTCCGGGCAAGGAGTTCCAGGACGTCATGGATCAGCTGCCGAACGAGTTCCAGGACATCTAGGCCTCCCGGCGGACGGCCGGCAGGACGAGGCGGCGGCATGGACAAGGAGCCGGTTCATCACGCTGGTTGCGGAGCGGGCTCAGACCGTGCGGGACGCCGGTCCGGGCAGGAGTTCCAGGACACCCTGGATGAGCTGCCGAACGCATATCCAGGAGATCGCCCCACCCTCCTAGGACCAGCCACTCTTGGGCGGCAGGAGCTCAGGACGTCTGCTCACCCGCCCGCCACTCCGGCGCGAGCACGGACCAGACCTCCATGTCGTGCCGCTTTCCGCGGTAGGCGTAGCTCTCCCGCAGCACCCCGTCCTTCGTCATCCCGAGCCGCCGTGCCACGGCGATGCTGGCCTCATTCTCCGCGGAGACCAGCCACTCCACACGGTGGATGCCGCGTTCCTCGACGGCCCAGTCGATGATCACGCGTGCGGCCCTGGTCACCAGACCCTTGCCCACCGCCGACGGCTCAAGCCAGCAGCCCGCCTCGGCGTTGCCCTGCTCGACGTCCATCGTCCGGAAGAGGACTCCGCCGACCAGCTTTCCGTCCGTCCAGATGCCGTGGATCCGCCCGGTGTCGGCAGCGGCCTTCTCCGCGTACGCCTGGAGATACGAGCGGCTCGACGCCATGTCCGTGACGACGTCCGGCAGCCCCACGTACCGCCCGATGAACTCCCGTCCCCGGTCCATGTGGGTCAGGAACTCCTCGGCCCGCCACGGCTCGAGCGGACGCAACTGCGCACCGTCATCGCCCAGGGATATCGCGTACATGGTCACCCTCCACGGTCGAAACCAGCGCACACGGCGGGATGGGATCTTCTCACGGCGGTGTCACGACCGTCAGTGTCGCCGCATCCCGGCGATGCGATGCGATGCGATGCGTAGCGTGGCCGGGGTGATGGTGGGCACTGCTGAATCCCGGTTGATCGTGCCGCGTGGCAACTCCGCCTCGGGCAAGTCGACGGTCACGGCGAGGCGGCAAGCTTTCCCACGCCGTCGGCTTCGGGTGCCAGTTCTTGCCCCTCAGGTGGTTCTACCCCTGCCCCAGTGCTTCCGTCAGCAGTCCGGCGATGTGGAGCACAGTGCGGTCGGCTAGGTACGGCCCGATGAGCTGGAGCCCGAGGGGGAGTCCGGTGGTGGACCGGCCTGCCGGGATGGTGGCTGCGGGGAGGTGGGCGGGGGCGGCGAGGTTGAGCCAGGTGGTCTGGGTCCAGTATCCGCGTCGTTCACCGTCGACGGTGATGTGCCGGTCGGGGAGGGGCAGGTGGCTCTGGTCGGGTACCGCCGGGGTGGGTGCGGCGGGGGTGATGAGGACATCGATGTCGGTGAAGTAGGCGGCCCACTGCCGGCGCAGGCGCTGCCGTTCCTCGTTGGCCAGCAGCCAGTCGCGGTGTCGCATGGTGCGCGCTCGCAGGTACGAAGCGCGGGGGGACTGGTCTTCGGGTGTCAGGTCCGCGGCGGCTGCGGTCTCGGCGGCGAAGGTGTCCGCGGGGGCGCCGACGGTGGACCCGGCGAACATCAAGGTGTGGAAGAGGCGGTCGGAGTCGGCCATGCTGACCGGTCGGGTGGTGCTGTCGACGGGGACGCCGAGGGTGTGCAGGGCCGTCGCCACGTGTTCGAGCAACGCGCGTGTTTCGGTGTCCACGGGGCAGTGCGGGTCGTCGGCCCAGATGCCGATGCGGTACTCCTGGAGCCGGTCGTGGCGAGGGGCTGGGAGTTCCAGCCGCCAGGCCAGGCTGTCCTGAGGTGACGGGCCGGCCAGGACCTGGAGGGCGAGGCCGAGGTCTGCCGCGCTGCGGGCCAAGGGGCCCAGGGCGAGGAGGTCGGAGGTGGACAGCCAGCCCGGCGGGCGGGGGAGGTGGCCCCGCAGGGGCACGATGCCCTGGCTGGTGCGCAGAGTGTGGACGCCGCAGTAATGGCCTGGCAGCCGCAGTGATCCGGCAAGATCACTGCCGATGTCCAAGGCGGTGAGGTGAGCGGCGACGGCTGCCGCGGAACCGCCTGAGGAGCCGCCGGCGGTGTACTGCGGGTCGTGCGGGTTAGGGGTGGTTCCGAACAGGGGGTTGCTGGTCTGGATGTCCTGGCACATGGGGGGAGTGTTGGTTTTGCCCAGGATGACCGCGCCGGCGTTGCGCAGCCGTGCGACGGCGTCGGCGTCCTGGCCGGGTATGTGCCGCTCCAGGTCCGGTGCGCCGCAGGTGGTGCGCAACCCTTTGGTCTCCAGTGCGTCCTTGACCGTCACCGGCAGGCCGAGGAGGGCCCCACCGTCCCGGCCGCGGGCGCGCAGTTCGTCCGCAGCGGCAGCCGCGGCCAGTGCGCCGTCGCGATCGACGGTGACCACCGCGTTGTACTGGGGGTGACGGTCAATGCGATCCACATGAGCGAGCGTCAGTTCCCGGCTGGAGACTTCTCGTTGTTCCAGGGCGTGGAGCTGTTCGGTGGCACTGTGGTGTGTCAGGAGGTCCATTGAGACGGCAGCTTCTCCTCGGGCGGGGGCGGTACCGAAGCAGGCCGCGATGCGCGGCAGCGCGCGGCGGCCTTGTCATCGGGGGTCTGCACCGTATCGCGGGCGGCGACAAGGCCGACCGGGTGGAACCCGGTCGGCCTCGCTGGGAGCGCTACGCGGCGTGGGGCCCTCGGGACCAGGCAGCGGTGAAAGAGGTGCGCACGGCTGCGGGGCCACTTACCGGGAGATCGCTGAGCGAGCGGTCGACGTAGTCGCCGTTGGCGATCGGGATGCGGGCCAGGAAATCCGCCGGCAGGTCGAACGACTCGACGAGGGTCATCATGTGCGGGGCCAGGCCGGCGGCCACCTCGTCGATGGCGAGGGGGAGCGCACGGACGTGGTCGGCCGCCATATGGCCCTCGGCGAGCAGATCGCCGGTGTGCTCGCCGATCTGCTTGAGCAGGAACAGCCGACACAAGTCCTCAAGGAGCGCGCGCGTTTCGGGCACCTCCGCCTGCCCGATCGCGGTTAGAGAACAGCATTCCGACATGCGACGGTTCTTCGTGAAGGACCCGGACGGCAACACCGTCCTGATTATCGACTGATCATGACCCTATTCAGATGCGGCAGGGAGTATCCGTGAAAATCCTCTTCGTCGCGAGCGGGAGCCCCGCGACGGTATTCGCCCTGGCTCCGCTCGCCACGGCAGCGCGCAATGCCGGACACGATGTGTTCATGGGTGCCGTCGAGGACATGGTTCCTTAGATTGCGTCGGCCGGTATCCCGGCGCTTTCGATCGCGCCCTCCTCGATACGGCGGTTCAGCACCACCGACCGGGCGGGGAATCCGGTCACAACTGGACTTCTCGGGGCACTGGTTCGGGCGGATGGCCGCCGGCAGCATGGACGCGCTGCGGAAGCTCGCCGAGAACTGGCGGCCGGATCTGGTGGTCGGCGGCTCGATGTCCTTCGCCGCCGCGCTGATCGCCACCGAGCTCGGCGTGCCCTACGTACGGCAGGCCTGGGACACCGGCGATGCCTGGCGCACCGACCCGGCGGCGAGCGAGGAACTCCAGCCGGAGCTGCGGGAACTGGGGCTCGACAAGCTGCCCGATCCGGACCTGTTCATCGACATCTGCCCGCCCATCACGCCGGCGGTGTCACCGCGCTGACGGCGATGAACGCCGGTGTGCCGCAGCTGATCGTGCCGCAGGGCGGCAACTTCGTCGAGGCGGGACAGCGCATCTCCGACTTCGGAGCCGCCATCACCGTCGATGAGAACACCCCGGAGGCCGTCGAGAAGGCCTGCCGGGAACTGATCAGCGACCCCTCATACGCCGAGCGGGCGCGTGCGCTCTCCGCGGAGATCGCCGCCCTGCCGCTGCCCGCCGAAGTGGTGGGCGCCCTGGAGCGCCTCGTGGCGCCACGCACCGACAACCGAGCCAACAACCGACCGAATGCAGAGAAGGGGAGCCAGTCATGAGTGAGTCAGGTCCGATCCGTGTGGTGATGGCCAAGCCGGAAGCGGGGGGGGAAAGGGTTCGGCCGCTCCGCCGACGCTCGTCGGCGCCTTCCGCGAGGCGGGCATCGAGGCCGTCCAGGCGGGCGAGGACCAGAGCCCGGCGGGCCTGGTCGCCACCGTCGTGCGCGAGGGGGCCGACGCGGTCTGCATCTCCAGCCTTCTCGGCGAGCACGAGCAGCTGTTCGGCGGCGTGCTCGACCTCCTTGCCGAGCGGGGCGCCGGGCGGGTCACCGTGTTCGGCGGGGGCATCGTCCCGACCGCCGACATCGCGGTGCTCAAGGAGCGCGGCGTCGCGCAGATCTTCTCCTCGGGCACGCCGCCGTGGGCCGTGGCCGAGTGGGTGCGCGACCACGTGGGGCAGTCCTCCGGCGTCTGACACCGGCCCACGCATCGCGGACCACGGAATCCAGGGCCGTGTGCCGGCTGGGCCGAGCGCCCCGGCCGGCACACGGCCCTCCTGGTCGGCACAGCCCCACTCCCTTCTCATCTCGGCAGGATCGGCAGGAGACGACCATGCGCGTCCTCATGATCAACACCCCCGTTTCGACCCATCTCACCCCACTGGTCCCGCTCGCCTGGGCGCTGCGGGCGGCTGGACACGAAGTGCTGGTCGCCGGCCGCGAAGACGTCCTTGCCGCGGCCGCCTCCGCGGGCCTGAACGCCGTGGGCATCGGCGACCGGCTGAAGCTGGACGACATGCTGATCGAGCGGCTCGGCGGGAAGCGGCCCCTCGAGTCCTGGGGCAGGCCCGCCCTGGACCAGCTCTCCAACGTCGGCTCCCTGTGGATGCCGCAGACCCTGGACGTGCTGCCCGACTATCTCGACCTGGCCCGCGACTTCGGCCCGGATCTGATCCTCTCCGACCCGATCGAGTACCTCTCCCTGGTCGTGGGGGAGAGGCTCGGTGTTCCCGTGGTGCAGCAGCGCTGGGGAGTCGACCCCATCTCCGACCAGGCCAGGACAACAGGGCAGACCTGGTTCAAGGACGTCCTGGCCGAGCTCGGCCTGTCCGACCTGCCCCGCCCCGCCGTCCTGCTCGACCCGTGCCCGCCCAGCCTGCAGTTGGCCGGCACGACGCCGGGCACTCCGATGCGCTACGTCCCGTTCAACGGAAACGGGCAGCTGCCCCAGTGGCTCCGCCGCGACGCCGAGGAGCGGGGTGCGGCCCGGCGGGTGGCCGTCTCCCTGGGCGGGCGCACCCTCGCGTACAACGGCGTTCCCCTCATGCGGAACATCCTCGGCGCACTCGGCGGACTGCCGGACACCGAGGTGCTCGCGACGGTGGAGGAGGAGTACCGGGAGGCGCTCGGCGAGGTCCCCGGCAACGTACGCCTCATCGACCCCGTGCCGCTGCACCTGCTCCTCGGCTCCTGCCGGGCAGTCGTCCACCACGGCGGCTCGGGCACCGCGATGACCGCGAGCGCCTTTGGCCTGCCGCAGCTCGTACTGCCGCAGCTGGCGGACCAGTTCTGGCACGGCGACGCCCTGGCCCGCGTGGGCGCGGGCATCACCATCGAGGACGGCGCGCGCCAGGACGACCCGGCGCCGGTGCGCGAGGCCGTGGCCGCGCTGCTCGGCGAGCCCGGCTACGCCAAGGCGGCGGGGGAGCTGCGCGAGGAGATGGCCGCCATGCCCGCGCCGTCCCGGGTCTCGGCCGACCTGGAGGAGCTGGCCGGCTCACACCGAGCCGGACGCTGAGGCCTGCCGGGCTCCGGGTTCACAGGCCCTCCTCGGCCGCCGAGTCCAGGGTCTCCAGGGCGGATTCGAGCAGTGCTTTGCGCTTCTCCTCCGGGTCGCCCGCGAGGGAGGGCAGCGAGAAGGCGCTCCAGCGCTTCTGGCGGGACGTCAACGCGGCGGCGACCCACATCGGACTCCAGTTTGAGCCGGCTGCCCACGCCTATACAACCGCCTACACCGAGCAGATGGCCGACGCGACTTCCTAAGAACTCCTATCGCAATGACTTCAGGCGCCTCCAGCAGATGAGTGCGCATCCGAGGGTGCGGGCAGGCGCCCGGGATCGGCGCCGTCGAAGGCGATCACTGCCTGCCAGGGCACGGTCTGTCGCGTGAGGCCGGCGCGCATGGCGGTGAAGTAGCCAAGTCGGTCCTCGCGAAGGCGGGTGGCGATGACGACTGTGATCGGGGGTGAGGCTGGCGTGGGCAGGGAAATCCTCCTGGAGGGCTGAAGGAGAGCTTCCATCAGCCGGGGTGTAACCGGTGGCTGCCGTGGGCAGTTCCTCGGGCGAGCCGACAGGGGAGTCGGCCATCGTCGGAGGGGATCCTATGCGCCGTACGTTCCGTACACGGAGAATCCGCAGAGCTCTCGTCATGACTGGTTGCGCGGCGGCCCTGGCGTTCGGGTCCACGGCCGCCGTCGCCACGCCCGGCAGCGGGGTAACCGGCACGGTGCTCGCCAAGGGCACCTCCGCCGGGACCTTGAAGGTCAAGGCCGAGGGGCGTACGGATGTCATCGTCCGTACGATCACCGTCGAACCGGGCGGCTCCACCGGTTGGCACTACCACCCTGGCCCGCTCATTGCCGTCGTCAAGTCCGGCACCCTGACCCGGACCCTCCACGACTGCTCGGTCGAGGTGACCCCGGCGGGCACGTCCTTCATCGAGCCCCCCGGCTCCCACCATGTGCACATCGGCCGCAATCTCGGCACCGAGCCGGTGGAGCTGTACGTCACCTATCTGGTGCCCGAGGGCAGCCCCCTGTCGGTGGACGCGGATGCTCCGGAATGTGCCGAGGAGTAGCCCGGTCGTGACTGGGAACACCGGCTGGCCTTCCTACTGCTGAATAGGGCCGCTTAGCGGCGAGCGGCGGCGCGGGCTGGGGAGCGCTTCGCGGGGGCCGGGGCAGGGGAGGCCCGGGGTGCTGCCGCGTGCACGGGCCTGATGACCGGTGCCGGTGCGGTGGAGGTCCAGCGCGCGGGGCTGTCGCTGAAGACGGTGCGGGGGTCGGTGTTGCGGTCCTGGGCGAGCGGGTGCCGGATGCTGCTCAGTTGATCCGGTCCGAAGTTTCGACTTCGTGAGCTGCACGCTCCAGTCCGCTTCGATAGCTCTCCCACCACGCCGAGTCGCCCGGCGGCATGCTGTCGTTGCCCTTGTTCATCCCCACGGCACCGTCCAGGAGTTCCCGGATGATGTCGGCGTGCCCGGCGTGCCGGTGCGTATCAGAAATCACGCGCACTACGGCATGGTGCAACGTCACCTCGTCCCTGCCGCTCGGCCACCACGGCACTTTGCCGATCGTGTCCAGCGCGAGCGCGTCGATCGTCGCGTCCGCGTGAGCCCACGCCCGGCGGTAGAGCTCCACGATGTACTCGCGTGACTCGTCGGCGGTGGCCCACATATCCGCGTTGGGCTCAGCACCGTCCTCGAGCCAGGGCAACGGCTCGCCTGACGGCCGTCCGAAGGTGTCGCCGAGGTAGCCCAGCTCCACGCCGGCCACGTGTTTGACCAGGCCCAGGAGGTTGGTTCCGGTTGGCGTCAGCGGGCGGCGGATGTCGTACTCCGAGAGCCCTTCTAGCTTCCACAGCAGGGCATCGCGGGCGGACTGCAGGTAAAAGTGAAGGTCAGCCTTGGCATCCGATACGGTCATGGTGCCAGTCTGCCGCTCGCGCGATCTCTGTCCACCGCATTTGGCCACCGTTTACGCCACCGGCTCACGCAGGTCCGCATGGGTGGCTCCCACTACCGCCACCGCGCCGAGGCAGAGCAGGCCACCGCTGATGAGGGCCGCAGCTCCCGAGGTAGCGTCGGCGGCGAGCCCTGCGCGCATATTGCCGATGTCGGGACCGGCTTGCCCAACGATCTGTTCAGCGGCGCTGACGCGGCCCAGAAGCGCGCTGGGGGTGTGCGTCTGGACGACGGTGCTGCGGGATACGACCGAGACGGTGTCGGCCGCGCCGGCCACGACGAGGAAGGCCAGGCCAGCCCACGGGTTCGGCGACATCCCGAACAGCGTGAGTGCCGCGCCCCAGGTGACGGATCCGCCGAGCATGACCAGGCCGGGGCGGGGAAGCCGGGTGAAGGTCCCGGAGAGGATGGACGCGGCGACGCCACCGACGGCTATGGCGGTCAGGAACAGTCCGAGAGTGCGCGGGTTGCCGCCGAATCGCTCTGAGTTGATCAGGGGGAACAGGCTGATCGGCATCGACAGCACGGTGGTGGCGAGGTCTGTGAGCAGGGCTCCGCGGATCACGGGAGTGCGGGCCAGGAAGGCCAGGCCATCGAGTACTCCGCGCAGGCCGCGGCGTGCGGGCTCGTCTTCGGGCTTCATCCGCGGCAGACCGAACGCACTGGAGAGCGCGGCGACGAATGTGAGGGCGTCGATCAGGTAGCAGCCGCCGATACCCAGCCCGCCCACGACCAGTCCGCCCAGAGCGGGGCCCATCAGCATGGCGCCCTGGAAGGCTGTGCGTTTCAGGGCCAGTCCTGCGGCAAGTTGGTGCTGAGGCAGCAGGTGCGGAATGAAGGTGCGCGAGGCCGGGCCGCCGCCGGCCACGAAGCAGGACTGGAGTACGACGAGTGCGAGGACTCCGGCGGCCGGAAGGGGGGCGAGGAAGCCCTGTAATGCGAGCAGGAGCGAGCACACTGCTTGCCCGCTGGTGGCAAGGAGGTAGAACTTCCGGCGGTCCACGCGATCGACTACTGATCCGGCGAAGAGCCCGAGCACGACCACTGGAATTGCCTGGGCAAGCCCGACGGCGCCCGTCCACGTGGTGCTCTTCGTGGTCTGCCACACCTGGAACATCACGGCGATGAGGGTCATCTGGCCGCCCAGCCCGGAGAGAGTCTGGCCAATCCACAACCGCCGGAACGGTGGTGAGGACCGGAGCGGCGTCACATCGAGCAGCGTGTGTCTCAGTCCCATGCGGCGTCCTCTTCCAGCTTCTCGGCGATCCGGTCGTGGAAGCTCTTGCGTTCGAGGGCGTGCTCGATGTCGGCGACGACCCGGGAGAGCGGGTAGGGGATTTCCGCCTCAAGGCCGGCGAGGGCGGCCTCGGTGGCCCGCCACTCCGCCGCCAGGCGACCGACGACGCGGCGAGCTTCGTCGGTGAGCGTCACCTTCTGGGTGTGTGCGTCCTACCCGCGACGGTCTGGACCCAGCCTGCCCTGCGCATGGCTGCCACTTTCCGGCTGAGGGCTGAAACCGTGCGCGGACTGACTCGGCCAGTTCCGTGATGGTATGGGTCCGCAGGCATGGAGCCGGAGCAACTCCATGACGAAGCTCGGCTTGAGACCGCGATCTGTTGCTCGGAGTGGATCCGTGCGATGTCGGCGTCCATGGACGCCTGGAGAAGCCGCGCAGGCCGCCAGAGGCTTTCCTGGACGGGGTCAAGCGCGTGGTGTTCGGGCATGAGGTGAATCGTAATAGCACTCATATAAGTGCTTTCATATGCGCGTCGCCGCACCGCGCTGCTCGCGGCGGGCCCGCTGAGCACGAGGGCGCGTCTCCTTCTCACACCCCCCAGCAGCAGCCAGCCCCCAGGCCGGCCTTCGAGGCGCCCGCCAACGCGGCCCAGCGCGCGCGTCCGACGTGGAGTGCGCGCCGCCCGAGGCCCCCCGGCAAGGCACTGACCAGCCCGCTGGCCCCGCTGACCAGCCCGCTGGCCCCCGCGGACCCCCGCCACCCGGAATCGGGTCGCATCCCCTGCTCGCCCACTTGCCGCAGCTTCCACCAGCGCAACCCGGACGAGGTTCTGGTGGAGGAGGCATACGACGGCTCTTGGTGGAGGAGGCATACGACTGGCTCTCGGTGGGGGAGCATCGGGGACTCTTCTCAGGCGCTGAGGCGTCGGCGTCGAGCTGTCGCGGACGTTCGATCACGGGCCGCTTGCCGGGCGTGGGGCGCCCGCGCGTGAGGAGCATTCGGATCTGTGATCAGGTGGCTGGTTCCAGGCGTACGCAGCACAGGCCGGGTTGAGGTGCCAGGCGCGCCACAAACCCTTGCTCGCCGAGTCCGTCAAGGACACCGCGCAGCAGGTGAAGGTTCATGCCGCACACCGTCTCGGTGTGTTCTCGAGCAAGCGCGTGGAAGGGGCAATTCGCCAGAACGATGGCCTCGCCCTCACGTCGTGGCTCGAACCCGTACCTTTCCAGTAGCTCGAAGGCCGTTGTCTTGCCCTGTCGGCCCAACTGCGTGCCCAGTTCTGCGGCCTTGCGGTCCAGCACGGTTCGCACGGGCTCGCCGGTCGCCGCTGATTCCTCCACGGCCTGGGCGAGCAGCCGCCCGGCCAGCTCGTAGCGCCGATCAGGCAGGCTGACGGCGAACTGCTTCGCCGAGCGCCGGTAGAGCTTGGCCGGCCTGCCCGCGCCCGGCCCGGCGCGCCCACTACGGCGCTCGTACACCACATCGAGCAGTGATTCGTCAGCCAGCCGGTCCAGGTGGAAGGCCGCGGTCTGCCGTGCCAGGCCCAGGGCGGCCGCGGCCTCGTCCCGGCTGACCGGTCCCGGCTGACGCACAACGTGGTCATACAGCCTTCGGCGGGTGGGCTCGTCGAGTGCGGCGACGGCTGACAGGTCGGCGTCGTGTGCTTCTTCCGGGGCGTCCACGAACACCAGTGTAAAACCCATCGTCATTGACTAAAGAACGAACGACCGCTTCTATTGCTAACGAGAGTTGTCGATAGAAGGAGAGCGTCATGTCGTCCGCAACCACATCCACCACGTCCGCCACCGCCGGGAGGGCCGCGCTCGCCGACCCGGGCTACCAGGCATTCCTCATCCTGCGCGCTGGGTTCACGGTGGCGCCGATCCTGTTCGGGCTGGACAAGTTCGCCAACCTGCTCGTGGACTGGCCCACCTACCTTGCGCCGTGGATCAACAACCTCGTTCCGGGCAGCGCCCAGGCAGCCATGTACGCGGTGGGCGTGATCGAGATCGTGGCAGGGGTTGTTGTCGCCCTGGCCCCGCGCTTCGGCGGCTGGCTCGTGGCCGGCTGGCTGGGCGGCATCATCATCAACCTGCTGACCATCCCGGGGCACTATGACGTCGCACTGCGTGACTTCGGACTGCTGCTCGGCGCCGTAGCGCTCGCCAAGCTCGCCCAGCGGTACCGCGGCAACCAGCAGCGACTGCAGTAACACTGCGGACGTTGTAGCCACACGGGCGGGCGGGGCCCTGCCCCGCCACCGGCCTGTGCCGGCGCAGGCGATGCCGCATGCTGCGCTTGCCCGCGCGACAGTCCGGCCGCCACCGCGGCGGGCTTCACGCTGCCCCGAGTCGGGTGGCCGGGTCACGGCAACGTGACCCGGCCACCCGACCACACGAAGTCCGAGGGCCCACCGTCGTCCGTCACCCACCGGAAAAGTCAGGATCGGCCCTTGCATCCTGCCACTCAGGCTTTTCCAACCTCAGATTCGGGACGGTCGAGCTTGCTCGCGATCCGCCTCGTCAACCCTGGTCGGCGCGATACGCGACAGACAGGTACAAGAGTTCCCCGCGCTCGTCCTTACGTATGTACTGGGTGACCATGCCCAAGCGAGCAGCTACCCGCAGCGAGGCGGCGTTACCCGGGCGGATCGTCGCCCACACCTGGCGAATGCCTGTTGAGAAGCACTCCTCCAGAACCGCCTGGGCGGCTTCGCCTGCTATACCTTTCCCTCGATGGCCGGAGCGGATCATGTAGCCGACCTCGGGCTCGACGGCACCGGTTCGCCCCGCAAAGACCCCGCAGTTGCCCACCAGGAGCCCGGTGTCGCGCAAGCGCAGCCCATACCAGACCAACCCGCTCTCCTGAACCGCACGGACCCGGCGCCCGATCCAGTCCGCGGTCTGCCCGACTTCGACGAAGGGCCCTGTGCCGATCGTATTCGTCCGTGGGTCACTGAAAATTTCGTGCAGCTCAGCCGTGTCGCCAGGCTGGAAGCACTGCAACTGCAACCGCGACGTCTCGATGAGAGTCCGCACGCATTCCCCCGTCTGTCCATCCGTCGGAGCCAGCGTCCTTGATTGTCGGCATCCGCTGCAGGGCGGACAAGGGGACGCCCAGGCGTCAGCGGCAGGGTAGGAGCCCCCCGACCTTGGCAAACACCACAGCCTCTCGGACGGTGGGCGCACGGTCAACGTCGCCCACGCCAGCGTGGGGTATGTACTGCAAGAAGTGAAGCTCCTGGTAGATGGGTTGTCGACCAAGAGCAACTGGTCCGCCGGAGCTAACGCCGGTCCGTTCGGAAACCTGCTGTGGGCCTCGCCCGCGTTGCCCGGCGGGGTTCACGACATCCAGGCGGCCCGCACCCATGGCATCATCGACGCCCTGACCCAGGCAAGCTGTCCGCCGGGCCACAGGCCGTCAACCGTTCCCACGCCAAGATCCGCGCACTCGGTGAACAAGCCGTGGCCCTCAAGGCCTGGCGACTCCTGCGCAAGCTGCGATGCAGCACCACACGCATCACAGACCTGGTCAGGGCCGTCCTCACCCTCCACCTCACACTCTCGATACGAGGTTGGAAAAGCCTCACTTCCCCAGGCACGCCGCGGCGGTCGCCACCGTAACGGCGCACCTCACCGTCACTGTCCCCACCGGACGCACCATCAGGCCCAGGCGTTACGCCCGACCTCTCCGCCCCAGCCGGCCAGGCCCTCGACGTCGCGCACGAGCACGCCCTGGACCACCTCGATGACTCACGCCCGCCTGCGGGGGTGCTGAGGGAGAGCGCGGCCACGATGGCGGTATGCCGGCAGGGACGTTCCCGAACCTGGTGGTCACCCCCGGGTGGCGGGCTGCACCTGGAATCCACCGTGCCCGTCGAACCGCACCTCCAGCACCTGGTCGAACCCGTCAGCGAGTGCCGGCCTGCACAGCCGCTTGGCTGTGGCGCGGACCCCGATATCGGGGACTCGCTCCCGCCCGGCCCGCTGGGCGTTGCGCCGCAGCGAGCCCGCCACGTCGGCAGGGAACCAGTAGGCCGTGACCGTCGCCCCGTGAGCGTGGCCGGCGGCCAGCAGCGGTCCCCACTCGGCAGGAGACGGGTTGGTGTTGTCCACCGCCACGGACCGACCCGCCCGCAGCGCCTGGTCCACCTGCCGCATCTGCCGCTGCTGCTTGTTCCGGGAGCTACGGGGAAACAGGCCCTTGCTCACCAGCACGTACCGTTCTGCCAGGCACTGCCGGTAGAACGTCGACTTCCCGGCCGCCTGCAGCCCGACGAGCACTGCCACGTCCAACCCAGGACCAGTGCACACCATCGGCTCCGTACCACCTTCCCCACACGGCCATCATGCCCCCGGACAGGCCCAGCGGCAGGCTGATGAAATCGCCGCCCAGGCCGCCACACCGACGACGTCGCCCGCGAGCGGACCGCGGCCACCGCCTCCGCCGTCGGCTGCAAGGAGTGGAGCGTGCCCCTGCGCCTCGGCCGGAGTCTGAGCCGGACTCGTGCAGCTGATGTTCCCGGAGCCGAATTACACGCATTTTCCAGCCTCAATCACTGCCTTGTCCGGATGATCCTCCTTCGCCGGAGTGAGAGCGCGGCAGCACCCCCTCTGCCAGGCCAGTCGTCTGATGCCCCCTAGACTGCCCTCGTCCTCAAAGTTGATCGGAGCACGACATGAAACGCCTCGCCCTCGCCCTCCTTGCCGTCGCAGCCCTTGCACTCGCCGGGTGCGCGCAAGACTTCGACAAGGGTCCTAAAGGGCGAGTAACCGACAAGGTCAAGGACGGAAAGAAGTTCTACTTGGTCGTCGATCCGGCCAAGGGAGGCAAGGGAAAGAAGTTCCGAGTCAGCAAGTATGACTACCATGACTGCAACCGGGGCTCGAAGTACCCCAAGTGCATCGACGATTAGCCCGCTCGCCTTCGTTGCCACCCTGACGGTCTGTGAGAAATCCTGAAGTGATCACTGAGCGCTGGATGCCCTGATCTGGGTCCACGTCCCGGACCGACACTCTGCTGGTCTTCGGCGCCAGGGGCGCCTCCACGGCGACCGTGCTGGAATCGGTGATCGCCCAGGCCGAGAAGGCGCAGCACCGTACCGCGTCGGTCGTCGACGCGGTACCGGCGCAGGCGGGTGACGCCTAGGACTGAGCAGCTTCTATCTCGTCGTGGGATGGACCGTCGGCGGATATCTGTTCGCCGCGCTCCTGGGCGTGTCCAAGGGCGCCCGGCCGGCCACCGTACGCCGCGCCGCGCAGCGTCTGCTGGCGGCCGTGCCGTACGCCGTCCTGTCCGGCCTGGGTGGCGCGGCGATCGTGGGCCCCCTGCTCGGCGCCCTGACCGGTCACTTCCTCGCCCTGTGGGGGATCGGCGCGCTGGCCGTCTTCGGCGCCGCGGCCGTGACGATAGCCCTCCAGGTCCTCTTCGGCGTGCTGGGGATCGGGGTGACGGTGCTGCTCTTCGTGGTACTCGGCAACCCCAGTGCCGGCGGCGCCTACGGGCCCGAACTGCTGCCGCCGTTCTGGCGGGCGACCAGCCCCCCGCCCTCCCCAATGGCGCGGCGACCCACGCCGTACGCCACATCATGTACTTCGCCGGCCACGGCACCGCCGCGAACCTGGCGGTGCCGGCCGCCTACGCGCTCGGCGGGGTCCTGGTCACCCTCCTGACGGCCACCCTGGTGCACCGGCGGTTGTCGCCCGAGATGGACCCGGCCGGCGCTCTCGCCTGACCGGACACTCGCGCGGTCCGACCACTCAGGAAGGAGAGGTGCCGGCGGTGCCGCGGATCAGGTCGGCGGCCTTCTCCGCGATCATGATCGTGGGTGCGTTGGTATTGCCCCGGACGAGGGTCGGCATGACCGAGGCGTCTGCCACGCGCAGCCCGGTCACCCCGTGCACCCGCAGTGTGTAGTCGACGACCGGGCCCATGGCGCAGGTGCCCGCGGGGTGGTAGAGGGTGTGGAGCTCACGTCGGGCGAAGTCGAGGAGGTCGCGGTCGGTGTCCGAGCGCGGCATGCGGTAGTCGGACCGCCGGTGTGCTCGCAGGGCGGGGCGGGCCGAGATGTCGAGGAGCACCCGCATGGCTCGTACCGCTGCCGCACAGTCCTCTTCCGTGGCGAGGTAGCGATGCAGGATGCGCGGCTTGGCGCTGGGCATTGTCGAGCGGAGGGAGACCTTGCCGCGGCTGGTGGCGCCCAGGAGCACCGCGCCGTGGTGGAAGGCGTGTGCGGTCTGGGCGCCGAGGCCCTCTTCGTGGAACATGGCGGGAAGTGCGTGGAGTTGCACATCCGGCGCGGCCAGCCCGTCGAGCGTGCGCACAAAGCCGCCCGCCTCGCCCACGTTGGAGGTGAGCGGTCCGCGGCCCTCGGACTCCAGGAGCGCGAGGTTCTGCGGGGACTCCGCGGTCAGCAGAGACTCGGTATCGGTGAAATGGATGAGGGGCAGGTGCCCGTGGTCCTGCAGGTTCTCGCCGACGGGGAGGTCGACACGGGGGGTGATGCCGAGGGCTTCGAGGTCCGAGGCGACGCCGATCCCGGAGAGCATGAGCAGCTGAGGGGAGTTGTAGGCGCCCGCGGCGAGGATGACCTCCCGCTCGGCGCGTAATTCCTCCAGTGCTCCGTTCCGTTCGACCTCCACGCCGAGGGCACGATCACCGGAGAACAGCAGCCGGGTGCACTGCGCCCCGGAGAGCACCGTCAGGTTCGGCCGCTCCATGGCGGGCCGCAGATACGCGTCCGATGTGCTGCACCGCAGTCCATTCCGCTGGGTGAGTTCGTAGGAGCCGACGCCGTCCTGCTCAGGGCCGTTGAAGTCCGGGTTGAGCGGATGGCCCGCCTGCTGCGCCGCCTCCAGGTATGCCGCCATGAGCGGGCTGCGGGAGCGCCCCTGGCTGACGGTGAGCGGGCCTCCCGCGGCGTGCCAGTCGGACGGGCCGCCATGGTGGTCCTCCGCGCGCAGGAAGTACGGGAAGACCTCGTCCCAGCTCCACCCTTTGGCGCCGGCGTCGGACCAGGCGTCGTAGTCCCGGTGGTTGCCGCGGATGTAGACCATCGCGTTCATGGACGACGAGCCGCCGAGCATCCGGCCGCGCGGGAGGTAACAGCGGCGTCCGCCGAGGCCGGGTTCGGGCTCCGTCGTGTAGTCCCAGTCGTACTTGGTCCTGAACAGTTTTCCGAACGCCGCAGGAATGTGGATCTCCGGGGCATCGTCGGACGGGCCGGCCTCCACCAGCAGTACGCGGACGCCAGGGTCCTCACTCAGCCTGGCGGCCAGCACACAGCCGGCGGAACCTGCTCCGACCACAAGGTAGTCGTGGCTCTCGACAAGCACGGGCTCTCCCCTCTCCGATGAACGGAACGCCGTGCCGGGTGCCGTCCGACGGGCAGCCGGCCCGCGGTGCACAGCGGGAAAGCGGCGTCACCCGGCCGCGGGCCTCAGCACCCTCAGGACGCAAGGAGAGCATGCCACCGCGTCCTGAGCGCACGAGGACGTATCCGAAGGGATGGCCGACTATGATCGGTCCGGTGTCCGAGCCGTCAGCGGCCTGGTGGTCCTTGGCGGACCGTCAGTGGTGCTGCTGGGAGGGGGTTGGGTGGGGACGCCGGTCGGTTGTTCCGTGGTGGCCGGGACGGCCGCGCGCTGCTCGGGGCCCCAGGTCTCCCGAGTGGACAGCACCCCGAGGAGGCCCACCACCGCGACGCACCCGTAGAACCGCGCAGGCCCCGTCCATCCGAAGGACTCCGCCAGCAGCACGGCGAGGAACGGGGCGAAGCCGGCCAACGACGCAGCCCTCTGGTATCCCATCGAGGCTCCGGACGTCCGCGTGCTGGTGGTGAACAGTGCGGCGGACCAGGCCGCTTGAGTGGCCGTCAACGCGGCGTGGGTCACGCCGATGGCGATCAGGAAGATCAATACGATCGGCACGGGCGCCCCCGTGTTGGCCATCAGAGGCGGCAGTGCCCGGTCAGCCCAGCAGGGCCTGGGCGCGGCAACGTGCCGGCGCAGTACAGCGGGTGACGCTCGTCCGGGCCGGGTCGGCAGTGCCGGTAGGGGGAGGCTCGGAGACCTACGCACGCCCTACCGGCGGAGTCGTGACCAGGATGAGGGGGATGTCACCGCAGGGTCGCAGCCGCAGCCCGCCGTGTTCGACGCCGTCCGCCGGTCCGGCCAGTACGGCCCCGAAGTCCGGGCCCTTGATGAGAGAACCGGCCAAATAATCGGCACAGGCCGAGGCAGCGACACGGCCGCGCGCGTTGACGAGGAAGGCAGGGCCGGGCAGCTTCTGCATGACCGGCATCACCGCCGCCTCGAAATGCGAGAGGTACACGTCCGCCGCGGCCACTCCCGTGAAGCGGCCCCCGACCGCCACCGGCACGGACAGGGTGAGGCTGTACTCGTCGGAGCAGAGATAGTCCACGTACGGCCCCGCGACCGCGCGCCGCCCGGTGTCGCGGGCCAGTGTGAACCAGTCCCAGTGGGTGTAGTCGGAGTACGCCGAGCGCTCCGGGTCCAGGTCCAGCAGCAGCGGGCGCACGGCACCGCCCGCGCCGATCTGCCACCATTCGAGCCAGGCCGATACGTCGGCGAGCAGCCCCGGAGCGGCCACGAAACCGGCGCCGGAGACCAGATCGAGTCGCGTGAGCCGGGTGTGCAGGCCGGGGCGGAGCGCGGCGAGGTCGCCGGTGAGGGGCCGCCGGCCGCTCTCGGTGGCCGAGGCGAGGAGTGCCGCCGCGTCCGTACGGGTCTCGGAGACGGCGTCGAAGACGCCCTCCAGGGTGTCGCGGACGCAGGCTGCCACGTCGGCGGCCGTCACCTCGTCAAGGATGTCGGGTCCGCCGCCTGTGGGACGGGGACTGCTACCCATAGGGGTTCTCCTGGGGATGGGGACCACCAGCGGAGCTGGAGGTGCCGAGGCGGAGTTCGACCAAGCGCGCCATGCACAACTGGACGCACCCCTCGGTCAGGGCTCTCGCCTGCTCGTCCGCACCATCTTGCAGTGCGGAGATCACGGTGCGGTGACGATCGCACACGTCCTTGAGATACCCCTCCTCGCCGAGCACGAGAGACAGCAGCGCCCCCACCTCTGTCTGGATGCCGATCTCCTCCCGGGTCAGCCGCGCGGACTGGGCCGCGGCGGCCAGTTCCACGTGAAAGCGCCCGTGCACCCGGCTGCGTGCCGCGCCGTCAGCCGCCTCCGTCAACTGCTCAACAGACCTGCGCAGTGGGAGCAGATCCCCGGGCTCGGTGCGCTGGGCCGCGAGCCGGGCGGCGGCCCCCGAGATGGCGGCCCAGTGGTCGCCGAGGTCACGGAGTTCCTCGGTGCTCCAGCCGACGAGGAGGCTCCGCAGCCGCTCCTCGGCGGGACCTTCGGGAACGGTGACGAAACTCCCTCCGCCCCGCCCCCTGCGGGTGGTGACCAACCCCTGCTGGCGCAGCGCCATCAGTGCTTCACGCAGGGTGACGGTCGAGACCCCGAGCTGTGTCGCGAGGTCGGACTCGCCGGGCAGTTGCTCCCCGTCCGCCAGCAGCCCGAGCTCGATGGCGTCGCCGAGCCGCCGCACGACCGCGTCCACCCGGGCCTGATTGTCGACGGGTGTGAAGACGGTCCGCCGGGCGCCGCCCAGTTCTCGCGTCACGGCAACCATCCCCATGTTCGTTGACTCAGGCTTTACCTTAGCGGGGTATTGAAACTAGAACTATGACTTCATATGTTTAAGGTCAACGTCCGGCAGCGCCAGAAAGGTTCCCGCCCATGGAAGGGAAAGCCGTCCGACTGCAGAGCCTGTGCAAGTCCTTCGGGCAGACGAAGGCGGTAGCCGGGGTCGATCTGGACATCGCGGACGGCGAGTTCTTCTCGATGCTGGGGCCGTCCGGATCAGGCAAGACCACCGTGCTTCGGATGATCGCCGGCTTTGAGCCGCCCACCAGCGGCACCATCGAACTCGCCGGGAGGGACGTGACCCGCCTCGCCCCCTTCGAGCGGGATGTGCACACCGTCTTCCAGGACTACGCGCTCTTCCCGCATATGACGCTCGAACAGAACGTCGCCTACGGTTTGAAGATCCGCAAGGTTCCCAAGGCCAAGCGCCTGGGGCGGGCCCGCGAGGCCCTGGCGAACGTGCGGCTCGAAGGCTTCGGCGACCGCCGGCCGTCCCAGCTCTCCGGAGGCCAGCGGCAGCGCGTGGCGCTGGCCCGGGCCCTGGTCAACAAGCCCAGGGTGCTGCTGCTCGACGAGCCGCTGGGCGCCCTCGACCTCAAGCTGCGCGAGCAGATGCAGATCGAGCTCAAGGAGCTGCAGCGCGAGGTCGGCATCACCTTCGTCTTCGTCACCCACGACCAGGACGAGGCGCTGACCATGAGCGACCGCATCGCGGTCTTCAACCAGGGCCGCATCGAGCAGGTCGGCACCCCCGCCGAGATCTACGAACGTCCCGCCACGCCCTTCGTCGCCGGCTTCGTCGGCACCTCCAACCTGCTCACCGGCCAGGCCGCGGAGCGGGTGGTGGGCACGGCCGGCACCTTCAGCATCCGTCCGGAGAAGATCCGCGTGCTGAAGGAGGACCGGGACAGCGGCGAGCCGGGGTGCTCCAGCGCCGTCGGCACCGTCGCTGAGGTCGTCTACCTCGGGGACGCGACTCGTTTCCTCGTGGACCTCGACGCCGGGGGGCGGCTCACCGCCCTCCAGCAGAACCTGGAGACCTCGTCCGAGGACGTCGCGGCCTATCGCGGCTCGCGGGTCAGGCTCCAGTGGCAACCACGCCACAACGTCCGTGTTCCCGAATCGCAGTGATCGCACCACCCCGCACGTCCTGTCGCCGCCACCTTTCCCCCCATCCCCTGTGGAGCTCTCCGTGCGCATGTCCCGTTCGCTGAAGGCCGCCACCGCGGTCGGCGCCCTCCTCCTCGCCACCGCCTGCGGCTCGTCCGGCACGTCCTCGTCAGCCGACGGCTTCAACCCGCCCGACCTCAAGGCGCAGAAGAAGCTCGGCAAGACCGAGGGCAAGGTGAACCTCATAGCCTGGGCCGGCTATGTCGAGGACGGCTCCAACGACCCGAAGGTCGACTGGGCCAGCGACTTCGAGAAGCAGACCGGCTGCCAGGTCAGCGCCAAGACCGCGGCCACCTCCGATGAGATGGTCAGCCTGATGAAGTCCGGCCAGTACGACGCGGTCTCGGCCTCCGGCGACGCCTCGTTGCGCCTGATCGCCTCCGGCGACGCCGCGCCCGTCAACACCAAGCTCGTCCCCAACTACAAGGACGTCTTCGCCGGTCTCAAGAACCAGGACTGGAACTCCGTCCACGGTGTCCCGTACGGCATCCCGCACGGCCGCGGCGCCAACCTCCTCATGTACAACACGAAGAAGGTCTCCCCGGCCCCCGACTCCTGGTCCGCCGTCTTCGACAAGGCATCGGCCCACAAGGGCAAGGTCACCGCGTACGACTCACCGATCTACATCGCGGACGCCGCCCTCTACCTGATGAAGAGCAAGCCGTCGCTGGGCATCAAGAACCCCTACGCCCTGGACCAGAAGCAGTTCGACGCCGCCGTCCATCTGCTCAAGGAGCAGAACGCCAACATCGGCGAATACTGGGGCGACTACCTCAAGGAGATCTCCGCCTTCAAGAGCGGTAACTCGGTCGTCGGCACCGCCTGGCAGGTGATCGTCAACGCCGCACAGGCGGAGAAGGCCCCGGTCAAGGCGGTGCTGCCGAAGGAGGGCGCGACCGGCTGGTCCGACACCTGGATGATCTCCGCCAAGGCCAAGCACCCCAACTGCGCCTACAAGTGGATGGACTGGATCATCTCTCCCAAGGTGAACGCCCAAGTCGCCGAGTACTTCGGCGAGGCCCCGTCCAACGCCAAGTCCTGTGCCCTGACCTCGGTGAAGGACCACTGCGCCACGTACCACGCGGCCGACGAGCCGTACTGGAAGAAGGTCCACTTCTGGACCACGCCCGTCCCGCAGTGCCTGGACGGCCGCAAGGACACCAAGTGCGTGCCCTACAGCAAGTGGGTCCAGGCATGGACCGAGATCAAGGGCTGAGCATCACATGACGAAGACCGTGCCGACCGCCGGATTCGTCCGGCGGTTCGCCGGGACCCTGCACCGCCGTCCCCGGCTGCAACTGTCCCTGCTGCTCTCCGCGCCGCTGGCCTGGCTCGTCCTCGCCTACCTCGGCTCGCTCGCCGCGCTGTTCATGTCCGCGTTCTGGACCACGGACAGCTTCACCTCAAGCGTGGTGAAAGTCTGGAACACGGACAACTTCACCGCCCTGTTCACCACTGACGTCTACCGCCAGGTCGCCCTGCGCAGCATCGGCGTCGCCCTCGTGGTCACCGTCCTGTGCGCCGTGATCGCCTTCCCGGTCGCCTTCTACACGGCCCGGATCGCGCGGCCCAGGTGGCGGCCCCTGCTGGTGGTCGCCATCCTCACCCCGCTGTGGGCCAGCTATCTGGTCAAGGCGTACGCCTGGCGGCTCATGCTCGCCGAGGGCGGTCTGCTGGACTGGCTGCTCGCGCCCCTCGGCCTCCACGGACCCGGCTACGGACTGACGGCCACCGTTCTGGTGCTGACCTACCTGTGGCTGCCGTACATGATCCTGCCGATCCACGCCGGGCTCGAACAGCTCCCGGCCAGCCTGCTGGACGCCTCCGCCGACCTCGGCGCCCGCACCGGCCGGACCTTCTGCCTGGTGGTGCTGCCGATGATTCTGCCGTCCATCGCGGCCGGCTCGATCTTCACCTTCTCGCTCAGCCTCGGCGACTACATCGCCGTGCAGATCGTCGGCGGCAAGACCCAGCTGATCGGGAACCTCATCTACTCCAACATCACCCTCGACCTGCCGCTCGCCGCGGCGCTCGGCACCGTACCCGTGGTGATCATCGTGTTCTATCTGCTCGCGGTGCGCCGCACCGGAGCCCTCAGCAGCCTCTGACAGCCTCTGACGGTACGCAAACCGAAGGCCCCTCGATGAATCTCTCCCGCCCCGCGCGTATCACCGTGCGCATCGCCGCCGTGCTCGGCTTCGCGGTCATCTACCTCCCGCTGCTGCTGGTCCTGGTCAACTCCCTGAACCCGGACCGCAGCTCGGGCTGGCCGCCGCCCGGACTCACCTTTCACTGGTGGGGCGACGCATGGCGAAGCACCGGTGCCCGCGCCGCACTGTGGACCTCGGTCAAGGCCGGGCTCGGCGCTACCGCGATCGCCTTGGTCCTCGGCACGCTCATCGCCTTCGCCGTCCAGCGCTTCAGGTTCTTCGGCCGGGAGACCATCTCCTTCGTGATCGTCCTGCCGATCGCGCTGCCCGGCATCGTCACCGGCGTCGCGCTCAACACCGCCTTCCGTACGGTCCTCGAACCGCTCGGCGTCGGCCTCGGCATGTTCACGGTCGTCGTCGGTCACGCCACCTTCTGCGTCGTGGTCGTCTTCAACAATGTGGTCGCCCGGCTGCGCCGAATGGCCGGCTCGTACGAGGAAGCCGCCATGGACCTGGGCGCACACACCTTCCGCGTCTTCGTCGACATCACCTTCCCCCTGGTGCGCTCCGCGCTCGTGGCAGGCGGGCTGCTCGCCTTCGCCCTGTCCTTCGACGAGATCGTGGTGACGACCTTCACGGCCGGGCCCGGCGTCCAGACCCTCCCCATCTGGATCTTCTCCAACATGGCCCGGCCCCGGCAGGCACCCGTGGTCAACGTTGTCGCCGCGGTCCTCGTCCTGCTGTCGGTCATACCGATCTACCTCGCCCAGCGGCTGTCGTCCGACACCGCCTCGGGCAGCAGGATCTGAGGAACCCCCATGGCCCGGGGCTCCCGCGACGCTCCGGACCCGTGGGGTCCCGAGCTGATGCCGCATCCCTACGAGCAGGTTCCGGAGGAGGAACGTCCCGTCAGGGGACCCTCGAGACTACCGGTACTCGACCAACCACCAGGTCGTCATCGACGCCGACACCCGACTCGTCGCCGCCGTCGGTCGGCCGGTCGCCGGCAACCGCAACGACTGCAAGGTGTGGGAACTGTCCGGTGCCAAGGCCGCCGTCGGCCGGACCACGGTCATCGCGGACGGCGGCTATCGCGGACGGCGGCTGTCGGGGCACCGGCCCGGTCATCCCGCACCGCCGCGAACGCGCCAG
The DNA here is from genome assembly GCF_040607655.1 of Streptomyces sp. NPDC005266. NCBI lineage: Bacteria > Bacillati > Actinomycetota > Actinomycetes > Kitasatosporales > Streptomycetaceae > Streptomyces > Streptomyces sp. NPDC005266. The sequence continues at coordinate 546,620 of NZ_JBEXHC010000002.1, forward strand.
ACCGCACTGCCTGCTTGGAAGGAGGAGCACAACACCTCCCACCGCAAGGTCCGGGCCCGCCTCGAGCACGTCGGCGCGCGGATGAAGACCTGGAAGGTCCTTCGCGACTGCCGTCTGAAGGGCGACGGCATTCACACCGCGATGCTCGGCGTCGCCCGAATTCACACCGCGATGCTCGGCATCGCCCGACTTCACAACCTCGCTCTCACGGGATAGCTCCCGCCCCATACGGGACCACCTTTAAGAGAGGCCCAAGGGACACGGCTTCCCACCCCGCCCTCTCGGAGGATGCTCAGTCGAGACAGAACTCGTTGCCCTCGATGTCCTGCATCACGATGCACGACTCATTGTGGTCATCGGCAACCAGAAGTCGCACGCGTATCGCGCCGAGCGCGACCAGTCGTGCGCACTCGGCTTCGAGCGTGGCCAGGCGCTCTTCACCCACGAGCCCGGTGCCGACCCGCACGTCAAGATGCAGCCGATTCTTGACGACCTTGCCTTCGGGGACGCGCTGGAAGTACAGGCGCGGGCCGACGCCTGAGGGATCACTGCAGGCGAACGCTGAACCCTGCCGCTCAGGCGGCAGCGAGCGATCGAATTCGTCCCACGTAGCAAACCCCTCCGGTGGCGGCGGTACGACGTACCCCAACACCTCGCACCAAAAGCGAGCAACGCGCTCAGGTTCTGCGCAGTCAAAGGTGACTTGGAACTGCTTGATCGATGACATCGGCGCACCATAGCAGGGGGGGACTCTGTTGCTCATCTCCCGGTAGGGATCCGCATGTTGACGGCAGGCTGGTCCTCGCGAGCCGCTGCTGCGTGGTGCGGTCGCAGGGGTTGACCCGATGTCGATGCCTCCAAGGGGTTGCCCGCCGTTCCGGACCAGGCCGTCGGCCACGGCCCTCGCCGCGTTTCCCGACGGCGGGCTGCCGATCGGGGACCGCACCTACGGAGAAGACTCCTCCCGAGTCAGGACCGGACCGCTCAGGCTCTGCTCGCCCGGCCCGCCTGCGAGGCGGTGACACCTATATCAACTCGCCGCCGCCACCATCGGGTTCGGGAACGGCATCACGGCCGCCTACCTGCATATGCGAGGCCACCCAGGTGCCGACCGCCCACGAGTGCGTTGCAGGAGACTCTTGGGTGGGCTGAGGAACATCTTGCCGACGACCTCGCGGTGGCCGATCTCGCCCAACACGCACACCTCAGCACAACGGCAGGCCGACGTGGCGAGGTGAAGGGCGGGGACGGCTTGGACGATGCGGGTGGTGCTGCAGCCGCGCGATCTGCCCCGGTGCCGCCCACGGAAGAGGGCGGTGCCGGGGCCTGAGCTGGTGATTAATTGCCCGCGGTCACGGCTTTCAGCTCGTCGAGTGACTCTTTGATGAGTTGTGACATGTCTCGCTGCTTGGTTCCGCTGATCCAGCGTTCGAACGCGATCTTGAAGACAGCGATCCCTGCCTCGGCAGCCAGACTCGCGGCTGGATCTGCGACGCCGCGCCGACGCAACGTGTCGGCGAGTGCCGCGGACAGGGATGCGAGCTTGATCAGCTCGCGTTCTTGCAGCTCTGCGTTCGCGGCGATGACCCTCTGGCGCTGTCGGGAGTGTTCGTGGCGATCCTGGAAGACGGCCGCGGCGGCGTCGAGAGCCGCGGCTACCGCGTCGATCGGCGCCGCGGACTCAGGCGCGCCGGCGAGGGTGCTCACGAGGAGTTCCTGCAAGGAGGCCGCGCCCGCGAACAGGACCTCGCGCTTGTCGGCGAAGTGCCTGAAGAACGTTCGCTCCGTGAGTCCCGCCCGCCTGGCGATCTGGCTCACGGTTGTCTGTTCGAACCCGCGCTCGCTGTAGAGCTCCAGTGCGGCCTGCTCCAGCCGGCCGCGCGCGTTCGGCTCCCATCGACTCATGCCTCCGATCCTATGTGATGACAGCTACTGACATCACGTGTAGATTGACGACAGTCGCTGACATCGACTGCCCTGCCCACGCTTGCCGTGAGGCGGACGGTCGACTTACCCGGGAGGTTTCCCATGCGCGTGTTCATGACCGGTGCGTCCGGCTGGATCGGTTCCGCCGTCGTGCCCGAGCTCGTCGGCGCGGGCCATCAGGTCGTCGGACTCGCTCGCTCGGACGCCTCGGCCGCTGCGCTTGTCGCGGCCGGGGCCGAGGTGCTGTGCGGCGCTCTGGATGATCTCGACAACCTGCGGAGAGCAGCTGCCGCTTCGGATGGCGTGATCCACCTCGCGTTCAAGCACGACCTTGCTTTCTCGGGGGACTTCCAGGGTGCCGCCGATGCGGATCGCCGCGCCATCGAGACATTCGGCGAGGTGCTTGCGGGTTCTGATCGGCCGTTCGTCATCGCCTCTGGGACGCTCGGGCTCGCACCGGGGCGCGTCGGGACCGAACGGGACGGGCAAGGTTCCGACTCGGTGGCGCCGCTGATCGGCGGTGCGCAGACTCGGTTGGCCAATGCGCAGATGACGCTCTCCCTCGCCTCCCGCGGCGTCCGCTCGTCCGTTGTGCGATTCCCCCCGACGGTGCACGGCGAAGGAGATCACGGGTTCATGGCGGCCCTGGTCGGTATCGCCCGTAACAAGGGCGTCTCTGGCTACATCGGCGACGGGTCCAACCGCTGGCCCGCCGTGCACCGGCTGGATGCCGCGAACCTCATCTGCCTGGCATTGGAAAAGACCCCGGCGGGATCGACGCTGCATGCGGTCGCCGACGAGGGCGTGCCGATCCGCGCCATCGCCGAAGTGATCGGACGCCATCTCGACCTCCCCGTGCTCGCCGTCTCTCCCGAGGACGCAGGCGAGCACTTCGGCTGGCTGGGCGGTTTCCTGGCAGCCGACAGCCCGGCCTCGAGCAAGCTGACTCGCGAATTGCTCGGGTGGCAGCCGACCCACCGTGGGCTCCTCGATGACCTCGACAAGGGTCACTACTTCCAGGCCCCAACCGCATGACGCTTTTGACCAGAATGTAACGCGGGCGAATGCCCCGCGCCGGAGTGCGGTTCCCACGCGCTTGATCCGCGCTGGTGAACGTCACCCCCAACCCGCTCGGACGGGTCGTATCCAAGTAAGCCAAAGAGGCACCACCTCCGTAGCGGAACAACAGTCAACTCCCGGGGACCCGGGTGGTACCGAGTCCGCGTCCATGCCCGGGGGCGGTCGGCAAGCCCCGACGGGACCAACCCCGAGCCGAGCACGGATCCCGCGACACCTGAAGAGAGGTTGACGACGGAGCATTTGTCCGGCCGTCGTACTGGGGCTTGAGGGCGAGACTGGCCGAGGGCACGTGGTCAGTGGGCACCTGGACGCCGCGACGGAAGACCTGTGGCCGCAGCTGCACCGCATGCGCGGCGGTAGATGAGCCGGACAGGTCGTCATACACCCGGGCGGTCGACGTTTGGCCGTCGGCGAGCTCCTTTGCAGGACCGATCCGCTTCTGGTGCCTGATGTGAATGCTCAGCGGTCCGCCTGGGACGGTGCGGCCTGGTGTGTCCTCGAGCACAGAAAGCGAACTGGCAGTATCGGGGGATGGCTGAACAGATCATTGCCGCGTGTGACGGGGCGTCGAAGGGAAATCCCGGGCCCGCGGCCTGGGCGTGGGTCATCGCGGGTACCGACGGTGCGGTGGAACGCTGGGAAGCGGGGCCACTTGGCTCCGCGACCAACAATGTGGCCGAGCTGACGGCGTTGCGAAGACTATTGGAGGCCGTCGACCGGGCTGTGCCCCTGCAGGTGCGGATGGACTCCCAGTACGCGATTAAAGCGGTCACCACGTGGCTGCCAGGATGGCGAAAGAAGGGATGGCGGACCGCTTCGGGGACACCAGTGGCTAACCGCGACCTGGTGATACGTATCGACGAGCTCCTGGACGGACGAACGGTGGAGTTCGTCTACGTTCCCGCGCACCAGATCGACGGCGACCCGTTCAACGCGGCCGCGGACCGGGCAGCCAGCCACACGGCCCGCACGCAGCAGCCCGCAGGTACCTCGCTCGGATCCGCGCTGCCCCCACCCGAAGCCCAGACAACCACACGCTCAGCAGGCCGCAGCGGCACACCACACCGGCGCACCGGGGCGGCACAGCGGGGGAGCGGCCGCTCAAGGGGATCCGTCAAGGCGAAGTTCCCTGGTCGGTGTCGCTGTGGCCAGCCGTACGCGAAGGGCGAAGTCATCACGAAGAACGCCGACGGCTGGGGCCATCCCACCTGCGCCACCGAGGCCAAGGCGACTGGATGAGACGTAGGCTTCCGGCTGCCCCCCTGCACCGTGTCGATCACTCCCACGGCAGGGCGTGAGTGGTGTGGCGGTCGCCCTGCTGGGCGGCGGTGTACGCGGCGGTGGCGTAGAGGTTGCCCTGGACAGAGAGCCGCGCGGCGTCCGGCGCGCACGGCGATGTCGGTGGCACGGGACAGGTGGCCTTGGCGGCGCCAGGTTCTGGAGACCCTGCGGTGCGCCTCGGCGATGGTCAGCGCGCCGCGCCCGAGGGCAGCGGTCAGGGCGCGGTCGGCGGTGACGGAAGCCAGGCCGTCCCCGCTGAGCTTGACGCACAGCCGGTTGCAGTACTAAGCGGTTACGGCGAAGTCACGTGCTGATCCTTCTCGGCGTCCAAGCCCTCGGCCAGGCCGAACGGCGAGGGATCAGCGGCGAACTTCACCGCATCCGCTTAGCCGAGGCAACCCCGGTTCCAGGGCGCTGAAACCATCGTGAAACCGCGCTGAATGCGCCCTGCCGCAAGCTCTGCGGCATGACGACAACGACATCGCCCTCACTCGCCATCGCGGCCAAGGGGCTGCGCAAGGCATACGGGGACAAGACGGTCCTCGACGGCATCGACCTGGCGGTGCCGGCCGGCACCGTCTTCTCCCTGCTCGGCCCGAACGGCGCCGGCAAGACCACCGCCGTCAAGATTCTGTCCACCCTCATCACCGCCGACGCCGACGACCTGCATGTGGGCGGCCACGACCTGGCCGCCGACGCGCAGGCCGTGCGGGCCGCGATCGGCGTCACCGGGCAGTTCTCCGCCGTCGACGGCCTGATCACCGGCGAGGAGAACATGCTCCTCATGGCGGACCTGCACCACCTCACCCGCAGCGAGGGCCGCCACGTCGCCGTCGAACTCCTCGAGCGCTTCGACTTGGTGGAGGCCGCGAAGAAGCCCGCCTCCACCTACTCCGGCGGCATGAAGCGCCGCCTCGACCTCGCCATGACGCTGATCGGCAACCCGCGGATCATCTTCCTCGACGAGCCGACGACCGGCCTCGACCCGCGCAGCCGCCACAACATGTGGGGGATCATCCGCGAGCTGGTCTCCGGCGGCGTCACCGTCTTCCTCACCACCCAGATGCTGGAGGAGGCCGACGAGCTCGCCGACCGCATCGCGGTGCTGAACGACGGCAAGATCGCCGCCGAGGGCAGCCCGGAGGAGCTGAAGCGGCTCATCCCGGGCGGGCACGTGCGGCTGCGGTTCGCCGACCCGTCCGCCTATCAGTCCGCCGCCGTCGCCCTGCGCGATGTCACCCGGGACGACGAGGCGCTGGCGCTGCAGATCCGCAGCGACGGCAGCCAGCGCGAGCTGCGCGCCATCCTCGACTGGCTGGACTCGGCCGGCATCGAGGCGGACGAGCTGACCGTGCACACCCCCGACCTCGACGACGTGTTCTTCGCCCTGACCGGCGGCATCAACGTCCCCAACCAGCCCAAGGAGAACGTCCGATGAGTGTCCTCTCCCTCGCCGTCCGCGACTCGAACACGATGCTGCGCCGCAATCTGCTGCACGCGCGGCGCTACCCGTCCGCAACCCTGAACCTGCTGCTCACGCCGATCATGATGCTGCTGCTCTTCGTCTACATCTTCGGCGACGTGATGAGCGCGGGCATCGGTGGCGGCGGCGCCGACCGCTCCGAATACATCGCCTATATCGTCCCGGGCATCCTGATGATGACCATCGGCAGCACCGTGATCGGGGCCGCGGTATACATCTCCATGGACATGACCGAGGGCCTCATCGCCCGCTTCCGTACGATGGCGGTCTACCGCGGCTCTGTGATCATCGGGCACGTCGTCGGCAGCGTGCTGCAGTGCATCGCCAGCGTGGTCCTCCTCGGCGCCGTCGGCGTGGCCATCGGCTTTCGGTCCACGGACGCCACGGCCCTGGAGTGGCTGGCGGCGTTCGGGCTGCTCGCGCTGTTCGCCCTGGCGCTCACCTGGATCGCGGTCGGGATGGGGATGGCCAGCCCGAACCCCGAGGCGGCCAGCAACATGGCAATGCCGCTGATCCTCCTCCCGCTCATCTCGAGTGCCTTCATCCCGGCCGACACGATGCCGGGCTGGTTCCAGCCGATCGCCAAATACCAGCCGTTCACGCCGGCCATCGAGACCCTGCGCGGCCTGCTGCTCGGCACCGAGATCGGCGACAACGGGTGGCTCGCGATCGTCTGGTGCGTCGGCCTGACCGCGCTCGGCTACCGCTGGTCGACGGCGTTGTTCAACCGCGACCCGAAGTAATAGCCATGACGGCGCGGGCTGCCTCCCGCAACTCGTCCCGCCCCAGGGCGGCGTACTCCGACACCGCGTCGGCGTACGTCGCCCCGGCAGCGTTCCCGGCGGCCCTGACCGCCTTCCGGGCGCGGTCCGCCGACATCGTCGGCTGGTAGTCGCGGAGCGCCCGCAGCCGTTCGGCCAGCGCGATCATCCGTACGGCACCGGCGTCGCCGGAGGCGAGCCCCGCCATGCCAAGGGCGTGCAGCACCGTCCCGAACACAGGGCGCTCCATGGGTGAGCCGGACGGACCGGAGAGCAGGGTCCGCAGCCCCTGCCGCAGCCGGTCGACCGGCTCCGCGACCAGCTCGAGACGGCCGGCATACGCGTGTGCCGTCACCGCCGCCGACTGGATCTTCAGCACCCACCGGTCGAGGAAGGGATCGCCGCTGTACATCGAGCCGGCCTCGGCCACCCCCTCCACGGCGCTGCGCCACAAGCCGAGCCCGACCTCCGTCAGTCCGCGGGCGAGCGCGATCTCGGCGCGGCCGCCGAGGTCGGTGCTGTCGGAGTCGTCCTTCTGCAGGGTGGTGACGTCCTCCGCCTGCCGCAGCCAGTACTCGGCCTCGTCGGGGTCGCCGCGCTGCAGGCAGGCGAGGACGAGGCCCCCGCGGACGCCGATGGAGTCGTGCTCGTCGCCGAGCCGCGGCAGCGCCTCGAGCGCCGCCTTCAGGTGCCCGTACGCGGCCTCGCCCTGCTCCGTCTGCAAGCACAGCTGGCTCAGCCGGGTGTGGCTCATGACCTGCAGGAACGGGTTGTCGACCGGGGCCAGTGCGGCGATGGTCCGGCGAGCGGAGGCGAGCGCGCGGTCGATGTCGTGCTCGTACTCCCAGACGTAGGTGGCGACGCACTCGGCGATGCCGGCGAGCAGCGGCTGCTCGCTGTCGCAGAGTTTCTGCAGCACGCCGTAGTCGGGAGGCAGCATCTCGGGAACCGCGCTCAGCACTGCCGCGGTGGCGCGCAGCAGCGTGTCCGGCGGGGCCGGGGGCAGCCGCCGGAGGGTGACGAGCTGGCGTACGACGTGCGGGCCGTAGCCCATGAACAGGCTCACCGTGCACAACACCGCGGCGGCGCGGGCGACTTCGACGTATTCGGGCTCGGGGTAGTAGTGCGACAGCGGCGGGCCGGTGTCCGCGGCGAGGGCGGTGAGACGGCGGTAGTTGGAGCCGGTGGACCACAGGGCGGTGAGGACGGCGGTGAGGGCGGCGGTGGTGGGTCCGTCCGTACGGGCCAGGGCGTGCCGCAGGGCCAGCACGAGGTTGTCCTGCTCGGCCCTGATCCGCTCGCCCGCGGCCCGCGGTTCCGAGCCGAAGAACCAGTCGTGGTACGTGACCCCGAAGTCCCGCGCCCAGGCGAGGAACCGGCCGACGGCCTCCTCGTCCTCGCCCGTCTCCGAACGCCGGGCCGCACTGAACTCCCGAACGGTCTCCAGCATCCGGAACCGCACGCCGGCCGGGGTGTCGGCGACGGTCAGCAGCGACTGGTCCACCAACTGCTCCAGCAGGAACAGCGCGTCCGCGCCCAGCACCTGCTCCGCCGCTTCGCCCAAGAAGCCGCCGGGGAAGACGGACAGCGTGCGCAGCGCCGCCCGGGCGTCGTCCGCGAGCAGGTTCCAGCTCCACTCCACGACCGCGTGCAGCGTGCGGTGGCGCTCCGGCGCGTCCCTCGCCCCACCCCGCAGCAGCGCGAACCGGTCGCCGAGGCGGCGGGCGATCTCCGGCACCGAAAGCACCCGCACCCGCGCCGCGGCCAGCTCCACGGCCAGCGGCAGCCCGTCGAGGTGGCGGCACAGCTCGGCCACCACTTCCGGCGGCAGCTGCACGCCGGGCCGGGCGGCCCGGGCCCGCTGTGTGAACAGCTCGATGGAGGTGTCGAGACCGAGCTCCGGCAGTGCGTACACCGCCTCCGATGTCAGGCCAAGGGGGGCCCGGCTGGTGGCGAGCACGCGCAGGTCCTTCGAGGACGAGACCAGGGCCTGTACGAGATCGGCGGTGCCCCGGACGACCTGCTCGCAGTTGTCCAGCACCAGCAGAGCGGGCCCGGAGCCGAGTACGCCGAGGATGCCGGACACCGGGTCGGCCGAGGCGTGGCCGCTCATGGCGCCGTGCCGCCCCTCGCCCGCGCCGAGTGCGGAGGCCACCTCCGCGGCCACGTCCTCGTCCGCGGTGACGCCGGCGAGCGGCACGAAACGCACCACGCGCTGCTCGGCCCGGCGGCTGACGGCGTGCGCGAGCCGGGTCTTGCCGAGGCCGCCGGGGCCGACGACGGCGACGGCGCGGGAGGCGCGCAGCAGCCGCTCCACCGCCGCGATGTCCTCGTCCCGTCCCAGCAACTGGTTCGGCTCGTGCGGCACGCCGTGCCTGACCACAGGAGCCTCGCCGCGCAGCAGCTCCTGCTGTACGGCCTTGAGCCCGGCGCCCGGATCCGTGCCCAGCTCGTCGCGCAGCTCACGGCGGTACGCCTCGTACCGCGTCAGCGCGGCGGACGGGCCCGCCGTCGCTGCCTCGCCGCGCAGCAGCTCGGCGAGCACCTCCTCGTCGCGCGGATGTTCCGTGGCGGCCACGGCCAGTGGCCCGGCCGCCTCCGCGTGCCGCCCCAGCCGGGCGAGCGCGAGCGCCTGCGCGCGTACGAGCGTGCCGCGGACGGGGGCGCGCTCGGTGCGCAACGCGGCTACGGGGTCGTCGGTGCCGCCGGCCCCGTCAGGGGTGCCCTCCCACAGCGCGAGCCCGGCCTCGGCCGCAGCCAGCGATCCCGCGTGGTCCCCGGCCCTGGCCCGGTCCGCGCTCGCGGCGGCGTGCAGCAGCAGGGCGGAGCTGTCGACCTGATCCTCGGCGAGTGTGAGCCGGTATCCGGTCGGCGTGCTCGCGATGACGCCGGCGCCGAGCTGCGCCCGCGTCCTGGACACGAGGACCTGCACCGCCTTTCCCGGCCGCTCCGGCAACTCGTCCGGCCACAGCCCTGCTACTAGCCGTTCGGTGCCGCAGCCCGTGCGCAAGTCGCCCGCGAGCAGCGCGAGGAGGCCGCGGAGCCGGGGCGCGGTGACCTCCTGTCCGCGATAGGCGACACGCGGCAGCAGGGTCAGGTCAGTGGTCACCCGTGCAGATTAGCCAAGGCCGCCGACTGCCCGAACTCCCGCCGCGGGCCGAACTCCCGCCGCGCGGGCGGCCCTTGCCCAACGCGCGCCCGCCGCGCGGGCGGCCGCCGCAGCCGCGCCGACCGTTCCCGCCCCCGCGCCAACCGATCCCGCCGCCGAACCCGGCGGCCAGGCCGTATGGCCCCTCACTGTCCGAAGCGCTTACCACGGTGACCGGGGTGGGCACTGCCGAGAGTGCCTTACGGAGCGTTGTGCGACCGAGTTCGGGGTCATCCGCGATGTCTGTCATCACACCTCCCTGCCCAAGACAGAGCAGCCGGGAAGTGCTTTGCGCTTGTTACGGGGCAGCCCGAGAACCGTGAGCCAGGTCCTGTGTCGGCAGTTGCCGGAACCACAAAAGCCAGGCCCTGGCACCGGCTTGCCAGGGCTGTCCGCATGTCCTTGACGGCCCTGGCTTGCTCTGAGAGGACGGGCGTCGGACCCACATGGGTCATCGCCCAGTAGACACGGGAGGATGAGGAGGAAGTGCGGTATTCGTAGTCGCGGACCAGGCGCCGGTGCAGTATCAGGATCCCGTAGGTCTGCTCGACCCTCCACCGCTTCGGCTGCGGGACGAACCCCTTGTGCTGCGGGTCGCGTTGGACGATCTCCACGTCGATACCGAGGCCGGCTCCGTGTGTGACGACCTGGGTCTTGAAGCCCTGGTCGACCAGAGCCTTGCGGACGGTGCCGCCGGCGTTCACGGCAACCTCGCTTAGCAGGGCGATGCCCGCGGTGTTGTCGTGGACGTTCGCGGCGAGGACGGCGACTGCGATGACCAGACCGAGGACGTCCACGGCCAGGCCACGCTTGCGGCCCGGCACCCGCTTGGCCGGATCGTGGCCGGTCGTGGCGGCGGGGACCCCGGCGGCTGCGTGGACCTCTGCGTGTCCAGCACCACCAGAGTCGGGTCCTCTAATCGCCGGGCGCGTTCATGGACCTGGCAGCGCAGGAGCTCGTGGATGGCCTGATCGGTTCCGTCGTCGCGCCAGGCGGCGAAGTAGTAGTACGTCGCGCTCTTCTGCGGCAGGTCGTGCGGGAGATAGGCCCACTGGCATCCGGTTCGCCCCTGGTAGAGGATCGCGTTCACGATGTCCCGCATGTCATAGGCGCCCTGATGGCCGCTGACCGAGCGGTGCCGGTCCTCCCATGCGGTGATCACCGGCTCGATCAGGGTCCACTGCTCGTCCGATAATCACAATAGACCCGGGCAAGGTTTCCGACGCCGCGAGTGACGCGGCCGACTTCGTGGGTGACACCGCGGACTCCGTGGGTGACGCGGCCGGCACTTTCAAGGACGGCGTCGTGGGATTGTTCGACTGATGTACTTGCCCGTGGAAGGAGGGCGTGAGATGCCTGCAACACCGCCGGTGCCGATCGAGTTCAGCCTGCCGGAGGGCTGGCAACCTGCCTCTCCGGACGAGGTCGGCCCTCCGGGTGTGGCCTTCACCGCGCTGCATCGGCAGCCAGATTCCGGGTTCACGGCCAACATCACCATCGACGGTGACTTCCGGCCGGATGAGGCGACGCTGGCCGACATGGCCGACGAGGCGGTGGAGCGCCTGCATGAGGTCGCCGAGTCGGTGGTGGTGACCAGCCGCCGCGAGCTCGGCTCTGAAGCCGCGCCCGGCCTGGCGCAGAGGCTGACCCTGTCGGCCGTCACCGACGGTGCACGCCGCGAGCTCGTGCAGTCCCAGGTCTACCTGGCCATGCTGGACACGGACAGTCCGCACAAGCGCGCGGTGGTCCGACTGATCCTGACCTCCACCGCAGAGCAGGAGGACAGCGTTGTGGGTGACTTCCAAAAGTTCCTGCGCACGGTTCGCCCCGATACCGGGGCGGAGGCATAGCGATGGGCCGCTTCTGGGACAAGTACACCGGCACTCAATACCCCGATAGCGGGGTCGCGGCGCTGCCTGCCACGCATCTGCGGGCCGCGCTGCTCGCGCTCAACGGCCCGGACGTGCCGTTCGTCGTACGCGACGCCCGCCCGGAGGAGAAGGCCGACCTGGTGGCCGAGTGGCGAATCCAGGAACCCGCCTGGCAAACCTTCTTCGCCCGGAGCCAGTTGGACCGCCAGGTTCGGATCCGCATGCGCCTGGTCCCGGAGAAACACGAGGTACGCACCCTCGACGAGCAGTGGGAGGTGACATGGGTCGGGACCACGCCCAAAGTCGCCACTTCGGGCAAGTACAACCGCGGGCCGACGACCACGGTCTCCAAGCGGTGGACCAACGAACAGGGGCCCGACGGCCGCCGGCAAAGGGTTCAGACGTTCGGCTTCGACTCGCGGGAGATGAAGAACCCTTTGCGCAACACGGTCCTCGGCGCGGGATGGATCTGGCGTGGAGTGGTTTTCAAGCTGTGATCGGCTCCACCTCCAGCGCGTAGCTGAACAACGGAGAGGAACGCCGTTCACCCATAGTGCGGCGTCGCGGCGTCGCCGGGCCTGCTCCTCCATGAGGCGGAGCAGGAAGAGGACGGGATGGGGATGTCCTCGTACGGGGTAGGCGAGCGGGACGACGCGGGGCGGTCCGGCGTGCTGCTTGAGGGAGGGTGTATGCAATTCGACGACGATGCTGCTCTGGACACGTCCGAGGTCGAGGACGGTCGGGGAGGTGCGCTGAGCGGGATCCCGGGCGGCGGGAAGACCATCGGCGGGGGACTGGTCGGGCTCGTGGTGCTGGTCGCGTCCGTGCTCTTGGGTGTCGACCCCGGCATGTTCGGCTCGGGCAGCAGCGACACGTCCTCGTCCGGCACGTCAGCCGCGGACCTCGCGGCGGACTGCCGGACCGGTGCCGACGCCAACCGCAAGGAGGCGTGCCGGATCGTCGCCGTGGTCGACAGCGTGCAGGCGTTCTGGAAGCAGACGCAGACAGCTGCCGGCAAGCCCTACCAGCAGGCCCCGACGTTCCTGTTCACCGGCAGTGTGAACACCGGTTGCGGGGACGCGACTTCCGACGTCGGCCCCTTCTGCTGCTCAGCCGATGACAAGGTCTATCTCGACCTCGGCTTCTTCAACGACCTGAGCAGCAAGTTCGGCGCCAAGGGCGGCCCGTTCGCCGAGGCCTACGTCATCGCGCACGAATACGGCCACCACTTCCAGGACCTCAGCGGAACGATCTCCCGCGGCAGCGGAAAGGGCCAGAACAGCGGCTCGGTGAAACTCGAGTTGCAGGCGGACTGCTACGCCGGAGTGTGGGCCCACCACGCCACCACCACCCCCGGCCCCAAGAGCGGTAAGCCACTGATCACCGACGTGACGAAGGACGACATCAACCGCGGGCTGGACGCGGCCGCCGCCGTCGGAGACGACCGTATCCAGCAGCGCTACCAGGGCAAGGTCACACCCGACACCTGGACCCACGGCTCCGCGAGCCAGCGCCGGCAATGGTTCTCCACCGGCTACCGCACCGGCCGCGTCGCCGGCTGCAACACGTTCAGCTGACCACTGACAACCACGGTACGCCGCCCGGCTGTTGGGCAGCCGCTGGTGGGCAGAGCGCGTAGTATGCCGCGCCGCGGTCGGTGGTGAGCGGCCGACACCAAGGGGGAGTGCTGCCTCGACAGGTGACTGCTTCCAGGACCGTGCCGTCGCCGCGCAGCCAGAGCAGGCCGTGACCGAGGGCGGCACGGTCGTGCTGGGCCAGGTACTGGCCGGCATGGGCGGGGTCGGCACGACACAACTGGCGGCCAACCGCGCCCGCGCGACATGGGACAGGGACGAAGTGGATCTGCTGGTGTGGGTCACCGCAGCCACCCGCACCTCCGTCGCCGCTCATGCCCAAGCGGCCACCGATCTCCTCGGCGCCGGCCCGGCCGACCCGGAGCGGGCCGCATCGGCGTTCTTGGCCTCACTCTTTCGACTACGTGCTGCTGCTCCTGCTCGCCAAGGACCCGGCGCACCGGCCCACCGCCGAGCAGGCGGCCTACTGGCTCGCCGGCTCTCACCGGACGCCGACCCCGCCCGCACCGGGCAGCACCGCGACCATGCCCGCGCCGCCCATGGCTCCCGGCCCGCGGTCCCGTCGATCCCGGGGCGCGACGCACTCCCGCCCGCGCGGCCGCCGCAGACTGGCCACCCACGCCACGTTCTGCGGCATCGGCCTGGCGCTCTTCGCTGCCGCAGCAGCACGGGGAACGTCGATGTGATCCGGCGACGGCGCCCCCTCGTCGCCATCCTCGCCCGCCCCGGCGACGGCCAGCCCGGTTACGGCCGCCTCCGTACCCGCAACCCGGCCCCCGTCCCCGGCCGCATCCTCTGCCACTTCGACCGTCACCGTGCCGCCCGCACGGGAACGCGATGACGACCAGGACCACGAAAGCCGGGACAAGCACGGACAGGGGAAGGCAAGAGACAGCACTGCGACGACTGAGCCGTGCCGGGCGCAACAGCCCCCGCGCCTCCAGCCCAGCGCACACCACGGCCGACGGGGCCAGGACCCCGTAATGAGGCTCCGGCACACGGCTGCTGCGGCTTCTTACCACCTCAAAACCCCCGCCAGGCGGGCCGCGAGCGGATCGGGGACCCGCCGCCGTGGCCCGCGCCGCCCGTCCATCCGCTTTCACCTGCGGAAATGGGCCGGAAGCGGTGAACACAGTGTCCACATCACTTCCTTCAGGGCGTGGCGTGCAAGCTGGGCAGCGGCGCCTTAACGCTGCTGATCCTGTGGTGGGAGACGCGACACTGACCGCGTGGCGGGCCCTTGGCTGACTGCGGGCCCGCATCCCAGCATCAGGTCACCCAGCGCGCTGCCGCGCCCACCAGGGCAGCCGCGGCGTAGTGGCGAGCTGACGGCCTGGCCGACGCCTCCAGCGTGGCCTCCAGGCGCTCGTTCCTCCACGCCTTCGGCAGCCTCGGCTTGATCCGTGGGGACCTTCGCGTCGGCCTGATCGGGGATGGCCGAGGCTGCCGAACGGGCGTTAGGGGCCCGGCGTTGGGGTTACTCAGTGGGTATGGCGAAACTGCATCCAGGAAAAGACGCCGACCGCGATGACGAGGTGCCTGCACCGGAGAGCGCCGGTCCGGGGCCGGAGGTCGAACAGCGGGCACCGGATGCCCCGACCGAGTTGCCCAAGCGGTCGTGGGGCAAAGTCCTCAAGGGCACGCTGAAGGAGTTCAAGGACGATGAACTGGCCGACCGCGCCGCGGCCTTGACGTACTACGGGGTGCTGTCGCTGTTCCCGGCGCTGCTGGCGCTGGTCTCCCTGCTCGGCATCGCCGGGAAGTCGGCCACTGACACGGTGCTGAACAACCTCAAACAGTTCGCCCCCGGCTCCGCCCGCACCATCATCACCGGGGCCGTGGAGCAGTTGCAGGGCAACGCCGGTATCGGGTCGGTCATGGCCCTCGCCGGTCTGGCACTGGCGATCTGGTCGGCGTCCGGCTACGTGGCGGCGTTCATCCGCACTTCCAACGCCGTCTACGACATACCCGAGGGCCGCCCGGTGTGGAAGGTACTGCCGGTGCGGGTCGGGGTCACGGTCGTGCTGATGGTGCTGGCCGTGATCAGCGCGCTGATCGTGGTTTTCACCGGCTCTGTGGCCCGCCGGGCCGGGCAGGCGCTGGGGGTCGGGGACACGGCGCTGACGGTGTGGTCGATCGCCAAGTGGCCGGTCCTCGTCGTCCTGGTCACCGTGATGATCGCGATCCTTTACTGGGCGAGCCCCAACGCGAAGGTGAGGGGGTTCAGGTGGGTCACCCCGGGCAGTTTCCTGGCCCTGGTGATCTGGATGATCGCCTCCGCCGGCTTCGCATTCTACGTCGCCAACTTCGCCTCGTACAACAAGACCTACGGCACGATGGCCGGTGTCATCGTCTTCCTCGTCTGGTTGTGGATCTCCAATCTGGTGATCCTGCTGGGTCTGGAGTTCGACGCGGAGACGGTACGGCAGCGGGCCATCGCCGGCGGCCATCCGCCCGAGGCCGAGCCTTACACCCAGCCCCGCGACACCCGCACGTGGGATGAGGAGGACGTGCGCCGCCTGGAGGAGACGTGAGTGGCCATGCACGCGAGGAGTGGCGTCATGTCGACACGAGATGGCCAGTCGCAGGCGCACGCGATGGGCTGATGCACGTGACTTCGCCAGTCACGCGCTGCTTCCAGCGGTGGCCGCCTTGCGCGCCTGCTGGGTCGGTGGCCAGGGACGGGCCCTGGGAACGCGAAGTCCCCGAGCCCTCCTCTGCTTCGACTGCCCTCGCGGTGGCCGCCTCCTGGTAGCAGGGGCTCCCGCACAGCACGCTGACTCCCGAAGCCGCAGACAAACGACTCCCCTTCTCCCCGGCCACAGCCAACCTGACCGTGCCGCGGCACCGTACGTGGTCTCTGGCGTGGCATGACTGGTGATCTACGGGATACTCGCAGGCCATGGATGTGATGGCACGCTTTCGTGAGACAGACCGGAGACTGACCAAGCGACTCGCTGCCAGTGCCTCACCCGGGCTTCACCGGACGCTGTCGGCGGTGGAGGAGGCGGCGGAGGGAACCAAGCTGTGGTGCGGCGCGGCCGCGGTGATGGCCTGGAGGGGCGGCTGGCGCGGTCGCAGGGCCGCCGCCGCGGGCCTGGCTGCTGTGGCCGTGGCGCAACTGGTGTCCAACGCGGTGTGCAAGCAGTTGGCCGAGCGTCCACGGCCGCCGAAGGAGTGGTTCCCGCACGACGAGGTCGAGGACCGTCCCGACTCCTCGTCCTTCCCCTCAGGGCATACCGCCGCCGCGGTCGCCTTCACCTCCGGCGTCGCCCCCACGTGGCCGCTGGCCTGCGTCCTGTGCACGGTACCGGCCGCCATGGTGGCCGTCGAACGCGTGCAAAGCGGCGCCCACTACCCCAGCGACGTCGCCGCCGGCGCCGCCATCGGCCTAGCCAGCGCCTGGCTCACCCACCGCGCCCTGCGCCTGGTCTCGTGCTCTTGGCTCTAGCGGCCGTTGCCCGTGACCCTGCGGCCTCACGGTGATGAGCGGCCTATGGCCGAATCACCAGTCATGCCTGACGTCAGCACCCGGCTGGAGTCTGCTGCCTGCGCCGGCCCGCTCGGGACGTGCATGAGCGAGCCGGCTCGTGTGTCCGGCAGCCCCAACTGCCAGGCATACGCGGACAAGCCACCCCGGCGGCCGCCGCACGCACCAGGACCGCGTGCGTGCGGGTAACCCACACGCACGCGGCTCCATCCCTTCGCTCGCGTACCGCGCCGACGCGGTGCCCTGATCTGGTCAGTTCGGGGTACTCGCGTACACACGCGACGGGCCCTGCACGGCCCGTCGTTGCTCAGAGCACAGAAGACGGGAGGTGATCGTCGTGTC
Organism: Streptomyces sp. NPDC005266; assembly: GCF_040607655.1. Classification (NCBI taxonomy): domain Bacteria; kingdom Bacillati; phylum Actinomycetota; class Actinomycetes; order Kitasatosporales; family Streptomycetaceae; genus Streptomyces; species Streptomyces sp. NPDC005266. The sequence goes on from NZ_JBEXHC010000002.1 coordinate 563,597, forward strand.
GACGATCCAGCCACCCCCTGGCGGGGGCAGTAGTACGCAGAGCACCGACGAGCCGGTGAGCGAGCTGGTGCAGCGCGCGTCGCAGCAGCTGACGGAGCTGGTGCGCGGCGAGATGAGGCTGGCGCAGGCGGAGATGAAGGAGAAAGGCAAACGCTACGGCAAAGGCGGTGGCCTGTTCGGCGGCGCCGGGGTGGTCGGCTTCCTGATGCTGCAGGCCCTGGTGGCTACCGCGATCGCCGTCCTCGCGGTGCCGCTGCCGGTATGGGCGGCGGCGCTGATCGTCACGGCGCTGCTGGGTGTGATCACCGCTGTGATGGCCCTGAGCGGCAAGAAGCAGATCAAGGAAGGCGCGCCGCCGACGCCCGAACGAACGGTGGAGAGCGTGAAGGCCGATGTAGCCGAGATCAAGGGAAGTGCACAGCGATGACCCAGCCGCCCCACGAGCAGACAACCGCTTCCAGCCCTGAGGAGCTGCGCGAGCAGGTCGACCACACCCGGGAGGAGCTCGGACAGACGGTCGAGGCGCTGGCCGCCAAGGCGGACGTCAAGGCCCGCGCCCAGGAGAAGGCAGCCGAGGTCAAGCAGCAGGCAGCCGCCAAGGCCGGGGAGCTGCAGGCCAAGGTCGCCCATACGGCAGCCCAGGTGCGGGAGAAGATCCCCGACCCGGTGAAGGACAAGGCCGCATCCGCTGCCGGGCAGGCCCGGGCCAAGGCCGCCCAGGCCACCAGTCTGCTGCAGGAGAAGGCACCCGAACCGGTGCGGCAGAAGGCGGCCCTGGGGGCACAGGCGGCGCGGGACAACCGCACCCTGCTGCTGACGGCAGCCGGTGTGGCCGTCCTGGTGTGGCTGGCGTGCCGTCGCCGGAAGGGGTGAGCGGATGAAAGCCTCGAAGATCGCCTACAAGCCGGTCGGTCTCGCTCTGGGAGCCGTCAGCGGCATGCTCGCCGGCGCGGTGTTCAAGCGGGCGTGGAAGATGCTCGGCCACGACGAGGACGCCCCCGACGCCACCGACGAGGACCGCACCTGGACAGAGGTGCTGATCGCCGCCACACTGCAGGGCGCGATCTTCGCTGGGGTCAAGGCCGCCGTCGACCGAGCCGGCGCCGCCACCACACGCCGTCTGACCGGCACCTGGCCCGGCTGACGCAGGTGACCGACCGGGGGTGCCGGTGTGACGTGGATACCGGCACCCCCGTCCAGGTCTTCCCCCGCAGGAAATGGTTCCACCGCCGTGTCCGCATCCCACGCGATGTCCGCCCTGACCGCCGTAGCCGCCCTCGGCCTCATCCTGGCCACCCGGCGGGCCGCCACCCACCCGTCACGAAAGAGCCATGGCGCCGGCTCCGCCCGCCCCCCGTGGCGCCGCACCGCACACGCACCGGATATGATCCCGCCTCCCGCGTCGGACGAGTCCGCAAGGGCAGCCGTGAAGGACGCCGAAGAACATGTCCGGCACTGCTGGCTGCAACTCCAAGCTCACCCTGAACGGCCCGAGTGACCAGATGCGCCGTGCCATGAACACCGGCCATCGGTCCGCGATACAGCGCTGGTTCCAAGACAGTCTGCCCGGTGGAGTTCGGACAGCGCCGTGCAGTGCTGTTCAGACGGTCTTGTGAAGGTTGTGTGTCAACGTCGCCAGCCTCTTTTTGCCTGCCAGAGCTCAGGCAGGCTGAGATCACGGGTATGGGGCACAGGCACGGACGACAGGCTGATCGGCGACTGCGTATGTCCAGCGTGAGGGCGCCCAGCTCTCGAGGCCCTGCCCGGCCAGGACGGCCCCTTCGGCGGGCGGCTCGGCCCGAGCGAGGGCGACGACACCCAGACCCGACACCGAGACCCGCGCAGACGGCTCCGACACCACCCCCCTGCCCGAGCCGCCCACGCCTGATGTGAAGGTACGGGGTAAACGTTTGGGTACGGGGGCGAGGCGGACCGGTATGGAACAGACAGCAGGCGGCGAGGACGAGCAGTCGCTACTGGGGGACGTCATAGCGGCGTCCGGCGCATTCGAGGGCAGCGAGGACATCGCCGTCGCCCGCGACCTGGCCCGCACCTTCCTCACTGACGTGCAGGCCGTGCACGGGCTGCCGGTGTCCGCACGCGCGATGGACATGGTGCAGCTCGTGGTCAGCGAGCTGGTCACCAACGCCCGCAAGTACGCGCCCGGTCCCTGCCTGCTCACCCTGGAGATCGACGGCGGCGCCATCGAAGTGACCGTCTGGGACAGCAATCCCACCCCGCCCGCGATCCTCGCGCCCGACCCGACCCGCATCGGCCGGCATGGGCTGGAGATCGTCATGGCCGTCGGCCAGAGCTTCGCCATCCACCGCGAACCGGTGGGCAAGCGGATCACCACCATGATCGTGCTGGCCGACGACCCCGGCGGGGACGCTGCCGGCCGCCAGCTGTGACCGGGTGGGACTGGGGCAGGCGGTCACGCACCGCCCGCCGACCCCTCCGCCAGCACCACGATGCCGTTCCCGTCCGGAGCCTCCACCACCGTGTGCCCGCACTGAACCAGCAGGCCCGCCATCGCCGCCTGCACCACCACCCGCATCCCTTCGCTGGACGCCCCACGCTGATCCGCCGCCAACGCGGTGAACCCGTGCGACGCCGTCCAGCTCACCAGCACGCCCGCCGCCGCCTCGCTCACCCTCAGCCCCGCCGTGGTGTCATCCGCCTCATCGACGACATGGAAGCCCGCCAGCTTCAGGGCATGGCGAACCCGTCCAACGAGCTGGGAATGAGTGGACTGCACTGCCGTCACCTGCCCGGAAGGAGTCGGATCATGCCATCGGCTGTCGGATACTCCACGCAGCTCCCGACCATGATCAATCAGCGCTGCTTCCTGACCGCAACTCCTCACACGCGCGTCACAACGGCGCAAGTCAGCAGGCGTTCGACGTCTGCGGCGGCGGGTGCCGTCACGACCGTTGTGACCACCTAGAGTGGCAGGACGCCATCCCAGCCCAGCAAGCGCATCCCGGTGACTGGCTCACCACGCAAGCTCCCTGCGGAAGACGAGGTGCCGCCGTGTCTCGGCGTAGCGGGCCACAGCGGGAATGACGGCCAGGCCCAGTTGAACGACGCCGAGCAGGGCGAAGGCGCGCAGGCCAGCGGATTTAGCCAGGCCAGCGGCAGTGGCCGCCAGGGTCCTGCAGGCCGCCAAGGAGCTCCCGGTACCGGACCGCACTCTTCTCCTGCACGACCTCGCCCGGATTCCGTCCGCGGTCCCCGCCACTTCCGAGCCCCCCGCGGCCGCCACCGCTGCCACCGCGCCCCAATCACCCGAGCCGAGACCCGGCACACCGCCATGACCTGGCGGGCGCCGTATCGCGGAGACCAGTGCTCGTGCAGCGCCTTCCACAGGCGGGCTGCCGCGCTGCCACCGAGTTGCGGGGGAGGGGGACCAGGTGTCCGGTCGGCCGGTCCTCGTTGCGCGGGACTCCACCTGCCAGTCCTCGGGCAGTGGGGCGTTGAGCCGCGCGGCGACCGCGTCCCGCAGAAACTCATGACTGCGCGCCGCGGTGCCACGGATCTCCGGCAGTGATGTAGATCCGCTCGATGGTTGGCGGGACAGTCGCATAGACCGCAGGCAGGATGTCCACCACGCGAGCCTGCCCCAGATCCATGGTGGTCAGGTCAGGAGGGTGACGAAGACGCTGGCCGCGGTGGCGGCGAGGGTAATGACCGCAGCGAAGGCGACGGTGGCGCGGGGGAGTGCGGTGGGGTAGGTCGCGCCGTCCATGCGGGCGAGTTTGCCCGCGCCGGCGGCGGCCAGCAGCGCGACGACGATCACGAGAGCGGTGGCGAGGAGGACGACGGCGACGGTCACGGCAGACTCCCAGTACACGAAGGGGCGTTGACGTGGACGAAGGTCGCGGAAGTGGTGTTCGCCGGGGTTCGCCGGGACGAAGATGAACACCGGCGAACACATAACGGCCCGGGGACAAGCACGTGCGCGACGAGCAGAACGGAAACAATCCGGCACTCGCCGAACTGCGCAGGATGCTGAGCAGCGGTCTGGCCCGCATGCGGTTGGACAAGACGGCTCTGGCTGGACGGGCGGGGCTGGGACGCACGACCGTGTCGCAGGCATTCCAGACCGATGGGCCGGTCCCCTCGGCAAAGACCGTGGCCGCGCTGGCCCAAGCCTTGAAGCTGCCCAGCGAGGATTTGCTGGTGCTGCAGCGGGAGGCGGCCCGGAGCGGGGTCAATGACCGGCCGGGGCCTGGAAGGTTGATCACGGAGTGGGAACCGCACGATCTGGAGATCCACCCGGCCGGGCACAGCAAGGCAGTTGACGGCTCCGATGTGCCCGGTACCCGGCCGCTGCCTGGGTACGTGCGGCGTGACCATGACCGCGTGCTGGACGAAGCGGTCAGGGATGTGGTGGCTGGCCGCAGCCGGATCGTGGTCCTGGTGGGTTCTTCGTCAACAGGGAAGGTTCGCCATCTTCGAACGTGCTGGTCGGAGGGGCTGACGTGGCGCTCGACCAGGGTGCTCACGCTGGCCGCGGGCGGCAGTCTGCGGTCTTGATCGTCCGTCACCGGTTGACTTCGAGGTTGGTCAGGGCGCGCAGGAGCGCGGTGGCGTGGCCGGGGTCGGTGCGGAGCTTGACAGTGCCATCTCGTCCCCGAGACCCTTCGCCGCCAGCAGCCGCCCGTCGGGCTCCGCGCCCGGCATGCGCAGGCCCGCGTCGACGCGCATGCGGGTGGCGGCCCGGATTCTGGCGAAGGTCCGCTTCGGGCCGACCAGTGCCACGAAGGTCTTGCGCGCCTGGACGGTCATGTCGAGCAGCTCGGCCAGGCCCGCAGTTCCTGATCGGTGGCAGGTGCCTGGCGGCGGATCCGCTCCGTCAACGCCCCGAGCGGTTCACCCGTGTCGCGTTCGAGCAGTCCGATCTGCCACTCGCGCATCTCCTGCCACGACCTGGGCTTCGACGTCTCCTGCTTCGACGTCTCCTGCATGGCGACAGACTATGACCGCGGGTGGTGCGGTGCCCCCGGAGAGGACGGGGCACCGACGGGTGTCCGGTCGGGGCGGAGGCGTTCGGCGAGGAATGCGATGATCTCGTCGCGGGCACGCAGCGTCGGGTGGCCCTGCTCGTCGACGAGATGGGCAGTCGCCACGCTGTGCGCGCATCCGACGACATCACGGAAGAACGGCGGCGGCTCCGGGTTCGCTGCGCCGGCCGGCAGCACGCGACCGTCGAATGCGTCGCCGAGCAGTGCCCGGTAGGCGGCGAAGCGCTGTCCCGTGCACCATCTGTCGCCCTCGAAGCGGTAGGCGAGCACCCGCAGATCGTCACGGGCGACGCGTCGTGCCAGAGAGTCGGCGTCCTCGTCACCGATCTCCAGCCCGGCGGGGTCGTCGAGGGGGAGCGAGGGGTGGTTGACCACCGGGGCGATGACCGCCGGTTCGAGCGCCATGGTCAGCGCGAAGTTGCCGGTGAAGCAGAGCCCGACCGCACCGACGCCCGGTCCGCCGCACTCCGCGTGCGCGATGCGCGCCAGCCCACGGAGCCAGCTGACGACGGGGCTGGTGCCGCCACCCGCGAAGGCCCGGAACTCGGCACTGACGCAGGCGCGGCGGACCACGGCTTTTCCTTCATCGGCGGTCGGGTAGGCACCGTCGATGCCGAAGAGGGAGGGCAGGTGGACGGAGAAGCCGGCCGCGGCAAACCAGCGCGCAAGCCGTGCGACGTCCGGGCTGATGCCCGGCATCTCGGGCATCAGGACGACGGCCGGACCCGACCCGATGACGTGGACGGTCTTGGCGACGCCGTCGATGGTCACGATCCTTCGGGAGAAGTCGTCCAGCGGGTCGTCCTCGGGGGAGTGGCGTTGCGGTCGCTTGGTTGTCATGACGGGAGTCTGTCGGGAGACTGTCCCGGCGCGAAGCGGCGATATCGCCGTCCAGCAGGGTGATGTCGCCATTCGTTCGAGCGTTGGAGGGGCCGTGGACGCGCTGCGCATAGGGGTACTGGCATATCCCGGCTGTTTTGCGTCCGAGGTATACGGCGTTCCCGACCTGCTGGCCATGGCCAACCGCGTCGCCGCAGCCCAAGGGGCGTCCCGGCCCTCCTACGAGGTGTCCGTCGTCTCGCCTCGGCGCAGGGTACGAGCGTCCGGCGGTTCAGCCATTGACGTGTCGGTGATGCGGCCCGTGGATGTGCTGATCGTGCCGGGCTTCGAGCTCTCGCCCGACACCGATCTCGATGCGACGCTCGCCGAACTGAAGCCCGAGGTGGCGACCATCCGGGCCCAGGCTGCCGCCGGCGTGGCGGTCGTATCGATCTGCGTAGGAGCCTTTTTGGTCGCCGAGGGCGGTCTGCTCGACGGACGGGAAGCCACGACGTCCTGGCTCTTCGCGGACCAACTGGCCAGTCGCAGCGGGAAGGTGAAGGTGCGTCCGGATCAGTTGGTGGTCACCGATCGCGGTGTGACGACGACCGCGGGCTTCAGCGCCATGTACGACTTCGCTCTCCAGCTGATCCGCGAACATGACGGTTCCCGTGTCGGCCGCAACATCGCCCGCATCGCGCTGCTCGACGACGCCCGCTCCTCCCAGGCCCCGTATGTCGACCTGGACCTGCTGCCTGAGCTGGGGCGTGAGTTCTCACTCGGGGTGAAGCGGTGGCTCGACAGGCGTCTCGGGACCCGCTACGACCTGTCCGCTCTCGCCCGGGAGTTCCATGTGAGCACCCGGACGATGCTCCGTCGCTTCGGCGAGGAGACCGGGCAGTCTCCGCTCGAGTACCTGCAGTGGGCACGGGTCCGGCGCGCTCGGCTCCTTCTGGAGAACACGGACAGGACCGTCGCAGGCATTGCCGCCGAGCTTGGGTACGCGGACCCGAGCACCTTCAGTGCCGTCTTCGCGCGCCGGACCGGTTGTCGGCCGCGGGATTACCGCGCTGCGTTCCGGCGTGGGGCGGGAGGGTAGTGGTGGTTCATGCGGCTTTGGGGTAGCGGGTGTTGTGGGGCCAGGGGTGGTCGGGTGGGGGATGGTGGCGGGTCGTCCGTTGCGCATGGTGAGTTCCCAGATCCAGGGGACCGCCGTCCCCTGCCTGTCGGCCGATCAGCAGGTCTACTTCCACCAGGACTACGAACCGGCCGATCGCGACCGTCACGACATGGAGCAGCTCCGACAGGCCTTCGGCATCACCACCCACTTCTGACCCGCTCTCCAGGGCACCCAAACCCGCCCCCTACCGCCCCGCCCACGGGTCTGTACCGACGCCGCTTCCCTGGGTGCCCCGCGAGGCCCAGCCCGCGCATGCTGACCCGCCCTCCGGGCAACTCTCCGACGGCCACGCCCGCCTGGTCGCCGCGCTCTTCGACGGCGACTGGACCACCGAGAGTCCCGGCCGTTCTCGGTGTAGGCGCAGTCAGCCGCCCATCGGGGTCGACACTGGCGTGGTGCGGGGGTGGTTATGACGCGCTCTCCCGTCACTACGAGGAGGCATACGCTGCCGAGACGAAGTATCAACCGTGGATCAGCGAATTGTGCAGCCGCATCCCGACCGAGAGCTCGGTGCTGGACCTGGGCTGCGGATGCGGCATTCCAGTGGCTCGATCGCTGACGACAGCTGGACACCGTGTCACTGGTATTGACATCAGCGAGGTGCAGATCAGCAGGGCGCGACAACTTGTGTCGGAAGCCGAGTTCATCCATGCCGATGCCACGACAGCGGACTTCCCTGCCGCGTCCTTCGACGCCGTCGTCTCCTTCTACGCACTCATCCACGTTCCCCTTGAGGAACAACTCCCCATGCTGAAACGGATCGCCATTTGGCTCCGCCCCGGCGGCTGTTTCCTGGGAACCACCGGGCACGACGCCTGGACCGGAACCGAGGACAACTGGCTCGAAGGAGGGGCCGCCATGTGGTGGAGCCACGCGGACGCCGCAACGAATCGCACCTGGCTCACACAAGCCGGCCTGATCGTCGACCGCGAAGAATTTGTCCCTGAAGGTGAAGGCGGACATGCTTTGTTCTGGGCACATCGCCCCTGAAGCACCAGCCTCGAATCACACCTAAGAACCACGGCCTGGGGAGACACACCCCTGATCCGGGGCTCAGACGCGATTCCCGTCAACCCCAATACCAGGCAGACGCACCGTCTGTCAGACACGTCTCATGCCCGGCTATCCTGAGGAGCGCGGCGGTGGCACCCGTCACCGCTGTGCTGAGAGCTCCGCCGGTGGCGCCGAGAACGGCGGCGAGTCCTGCGTCCATTGCGTCACTGTGGCGGCCGGCGCGCGGCCAGCACGAGACGATGATCAGCCATCGGCGTCACGCGTGCCTGTCGCCGACGGTCCGCGACGTGTTCGGCGTCCTCACCGCCCGCCAGGAGCCCGGCGGCCTGGTCCGCATCCGACAGCAGGAGATCGCCGAACGCCTCGGGCTCACCCAGTCCGTCGTCTCGCGCGCGATCGGCCAGCTGCGAGACAAGGGCATCCTGAGCGAGCGGCAGCGCAAGGGCACCGTGCTCATCCACCCGCTGCTGGCCGGCTACGAGTCGCTGACCCACATGGTCAACCACCTCAAGGACCTCGACACGTTCGTGTGGCCGCTGAACTTCCCCACCGGCGACATCCGGCCCCCGCGGGCCCGAGACGCCCGCACCGGCACCGACCTCGACCCCGACCCGGACGGCGGCGAGGACGCCCCCGCCCCCGAGGCCCGTCCCACCCTCCGGCTAGCCGGCTGACCGCCGTCGACTCCGCGCACCATCACGGCGCCCCCCGACCGGGAGGGCGCCGTCGTCGTTCCCGGCCGGGACGGAGCAGCACGCCGGTAGCACCAGCTACACCGGACCGTTCTGGAGCAGCAGAACAAACCGGCGCCACCCGCTGCACCACCGCGGGACCGGCCGCCGACCCGTGCAGCAGCCTTGTGCTACGCGGGCCCATGCAAATGCTGCGCTGCACCACCACCAGGAGCAGCACCAGGTCCCCGCCGCAGGCCCTCGCTTCACACCTGACAGCCTCACAGCGCACCCGGCCCACCAGGGAGAACAGGGTGTGTGACTCACAGCGGAAGCCGAGTGCCCGCGAGCGGCGGCGGTCAGAGGACGGTGCGGTGCAGGGCGCGGCGGTCCCCGGACATCGCGTAGCCGCGGGCGGCCAGGCCGTGCTCGAGGGGCTCGCCGATCTCCTCACAGAGCAGGGCGAGGACGTCGGCCGCCTCGGTGTCGGACAGGTAGGCCAGCGCGACTTCGAGCATCAGCTCGCCGATCGCGTGCGTGCTGGCGGCGAGGTCGTCGACGACGCGGCGGAGTTCGGCGACCGCGGGATCCGCCGGCGGTTCGGCGGGCGGCGGGGGCGGGGCGGTGCGGTGCGTACGTCGCGGACGGCCTGGCGGACCACCGCGCGCACCATGGGCTCATCGAGGGCCTGGAGGCCGCTGTGGACGAGTGCGGCGAGTCGGCGGGGATCAGCCTGCGACGTCGCCGGTACGGCCGGAGACGGCGATCAGGGCGCGCTGGGAGAGGCCGTAGTCGAGCGCGGCCGCGGCGGCCGGGTGGTGTCTCGCGTGTGAGACGTCTCGGTGCCGGCGGCCACGGCTCCGCGGATGGCGGCCAGGGCGCGGGCGACGTCCACGGAGCCGGCTGGGGCTATCCGCAGTGGTGGTAGCAAGTCGATCCATCGATCAACCATTCACCACCTTGCTTGATGAGCTTGAAAGTGTAACTACCGCTGTTGCCAAATTCCACCTCAACTATGGAATGATTTTAATCGATCCCCGGAATGCTAACGGTCTCGACTCCGACATATGTCAGAAACTCGCCGGACTTGATCCCATTGCGGAGCGTGGCGGGATAGTCTACCTCGCTGGTATTCTGCACGAGCGCCTCACTGCTTTCGTTTCCGTCCCTGTTGAGCAATTCTGTAATCGCGGCGTTGCATTGACGCATCTCCGGGCTCACGTAGTCTGGATCGCCGGCCCTTGGGGGAGGAGGGGGAGTCTCGCCACTACACCCGCTGACCAGCCTAGCCCGCACGGTCGATGGGACGCCGATGCGCACGACGATCGAGTCGGAGATCAGCAAGCGGACCGAATGGGACATCGACTTCCAGCCGACCACCGACCCTATGGCGGACACGGGCACACGTGTGGAGCTATGGGGCAAACAATCCCGCCACGTCGACCGGCTCCTCGAGCCCAAGGCCGCCGCGCAAATCACCGCAGGTCTCGCGCCTTATCTGCTCACCTTCCCCGACGTCCGCGTCACCTACGACGGCAAGGTGATCGACCCCCGCACCCACATTCGCGACGAATAGTGGGAAGAGAACCTTAGCTTCGAATACGACGGCGAGACGCAGCAGGCGCGACTGCGCCTGATCGAGTGGCACTCCGGCAACGAACGCACCATCGCTCTCTGCGACGCCGCCAACACCCCAGTCGAATCCATCGACGCCGTCAGTTCGGACGCCGACTTCTCCTACACCGCGTACGTCCTATGGGAACCGATGCCACGGCACCGCAACGAGATGGCCCTCATCACCCTAGGAGGTGACACTCCCCTCAAACCCCTCGTCAAAGCCGCACGTGCCTGGATCTTCGCTCACTTCGAAGACAAGCGCCGCCGCCAACGCCGCCTGATCGTCGACCGCTGGATCAGCGAAGACGTCTACCCCTATCCGGCCCGCGCCACCTCCGATGAGGCACAGGCCGAGCAGGCCACCTTCGACCTGGTCGCCACCTCCATCCACCGGCACATCCCCACCGAGAGGACCAAGAAAAAGCTCACCCTCTCGCTGCTGCAGAACTCGCTGCGCCACAACCCAGATCAGATGATCGACATCCTAGAGAGGGTTCTCCGGCTCGATGCCACAGATGCCACCCATCTGCACGGACTACTCCGGCAGACCAGCCTGTCCAACATCATCCGCGCCACGTCCCTCATCACCTCCCGCTTGGACTTCCTGAGCGTCCTCGAACACCTTGTCTTCGATGAGGAGACCTATGGACTGGTCAAAGAACGCGATCACCTCCACAAGATCCTGGAGAGGGAGCTGTGGGTCTTCGGCGAGGAGTACAACATGATGACCAGCAGCGAGATCGGCCTGACGCGCGCCTTGGAGCACCATCGCAGGGCCGTCGGCATGGATCCCACCCCCGACGGGCCTGTACGACTCCCAGACGGCCGATTTGGACGCGTCGACCTCATGCTCTCCGCAGAATCCAGGGAGCATGACCGGGTACGCCACCTCGTCGTCGAGCTCAAGGCCCCCTCCGTCGTGGCCAAGCGCGAGCAAGTCGCCCAGATCGAGGACTACATGGAGGCCGTGGTCGCCGATCCGCGCTTCGCCGGTGTCGATACGACCTGGGACTTCTACCTCGTGATCCGCCACATGGACAACAGAATCAAGACCCGAGCCCGGCAGCGGGGCAAGCCAGAGGGCCTGATCAACGAGCCGGACGACAAGGACCACGCAATGGTCCGGGTGTGGGTCCGCACCTGGTCACAGATCCTTAAAGATGCCGAGCAACGCCTGGAGTTCATCAAGAGGGGCATCACCCACAACCCCTCACTCGAGCAAGCACTGGACTACCTCCGCACTCGACACGGAGATCTCATCCCGGAGCAGCTCCGCCACGGCGCCGTGCCCGACCCGCGGAGGGAAGAGAGTGACACTCGAGCGGTCTGAGCACTTCGCGCGGAGCTTCGCTGACCGCTCAGAGCGGTGGTGAGGTCGGTCAGCCAGAGCCGGCTGTACGGAATCGATGTAGGAGCCTTCGCATCGTCTGGTGCCTTGTGGCGGTGGGCTGGCCGCCGCCTCGGGCTGGTGACCGAGGCACTGCTGGTCGATGTGGGCGTGGCGCGAGGCGTTGTGCTTTCCGGACACGCGCTCTGCCCTACTCACACGATAGGGCGTGCAGTGCCCCGGCCACCCTCACCCCCCACGGTCGGCCGGGGCGGCGCCCCCTGACACGGGGGCAGCGTCATCAAGGCGCCACACGATCATCGTTACGTGGATGCCTTCGTCGGGCTGATGCAGGACGTGGGAGGCGCCGATGGGATCCTCTTCTCACCCATCGGATTCTCGAAGGGCGAAGTGCGGCGAGCGGGCCGCGGTGCGTCGCGGCCGGTCATGACGTGGTGCAGCCCATCACGGGGACGGCTTCTCCGTGATGGGTATCGATCCTTTCATCGTGCGCGCGCTGATCTCCGTCAGCGGCCATTCTGGCCTTGTGAGGTGCGCCCGGACAGGCTGGGTAGCTGAGGGATACGGGTAGCTCTCTGGCAGAGGTTCGCCCCGCTGATGTCTACCCTTATGCCCTGGACGTAGCTGGGAATCGGTGGCGCATGGGGAGAAGGAAGGGCTAACCGGTGGATGACCGGGGCGTCGCCGATCCCTGGGAGCGGCAGGGTGGTGAATCTCCCCAGGCGTTCGAGGCGTTTGCCGTGTATCGCGATCTCGGTCCGGCGCGGAGTGTCACGAAGGTGGCACGGGAGTTGGACAAGTCCCGGACGTTCCAGAACGGGACGCTGATCCGTGGGTTCGGTGCGGAGACGCCGGACAACTTGCGTGGCTGGGCGTTCGACAAGGCGTGGTGCGATGAGTACGCGGCCTGGTCGCGGCACACCGCGCAGGAGGTCTACGACATGCTGTGGTTCTGCCTGCGTGAGGCGGAGGCGCCGCAGGTTGTGATCTCGACGACGCCGAAGCCGCTGCCGCATGTGAAGCGACTGGTGGGACGCGGTCGTTCCGGGCGGCATCGACCTCTCGCAGCTGGTGTGGCACCCGCGTGCTGCTCAGATCCGGTTCGTGTGAGCGGGGCCTGAGCTGTGACGATTCAGGACCTGTTGAAGGACGTCTCGGTCATGGACCTGGCGACGTTCGCGAGGGCGATACCCAGCCCGAAGGACTTCCTGCTCACCCAGACGATCTTCCCGACGCTGGAGATTCGGGAGGCCAAGTGGCGCACGCGGGACTCGGGCCGGTACGTGAATGTGGCGAAGTACCGGTCCCGTGAGGGGGCGCTGCCTGCGCTGGGCCAGAAGCTCGTGATCTCCGAGCAGGAACAGATCCTGCTGGAGGCGTCGCACGGCTCGGACCAAGACCGGCTGATCGAGCTGCTGTATGACGACGTGGAACGCCATGTGGAGGCGATCCGGTCGCGGCTGGAGCTGGCGGCCGGCGACGTGCTGGCCGACGGGAAGTTCGAGCTGGTGCAGGAGAACGGGCTGACGCTGGAGGTGGACTGGAACGTCCCGGCCGAGAACATGCCGGTCGCCGCACGGCCGTGGTCGGATCCGGAGTCCGACCAGATCGCCGATGAGCTGCGGTGGATCCAGTACCTGGACGACATCGGCGCCCCGGAGCCGGAGCTGGTGATCACCAGCCGGAAGGCGTTCAGCTACCTGGCCGCGAACAACGCGTACAGGGCGGCGTACTACGGCAGCGTGAAGCCGTCGACGACGCCAACGGCGACGCTGCCCCCGCAGCAGATCAACGTGGTGCGCGGCAACTACTCGCTGCCGCCGATCACGTTCTACAAGGCGCAGGTGCGGGTGGACGGCAAGCCCCGCAAGGTGCTGCCCGAGGACCTGTGGATTCTGGTGCCCCCGGACCGTGAGAAGTGGGGGCAGGCCCAGCTCGGTGTGACGGCCGAGGCCCTGGTGCTGTCGCGCGGTACGAACCCGGAGATCATCCGGGAGGACGCGCCGGGCCTCATCATCACCCGCAGTGTCCAGGATGACCCGGTGCAGATCTACACCAAGGGCGCCGCCGTGGGGATGCCGGTGCTGCACACGCCGGACGCACACATCGTGGCGAAGGTGCTGTGATGCCGGGACGTCTGAAAGCCGCTGTGTATGTGCAGGACCCGTCCACGCGGGAGGAAGTGATCCTCCTGCCGGGCGAGTGCCCAGCGTCGGAGATCGCCGCTCTGGTCACGAACCCGGATGCGTGGGACGTGCCACCTGATGACTGCGAGTCGGTAGTGGAACCGGTGCCGGTCGCTATCGGTGAGCCCGACCCGAGCACGGGGAAGCCCGAGCCGGAGCCCGAGCCGGAGCAGGAGGAGGCCGGCGGGGGCGGGGCGAAGAAGCCGCCGTCGCGGCGAGCCCGATCCTCGTCGGCATCGTCGTGATCGCTCGTACGGCCCGGTTCCATGGGGTTGTCCCTGGCTCCGGGCCGTGCCTCGTGTGGGGAAGGAGGACCTGGTGGACGAGTTCCAGCGGTCGTGGCTGCTGGCGCAGCTCGGACCGGTTAGTGATCTGGCTGATCTGGAGCGCCGGTTCTTTCGGCTGCGGTCGGTGCGCGCCGTCGCGCTGGAGGTGCTGGGCGAGCGGCGGGCGAAGCTCCTTGCTGATCCGTTGAAGGTCACCGTCGATGGCGTGGTGACCATGGACCTGCAGGAGAATCTGCGCGGCATCGAGCGGCAGATCGAACAGGTCCGCCAAGCCCCCGCCCCGGATGACCCCGGAGACGAGGATGACGAGGGGGAGGCGGCGATGGCGGCGACGTGGCTGTTGCCCGCGCGCCGCTACCGGTAGTGGAGATTGGTCGGCAGGGGCGGGGAGCCGGTTGCGCCACTGCCCCAGGCGCGCGGTCGCTTGCCAGAGGTCACGGATGAGCTGATCGAGGTCCTCGACGGATAGGACAGGGATGCAGTCGCGCTCAGGTACGCCCTGCCCGTTCTCCGTGCCCACGATCTGTGACGTGGCGCGGTCGGGGCTTCTACGGGCAGGATCAACGTCATGAAGATTCTCGTGCTTGGCGGGACATGGTTCTTGGGCCGAGCTGTTGCTCAGGCGGCACTTGATCGCGGATGGGCAGTATCGGCGTTCAACAGGGGAAGGTCGGGCACCGCGCCGGAAGGAACGCGTGAGATTCACGGGGACCGCACGGTAAAGGAAGACCTCGCGGCACTCGCCGAGCACGGGCCATGGGACGCCGTGATCGATACATCGGCCTCCGAGCTGGCGCCCCGAGACGTGCTGGCCGGGGCCAAGATGCTGGAGCCCGTAGCAGGCAAGTACGTGTACGTCTCTACGGTCAATGCGTACCGGGGCTGGCCGGACGAGCCGTTGACCGAGTCCTCTGAGGTCCTCGATGGACCTGCTGAAGCCGACGCCGACTACGGGCGGCTGCCCGCGAACTGGGATGGTCCGGACTGGTACTACGGGCGACAGAAGGCGGGGGCTGAACGGGCCTCGCTGGCGGCTTTCAGTGCGACGCGGGTGTCGATCCTCCGTCCCGGGGTGATCTTGGGCCCGGGCGAGTACGTGGGGCGTCTTCCATGGTGGCTGCATAGGGCAGAGAAGGGCGGGGCGATCCTCGCTCCGGGGCAGCCGGAGAAGTCGATTCAGCCCGTGGATGTCAGGGACGTAGCGGCTTTCGCGCTGGATCAAGCCGCCACCCCGGGCGGCGCCGCGTTCAACGTGACGGCGCCCATTGGCCGCGAGACGATGGTCGGATTCCTCACGGCTTGCCTGGAAGTTACGGGGCGGGCGGGACATCTCGTTTGGGCACCCGACGACCTTCTGATCGAGCAGGGTGTGCAGCAGTGGACGGAGTTGCCGCTCTGGCGCACGCATGCAGGGGTGTGGAGCATCGATTCCTCTGCAGCACAAGCGGCCGGCTTGCAGTGCCGCTCCCTGGCGGAGACGGTAGCTGCTACGTGGGAGTGGTTGCAGAGCGGCGGTACGCGAGTCGAGCATCCCCGTTGGGCCGAGCACGGCATCTCGGTGCTGAAGGAGACACAGATCCTGGCGAAGCTAGGAGCCTGAGCATCAGCTCTCGATGGCCAATGACGCTGTGTTCCCGAGCTTATGTGCTGTTGCTGCCGCACTGAACTCCTCGATGCGCTCGCCGAGCGTGCTGGCCTCTGCGGCGCCAACGAAGCTGGGATGGCAAAGGCTGGACCTTACGGCGGCCAGGCGCTCCAGCGTCCCCGTGCCGCGCCATTCGGTGGGCACCTCGAAGACGGGTTCCAGGGCATCGCGGGCCCCGTCGAGTTCGCCGCGCAGGAGTCGGGCACGAGCGAGATCCACAAAGGCTTGTGTCGAGATGAGTAGCGGTCGCTGGTCTTCGGGCTTGTTGCTCAGGAGGTGCAGGGCGCTTTGTGCTGCTGCTTCTGCGCCCTCGGAATCGCGCAGCAGAAGGTAGGTCGTGGCGTTGCTCATGGCGACTCGGTCATTCGGGAAGCCGAACTCGCCACCGATGTCGTCATGGAGCTCGTCTCGGATCCCGATGCTCTGCTCAAGGGCGTTGCGTACGGCACGTTCTGCTGCGGGTTGGTTCCTCAAATGTCCGTAGGCGCGTCCTTCGATGACGGACAGCCGTGTGCGGGCGGTGTCGCCGAGTCCTCCGAACTGCTGGGCCATGTGTACGAGCCGAACTGACTCAGCCGGGCGACCGCCCCAGAATGCCAGAAACGCGAGCGCACCGTGGGCATATGCCTGGAGGGGCCCGTGCTCGATGACCTGGCCATAGAGCGCCGCGGTGCGTGACAGCGACACGGCTGTGGGAAGGGAGCCCAGGTCGAAGCAGATCGCTGAAAGGAGAGCCGCAGACTGGCCTGCTGCGAGGTATCCGCGTGTTCGCTGGCGGGGTACTTGGGTTCGTTCCAAAAGGGACTGGGCAATGCCCAGGAGCTCCTTCGCGCGACCGTATACCTCTATCGGAGAGGTGCGGTTGTAGTCGCGGGCCAGGGCCACGACGTCGTCGTCCAGCTGGTCGAGCGTCATGTCCGGAACGCTGAGGGAGGCGGCATCACCGGCGTGCGCGGCGGCATCCCGTGCAGTCATTGCGAGTTCGCTTTCGTTGAGCGTGAGTACATGGTTCCCGGCCGAAGATGGAGGCAGCTCGGTCGGCGCTTCCAGGAGCTGTCGCGCGGGGTACCCGAAAATGTGCTCCAGAACCTGCGGAGCTGGTTGGTTCGGGAGTCCCTTGACGCGTCCTGAGGTCCATCGACGGAAGGTCTGCTCCTCTACCGTTGCGGTAGAGGGTGGCTCACCAGCGGCTGCGGCCACCTCTCTGGCGGCCTTCTCATAGCCCCTTCTGAACACGTCGTAGGTCCATCCCCGCTCCCGAACCAGCACCTGGAGCAGTGTCCGCGCGTCCATGGCCGATGTTTCCTTTCCAGCCGATGCGTTCACGGTGGGGCCTTAGCCTGAATCCACCGGGCAACAGCCGGTTCATGGCTTGGACATGAAGACGCGGATGCCCTCTGAACTGGGATAATGGGACTTCCTAGGGTTCCATGTCCACAGAATCGGAGTGCATCCGCTAGATGCAATCTTCCCATGCCGCTGCGGCGGTGTCCGCCGCGTTCGATGACACGAATCTGGTCGCGTACGCGGGGCTGGTTCCGGTGATGCGCCTG
>NZ_JBEXHC010000003.1:0-12575 GCF_040607655.1 Streptomyces sp. NPDC005266
CCGAGTAGGCCCACTACGAGGCCGATCCGGCGCCTTGCAGCTGACCGCACCAGGACGCCTCGCTACCGGGCAAACCTTGGCTGACGCGGCACTAGAGAAGCGGGAACCCACAGGCCAGGGTGAGGGCATATGCCACCACGCGCCAAACCTGAACACCCGCGCGGCGGATGCGGTGTTCCTCACATACCGTCGGTAACAGCGCAGTTCAGAGGTTTGGCTTGATGCCGATGTCGGTAGGGGCCTCTACTCTTGTGGTCATGCGTCCGACTCCTCCTCAGCAACCCGCCTTACTCACCACGCCGATATCCACCGACCAGGCCAACGAGGCGATCCGCGGCTTCCTGCGCGCACGGACCGGCCGGGCATTGCGTCCCGCGGAGCGGGCAGAGTACGCACGACTGCTGCGGGCCTACACACGGGCACTGCGCGGCGAGATGGAGCAGGCGGCCTGACCGGCAGGCGCTGACCACACCTGGGGGGCGGGCGAGACCGTGCGCACAGTGGGAAAGGTCGTACTCGGAGGGGCGTTCGCGGCGTTCATCGCCGTCGCGGGGCTCGGTGGATACAACCTGTACACGGGGATGACCGGCGGGGACACAACGGCGCCGCAGGACGGCCCGGTGACGGCGGCCGAAGTCCGGCAGACGGCACGGGGGTTCCTCGACGCCTGGGCGGATGGCAATGACATGCTGGCCGCCGGATTCACCAATGACGCCGAAGCGGCCATCGGGGCCCTCAGCGGCTATCGCGACGACGGCCATGTGAAGCGGGTGACGCTCACCGTGGGCCGGGCGCGGGACACCACGGTGCCGTTCACGGTGAAGGCGGAGATCGTCTTCGACCAGACCCGCTCGACCTGGACCTATGACTCACGGCTGACGGTAGTCCGGGGCAGGACGACCAAGAAGCCGCTGGTCGACTGGGCGCCCGCCGTGCTCCACCCCGAGCTCAGGACCGATCAGACCCTGCGGACGGACCTGGCGGACAATCCCCCGGTCCGCGTGGTGGACCGGGACGGCAAGGAGCTGCGCCAGGGCCGCTATCCCTCGCTCGACCCGGTGCTGACCGCGCTGCGATCGCGGTACGGAGAGGCCGTGAGCGGCGCCGCGCGCGTCGAGGTGTCGGCGGTCAGACCCGACGGCACCGCGGGCACCACGCTCCATGTGGTGAGGAAGGGCAAGCCGGGCACCTTGCGCACGACCCTGGACGCCACGGTCCAGAAGCGTGCGGAGGCGGCAGTGGGCGAGCGCACCGGCGCGTCGGTGGTGGCGCTCAAGCCCAGCACCGGGGAGATCCTGGCGGTGGCCAACTCCGACAAAGCCGAGTTCAACGCGGCGTTGCAGGGACAGACGGCACCCGGCTCGACGTTCAAGATAATCACCGCCGCCACCCTGCTGGAGTCGGGCAAGGTCACCCCGGCCCGCCGGGTGCCCTGCCCGGCGACGGCGGCGTACAACCAGGGCATGACGTTCCACAACGTCGAGCACAGCGAGAACGCGAACGCCACCTTCGCCCAGGACTTCGCGGCTTCCTGCAACACCGCCTTCGTCTCGCTCGCCGGGGCCGTGCCGGACGGCGGGGTGGCCCAGGAGGCGGAGTCGGTGTTCGGGATCGGGCTGGACTGGCATGTGGGCGTCACGACGTTCGACGGCGCGGTGCCCGGCGGGGGCGGAGACGACAAGGCCGCGGCTCTCATCGGTCAGGGGACGGTCCAGATGAATCCGCTCACCATGGCCTCGGTGGCGGCCACGGCGCGGACGGGGGGCTTCAAGCAGCCGGTCCTGGTGCCGCGTTCCGTGGACCACCGGGAGCTCGCGAGGACCGACCGCGGCCTCAGCCCGGCGGCCCGGACGCAGCTCAAGGCCATGATGCGGCTGACGGCGACGAGCGGCACCGCCGCACGGGCGATGTCCGGGCTCGGCGGGGACATCGGGGCGAAGACGGGCTCGGCCGAGATCGACGGGCAGCCCAGGACCAACGCCTGGTTCACCGCGTACCGCGACGACATGGCGGCGGCCGCCGTGGTCACCGCGGGCGGCCACGGCGGTGACGCCGCTGGTCCGGTCGTCCGCACGGTGCTCGCCGCGCGCTGACGCCTTGTATACGCCTTCCTCTGGTCGCCGGTCATCGGCCACGATCGGAGCGCAGACCGGTATCAAGGGCCTGACCGGTATCAAGGGCTGACCGAGGAGAACGATGAGCTCCACGCAGCACACGCCGCTCCCCTACTACGAGGACGTCTCCCCCGGCAGCGGAGCGCTGCCGCCCCGCGCCTGGTCCCCCGCATCCGACACCGCGCGGCTGAACCTGTCCGGCACCTGGGCCTTCAGGCTGTCGCCGACCGCCACCGCCGAGGACGACAGCTTCGCCCGCCCCGGCTACGACGCCCGCGGCTGGGACGAGATCCCGGTGCCCGGCCACTGGGTGCTGCACGGCCACGGAGCACCGATCTACACCAATGTGCGGTATCCGTTCCCCGTGGATCCGCCGCGCGTGCCCACGGAGAACCCGACCGGCGACCATCTGCGCGTCTTCGACCTGACCGCCGGCTGGCCGGAGGGCGGCGACGCGGTGCTGCGCTTCGAGGGCGTCGAGTCCTGTGCGCGGGTCTGGCTCAACGGGGAGGAGCTGGGCACCGTCAAGGGCAGCCGGCTGCCGCACGAGTTCTCGGTGGGGGCGGTCGGGGAGCTGCTGCGACGGCACGGGAATGTGCTGGCCGTACGGGTCCACCAATGGTCCTCCGGCAGCTATCTGGAGGACCAGGACCAGTGGTGGCTGCCGGGGATCTTCCGCGAGGTGGTCCTGGAGCACCGGCCCGAGGGCGCGCTGGACGACTTCTTCGTGCACGCCTCCTACGACCACACCACCGGCGAGGGCACGCTGCGGATCGACGCCGATCCGGGCGGCCGGGTCATCGTCCCCGAACTGGGCCTGGACCTGGCCACCGGGGAGAGCGCCACGGTCGCCGTCGAGCCGTGGTCGGCGGAGACGCCGCGGCTGTACGAGGCCGAACTCACCACCGTGGGCGAGAGTGTCGGGCTGCGCGTCGGCTTCCGTACGGTCGCGGTCGAGGACGGGCTGCTCAAGATCAACGGCCGGCCGGTGCTCTTCCGCGGCGTCAACCGGCATGAGTTCCACCCGGAGCACGGGCGCGCCCTGGACCTGGCGACCATGCGCCGCGATCTGGTGCTGATGAAGCGGCACAACATCAACGCCGTCCGCACCAGCCACTATCCGCCGCACCCCGCCTTCCTCGGGCTCTGCGACGAGCTGGGGTTGTGGGTCATCGACGAATGCGATCTGGAGACTCATGGCTTCGGCCTCCTCGGCCGGCGGAACAACCCCGTGGACGACCCGCGGTGGATTCCGGCGCTCCTCGACCGCGCCGCCCGCATGGTCGAGCGCGACAAGAACCACCCGTCCATCGTCATGTGGTCGCTGGGCAACGAATGCGGCACCGGCCGCGGACTGTCCGCGATGGCCGACTGGATCCGTGAGCGCGACCCGTCCCGGTTGATCCACTACGAGGGCGATCCGTCCTGCGCCGATACGGACGTCTACTCGCGGATGTACGCGCCCCACGACGAGGTCGACCTGATCGGGCAACGGGCCGAACCGCCCTGGGGCGATCCCGGGCTGGACCGCAGGCGCCGCGAACTGCCTTTCATCCAGTGCGAGTACGCCCATGCCATGGGCAACGGGCCCGGCGGGCTCAGCGAGTACCAGCGGCTGTTCGAGGCGCATGAGCGCTGCCAGGGCGGCTTCGTCTGGGAGTGGATCGACCACGGCTTCGCCCGGCGCGCCCCCGACGGCCGCGTGTCCTACGCGTACGGCGGGGACTTCGGCGAGGAGCTGCACGACGGCAACTTCGTCTGCGACGGCCTGCTCTTCCCCGACCGCACCCCCTCACCGGGGCTGCTCGAGTACAAGAAGGTCATCGAACCGGTCCGGATCGAGGGCGACGGGGCCACCGGCACCGTCCGGGTCACCAACCACCACGACTTCGCCGACCTGTCCCACCTCGCCTTCTCCTGGACGTACGAGGCGGAGGGCGAGGTGGTCGGCTCCGGGGAGCTCACGGTGCCCCCGCTGGCCCCCGGCGAGTCCGCCGACCTCAAGCTGCCCGCCCCCGCGGCGACCGAGCCCGGAGACGAGACCGGGTGGACCATCGAGGCGCGGCTCGCCACCGCGACGGCGTGGGCCGACGCGGGCCATCCCGTGGCCTGGGCCCAGCTCCCGGCCGTCGGCCGGGAGCGGCGGGCACTCGCCTCCGGTGGGGCGGCGCGCCGCGACGGCGACCGGATCGTCCTCGGTCCCGGTGTCTTCGACGCGGCCACCGGTGCCCTGACCGAGCTGGGCGGGCTCCCGGTCACCGGGCCCCGGCTGGACGTCTGGCGCGCCCCCACCGACAACGACAACGGCGCGTCCTGGCGGCCCGATGAGCGCTACGGCCTGATCTGGCGCGGGCTCGGGCTGCATCGGGTCCGTCACCGGTGCGACGCGGTGGAGACGGCGAATGGCGCGCTGACCGTCCGTACCCGCGTCGCGCCCGCGGCGACCGACCTCGCGCTGGAGACCGTCTACCGCTGGACCACCGACGGCGACCGGCTGAGCCTGTCCGTCTCCGTCACCCCGCAGGGCCGGTGGACCTGCCCGCTGCCACGGCTGGGGGTGCGGCTCGGGGTGCCCGCCGCGCTGGGCGACGCCGAGTGGTTCGGCGGCGGCCCCGGTGAGGCATATCCGGACACCCGCGCGGCCTCGCGGCTCGGACGGTGGGCGCGGTCGGTGGACGACCTCCAGACGCCGTACGTCCGGCCGCAGGAGAACGGTGCGCGGGCGGACGTCCGCTGGGTGCGGCTGACCGCCCCCGACGGCACGGGCCTGCGGGTGGAGGGCGCCCCGCCGTTCTGGTTCACCGCGCGCCGCTGGACCACCGAGCAGCTGGACGCGGCCGAGCACACACCGGATCTGGTGGCGTCCCCCGACACGGTGTGGGTCAATCTGGACCACGGGCAGCACGGAATCGGCACCCGTTCCTGCGGGCCCGGAGTCCTGGAGCCGCACCGCCTCCTGGCCGGCCCCGCCGAATTCGGCTTCACCTTCGCCCGGTTGCCGGGCTGACCCCGCATGGGCCAGGGCCGGTGCGCGCCACCGGTCCCTGGCCGCCGGGAGCCCCGCGAGTGCTGTCCGGACGCGGCTGACCGCACCGGCGCGTACGCTGCCGGACATGATGAGGTTGGAGCGGCTCCGGGCCGACCATGCGCGGGCCCTGCTGGCCTTCGAGCGTGAGAACCGTGAGTACTTCGCGCGGACCGTGCCGGATCGCGGGGACGCCTACTTCGCCGAGTTCGCGTCCCGTCACCGCGCCCTGCTCGCCGAGCAGGACGCCGGTGTGTGTCACTTCCATGTCGTCGTGGACGGCCACGGTGACCTGGTCGGCCGCGTCAATCTCGTGGACGTCGAGGAGGGCGCCGCCGAACTCGGCTACCGGATCGGCGAGCGCGCCACGGGCCGGGGCATGGCGACGGCCGCGGTCGAGGAGATGTGCCGGCTGGCAGCCACGGCATACGGGCTCTCCGCACTCACCGCCGCCACCACCCTGGACAATCCGGCGTCCATGGCCGTGCTCACCCGTGCCGGGTTCACCGCCGTGGGGGACATCACCCTCGACGGACGCCCCGGTGTGCGGTACCGGCGCCGGCTTACCGCCCCTCGTTGATCGGACGCGGTTACGCCTCCCGGTTCCGCAGCGCGTCGAGCGCCTTGTCCGCATGCACGCTCATCCGGAATTCGCTTCTGACGATCTCCAGCACCGTGCGATCGGTATCGATCACGAAGGTCACGCGCTTCGTCGGGACCGCCGCGAGACCGCGCTTCACCCCGAACCGCTCCCGTACGGTCCCCTCCGGATCCGAGAGCAGCGGATAGCCGAAGGAGTACGCGTGGGCGAACTCCGCCTGCTTCTCCACCGAGTCGGCGCTGATGCCGACCGGCCGGGCGCCGAGGGCCTTGAACTCCGCCGCGATGTCCCGGAAGTGGCATGCCTGCTTGGTGCAGCCGGGGGTGAAGGCCGCCGGATAGAAGAACAGCACCACGGGGCCCTCCGCGAGCAGCCCGCTCAGCGTACGGACGGCGCCCGTCTCATCCGGCAGTTCGAAGTCCTCGACCACGTCTCCGATGTTCATGGCAGCACGCTACCCGGACCGTGGGGTTCCGTGGTCGGGCTCCCGTGACCGAACGGGCGCTCAGCCGTCCAGGCGAAGATCTCGTCAGTGGTCAGCTCAGCCGACATGGCGGGGATCTGCGCAGAGCCGACGGACGATGCGGCGGCCGGGCGGGCTCGACGGTGCGGCCCGCCCGGCCTGTGGGGGGTGGGAGGGGTGGTCAAACGGCCGTCAGTTTCCGCCGCTCACCTTGACGTAGTCGACGACGAGCTGCTGCGGGAAGGTGGTGCTGCCATCCGGGTCGCCGGGCCAGTAGCCGCCCACGGCGAGGTTGAGGATGAGGTAGAAGGGGTGGTCGAAGGCCCAGCGCTTGCCGCCCAGGTCGGCGGGGGTGCGGGTCTGGTAGACGTTGCCGTCGACCGACCAGGTGATCTTGTTGGGCGACCAGTCGATGGCGAAGGTGTGGAATCCGTCGGCGAACTTGGCGCCGCCCGGCAGGGTGTAGCCGGCGCCTATGCCGCCGGAGCCGGAGTAGCCGGGGCCGTGGAGGGTGCCGTGGACGGTGCCGGGCTCGTAGCCGACGTTCTCCATGATGTCGATCTCGCCGCAGTCGGGCCAGCCGGCGCTGCCGATGTCGTTGCCGAGCATCCAGAAGGCGGGCCACATGCCCTGGCCCCGCGGGAGCTTCATACGGGTCTCGACATGGCCGTAGGCGGTGGTGAAGGTGCGCGCGGTGGAGAGGCGGGCGGAGGTGTACTCGCACCGGCCGTACCAGCAGTTGTAGTTGGCCGGGTTCTCCTTGCGGGCGGTGATGACGAGGTTGCCCTGACCGTCGAGCGCGGCGTTCCTGGTGCCGTCGGTGTAGTACTGCCGCTCGTGGTTGTTGACGTTGTCACCGGTCTCGAAGCCCCACTTGGAGGCGTCGACGCCGCTGCCCGCGGGCCCGTCGAAGTTGTCGGTGAAGCCGGCCGCGGCGGCCTTGGTGGGCGTGGCGGTGGCCGAGGTCGTAAGCCAGGGGGTGGCGGCGAGGGCCGTGGCCGAGAGCAGGCCGACGAGGGCCGTGCGCAGGGTTCTTCTCATGGGGGGAGGTGCCTTCCTGTGTGGGGGATTCGGGCCGGTGGGTGCCGGCCCTGTGGGGGTGGTGTGGGGGTGCGCGGCACGGGCCGGGGCCGGGCTACGGCACGGGAAGGCCGGGCGGACGGGCCCCGTGGGCGAGGAAGCGGCGCACCGGGAGCGTCGCGGCGCCGAGCGCGACGGCGTCGGGGCCGAGGAGCGCGACCACGGCGTGCTGGGCGCCGCGTCCGACGCCGAACCACATCTCGGCCCGGCCCATGGCCTTGGCGCCGTTGCCGATGGACAGGGGCAGGGCGGTGCCGGCGCGCGGCAGCCGCTCCAGCGGCACCGCGTCCCAGCCGGTCGTCTGGCCGCGGACGAGGACCTCGGGGCCCCGTTCGACGACGCCGGAGACGCCGACGCCGGAGCCGAGGACGTACCGGTGCTCGGGTGCGATCCGCAGCCGGGCCACCAGGCGGCCTCCTGCCGTGTCGGCCTCGGTGACGACGCCTTCGGCGAGCAGTTCCCCGGTGACCGTGGAGACGGTGGTGGCGCTGAGGCCCGTGCGACGGCCGAGCTCCTGTCGGCTGAGCGGGGCGTCGAAGTACAGCGCCCACAGCAGTGCGGAGCGGTTGCCACGGCGCAGATCGCGCACAGTGGTGCGCTGCTGCGGCTGGACTGCCTGAACCGTCATGGGTCACCTCCGGGGAGACACAGAGTCCAGCCGGGTTACAGACATGTCAACAGGTCTGGACCTTCTTGTTTCAAAAAGTTGAAACAACTCACTGCTCAACTCGCCCAGAAGGGACAGAAGTCGAACTCTCAGCGCACCTCGCCCGTGGCGAGGAAGCGGGCCAGCGGAAGCGTCGCCGCCCCCAAGTCGACGGCATCTGGGCCCAGTTGGGCGAGGTCGATGTGGGTCTGCGCGCAGGGCCGGCGCAGGGCGTACGCGGCGGTGGCCGCGCGGATGCCGGGGAGGATCCGGGCGCCGCAGAGCAGTCCGGCCCAGCCGCCGAGGACGATCCGCTCAGGGTTGAAGAGGTTGATCAAGTCAGCGATGCCGCCCCCAAGGCGACGGCGTCGGGGCCCAGTTGGGCGAGGTCGATGTGGGTCTGCGCGCAGGGCCGGCGCAGGGCGTACGCGGCGGTGGCCGCGCGGATGCCGGGGAGGACCCGGGCGCCGCAGAGCAGTCCGGCCCAGCCGCCGAGAACGATCCGCTCAGGGTTGAAGAGGTTGATCAAGTCGGCGATGCCGGCGCCGAGATAGACGGCGGTCTCCTCCAGGACGTCGCGCGCCCGCGTCTCGGACCCGGCGGCCCGCACCAGCGCGGCGAGCGCCGCCTGCTGGTCGCCATCGCCGCCGCCCCACGCCGGACGCCCGTAGCGGTCGAGCACGGACCGCGCCCCGATGTACGCCTCCAGACAGCCGGCCGCGCCGCACCGGCAGGTGCGCCCGCCGACCTGGACGACGGTGTGACCCCACTCCCCCGCGCTGCTGCTCGCACCCCGGTACGGCGCCCCGCCCGTCACGATGGCCGCACCGACGCCGGAGCCGATCAGCGCGATCACCGCGGCGTCCGCGCCCCGGCCGGCCCCGAACCACATCTCGGCCTGGCCCTGTGCGGTGGCCCCGTTGTCGATGAACAGCGGCAGCTCGGTGCCCGCGCGCGGCAGCCGCTCCAGCGGCACCGCGTCCCAGCCGGTGGTCTGGCCGTGGACGAGGACCTCGGGACCCTGTTCGACGATGCCGGGGACGCCGACGACCGCCTCCGGCGCCACCCCGCCCTTGGCGATGACCGCGGCCAAACCGGTCAGTATGTGCTCGACGATGGGCCCGGCCTCATACCCACCCGGTGTCAGCGGATGTTCCCACCGGCGAGTTCGGTCAGCGCGAGGTCGAAGAGCCCGACGCGGACATGGGCCTCGCCGACGTCGACCCCGATGAGATGCCCGCTGCCGGGCGCCACCCGCAGCAGCGTACGGGGGCGGCCGCCGTCGGAGTCGACGGATCCGGCCTCTTCCACCAGTCCGTCGGCGAGCAGCTCGCCGACGACGTTGCTGACCGATCCGGAGCTGAGCCCGGTGAGCGCCCCCAACTCCTGGCGGCTCACCGGCCCTTGGAAAAACAGCCGGCGCAGCAGCGTCGAGCGGTTGCCGCGCCGCAGGTCGCGGACCGTTCGCCTGACCCATCGGGCTTTTTCCCCCGGCCCGAACCCACCCGACGGGAACGCGCTTGACGGCGACTTCCGTCATCGCTTAAATCATCTTCTGAACCAAGCGTCCGCTTCACTTCTTGAACGCGACAGCAGCCAGAGGGTTACTCCGCTTCCGGCGTCCCGAACAGCGCGAGCAGATCCTGCCGCCCGAACATCCGGGCCGTCTCCACGGCCGAGGGCGACCCGGCGCGCGGATCGGCACCCTTGGCCAGCAGCACCCGAAGCACCTCCTCCTCGCCCTTGAAGGCGGCACCGGCGATGGGGGTCTGACCTCGTTCGTTGACGCGATTCGGATCGGCGCCGCGCTCCAGCAGCGCCGACACGGCCGCCGGGTGACCGTGGTAGGCCGCCAGCATCAGCAGGGAATCACCCTTGTCATTGGTCAGATTGGCCGGGACGCCCGCGTCCACATAGGCGGCGAGCGTATCCGTGTCACCGTGCCGGGCCAGGTCGAAGACCTTGGCGGCCAGCTGCAGCACCTCCGGATCGTGGGCGGGCTCGGTCCCGGGGTTCGGTTCGCTCATGGGTGTCGCCTCCGGCTTCGCTACCTGTGTATGTGATCACCCACCCTAAGGAGCGCGGGCCCCGCTGAGCCGCAGCGTCCGCTCACCCCATCGGTCCAGCCACCCCACACCCATTGTGATGATTACACCGACTATCCACCCGTTTGCACCTTTCCTTGACTGGATACATCCTGTGAGCCTGGAACACCTCATGGTGACTGACCGTCCCCCATCAGCCAGGAGACCGTGATGATCCTGTCCATTTCCGGCGTCGTACTGCTCGGCATCGTCGTGTTCATCTTCTTCCGCAAGGACGGCCTCAAGGGGTCCCACGCCATCATCTGCGCCCTCTTCGGCTTCTACCTCGCGTCCACCGCGATCGCGCCGAGCATCAAGGCAGGCGGCGCGAGCCTGGCCAGCCTGCTGGGCGGGATCAAGATCTGACGTGGTCCGGCCACCGCTCCCCCGCCTCCGCATCGACGGCGCCCCGCCCATCGGCCGCGGCCGCCAGTTCGCCCGTACGACGGCCGACAGCGTCGCCGATGTGCTCCACCCGCTGGTCGCGCTCTCCCGCGGGCTGCGCGTACTCGCCGCCGCCGGGCGGCGTACCTGGGTGGAGCTGCCGGGCGAGCGCCGCGGACCCACGCTCTTCCTCGCGGCCGCCTGCGCCTTCGTCGTCTACCTGCTGCCGTACGGGCCGCTGGCCTCGGCCGTCGGCCTGATCGGGGCGGCGGGCTGGGCCGGGCGGCGGCGCGCCCCCGCCTCACCCGGGCCCGGCGCGGACGGAACGGAGCGGCTGCGCACGATCTACGAGTCCCTGGTGCCGTACTTCTCCGCCGCCGAGGACCCCAGCCCGCTCTACGGCCACGGCGGCGACTGGTCGGGCGCCTTCGAGTCCTACGCCTTCGACGAGAACGGGCGGCTGACCCGGCTGCGTCTGCGCTACCCCGCGTACTTCACCGATGGCGAGGCCGAGTCCCGGGCCCGGATCGAGCAGCTGCTGTACGCGAAGTCGGGGCGCGGCCGGGAGTATCTGTTCACCTGGGACGAGGAGGCCAACCGGCTCACCCTGGCTGTGCTGCCTCCCCTGTCCACCACGATCGGCGCGCAGCGCTTCGTCACCGCGCCCGGCGAAACGGTGCTCGGCTTCACCGACGATTCGTCGGTGCAACGGACCCTGCCGGTGCTGGAGGGCGACGGGGCCGAGGAGGGCGAATCCGGGACCCGCGACGTGCCGCCGGTGGTCTGGCGCACCGGCCCACGGTCCACCGAGCCGCATCTGCTGGCACTCGGCCAGCCCGGAAGCGGCACCACGACCCTGCTGCGCTCCATCGCCCTCCAGGCGCTGCCGCACGGCGATGTGCTGGTGGTGGACGGCAGCGGCACCGGCGAGTACGCGAGTCTGAGCGGACGGACCGGGGTGCTGGCCGTGGAGTGCGGGCTCGCCGGGACGCTGGCGACGCTGGAATGGGCGGGCCACGAGACGGAACGCCGCCTGATCGCCGCCAACCGCGCCCGTCAGCTGGTCCACCCTCCGCCGGACGACATTCTGCGCCCGCTGTGGATCCTGCTCGACCGGCCATCGGTGCTCAGCCACCTCGGGGCGGCCGACGGCCGCCCCGATCCGCAGGAGCTGCTGGCCGTACCGCTACGGCACGGGCGGGCCGCCAACGTACGGGTCGTGGTGGCCGATCAGCTCGACGCCGCCGAGGGGCTGAGCCAGGCCGTACGCACCCACACCCGGGCCCGGGTGGTGCTCGGCCCCGCCACGTCCGAGCAGGTCACGGCCGTACTGGGGGCGCCCCCGCACACCACCCCGCCCCCCGAGGTTCCCCCGGGCCGCGGCTACGCCCGCCTCGGCACGGGCCCGGTCCACCGCCTCCAGGTCCCGGCCACGCCCGACCCCTACGACGAGGCGACCAGCGAGGCCCAACGCCAGGCTGTCCTCCAACTCCTCCCGGAGCCGGAAACCGCAGCGGAACTGACGGCAACGGCCCCGACGGACGACTGAACCGCCGACGCTCGGAAACAGGCGGTGCCCCACCACCGCCCACAGACTGAGCCCGACCCGACCGCGGACCGAAGCCACCGGACCGAAACCGAAGCCGAACACAAGAGGGCAGGACCACTCCCACCCCCAACCGCCCACGCGGCTGAGCCGAACCGCATCGTCGGCCGGAGCCACCGGGCCGGAGGCCGGGGGCGGACGGGAGAGGTGGGGGTGCTCCCACCTCCGCCACCGCCCACGCGGCTGAGCCGGACCGCACCGTGGGCCGGAGCCACCGGGCCGGAGGCCGGGGCGGACCCAAGAGGGCAGGACCACTCCCACCCCCCACAGACTGAGCCCGACCCGACCGCAGACCGGCGCCACCGGACTGAAACCGAAGCCGGACGCAAGAGGGCAGGACCACTCCCACCCCCCGGTCGTCCACAGACTGAGCCCAACCCGACCGCGGAACGGAGCCACCGGGTCGGAGGCCGGGGGCGGACGGGAGAGGGCAGGGCCGCTCCCACCCCCAACCGCCCACGCGGCTGAGCCGGATCGCATCGTGGGCCGGGGCCGCCGGGCCGGAGCCGCCGGGCCAGGGCCGCCGGGCCGCCGGGCCGGGGGCGGACGGGAGGGGGCGGGGGTGCTCCCAC
>NZ_JBEXHC010000003.1:12673-21980 GCF_040607655.1 Streptomyces sp. NPDC005266
CCCCCCACCACCGCCCACGCGGCTGAGCCGGACCGCATCGTGGGCCGGGGTCGCCGGGCCGCCGGGCCGGGGGCGGACGGGAGGGGGCGGGGGTGCTCCCACCCCCACCACCGCCCACGCGGCTGAGCCGGACCGCATCGTGGGCCGGGGTCGCCGGGCCGCCGGGCCGGGGGCGGACGGGAGGGGGCGGGGGTGCAGGGGTGGGGGTCCTGGACGCTGACGTGTATTTGTGGCGCCAATCTCCGGCCCACCCCACGCTTCCGGCTAACGGCGCCGTAAATATACGGTCCAGGGCCCCCGCCCCGGAGGCCCCGCCCCCGGCACCCACCACCCACGCACCCCACACCCGCACCCACCCACGCACCCCACACCCACACCCCACACCCACACCGGCACCCCGCCCCGCGGATCACGCCCCGCGGATCACGCCCCGCGGATCACGCCACATACGTCCGCGGCGATTCGGCCTCCGTGGCGGCCCCCGTCGCGACCAAATCCACCGCCGCCGCCAAACGGCTCGCGGCCTTGTCCGCCACCGCTCCGCCGACCGTGAAGGGAAGCCGTACGTATCCCTCGAAGGCCCCGTCCACCCCGAAGCGCGGCCCCGACGGCACTCGTACTCCCAGCCGTGCGCCCGCCTCGGCGATGCGGGAACCGGAGAGGCCGCCGGTGCGGGCCCAGAGGGTGAGGCCGCCGTGGGGGACGGCGAACTCCCAGTCGGGCAGATGGCGTCGGACGGCGTCGACGAGCGCGTCGCGGTTGCCGCGGGCGAGCGCGCGCCGTACGGCGATGGCCTCTTCCCAGCCCCCGGTGTTCAGCAGCCATGCGACGGCGAGCTGTTCGAAGACGGGCGTGCCGAGGTCCGCGTAGGCGCGGGCGGCGACGAGGCTGCGGATGATGTCGGGCGCGGCGCGGACCCAGCCGATGCGCAGTCCGGCCCAGATGGATTTGCTGGCCGAGCCGACGGTGATGACGGTGCTGCCGGCCGGGTCGAAGGCGCAGACGGGGCGGGGCAGTTCCACCTCGTCGTCCAGGCGCAGTTCGGCCATGGTCTCGTCGGCGATCAGGACGGTCCCGGCGGAGCGGGCGGCGTCGACGAGTTGCCGGCGCTGTTCCTCGGTGGCGAGCGCCCCGGTGGGGTTGTGGAAGTCGGCGACGACGTAGGCCAGCCGGGGCGCGGCGGCGCTCAGGACCTGGCGCCAGGAGGGGATGTCCCAGCCCGCGAGCCGGTCGGCCATGGCGACGGGGACGAGGCGGGCGCCCCCTTCCCGCATCAGCTGGAGGATGTTGGCGTACGAGGGGGATTCGACGGCGACGCGCTCACCGGGCCGGACCAGCAGCCGGCAGGCGGCGGCGACGGCGCCCATGGCGCCGGTGGTGACCATGATCTGTTCGGGCATGGTGGGGATGCCACGGGCGGTGTAGCGGTCGGCGAGCGCCTGGCGCAGTGCGGGCAGTCCGGCGGGGTAGTCGCCGTGGGTGTGGGCGTAGGGCGGCAGTTCGCCGAGGCCGCCGCGCATCGC
The DNA here is from genome assembly GCF_040607655.1 of Streptomyces sp. NPDC005266. Taxonomy (NCBI): domain Bacteria; kingdom Bacillati; phylum Actinomycetota; class Actinomycetes; order Kitasatosporales; family Streptomycetaceae; genus Streptomyces; species Streptomyces sp. NPDC005266. Next base: position 14,197 of record NZ_JBEXHC010000003.1, read on the forward strand.
GCGGGTGAGCCACGGTTCGGGGGCGGGCAGCGCGGCGCAGCCGAGGTCGATCACGGAGGCGGCGGCCTCCGGGGGCAGCGGGTCGAGCCCCCGGGTGGGCAGCGGGCTGCCGGCGGGCATGGCGGTCCAGCTTCCGGCGCCACGCCGCGACTCCAGGAAACCCTCACCGCGCAGGGCCTCGTACGCGGCGGCCACAGTAGTACGGCTGACGGCGAGCGCGGCGGCGAGCTCACGCTCGGCGGGCAGGCGCGCCGCGACCGGGACCCGGCCCTCGAGGATGAGCAGTCGTACGCCGTCGGCGAGGGCGCGGTAGGCGGGGAGGCGGCGGGCTCCGGCGAGGGAGGTGGCCGCCCCGGCGGCCACGCCGTCGCGGGTGTGCTGTGACCCGAGCAGCCGGGCCAGCTGGGGTGCCCCGACCGCGGACGTCCACGGACTCATCGGATACAGTCCACCTTTCTGGAATTGGCCATGGAACTGGACTGGTTCTCGACCACAGAGTGACATGCCCGCCGTCACTCACACCAGGAGCACGCGTTGTCCGACCGCCTCCCCCGCCGTCTTGTCCAGCTCTACCTGGGGCTCACCCTGTACGGCGTGTCCATGGCGCTTCAGGTGCGCGCCACGCTCGGGCTCGACCCCTGGGACGTGTTCCACCAGGGGATCGCCGAGCGCACGCCGCTCTCGTTCGGCACTGTGACGGTGATCGTCGGCGCCGCCGTGCTGCTGCTGTGGATCCCGCTGCGGCAGCGGCCGGGGCTGGGGACGGTGTCCAATGTCATGGTGATCGGCCCGGTGGTGGACGCCACCTTGTGGCTCGTTCCAGCGCCGGAGGCGTTGGCGGCGCGGATTCCGCTGCTGGCTTTCTCGATCGTGCTGTGCGGCGCGGCCACGGGGCTGTACATCTCCGCGCGATTCGGGCCGGGTCCGCGAGACGGTCTCATGACGGGGCTGCACCGGCGCACCGGCCGGTCGATACGGCTGGCGCGGACGGGCATCGAGGTGGCGGTGCTGGCCACGGGGCTGGTCCTGGGCGGATCCGCGGGCGTGGGCACGGTACTGTACGCGCTGACCATAGGGCCGCTGTCACAGTTCTTTCTGCGCCTGTTCGCGATTCCCGCACCCGCGGCGGAGGGCTCCACGGTGGTGGCCCGGGGCGGTCGGAGCGGCCGGATCAAGGACCTGATTTAGAGGTCAGGCCGATGGAGGGGTAGTGTACGCCCTTGGCCTACCAGGCGGACCGTTACTGCGCGCTAAAGTACCAGAAACGCTGGGTGACATCTGCTGCCAGATGTGACAAACCGGGCGCCTGTGGGTAGAACAACGGGGCGGCACGACGGGCGACGCATGTCCCAACACGGGAATCTTCACCGCCGACCGGACGTTGACCGGATGACGACGACAGCGACACCTGTCCTGTGGGCGACAAGCCCGGGAGGCACGATTCATGAGTGAGCGAGCTCTCCGCGGCACGCGACTCGTGGTGACCAGCTACGAGACCGACCGCGGCATCGATCTGGCCCCGCGCCAGGCGGTGGAGTACGCATGCCAGAACGGACATCGATTCGAGATGCCGTTCTCGGTAGAGGCGGAGATCCCGCCGGAGTGGGAGTGCAAGGCGTGCGGCGCCATGGCACTCCTGGTGGACGGCGATGGTCCTGAGGAGAAGAAGGGCAAGCCCGCGCGCACACACTGGGACATGCTGATGGAGCGGCGCACCCGCGAGGAGCTGGAGGAGGTGCTGGCCGAGCGGCTGGCGGTCCTGCGCTCCGGCGCCATGAACATCGCGGTGCACCCGCGGGACACCCGTAAGTCTGCCTGACCCGTAGGGCAGCACTGACGATCGAGGGCCGGGGCCATTGCTGAGCAGTGGCCCCGGCCCTTGCGTGCGCTGATGGCGTTGAGGGTGCCGCGGAGCGGCGGGCTCAACGGTCCGGGTCGCGGTCCGGGTCCGTCTCGTCCCGCATCACATCGTCGCGCCCGATCATTCGGCCGTCCCGGCTCGCTTCGCCATCCTGGCGCGGCTCGTCTTCCCGGATCACTTCGCCCCGGATGACCTTGCCCTCGCCCGGGCGCTCCCCGCGGGCCCGGCCCTCCCCGGCCTGCCGGAAGGGATCGGCCGGCGACCCCGGCACATAGCCCAGCCGGCGCGACAGCGCGCCCTCGGCGCGGCGCCGCAGCAGCGCCCGGGTCGGCGGGAACAGGCACACCAGCGCGGCCAGGTCGGAGATCAGCCCCGGCATCATCAGCAGCAGCCCGCCGATCATCGTGAAGGATGATCCGGCCCGCGCACGCGGCTCGCCCGCCGCGGCGCCCGGCTGCATGGAGTGGGTCAGACTCTGCCAGGCCCGGCGGCCCCCGCGCTTGACCACGGCGGCGCCCACGACCGCGCCCGCGACCAGCAGCAGGAACACGGTGAACCCACCCGCCGCCCGCGCCACCACGGTCAGCAGCCAGATCTCCAGCACCAGCCAGGCGGCGATGCCCAGCGGTACGAAGGAGCGGGTACGTGAGCGCTTCGGGCGGGTCGCGTCGCTTGGCTGCGATGGGCCGGTCATCATGCATCCAAGTGTGCCCGGGCGCGGGCGGGACCTGGACCCCGGGGCCGCGGATCAACGCCGCGGATCACCGGGGAATCGGCGGCGGCGGTTGGGGTATCCGCTGCCGATGGAGGTGTCGGGATGGCCGGTGTGCTGGAAGTCGTGGTGAGCTGGGCGGTGCTGACCGGGGTCTGGCTGGTGCTCATCAGCACCGTGGACCCGCTGGAGATCATGGTGGGCGCGGCTGCCGCGCTGCCCGCCGCCCTGCTCGTCCGCGCCGGGCGCAGGGCGGTGGCCGGGCGGTGAGCGCGTCGGACGGCTGGCTGCTGGCGGCGCTGGTGCCGCTGCTGGCCCTCGCGCCGGTGCTGTGGTGGATCGCCCGCGGCGAGCCGGGGGACCGGTTGATCGCCCAGAACCTCACCTCGCTGCTGGCCGGTCTCACCGTCCTGCCGGCCGCCCAGGGTCTGGGCCGCCCCTCGTATGTGGATGTGGCGCTGGTGCTCGCCGTCCTCGGGCCCACCGGCACGCTCATCTACGCCCGCTTCCTCGGCGTCCTGCCCGATTCCCGGCTGGTGCGGTGGACGGCCCTGGTGGGAGTGCCCGCGACCGTGCTGCCGCTGTGCGTGGCGACCGGGCCGGGCCGGGCCATGCTGAAACTGCTGCTGATCGGCGCCCTGCTGATCGCGGGCAGCGTGGTGACGAGCGCGGGCGGCAGCCGGCCCGCGAGCGGGAACGGGGGTGCGGCGAAGTGAGCGATGCGCTCATCGTCGTGGCGCTGCTGCTGGTCGCGGGCGCCGCCACCGCCGCCGTGCTCAACCGGGACCCGGTGCGCCAGGCGCTGGTCCTCTCCTTCCTCGGGCTGTCGCTGGCGCTGCTGTTCACCTTCCTCCAGGCGCCGGATGTGGCGCTCTCCCAGCTCGCCGTCGGCTCCGCCGTGACGCCCCTGATGATCCTGCTGACCGTACGGAAGGTGCGGCGCCGCCCGGGCAACGGCGACGGCGTGGATGAGCCCCGGGGCCGTGACCGGTGAGCCCGCGCGCCCGGCTGTGGGTCTTCCTGGTGGGCGCGGTGGGCTTCGCGGCCCTGTTCGCGGTGGCCTGTGCCGGGCTGCCGCCGTTCGGCACCGGCAGCCACCCGTACGGCGAGCGGGCCGTGCGCGCCGCGCTCAGTCATCACACGGCCAACGCCATCGCGTCCGTCAACTTCGATCTGCGGGCCTTCGACACGCTCGGCGAGGAGAGCATCCTGTTCGCCGCGGTGCTCGGCGCCGTGGTGCTGCTCCGCCAGACCGCCGATGAGCACCGTGAGGATCCCGCGCCCGCCGCCGTCCATCCCCGGGTGCGCGCGTTCGCCCTGGTGATCCTGCCCCTCGCGCTGCTCGTCGGGCTCTATGTGATCGCGCATGGACAGCTCAGTCCGGGCGGTGGCTTCCAGGGCGGCGTGGTCGCCGCCACCGCGCTGCATCTGCTCTATATCGCCGCCGACTACGGGGCGCTGGAGCGCGTCCGGCCGCTGACGCTGTACGAGATCGGGGAGGCGGTCGGCGAGTCGGCGTATGTCGTCACCGGACTCGCGGCCGTCCTCGCGGGGTCGGCGTTCCTGGCGAACGTCCTCCCCTTCGGCACCTTCGCCACCCTGTCCTCCGGCGGCACGGTCATCGTGCTGAACGCGGCCGTCGGCATGGAGGTCGCCAGCGGGGTCGTCGTGCTGCTGGCCCGCTTTCTGGACCAGGCCGTGGAGATCGAGGAGCCCGGCGAGGACAACGGAAACCAGGACAACGGAAACGACGGCAACGAGACGAGGGAGCAAGGGTGACGGTCCTGCCGTTCGCGATCGCCGGATGGATCTTTCTGATCGGGGTGTACGGGCTGGTGACCAGCCGGAACCTCATCCATGCCGTGGGGTGTCTGGCCGTCGCCCAGTCGTCCACCTATGTGCTGCTGCTCGCCGTCGGCTACCGGCGCGGCGGCACGGCACCGGTCTTCTCCGACGTCCCGACCCACAGCAGAGTCGTCGATCCGGTGGTGCAGGCGCTCGCGCTCACCGACATCGTGGTGGGCGCGACCGTGACCGCACTGCTCCTCGCGCTCGTCGTCCAGCTCCGCAAACGCCATGGGACGGTCGACCCCGACGCCCTGTCCGAGCTGAAGGGCTGACCGGGTGGACTCCGCGAGGCTGCTGCCGCTGGTGGTCGCCGTGCCGCTGCTCGGCGCGGCGGTGCTGGTGGCCCTCGGACGACGGCTCCCCCGGGTCGCGTCCGACGTTCTCGGCTGTGCCTTCGCCGCCGTCACCGCGGCGCTGGCTCTCACGCTGCTGGGCCGGCCCGGCGGCCGGGGGCCGTATCCGGTGGAGTGGGTGGGCGGCTGGCGGCCGGTGGGCATCGTCCTGGTCGGCGATCCGCTGGGGACCGGGCTCGCGGCACTGGTCTCGCTGCTGGTCGTCGCCGTCCTCGTCTACTCGTGGCGGTACTTCGAGGAGCCGCCGCGCCGTCATCCCGGCTCGTTCCCCGCCCTGATCCTGCTGTTCCAGTCGGGCATGTGCGGCTTCGCGCTGACCGGCGACCTGTTCAACGCGTTCGTCTTCTTCGAGCTGATGGGCGTCGTCGCCTACGCCCTCACCGGGTTCCGGGTGGAGGAGCCCAAGCCACTGCAGGGGGCGCTGGCCTTCGGCATCGTGAACTCCCTCGGCGCATACGCCGCACTGCTGGGGATCACACTGCTGTACGCGCGCACCGGGGAGCTCGGCTTCGCCCAGATCGGACGGAAGCTGGATACGGGCGAGCCCGACGGTCTGGTGCTGGCCGCGTTCGTCCTGGTGACGACCGCTCTGCTGGTGAAGGCGGCGGCCGTGCCCTTCCACTTCTGGCTGCCGGACGCGCATGCCGTCGCCCCGACGCCGGTCTGCATGCTGCTCTCGGGTGTGATGGTCGAGCTCGGGGTGTACGGGGTCGCACGGCTCTACTGGACGGTTTTCGCGGGGCCCGGCGGCATCGGGCACTCCGCCTTCACCCACGCGCTGCTGGCCCTCGGCACCCTCACGGCGCTGCTCGGCGCGGTGATGTGCTGGCAGCAGCGCCATCTCAAGCGGCTGCTGGCCTTTTCGACCGTGGCCCATACCGGGCTGTTCCTGACCGGCGTGGCCGTGCTCTCCCCCGAGGGCCTCGCGGGCACGGCTCTGTATGTGCTCGGCCATGCGGGGGTGAAGGCGGCCCTGTTCGCGTGCACCGGCATCCTCCTGAACCGCTACGCCTCGGTCGACGAGCACGAGTTGTTCGGACGCGCCCGGGAACTCCCGACGATCGGCGTCCTGTTCACGGCGGGCGGCCTGGCGCTCTGCGGGCTGCCGCCATTCGGCTCCGGGCTCGGCAAGGCCGTCGCGGAGGAGGCGGCGGGCCATACCGCCGGATGGCTGCCCGCGCTGTACGTCCTGGTGTCGGCGGTGACCGGCGGCGCGGTGCTGCGCGCCGCGCTGCGGGTTTTCGCCGGGGCGGGCCCACGGCCCCGGGACGGGAAGGACGAAGGCCCGGAGACCACCGGCGATGAGGAGCCGGAGACCGCCGGCCGGCTGTGGCGCATTCCCCTGCCGATGACGGCGGTGCCGGCCGTGCTGCTGGCCGCGTCGCTCGCCGTCGGGGTGATCCCCGCCGTCGGGCCCGCCATGGGCCGGGCGGGGGCGCTGTTCGCCGACGGGACCGGCTACCGGCACGCGGTCCTCGACGGACGGGCCACGGCCGCACCGGAGTTGGCGCCGCCGCACTGGTCGGCGGCGGGGATCCTCCTCGGGCTGCTGTCCACGGCTCTCGCCGTCGCCCTGGCCGCACTGGCGGTCCGGCGGCCGGCCCGCACCGGGACGGCGCCGCTCGCCCCCGTACGGCGGCTTCAGTCCGGGCACGTCGGTGACTACGTCGCCTGGATGGTGGCCGGGACGGCGCTGCTCGCGGCGCTCACCGTCCCGGGCGTCCGTTAGGCGCTGTCCGCTCTCAGCGGTCGCGCAGGGCCGAGATCAGCTGGCTCTTCGACATCTGCGACCTGCCCTCGATGCCGGCCTTCTTGGCCTCGCGGTACAGCTCTTCCTTGGTCCGCGCCTCCATGCCACCGGACTTGGCACTCTTGCGGGCCATCGTCCCGCGCGGCGTGGTGCTCTTGCCGCTCTTCATAGTCGTTTTAGCCATGTTCGGCCTCCTTCCGCCTTCAGTGTCCGGTAAGGGGCGGGAAGATGCCTGCGGGACTACTCCGAGCGCTGTACCACCACGCGGTGCGGGCGGCGGCTAATCGTCCTTGCGCCCCAGAAGCTTGTTCACCCGGGCGCCCACGCCCCAGGACATGACCCGCCACGCCGCCTCGGTGACGATGTCACGGCTCATCTTGCTCTCCCCGCGCTCCCGTTCGATGAAGGTGACCGGCACCTCGATCACATGAAAGCCCGCCTTGATCGCGCGCCAGGCCAGGTCGATCTGGAAGCAGTAGCCCTGGGAGGCGACCTCGTCCATGCCGAGACCTTCGAGGGTCTCCTTGCGGAACGCGCGGTAGCCGGCCGTCATATCGCGGATCGGCACATCGAGCAGCAGCCGGGAGTACGTGCTGCCGCCACGGGAGATGAACTCCCGGGACTTGGGCCAGTTGACGATGCGGCCGCCGGGCACCCAGCGCGAACCGATCACCAGATCGGCGCCCTTGAGCGCGGTGAGCAGCCGGGGCAGCTCCTCGGGCTGGTGCGAGCCGTCGGCGTCCATCTCCACGAGGACGCCGTAGCCGTGCTCGATACCCCAGCGGAAACCGGCCAGATAGGCGGCGCCGAGGCCCTCCTTGCCCTTGCGGTGCAACACGTGGACCTGGTCGTCCTCGGCCGCGAGCTCATCTGCGACCTTGCCCGTGCCGTCCGGGCTGTTGTCGTCCGCGACGAGGACATGCGCGTCGGGCACGGACTCCCGGACCCGGGCGACGATCGGCTTGATGTTCTCCGCCTCGTTGTAGGTCGGGATGATCACCAAGGTCGTGCCGAGCGGACCGTACTTCCGCTGACCGCCGTCGTCCTCCTTGGCGCTGGCCGGCTCCCCGGCCCCGGTGCGCGGCTCCTCGCCCCCGGTACGCGGCTGGTCGCCCTCGGTGCGCGGCTCGTCGGCCTCGGTACGCGGCTGGTCGGCCTCGCGCGCGTCGCTCACCGTGCCTGACTGTTCGCTTCTCCCCCCACGAGGCGATCCCTCACGTTCACCGCCACGGCGCGGCTGGTCGGCCTCGCGCGCGTCGC
>NZ_JBEXHC010000003.1:22073-221554 GCF_040607655.1 Streptomyces sp. NPDC005266
CGTCGCTCACCGTGCCTGACTGTTCGCTTCTCCGCCCGCGAGGCGATTCCTCACGTTCATTGCTACGGCGCGGCTGATCGGCCTCGCGTGCGTCGCTCACCGTGCCTGACTGTTCGCTTCTCCGCCCGCGAGGCGATTCCTCACGTTCATTGCTACGGCGCGGCTGATCGGCCTCGCGTGCGTCGCTCACGGATACTGCCCCTTCTAGTCCGTACGTCCCCGACGGCCGACCATGATCGCGGCCGCGCAGGACAGAACGCCCACCATAGCGAGCACCCACTCGGGGATCGCACCGACGCGGTCGGCGAGGGTCTTGCCGTCACGCAGCGGGATGCGAGCGGTGAGCACATCCTCCGTGAATTCTTTCGTCCGCTGCTCGATCGTGCCATCCGGCGAGACGACCGCGCTGATTCCGCTCGTGGCCGCCGTGATCACCGGACGGCCGTGCTCGATCGCGCGCAGCCGGGACATGACCAGCTGCTGCTCGGGCTGGCCGCTGCGCCCGTAGGTGGCGTTGTTGGTCTGGACGACGATCGCGCGGGCGCCCGCGTTGACCGTGTCGCGGACGATCTCGTCGTACGCGACCTCGAAGCAGATCGCATCGCCCAGCCGGGCCGGGCCGACCGTCAGCACACCGTTGTGGTCGCCGGGGTAGAAGTCGCGCGGCACCCGCTGGAGCCGGGTGATGACCTTGCTGAGCTGCTGCCGGAACGGCACGTACTCGCCGAAGGGCACCGGGTGCTGCTTGGTGTACGAGGCGCCGGGGCCGCTCTTGGGGTCCCAGACGATGCCCTGGTTCTCCACATAGCCCTTCTTGGTGGGGTGGTCCACCAGGGCGCCGACCAGCACGGGGACGTCGATCGCCTTCACGGCCTCGTCGATCCGGGCGTAGGCCTCCCGGTACTGGAAGGGATCCAGGTCGGAGGCGTTTTCCGGCCATATGACGAGGTCGGGCTTTTTGATCCGGCCCGCCTTGACGTCCTTCGCCAGGCCGAGGGTGGCGTTCACATGGTTGTTGAGAATCTTCATCGGGCGGCCAAGGAAGTCCATACCCGCCTGCTGCACATTGCCCTGGACGACGGCGATGTCGACCGAGTCGGCGGCGGCGGTCGGGATGGGCACGGCGTTCCCGGCCACGGTCACGGCCGCGGCGACGGCCACCGCCACGGCGGCGGGCAGGGCGCCGCGCGGTGAGAAGCCCTGAGCACCGCGCAGTCGCCACAGGGCGAGCGCGGCGGCGGCGAGCGCGCCGCCCGCGAGCGCGACGCCGAAGCTGACCAGTGGGGCGCCGCCGAGCGCCGCGAGCGGGGTGAAGGGCGACCCGGTGTTCGCGAAGGCCAGCCGCCCCCAGGGGAAGCCGCCGAAGGGCGTCCGGTCGCGGGCCCACTCCTCGGCGACCCACAGACAGGCCGTCCACAGCGGCCACAGGGCCCGCACCGGCAGCCGGGAGACCAGGGCGAGACCGGCGCCCAGAAGCGCCAGGAAGGCCGCCTGGATGACGGACAGGCCCACTACCGCGTCCCAGCCGACGACACTGAGCCACTTGAGCAGCAGGACGAAGAACGGCACCCCGAAGGCGAAGCCCGTCCAGGCGCCCTGGCCGGCGGTCCGGCCGTGGGTGAGCAGGGCGAGGGCGGCGACGGACAGCAGGGACAGCGGCCACACCCCGAACGGCGGGAAGGCGAAGCCGAGCGCGAGGCCGCTCACGGCCGCGAGCGCGCTGCGCGGCGTCTCACGGCGGGCCAGAGCGCCCAGGCGGCGCAGCTTGCCGGGCCGCGCCGTGGCCTGGCTGTCGCCGTCACGCGGCGTCGCGGCCTCTCCGTCGCCGTCGTGGGGCGCGGCGGCGGGCCCTGGCCGGTCGGCCGGGCGGTCTGCGGCCGGCCGGCCTGCGTCCGGTCCGGACGAGGCGGCTTCGGCGGTGGTGTCGGAACCCGAGGGCACGGTGCGGCCTTCCTGCAAGTCGTGCTGTGGTGAGGTGACCGTATAACGCGGGCCCGAAGGTGTGGCCCCGAGGTGCGGAAAGTCGTCTCGGGGTGCGGAACGCCTCGGCCGGGGTGAGGGTTCCCGGGCTCGGCATAACGCGGGCCCGAAGGTGTGGCCCCGAGGTGCGGAAAGTCGTCTCGGGGTGCGGAACGCCTCGGCCGGGGTGAGGGTTCCCGGGCTCGGCGGCGCCGCCCCCGCGTATCGGGGGCGGACCGCCGTGTGCGCGTGCGGAGTGGGGGCCCGACGCCCTTCGGGCCGACCTGGGACCCGCCGGCTGCGGGTCGACCGAGAGCCGTTGTCTACTGAGCGTCCGGGCCCCTCCCGGGTCGCACCTGCCGACCCGGCGATCCCTCCCTCGCCCCCGTGCGCTGGACCTGGCTCCCAGTGGTGGCGCACCGGTGCGGCGCGTCTCCCTCTGGCCCAGCGGCGTTCGACGACTGCGTGAAGATTCCCCGGTCGGGCGTCCAGTGGTGGACTCGGCCGAACCTACCGGCCACCGACCGCACCCTGTCAACAGCCGCATGACCTGCGCCGTTTCCTCAAATGACCAGGTCAGTACGGACGGTGTTCAGATGCCACGACAGGCCGGGGGATCATCGTTCGGCGGTACGAGGGGCCTGTTCGTCACTCGTCCGGACGGAGATGGACCGTACGCCCGGACACCACCGTGCGCACGCACACGGGCAGTTGACCGCCGGGGGTGAGGTCGGGCAGACCGGGCGTGCCCGAGCGCGGATCGGTCGACCATCCGGCGACGCGCGTGTCGGGGACCTGGACGACGAGCTCGCCGGTCCGCCAGATCGCGTAGTCGGCGGGCGCGCCGGGCACCAGCACGCCCGCGTCATCCCGTCCGATGGCCCGCCATCCGCCGCGGGTGTGGGCGGTGAAGGCGGCGCGTACGGAGATCCGGTGCTCGGGGGTGCGGTGGAAGGCGGCGGCGCGCACGGTGCCCCAGGGGTCGAGCGGGGTGACGGGGCTGTCGGAGCCGAGCGCCAGGGGCACACCGGCACGCAGCAGCGCCGCATACGGGTTGAGGGTGCGGGCCCGCTCGGGGCCGAGCCGCTGGGCGTACATGCCCTGCTCGCCGCCCCAGGCGGCGTCGAAGGCCGGCTGGACGGAGGCGGTGAGGCCGAGCTCGGCGAAGGCCGCGATCGTCTCGGGGGTGAGCATCTCGGCGTGTTCGACGCGGTGCCGGGCGGCGCGGACGCGGCCGAGGCCGACCTTGTCGGCGGCGGCCCGTACGCCCTCGACGACGGCCGTGACGGCGGCGTCGCCGATGGCGTGGAACCCGGCCTGGATCCCGGCCTCGGTGCAGGCGATGACATGGGCGGCGACGGCCCCCCGGTCGAGATAGGCCGTGCCGGTGTGCGGCGTGTCGGCGTACGGCTGGTGCAGACACGCCGTGTGGGAGCCGAGCGCGCCGTCCACGAAGAGGTCGCCGGCCGCGCCGATGGCGCCGAGCGCGCGCACCTTCTCCAGGTCGGCGGCGCTGCTCGCGGCCTCGGCCCAGTAGCCGTGGACGCGCGGGCCGGCCTCCCCGGCGGCGAGCCGCAGCAGCCCGGTCAGGTCCTCCTCGGAGGAGATGTCGGGGCCCGCGCACTCATGGACGGAGCCGATGCCCAGCGAGGCGGCGCGGGCGAGGGCGGCACGCTGGGCCTCGGTGCGCTGGGCCTCGGTCACGCTCGCCTGGGCGGCGGCGCGCACGGCGTGGTGTGCGGCCGCGGTCAGGGGCGCGTCGGGGTGGTAGCCGGCCAGGCCGGTGACGTCCAGGACGAGGTCGAGCAGCGCGGTGGTGACGACGGCGGAGTGCACATCGGCCCGGCTGAGGTACAGGGGTCGGCCGCCGGTGGCATCGTCGAGCTCGGCACGGGACGGCGGGCGTCCCTCGGGCCAGCGGCTGGCGTCCCAGCCGTGGCCGAGCAGGATCCGGTCGGCGGGGCGGGCGGCGGCGTGGGCGCGCACCCGCGCGAGCGCGTCGGCGAGCGTACGGGCGTCCGAGAGGTCGAGTCCGGTGAGGGCGAGCCCGGTCGCGGTGGTGTGCACATGCGCATCGGTGAACGCGGGGGTCACCAGCGCCCCGTCCAGCTGGATGACCTCGTCCACGCCATCCGAGAAGCTGTCCGCGGCCCCCTCGGAGCCCACCCAGGCGATGGTGCCGCGGTCGACGACCATTGCGGTCGCGAACGGATCGGCGGGGCTGTGCACCTCACCACCGCGCAGCAGGACGGTACGGCCTTCGGCGGCGGCCGGGTCGGGGTCGGGGCTCGGGTGGGTCACGGCGGGGGCCTCGCGGGATCGGTTGCTCAGACGCGCGGCGGGCGCGCCTCATAGGGGGTGGAGAGGACGACGGTGGTGCGGGTGGAGACGCCGGCCAGCGAACGGATCCGGCTCAGCAGATGCTCCAGCTCCAGCGGCGTGGCGACCCGCACTTTCAGGATGTAGTTCTCATCGCCCGCGACGCTGTGACACGCCTCGATCTCGGGCACCTCGGCCAGCCGGTCGGAGATGTCGTCGGGGGCGCTGGGGTCGAAGGGTTTGACCGAGATGAAAGCGGTCAGGGGAAGCCCCACGGCTTCCGGGTCGACGACGGCGGCATAGCCGCGGATCACTCCCCGCTGTTCCAGACGGCGGACCCGCTGATGCACGGCCGATGTGGACAGGCCGGTGGCCTTGCCCAGGTCCGTGTAGCTCATCCGCCCGTCCTTGACGAGCAGCTCCACGATTTGTCTGTCCAACTCCTCCACAGCCGATCACCTTATGTGGTCGGGGGCGCTCCGGCACAGCGGGCGGCATACGCCGGCCCGCGCCGTGGTGCGCCGCATCCGCGAGAGGCATGTGACGAACGCCACATCTACTGATGAGCGTCCTATGAGATGCCGCGATTACCTATGCGGCGCCGAGGGAAATGCTTGCTGTGGCTGAGGCCGACGCGCCCGGCCGGCTCACCCGAGGGGGAAACTCATGCCCTACCTTGAGCGCCTCGACGAAGGCGACATGGACATCGACGACAACGAGACCTATGAGATGTTCCGGGTCACCTGCCCGGACTGCGCGCGGCCCATCGCGCTCCTCGCCGACGAGGACGTTCTTCCGGAGCACGCGCTGTGCTCCTCCCCGTGGGACCCGTTCGGGCTCACGGTGTGTGCCGGTACCGGGCGCAAGGCGGCGGACGCCCTGCCCGCGGACGCGACGCGCGGCGCCCATGAGCAGGACGCCGCGCTGCTGCTGACGCTGCCGGCGGGCCTGGACTGGCGGATGCAGCCGTTCTCGCACATCGGCGGCCCGGGGTCCTGCCCGGTCAGGACGCCGACGTCGAGCCGGTAGGTCCGGCCCGCCTTCTGGGTGCCCCGCCGGGGGCACCTCCCAGCGGTAACTGGGGAGAACCGAGCCGCGGAAAAGAGGGGGCGCGCCGCGCCCCCTGACCGAACCTCGCGGCGCCCCCTGACCGAACCTCGCCTCAGCTGCTCTCCGGACCCGCCACGGCGCGGGCGATGACGACGCGCTGGATCTGGTTGGTGCCCTCCACGATCTGCAGCACCTTCGCCTCGCGCATGTAGCGCTCCACCGGGAAGTCCACCGTGTAGCCGTATCCGCCCAGCAGCTGGACGGCGTCGGTGGTGATCCGCATCGCGGCATCGGTGCAGAACAGCTTGGCCATCGCCGCCTGCTTGGAGAACGGCCGCCCCGCGTCCCGCAGCCGCGCCGCCGCCAGATACAGGGCGCGCCCGGCCTCGATCTGGGTGGCCATGTCGGCGAGCGTGAAGCGCAGGCCCTGGAAGTCGGCTATCGGACGGCCGAACTGCCGGCGCTGCGCGGTGTACGCGAGCGCCTCGTCCAGCGCCGCCTGGGCGACGCCGATGGCGCAGGCCGCTATGCCCAGACGTCCCGCGTCGAGGGCGGACAGGGCGATGGCGAACCCCTGCCCCTCCTCGCCGATCCGGCGGGCATCGGGGATCCGGACCCCGTCGAAGTGGATCTGGGCGGTCGGCGAGCCGTTCAGACCCATCTTGTGCTCGGGTGCGGCGGCCGAGAGCCCGGGGGCGTCGCCGGGGACGAGGAAGGCGCTGATGCCCCGGGTGCGCTCGGCGCCGGTGCGGGCGAGCACGGTGTAGAAGTCGGCGATGCCGCCGTGGGTGATCCACGCCTTGGTGCCGTCCAGCCTCCAGCCGTCGCCGTCCCGGGTGGCCCGGGTGGTGAGCCCGGCGGCGTCGGAGCCGGAGGAGGGCTCGGAGAGGCAGTACGCGCCGAGCAGTCCCCCGCCCAGCATCGCGGGGAGGTGCTCGGTCAGCTGCTCCTTGCCGCCGTAGCGCGCGAGCGCATGGCAGGCCAGGGTATGCACGCTGACGCCGAGGCCGACGGTGAGGCGGGCCGCGGCGAGCTCCTCGAGGACCTGCAGATAGACCTCGTACGGCTGGTCGCCGCCGCCGAACTCCTCGGGGTGGACGAGCCCCAGCAGTCCGGACTCGGACAGCAGGGTGAACAGCTCGCGGGGGAAGCGGCCGGCGGCCTCCTCCTCGGCGGCATGGGGCTTGATCTCCCGCTCGATCAGCTCGCGGACGAGCGAGATCAGGTCGCGGGCCTCCTCGGTGGGCAGCTCGCGCTCCACCGGCTGCGGGCCGTGGTCGGTCATGGCGGCGCTCTCCTCTCCCCTTGTAGGGCGCGGCGGCGGCGTGCGCCGGGGTGAGGCGGCGCCGCCGGGTGGTTGCCGCACCGCCGGTCCTCCCGGTCGGGTCGCGAACGGGTGATGACCTGCACTGCGGCGGTTGGAGTATGCCCGATCGGCGGCCGTCCGTCACCGGTTGATCGATCTTCAACCAACTTTGCGCGTACACGGCGCATTGGTCCAAACCATTGACCCCACTGGTCTAGTCCTTCTACCGTTTGCCCACCGTGCCCTTCGCGTTCATGTCAAGCTTTGCTCAGGTCGTCGGGCACCTCACTCCCCTCACCCCCCACCGAGGAGATCCCATGCTCAGACCACGCGGACTGCTCGCCGCGATAGCGGCGATCTGTACGGCGGTACTGGCCGCCACTCTGCTCGCGGGCTCGGCCGCGGCCGGTGAACCCCTGAGCGCCGGCACCGCGAAGACCGCCCCCAAGGCCCCCGGGACCCCCCACCCGAAGGCAGCCGGCAACAAGGTGGTCGGCTACTTCACCGAATGGGGCATCTACCAGCGGAACTACCACGTCAAGAACGTCGAGACCTCCGGGTCGGCCGCCAAGCTCACCCACATCAACTACGCCTTCGGCAATGTCACCGGCGGCAAGTGCGCCATCGGCGACGCCTACGCCGACTACGACAAGGCGTACGACGCGGCGTCCAGCGTCGACGGCACGGCGGACACCTGGGACGCGGGCGCGCTGCGCGGCAACTTCAACCAGCTGCGCAAGCTGAAGAAGCTGCACCCGAACCTCAAGGTGCTGTGGTCCTTCGGCGGCTGGACCTGGTCCTCCGGGTTCGGCGAGGCCGCCAAGAACCCCACCGCCTTCGCCCAGTCCTGCTACGACCTGGTCGAGGACCCGCGCTGGGCGGATGTCTTCGACGGCATCGACATCGACTGGGAGTACCCCAACGCCTGCGGCAACACCTGCGACACCAGCGGCAAGGACGCCTTCGAGAACCTGATGGCCGCGGTGCGCGCCAAGTTCGGCTCGTCCAACCTGGTGACCGCGGCGATCACCGCGGACGCCTCCTCCGGCGGCAAGATCGACGCCGCCGACTACGCGGGCGCGGCGCAGTACGTCGACTGGTACAACCCGATGACGTACGACTTCTTCGGCGCCTGGGCCGCCCAGGGCCCGACCGCCCCGCACTCCCCCCTCAAGCCCTACAGCGGCATCCCGCAGCAGGGCTTCACCACCGACGACGCCATCCAGAAGCTCAAGGGGCTCGGCGTCCCGGCCTCGAAGCTGCTGCTGGGCATCGGCTTCTACGGACGCGGCTGGAGCGGCGTCAGCCAGGCAGCCCCCGGGGGCACGGCGACCGGCGCCGCCCCCGGCACCTACGAGGCGGGCATCGAGGACTACAAGGTGCTCAAGAGCTCCTGCCCCGCCACCGGCACGGTCGCCGGGACGGCGTACGCGCACTGCGGCGACCAGTGGTGGAGCTATGACACCCCCTCCACCATCGCCGGGAAGATGAGCTACAAGCAGCAGCAGGGCCTGGGCGGCACCTTCTTCTGGGAGCTCAGCGGCGACACCTCCAATGGTGAGCTGATCAAGTCCATCAGCTGACCGACCCGTACGTACGCGCAGGGCGGGGAGCCGCGATCCGGCTCCCCGCCCGTCGTTGTTTCCGGACGGTTCCCGAACGCGGCGTGTTCCGACTATTGCGGGGCATCCGCCTCACAAGTAAATGTGGCGGCACGGGCGGCCCCCACCGCCTGGTGCGTATGGACCAAAGGAACGATCATGAGCTCCGAGCAGTGCCCGAGCTGCGGCGGCCGGCTGGCCGTCAACCAGGACGGGTGGAAGATCTGTCACTCCTGCGGCTATGCCTCCCCGCCCGGCGTCGTGCCCGCCCCGTCCCCGCCCACCTGACCCAACTCCCGCGATCCCTGCCCCCCCGTACCGCTGAATGAGGACCCGTGGTCAATCCCTGGCTGGCGATGGCGTCCGGCACCGATCCGGCGGAGCGCACCCGCGCCGTACGCCGCGCCCATGAGACCTTTCTGGCGGAGGGGGCGCTGGGCCCGACCGTCCGCCCGGTGGTGGCGGACTCCTGGCGGCGCTCGGCGGACGCCCGGGTCGCACAGGAGTGCGTGGCACCGATCGAACTGGCGGACGACGCGCTGGAGGCGTACCGGGCGGAGCATCCGCTGGCCCGGGTGATGCCGCTGTTCCGGGAGCTGCTGGGGACCATCGCCTACGACGCGGCCCATCTGCTCGCGGTCTGCGACGAGCAGGGGCGCATGCTCTGGGTCGAGGGGCACACCGGCGTACGCGACCGGGCCGAGCGGATGAACTTCGTGGCCGGGGCGCGCTGGGACGAGCCCCACGCGGGCACCAACGCGCCCGGGACGGCGCTGACCCTGGACCACGCGGTGCAGATCTTCGCCGCGGAGCACTTCAACCGCAGCGTGCAGCCGTGGACGTGCGCCGCCGCCCCCGTCCACGATCCGCACACCGGGCGGCTGCTGGGCGCGGTGGACCTCACCGGCGGCGACCATCTGGCCGCCCCGCACAGCCTGGCCCTGGTGCAGGCGACCGCGCGCGCCGCCGAGGCCCAGCTGGCCGCGGAGGCGCCCAGGACGCGGGAGCCACGGAGGTGTCTGACGGCGCTGGGACGCGATGAGGCGCTGCTGGTCACCGACGGCCGGCGGGTGCGGCTCGGGCGGCGGCACAGCGAGATCATGGTGGTGCTGGCGGGCCATCCGGAGGGGCTGACCGGGGACCGGCTGGCGCTGGAGCTGTACGGGCCCCGGGCGGACCGGCAGCCCGCGGTGACGCTGCGGGCGGAGCTGTCGCGGCTGCGCCGGCTGGTGGGCCCGCTGCTGGCGTCGCGTCCGTACCGGCTGTGCGAGCCCGTACGGACCGATATGGCGGCGCTGAGCGAGGAGTTGGCGGCTGGGGACGCGTATGCGGCCCTGCGGGCGTATCCGGGGCCGCTGCTGCCGCTGTCGGAGGCGCCGGGGGTGTGCCGGATGCGGCGGGTGCTGGAGGACGGGGTGCGGCGGGCCGTACTGTCCCGCCGCGATCCGGAGCTGCTGCGGCGGTGGACGCAGACACCGTGGGGCGAGGACGATCTGGAGGTGGCGGAGGCGCTGCTGACCGCCCTTCCGCCGCACTCGCCCCACCGGGCGGCACCGGCGGCGCGGGTGCGGCGGCTGCGCGAGATGTACGGACTGGCCGGATCCGCTCGCCGGGACGCAACGTCCGCGCAACGTAGCGGTGTCTAGCGTCGTTGCCGTACGGGACCAGTGAGGGACCACCACGGGAGGGCCGCCCCATGACGCGTTACGCAAACCCGGGCTCCGAGGGCTCGGTCGTCAGCTACCAGCCACGCTATGACCACTGGATCGGCGGGGAGTACGTACCGCCCGCCCAGGGCCGCTACTTCGAGAATCCGAGCCCCGTCAACGGGCAGCCGTTCACCGAGATCGCCCGGGGCACCGCCGAGGACGTCGACCGGGCCCTGGACGCGGCCCACGCGGCCGCCCCCGCCTGGGGCCGTACCGCGCCCGCCGAGAGGGCGGCGGTGCTGCTCAGGATCGCCGATCGGATGGAGCAGCATCTGGAGGAGCTCGCGGTCGCGGAGAGCTGGGAGAACGGCAAGCCGGTGCGCGAGACGCTGGCCGCCGACATCCCGCTGGCCATCGACCACTTCCGCTACTTCGCGGGGGCGATCCGGGCGCAGGAGGGCAGCCTCTCCGAGATCGACGACGACACCGTCGCGTACCACTTCCATGAGCCGCTGGGCGTGGTCGCCCAGATCATCCCGTGGAACTTCCCGATCCTGATGGCCGCCTGGAAGCTCGCCCCGGCGCTGGCCGCGGGCAACGCGGTGATCCTCAAGCCGGCCGAGCAGACTCCCGCCTCCATCCATGTCTGGATGAGCCTGGTCGCCGATGCGCTGCCGCCGGGCGTGGTCAACATCGTCAACGGCTTCGGGGCGGAGGCCGGAAAGCCGCTGGCCTCCAGCCCCCGGGTGGCCAAGGTCGCCTTCACCGGGGAGACCACGACCGGCCGGCTGATCATGCAGTACGCGAGCGAGAATCTGATCCCGGTCACGCTGGAGCTCGGCGGCAAGAGCCCGAACATCTTCTTCGACGATGTCTCGGCCTCCGACGACGACTTCCTGGACAAGGCGCTGGAAGGGTTCACGATGTTCGCCCTCAACCAGGGCGAGGTGTGCACCTGTCCGTCGCGGGCGCTGGTCCAGGAGGGCCACTACCAGGCGTTCATGGACGCGGCCGTGGCCCGTACGGAGAAGATCGTCCAGGGCCATCCGCTGGACACCGACACCATGATCGGCGCCCAGGCGTCCAATGACCAGCTCGAGAAGATCCTCTCGTATCTGGACATCGGCAAGCAGGAGGGCGCCCGCATCCTCACCGGCGGCGAGCGCGCCGAGCTCGGCGGTGAGCTGGAGGGCGGCTACTACGTCCGGCCCACGATCTTCGCGGGCGCCAACCATATGCGGGTCTTCCAGGAGGAGATCTTCGGCCCGGTGGTGGCCGTGGCCCGGTTCACGGACTTCGACGACGCGATCAAGATCGCCAATGACACGCTGTACGGGCTCGGCGCGGGCGTGTGGACCCGTGACGGCACGGCCGCGTACCGGGCCGGGCGCGCCATCCAGGCGGGCCGGGTGTGGACGAACTGCTACCACGCCTACCCGGCACACGCCGCCTTCGGCGGCTACAAGCAGTCCGGAATCGGCCGTGAGAACCACAAGATGATGCTGGACCACTATCAGCAGACGAAGAACCTGCTGGTGTCGTATTCGCCGAAGAAGCTCGGCTTCTTCTAGACGCACGAAAAAAGGCGCCTGACCTGGCTTTTCACCCGTCAGGCGCCTTTCGCTCAACTCGCTCTGGACCGAGCCCGGCTTGCGTGCTGACTCCCAATTCCTCCCACGGCTGTACCCCTCCTGACCAGTGCTTCCGGACCAGTCACGGACCAAACCCCCGGTTCAGCCTTCGGGTACGTCACCTTGGCTGACGCGCTGCCACTCGTTCATGGACTGCTCGATGAGGCGGTTCGCCTGCTCTCGAAGGCCGTCAAGGAACTTGGCGTAGTGACGAGAGAGAACCTCGATGCTCTGGCCGGCGCGGCGGGCGCACTCGGCCGGGCCCACTCCCGAGTAGAGCCAGAGCGAGTCCGAGCGTCACATGACGGCTTCGAGGGCCTTGAGAAAGCGGGGGTCGGCCAGCACCGTCCCTGACGAGGTCATGCCAATCACTGAATGTGGCCGGGCCGTCACGGTTTTGCCCCCGGCGGCATGGGCACCCGCCGCTTGGGCGGACGTCACGGGCCCTGGAACGACACGCCCCGGCGCGGCGCAGCGCATGGATGCGGACCCGGACACGGCATGAAATCGCCGGAGGATCGCATGACACAACCGACAGTTCCCTCAGCCGGCGCACCCGTGGACGTCGAAGGCAGGGCGCAGCGGCCGTTCTCCGAGCACGTGGCCATGGCCAGGGCGTATCCCGGCGGCAGGATGACCGTGGGCGCCATCACGCCCCTGGAGGGCTTCGACGGGCCCGTGCCGTCCCTGGCCGGGCACATCGAGCGGATCCAGCAGGCCGAGCGGGCCGGCTTCGCCTCGGTGTGGGTCCGTGACGTGCCGCTGCTGGACCCGAGCTTCGGGGACGCCGGGCAGGTCTTCGACCCGTGGGTGTACCTGGGGCAGCTCACCGCCCGCACCACCTCGATCACGCTGGGCACCGCCAGCATCGTCATGCCGCTGCGGCATCCATTGCACACCGCCAAGGCGGCCGCCTCGGTGGACCAACTGTCAGGCGGACGGCTCCTGCTCGGGGTGGCCACCGGCGACCGGCCCGTGGAGTTCCCGGCCTTCGGTCAGGACCTGGGCGGCCGGGCCGAGAGGTTCCGGCAGTCGCTGGAGTACTTCCGTGTCGTCCTCGAGCACCGTTTCCCGCACGTTGAGTCGCCGCTCGGCCGGATGCGCGGCACCGATCTGCTGCCCAAGCCGGTGTACCGGCGGATCCCCGTACTGATGACGGGACGCGGCAGGCAGGACGTCCGGTGGATCGCCGACAACACGGACGGCTGGCTGTACTACACCCCGCCGCTCCAGCAGCAGGCCGAGAACATCGAGCGGTGGCGGGAGCTGACCCGGGGCGACGGCGGTGGGTTCAAGCCGTACGCCCAGGCCACCTACCTGGACCTGACCGAGGACCCGCTGGCCCTGCCCCGGCGCATCCACCAGGGCTTCTCGGTGGGCCGGGTGTCGTTCCTGGCGATGATGCGGGCCTGGCAGGACATCGGCATCGACCAGCTGATGATCAACTTCAAGCACAGCCGCCGCCCGGTCGCCGAAGTGATCGACGAACTGGCCGAGCACGTGCTGCCGCACTTCCCGCCCGGGCGCTCCGAGGCGCGCGGCGAGCACCGTGTGTAGAGCGGAAGATCCAGCCGCTTGAGGTCGATCACCTGGGTGTCGGCGCCCGCCTCGGCCGCCCCCTCGACCGCCACACACAGTGCGGTGAGGCTGGTCGACGGGGTGCGCTGCGAACCCCCCATTCCGACGACGAGGCGAGGAGCGCGCCATCCTGTCAACTCCTTCAGAGCATCTCCAGGGGCGTGGGCCCGCTGGGCGGCGGGAACGCCTCGTCGAGGGCGTCGAGCGCCTCGGTAGGAAGGTGGAGGTCCGCCGCGCCGCGGTTCTCCCGAACGTGGTCGGGCGATCCGGAACGCGGGATCGCGGCCACCCCCTGTTCCAGCACCCAGGCGAGTGCCACCTGGGTCGGCGTGGCTCCGAGGGCCCGGGCCACGGCACCCAGAGCCTCGACCTTCAGCAGCCGCCCCTGCTCGATCGGGGAGTAGGCCATGACCGGCACCCCGGCCTCACGGCACCAGGGGAGCAGATCCCACTCGATGCCGCGCCGGGAGAGGTTGTACAGCACCTGGTCGACGGCCACGGCGTCGCCGCCGGGGAGGGCGGTGAGCTCGACCATGTCGTCGACGTCCAGATTGCTCACGCCCCAGTAACGGATCTTCTCCGCCTCCATCAGGTCGGTGAATCCCGCAAGGGTCTCCTCGAGTGGCCACCGTCCCCGCCAGTGCAGCAGGTAGAGGTCCAGCCGTTCCGCACGGAGCCGCCGCAGGCTGCCCTCGCAGGCGGCGACGGTGCCCTTCCGGTCGGCGTGGCCGGGCAGCACCTTGCTGACGAGGAAGACCTCCTCCCGGCGTCCCCGGAGGGCCTCCCCGACGAGTTCCTCGGCCGCGCCGTCGCCGTACATCTCCGCCGTGTCGACGACGGTCATGCCCAGGTCCACGCCCAGCCGCAGTGCGGCGATCTCCTGTTCACGCCGGGCCGGGTCCTCGCCCAGGTACCAGGTGCCCTGCCCGAGCGCCGCGATCTCCTCACCGGAGGGGAGTGCGATCGTTCTGGCCGATTCCGCAGACATCTCGTGCCTCCCGTCTGCCGCGGATCCGTGTCACGCCTACCCTCACCGAGTGCCCAGGTCCGCGCCTCCCAGGCAACCGGTGTCGCATACGCCGCAGGGGGGTCAGGAGGGGCGAGCTGACTGCGCCAGAGCGCGCCGGGACCGGGTGCGCGGTCGCGCAACGCGACGGCGACCGACACCATGGCGCCGCAGGAGAGGACCGCCGCGAAGCCGATCATCGCGGTCTGCACGGCGAAGTGCCGCAGGGCGATGCTGAACAGGACGGAGGGCAGGCCCAAGGCCCGCCAGCGGTTGGGGGCGGCGCCATTGAAGGAGTTGTTCGACCTGGTGCGCGGCCCGGCGGCCACGATTGCGGCTCAGGTGCGGTGGCGGGGGCTGCTGGTGGTGGCGGTTGATGGCACGCTGCTGCCGGTGCCGGACACTCCGGCGAACCTCACGGTCTTCGCCAAACAGCGGTGCAACCACGGGTCCGGGGGTATCCGCAGGTCCGGCTGGCGGCGCTGGTGGCCTGCGGGACCCGGGCGGTGATCGGGGCGGTGTTCGGCTCGGCCGCTACCGCCGAGCTGGACTACGCCGGACGGCTGGCGGGCGATCTGCGTGCCGGGATGCTGCTGGGCGACCGGAACTTCGCCGCCGTCGACCTGCTGAACCGGTTTGCCGCCACCGGCGCCCATCTGCTTGTGCGGTGCAAGACCGGACGGAGGCTGCCGCCGGTGGCCCGCTGCGACGACGGCTCGTTCCTGGCCCGGCTCGGCGCGCTGACCGTGCGGGTGATCGACGCCGAGATCAGCATCGTCACGTCCCAAGGGCCCGCACCGGCCACTACCGGCTGCTGCCCACCCTCACCGATCCATCGACGCACCCGGCCGCCGAACTCATCCGGCTCTACCACGAACGCTGGGAGATCGAGATCGCCTACGCGGAGCTTAACAGCGCGAAAATATAGACCGTTGACAGAGTTCACACAATGAAGATCGCTCGCTCCGTCGCTCCGGGCCGGGCGAGTCTCTAGGCTGGTCCTCGACACCGCCCGCCCCGCGCCCCGAGGACGCCGATGCCCCGACTCGCCCTCTCCGACGACTTCGTCGCGGACCTCATCTCGCTGCAGAGACCCGTCCAGAAGGAAGTCAACGACGCGATCCAGATGTTCCGGGGCATGACCGTGCCCCAACTCCACGCCAGCAAGGGCATGCACCTGGAGAAGCTCGAGCGGGCGCGCGATCCCCGGATCCGCACGATACGCATCACCAAGTTCTACCGGGGCGTTCTCCTGGCGCCCGACGACGGAAGCGACCTGTTCACACTCCTTCGGGTCGCTCCTCATGACGAGGCGATCAATTGGGCCTGCAAGCGCGCCTACTCGGTCAACGGCGCCACCGGATGCCTGGAGGTGCGCAACGTCGAGGCCCTGGAACACATGGAGACGTACTTCGAAACGAAGGCGGTGGCAACCCCCGCCCGCCTCTTCGAAGAGCACTCCGACACCGTACTGCGCGACCTCGGCATCGACGACCAGGTCCTGCGCCTGGCCCGCGTCTGTGTCACGGCGGAGGATCTGACGGTCATGGCACCGCCCATGATGCCCGCGGACCAATACGAGGTGCTGGAGTACCTGGCCGCCGACTACTCCCCCGAAGACGTCTGGGAGCAACTGATCGCTCCCCGGGGGCAGACCGTGCGTACGGCGGAGGACCGGCCGACGGTCACCCTCACCGAGGCGATTCTGAACACGCCCAACCGCATCGTGGAAGTGACGGGGCCCGGCGAGCTGGAGCGGATCCTCACCGAGGATCTCACCCGCTGGCGCATCTTCCTCCACCCTGCTCAGCGCCGCTACGCATACCACCCCGGCTTCAACGGACCCGCTCAGGTCACCGGCGGGCCCGGCACCGGCAAGACGGTCGTCGCCCTGCACCGGGTCCGGCATCTGCTGCGTACCGGCCGTGAGGGCGACCGGATCCTGCTCACCACCTTCACCAATGCCATGGCGGCCGCGCTGCGGGACAGCATGGCGCTCCTGCTCGGCGACGCCGACGTCCACCTGCTGAATCGCGTCGACGTCACAACGGTGGATTCTTTGGCCGCGCGGGTCATCCGGGAGGCGCGGGGCAGTTCCCCGAAGCCCCTTTCGGCCGCCGCCGAGAAGAGCGCCTGGACCCGTGCCACCGCACGGGAGGAACTCCCGTGGACGGAGCGGTTCCTCTCCCAGGAGTTCCGCAACGTCGTCCTGGCGCAGGGGCTGCGCACACCCGAGGAGTACTTGCGCTGTGTACGGCGGGGGCGCGGCACCCAGGTGGGGCGGGTGCAAAGAGCCCGGCTGTGGCGCGTCATGGAACGGTTCACGGCAGACCTGGCCTCACGCGACTCGGCGACGTACACGCAGCTGTGCGACCAGGCCGCACGGATCCTGGCCGAGGGCGGGCCGCGCTACCGCCACGTCGTCGTGGACGAGGCCCAGGACCTCCATCCGGCTCAGTGGCGGGTGCTGCGCGCCTGCGCGGCACCCCAGTCCGACGACATGTTCCTCGTCGGCGACCCCCATCAGCGCATCTACGATTCCCGGGTCTCGCTGCGCTCGTTGGGCATCAACGTCCGAGGACGCACGTCCCGGCTCCGCCTCAACTACCGCAGCACGGAAGAGATCCTGCGCTGGTCCGCATCCCTCCTCGACGGTCAGCCCGTTGGCCGACTCGGTGAGGACGACGACGATGACGGTGGCCGGGATTCGCTCCGGGGCTACCGTTCCCAGCTCCACGGCCGCGTTCCGGCGGCAAGCGGATACGGCAGCCAGGACGAGGAGCTGCGGGCATTGATCGAGCAGATCCGGACCTGGATCGACCAGGACGGGGTCAAGCCGTCCGAGGTGGCGGTGTGCGCCCGGTTCAACACACTGGTCGACGCGGTCATCACACGCCTGCGACGCGAGCGTATCCCGGCGGTCGCGGTCAGGGACGATCCGGGGCCGTCCGTATCCGGCGTACGGGTGGCCACCATGCACGCGATGAAGGGGCTGGAGTTCCGGTGCGTGGCCGTCGTGGGCGTGACGTCCAGCGTGCTGCCCTTCGCCCCGCAGGTGACGCCGGCCGACGTGGATCCCGTTCAGCACCAGTCGGATCTTCTGGCCGAGCACTGCCTGCTGTTCGTGGCCTGCACGCGGGCCCGCGACGCGCTGGCGATCTCGTGGAACGGTGAGCGGAGCCGCCTGCTGGACCCGGTCGCTGGATGAGACGCGCAGGGCCCCGCCACGCGAACCCGGAGCCGGGTTCGGGCGGCGGGGTCCAGCGGCGGAGGCGGACGTTCCCGATCCCGGTCCGGCCTGCGCCCAGAGTTTTCAGGCCCGGATTTCCCGGACGACGACCTTGTGTGTCTTGTTCTGAGAGGCGTCGTAGGAGATTTCACGCCCCGCCGGCTGCCACATCAGCGCGTGGCCCAGCGGAGACGACGGAGAAACGATGTCCGCCTCGTCGGTGGGCAGTTTTTCGGCAACCGTGTACAGCGTGTCGACATCGACCTGTCCGTCGAATTCCAGAACAAGGAGCGCGCCGGGTATCACGATCTTCGGCGTGGCCGTCTCCCGCCCGACACGGACGGCGTCGATGAACGCCCGCAGGAAACCGAGGCGTTTCGTCCACCGGTCACGCTGATCGGCCTGTGTCTTACGGATAAAGACGAGGTTCGCCGCGTCCACCCCGTCGGGAATCTCGTCCGGAGCGTCGACGGCTGCCTGCAACTCCTGCATCTCGCGGACGAGCCGGTGGAAGGCGGCGGCGGGAATTTCCTGAACCGGCAGAGCACTTGGGGTGGCTCGGGGCGGCTCCTGTGCTCGCGGCGCCGGGGCCACGGACGCTGCCGGGGTCGTGGCCGCCGACGCCCCGGTGTGCGGGCGCGGGGCCGGGGCCGCGTCCCTCGAAGGATCCGGCCCGGACTCGCGTGGGTCCCTGGAGTGGGAGACGGATGCCGCCCGCCGTGCCGGCGTGTCGCCGGTTGCCCGTGCATCGGCCCCCGGGCTCGTGCCCTCCGTGCCCTCGTGGTCCCGGCTGTCCCCTTCCTGGTCGCTCCCGTCCGGGTCGGGGACCGCCGAGACCTCCGTCTGCGCATCCGCATCCTCGGCAGGAGTGCCGGGCTCCCCTTCCTCTTCACCTACCGGCTCGATGCCAAGCCGCTCCAACTCGGCCCAGAGCGGTGCGAGCGCCTGCTCACGGTCGAGGTGGAACCGGCTTCCGCGGATGCGGACGAAAGTCCAGTCGACGCGCTCCAGGTCACGCTGCAGGGCGGCCGCGGTGGACGCGTCCTCGCCGTCCGCGAAGGCGTCGCCGTCGCAGGCCACCGCGAGCCTGCGTGTCCCGCCCTCGACGACCAGGTCGATCGTGTGGCGGCCGACGCGGTATCCGGGCCGCACACGGTAGCCACGCGCCGTCAGCTCCCAGTACACCTTCTGCTGGAACAGGCTGTCGAACGCTTCGTGCCGTACGTCCGGCAGTACCTCGCCGTTGACCGCGACGGTGTCCTCCTCCGCGGGCCGGGTGAGGTGATCGAGCCACTGCCGGCGGAGGTCGTTCTCGTGGAACTGTTCGATGCGCGCACTGTGGAACACCCACACCTGGTCCTGGGCGCGGGAAGCTGCGACGTTGAGCCGCTGCTCGTACGTCTTGCCGTTGAAGCCTCCCGGCACGGTTCCCGCGGCGGTGGTGGCCGAGTTGAGGCAGGAGATGAACATGACGTGGCGCTCGTCGCCCTGGAAGTCCTCGGCGTCGCCGACCCGGATGCGCCGCTCCTCACGCTGCTCGTAGGCGAGGCGTTCGGCGAGGAGATTCTCCAGCTCGGTCACGTGCCCCTTGGCGGCGCGGAGGCTGACGATGCCCATGGTCTTCCCGTCGTACGCGGGGTCGGCGCAGCAGCGCACGACGGCGTCGACGAGTGCTTCGGCCTCCGCGACGTTGGTCAGCCGGGTGTTGGTGCCCAAGGCTTCGCCGTCCTCGACGTACACGCTGCGGACCGGGTCCAGCCGGTCGGCACCGTACTGACGCAGCGGCTGCAGCCGGCCGTTGTAGCAAAGCTCGTTGGAGAAGGAGATGATCTCCGGCATGCACCGGAAGTGCTCCTTGAGCATGAGCGTGCCCCGGCCCGCGGAGAGGGCTTCCGTGAGATCGAAGAAGCTGGACTCGGGACCGAACAGGCTGCGGACGTCGGGCTCGAGTGCGGTGAGCAGCCGGTCCCTCAGGTGGAAGTACTCGTCCTGCTTGAGGCCGACGTTGGAGGGGCTGACCTGCTTGCTGTCGCCGACGACGACCATCCGGCCGGCGAGCCAGCTCAGCAGCATGGCCTCCAGGCCGGACTGGCTGGCCTCGTCGACGATGACGACATCGAACAAGCCGGGCCGGTCCATGGGCACGGTCTCCGCGACCTGGTGCAGCGGCATGATCCAGGCCGGCACCGCTGTCTGCGCCTTGCGCAGTGCGGCCTGAGCGTCGCGCCGATAGCGGTGCTGGTACTTGCCTCTGATGCGACGGGCGGCCTGCTGGTACGCGCTGAGGGCCCGGGACTGGTCGCCGGTGAGCAGCCCGAGGCAGCGGTGCCAGGCGCGGGCCGCGGCGAGCCTGGCGAGCATGATGCGTGCCTCGTCGTCGGCCTCCGTCAGCCGCTTGCGCAGGGTGCGCTCGGCCTCCGGGTCGGTGAGCCGCTCCATGCGGTCGCGCCACGCGGACCAGGCCCAGGCCTCGGCGAGGTGAGGCAGCCGGGTGTCCCAGGCGGGGTCCTCGGGTGCGCCGGTGATCCGCTCCGCGAGTGCGGGGAACGCCTCGCGCACGCGCGTGAGTGCCACGTGCTGTTCGGCCCGCAGCCGCGCCGCCTCGCGAACCCCGGCGAGCTCCTGGCTGAACTCGCGATAGCCCTCGGGGTCCTGGGCGCGCACGCTGTCGCGTGCGCGCTCGACGGCGGGAGAGACGCCGGGCCGGTCGGTCCAGGCGCGCAGAAGTTCCGCGGTGTCCGCGATGATCCTGCGCGACTGCTCGGCCGCGCGCAGCGTCGTCGCCGCGCGCAGCAGGGCTCGTACGGCGTTCTCGACCGACGGGTCGTGCCAGGTGGCGACGGCCAGCTCCGGCGAGGTGGCGGCGGCGGTGAGGACGTCGATGCGGGCGGCGGCGACGGCGAGAAGCGCTTGAAGTACCGCGGCGTCCTGCCGCAGGCGAGCGAGTCGCGGACCGTGCCCCTGCCAGGCGCCGGCGGGGGTTCCCCACTCGGATTCGACCTGCGCCAGGCGCAGTTCGAGCTGAACGCGGGCGAGGACGACGGCCGCGGTTCCGACATCCTCCGGAGGCCGCCCGTCGACCCGGACGGTCTCCACGAAGGTCCCGACGCCCTTGGCCAGCTTCGAGCGCATGCCGAGCGGCCCGCGCAGCTTCTGTCCCTGGCCGAGACCGTCGTGCAGGGCAGTGGCCTGGCCGAGCGCTGTGGCCGGGTCGTACTGCTCCAGGCCGCTGACCATCGCGGTACCCAGCGTGGCGAGCGAGGTGTCGACCGCCTCGAGGGCACCGGTGACGGCGGCCTGTCGGCTCCGCGCCTGCCAGTCCTGGCCCGCGCTCACCTCTTTCAGGAGCGCCACGGCCCACTCGCCGGCCGCGGCGGCGAGAGACGCGGCGCGGGCACGGGCGGCGGAGAAGGCGTCGAGAGCCGTCGAGAGCCGCTGCTGTTCGGCTTCACCGAGGCCGCGCACAGCCGTGTCGTACTCCTGGCTCAGCGGGTCCTGCCGCACCGCCGCGTGCGCCTCCTCCGCCGAACGCACAACGGAGACGGCTACCTCGAAGTCGCTGGGGCTCGGCAGCTCGGAGGGGCCGGGCACCTCGGCCGCCAGGGCCTGGTGGTGGGGAGTGAAAGCGCGGGTCGTGTGCAGGAGGCGGACAGCTTCGTCGGCGCTCAGGGTGGGCTGTTCCTGCGGGACCTGGCCGAGCCATTCGTACCGTCCCGCCTCGGCGGTGAGACGTTCGGCGATCTCCTGGAGGCTGCCGCGGTAATCGCCGATCTCCGCCTCGAAGCGGTGGGTCTCCTGCTCGCGCAGCACGGCGAGGTCGCGCAGCATGGCCTGCTGGGCGGACCGGGCGGCGGCGAGCCGCGCCTGGAGGGTACGGATCTCCTTCTGGGAGGCCTTCGGGTCGTAGCCGGCGTACTCGCTGAGGATCCTCTGGACGGACGCCTCGAGCTCTCGCTGGGCGGCCGCGCCGTCCTCGGTACGACTCACGCACAGGTCACGGATGGACTCCGGCAGTTTGTCCCGCAGGACGCGCAGGGCGCGCGGAGTGTGGCTGGTGATGAGGACCCGCTTGCCCTGGGCGAGCAGGTCCGTGACCAGGTTGGCGATGGTGTGCGTCTTGCCGGTGCCGGGCGGGCCCTGCACGACGACGAGCCGGTTGGCGCGCAGACGTTCGGCGATCGTGCGCTGCTCCTCGTTGGCGGGGAGTGCGAAGTACATCTCGCCGGTGCCGGTCTCCGTCCCGTCGTCCTCGGCCGCGGCGAGGTCGGCGGCGGTCAGCGCCCCGTCGCGGCCGGCGATGTAGCCGAGCAGCTCGGTGGGACGGGTGCCGGCGTCGATCTGACGGGCGATGGCTTTGAGGGCGTCCATCGTCGACCGACGGCTGCGTTCCCGCAGAACGAGTCCGGGTGTGAGTCCCACCTGCGGCACGTCGAGGTTTCGCGGCTTGGCACGCTCCACAGTCGGCAGGTAGCTTCCGGCGCTGTGCGCGGCGTTGACCCAACTGCGCAGGGCAGTGTGCAGGGCTTCGAGGTGTTCAGGGTCCGTCACGTCGGAGGCGCCTTCCAGCACCTCGACGATCCCCTCGCGCACGGGCCCCGGGACGTGCTGGGTTCCTTCCAGCATGCCCTCTTCCAGTTCCAGGCCGACGCCGGTCGGGTCCGGGGCGACCGTGAGCGTGCCGGTGGACGGGTCGAGCTGGATGGTGGCCCGGTGGGTGACCAGGTGCCGTTCCACACGCTGGCCACCGGCCGTCTGCCAGGTCAGCCGGCCGAACCCGAGGACGAGTTCGTACGCCTCGCCGAGGTTGTCGGCGTCCTCGTGCATTTTGTGCAGCCGGTCGTACAGCTTGACGAGGGGGTCGATCGCCCGACGTCGCTCCGCCCAGGCGAGCCACTCCTGTTCCCAGGCGGCGTACAGCTTCTCGATCTTCTCCCGCTTCGGGTGCTCGTCCAGCTCGTGATAGGTCTTCTCGAGCGGGATGCCCTGGGACCAGTCCGGGAATTCGGGCTCGATCCGCCGGCGCAGATGCGGGGCGCGGGTCTGCTTGAAGTCACGGACGCGCGTCTCGTCCACCCAGGGCGCGAGCAGGGTCTTGGGGTGAGGGGCGTCCTCCCGTTCGGGGCGGGCGACGGTCAGCCAGGCCGGACCGTCCGTGGTGAGCACTCCGTCGAGCATCACCTCGACGCTGGGGTCGTCCGGCAGCTCCTCGAACCACACGGTGCCGGCCGCGCCGTCGAGAGTGCGGACGGGCCGGGCCTTCGACTCCTCTGCCTCGGCGAGGAACCGGAAAATCTGCCGGACGCGTGTGGCGTCGGTCTTGTCGGCGGGCGGCTCCTGCGTCCGGGCGAATGCGGCCTGCCGGTCGGCGCTGGTCGGCTGCGCCGGCACGGCCCCGAGCACTACCGGGCCCGTGGGCTGAGGTCCGCCTCCCTCGACGGGACCGCCGTGGCCACCCGTGGGCTCCGGTCCAGCGTCCGCGAACAGGGACTGCTGCTGATCGCCGAACGGCGCCGCCTGGTCCGGGGGCCATGGGGGCGTGGTGCCTGCATTCGCCACACGGGTGCCGACGGGGGCGGACCCAGCGGCCACGGCCGTGGTGAAGGTGACGCTCTCGCGGTCGTGCGAAGGCGGGAACCGCACCTCGATGTCCAGCTCCGCGGCGGTGCCGGCGGGAATGCTGTAGGCCCACGTCGCCGAGATCCTACGGCCCGTGCGCAACGTGCCTTCGAGTTCGTCGTCGAGCACGTCGGTCCGACAGTCCTGTACCTGGCGGCCCGTCTTTCCGTACGGCCCGCTCCGGAGGCGCAGGCCGATGCCGTCCACGTTGATGGGCCGACCGGTGCCGTTGCTCAGGTACAGAGTGCATCGCACCAGGTCGTCGCCCTGCCGGTACCCGTACGAGTCCTCGGGATCGACCAGCACGTAC
The DNA here is from genome assembly GCF_040607655.1 of Streptomyces sp. NPDC005266. Classification (NCBI taxonomy): domain Bacteria; kingdom Bacillati; phylum Actinomycetota; class Actinomycetes; order Kitasatosporales; family Streptomycetaceae; genus Streptomyces; species Streptomyces sp. NPDC005266. The sequence continues at coordinate 45,328 of NZ_JBEXHC010000003.1, forward strand.
GGCACGACGTCGTCGACGCGGACGTGCAGCCCGTCGTCGTACTGGTAGACGGAACCGACCGGCCGCACACCGTCGCTCAGGCCACTCTCACCCTGGCTCACACGCCACCCCACTGCTGCTCAGGGCCACATGGTGGCCACCTTGTGAAATCCCGCCCCGGGCCACATCAAGCACGAACGCAACGCACCCCCCGGCACGTCAACTTGATGTGAACTGAGCACACGGACCGATGGTATCAGGAACGCCACCGGGGCCACCGCCATACGGAACGCCTCGCTCGCCCATCGCGAACGAAGCCCTCAAAACCCCGGCAGCCAGGTCCCTCATCGCCGCATTTGAACCCCTTATCGGCTCGGCGAGCGTCCGCGCCACCCTCCAGGAACACTCCGGCAACAACGCATGTAAGTTGACTGAGTTCACAGTGATGTCGCAGGATGGTGGCTCTGGCTTCGCCTGTCCGAGGTCCCAACCGTTCCCGGAGAAAGGCACACGTACCATGCACATGGAAGTGCTCGACGTCTCACCCCAGTTGGCAGCGGAGTGGCTCACTCGCAACACCAACAACCGACCCCTCAGCAAGAGCACGGTGCAGCAGCTGGTCGGCCAGATCCAGCGCGGCGAATGGCAGTTGACGCACCAGGGCATCGCCTTTGACGAGGACGACGTACTCATCGACGGTCAGCACCGGCTGGCGGCAATCGCCAAGGCCGGGATCACGGTGCCCCTGACCGTCACACACGGCGTGCCCCGCACTGCCTTCACCGTGATGGACACCGGGCGCAAGCGCACCGGCCGGGACGCTCTGGCACTTGCGGGTGAGGCCAACGCGACGCACTTGGCCGCAGCCCTGCGCGGACTCCACCTCTACCTGTCCGTACCGAACTCCGTCTGGAGCGGCGGCTCATCCGTCACCAGCAACGACCAGCTTCTGGTCATGCTCGAGAAGCACCCCGGCATCCGCGACGCGCTGCACCACGGCATCGCGCTCAACCGCGCATGCCGCATCACTGTCACAGCTGCGACAATCGGCTGGTACGTCACCACGGAGGCCCGGCCCGACATCGATCAGTCCTCCTGGAAGGACGGAGTCGTCACCGGCGCACGGCTGGAATCGGGCGACCCTCGCCTCACCCTGCGCAACACCATGCTCAGCCTCGCCGCGGGCAGGACACACCGTCGCCGCGACGACTCCCGCGAGCACCTGCTCTACTACCTCAAGGCGTGGAATGCCTGGGTGGAAGGCCGGACCATCAAGCTTCTGCGCCGGTCCCCCAACGAGACGATGCCCAGGATCACCAACCAGTCCGGCACTGGACCGGCGGACAAGGAAGCCTGACGGGGCATAGATTCAGCTGACCGCTGTCCTCAGGGCCGAAGGGCTGGACGGACCGGCAAGACCTGTGCACCCGGCAGGGAAAGGAAGCGCATGCGCGCCCAGGAGATCACCTTCCTGAAGCTCGTACAAGGGGACAAACAGTTCCAAGTACCGCTGTATCAGCGCACGTACAGCTGGGGCAGGGAGCAGCTACAGCGGCTGTGGGAGGACGTCGGGGAACTCGTCGAGCAGCATCTGGCCGGTGAGGCGGCGGCTCCGCACTTCCTCGGCTCTGTGGTGCTCGCACCGCGCCAGATCCAGGCGGGCGGGGTGCAGCGGTGGCTGGTGGTGGACGGACAGCAGCGGCTGACCACCCTGATGCTGGCGTTTGCGGCGCTGCGGGACCATCTGAAGGAGGTCGGTGACGCGCGCGGTGTGGACCGGGTGCACCGCCAGATACTGGTCAACGAGTTCCACGAGGGTGCGGACCACTACCGGTTGCTGCCCACGCAGGCGGACCGTGAGGCGTACACCGCCTGTGTCCGCTCCCGGGCCGACGCCGGCGGCGGCGACAACATCGGGGCTGCCTACCGGTTCTTCCGCGGTGCGCTGGCCGAGGGCCACGAGGCGGGCGACGAGCGCTGGGCGTCCACAGTCGAGACGGTCCTCAAGGATCTGCTGTCCATCGTGGAGATCACCGCCGAGTCCGGCGACAACGTCTACCGGATCTTCGAGTCGATCAACAACACGGGTGTCGGGCTCAGTCAGAGCGACCTGTTGCGCAACTACGTGTTCATGCTGCTGCCCAAGCGAGGCGAGCGGATCTACCAGGAACTGTGGCTGCCCATGCAACAGAGCCTCGGCCCGAAGAACCTCGAACTGCTGGTCTGGCTCGACCTGGTGGTGCGCGGCCACTACAAGACCAAGCAGAGTGAGATCTACCGCGAGCAGCAGAAACGGCTCCAGCCGCTGGCCGGTGACGAGGACGCGCTGCAGCACGAGATCGAGCAGCTGACCGAGCGGGCCGCGAGGTTCCTGCGCATCGTCGACCCCGCCCGCGAGCAGTCCCCCGCCCTCCGCGCGGTTCTGGAGCGCCTGGGCTCCTGGGGCGGCCAGACGCACTACCCGCTCGCGCTGCACCTGCTGGACCTCGTCGCGGCCGGCAGGACGAGGCCTGACGACGCGGCGCAGGCGCTGGGCTACGTCGAGTCCTATCTGGTGCGCCGCCTGATCTGCCAGACGCCGACCACCGGCCTCAACCGCATCTTCATGGAGGCACCGAAGGAGCTGGAGACCGATCGGCCGGCAGCCGAGGCGGTACGACGGTTCCTGTCCGGCCGGCGCCGCCGCTGGCCGAGCGACGAGGAACTCCGCGAGGCGATCCGCAGCAAGCCGTTCTACTGGAGCGGGCGTCCTCCGCAGCGCAGCTACATCCTGCGCCGCCTGGAGGAGAGTTACCGTGCCTCCGAGCCCGTGGACTTCGCCAAGGCGTCCCTCAGCGTGGAGCACGTGCTGCCCCAGCGCCCCGCTCCGGCATGGTTCGACCTGCTCGCCGAGGAGACCGAGCCGAACCAGACTCCGCAGGAACTCCACGACCTGCTGGTGCACACACTCGGCAACCTCACGCTGACCGGTGACAACGCCAAACTGTCCAACCACCCCTTCGAGCGCAAGCAGCAGATCCTCGACTCCAGCGCCCTGCGCATGAACCTCGAGATCGCCTCGGCGCAGCGCTGGGGCAAGGCGGAGATCCTGGCCCGAGCCGACCGTCTGGCCGAGCGCGCGGTGGAGCTGTGGCCCGGTCCGATCGGCGGGATGAAGACGGCCGGTGAGGAGTCCCCGGGCTGGGCCGAGCTGCGGGCCGCGCTGGTGGCGATGCCGAGCGGCACGTGGACGACGTACGGCGATGTCGCCGAGCTGATCGGCAGTCACCCGGTCGCTGTGGGCGCCTACCTGGGCGCCAACCCGACGGTGATCGGTGCCTACCGTGTCCTCACCGCGGAGGGCAAGATCTCACCTTCCTTCCGCTGGGCGGAGGGCGAAGACCGGCAGCCGCCTCAGGAACTGCTCACGAGCGAAGGAGTGCGCTTCGACTCCTGGGGCCTGGCGCACCGTTCCCAACGTCTCTCCGCCGCTGAGCTGGCCACCTTGCTGGGCAAGGACGTCGCACAGCAGGTCTCGCACGACCCGCTCCCCGAGGGGGAGGACTCGGCGGCGACCGCGCGCTTCCGGGCGCAGTTGCAGGAGCACTGGCCGGACGCGTATCCCGGCGTCATGGCGGCCCTCGACTTCTGGCGCCGACAGGGCGGTTACGTCAACTACGGCCGGTACGAGGAGACCAGTTGCTTCCCGATGCTGGACGCCGGGACGAGCCGTAGGCCGCACCTGCTCTGGCCGGTCGGGATCTACCCCGTGAGCGGCACGGTCGAGGTGGTCTTCCAGTACCTGAAGTCCCGCACCCCCTTCGACGACACGGAACAGCGCCGGGAGTTGCTGATCCGTCTGAACAAGATCGACGGAATCGACCTGCCCGAGGCGAAGCTGGAGCTGCGTCCGTCGTTCCCGGTGAGCGTCTTCGCGGAGCACGGTGAGGACATCTGCGAGGTGCTGGACTGGTTCGTGGGGGTGGCGGCGCTGGATCTGGCACGGAGGGACTGAATGCGTTTCGGCGTCTCTCGAAGGAGGCATCACTCGTGCGGTTATTGAACGACCTCACTCTGACCCGGAACAGCGGAAAGGGTATCGAGAAGAGCGGAACGACCTGTTCCGGTGAAATGTCCAGGGCGAGCGCCATCGAGTGGGAGCTACGCCTCCCCGGGCAACCCTCGCTGACAGTGCACGACAACCATTGGGTGCACGGCGAGCGTGACCTGGTGCTCCACAAACCCACGGTCGTCCCCGAGATGCCGGCGGCCCTCTCCAATCTGCACAACCGACTGCGCTCCGGGATATGCGCCTCTGCACGACGTGGGGAGATGCGCATCATGGTGTTCCCCACGCACGTCGACACGCATGGCAGGCCACGGATCAAGAAGTCCCTCACGACAGCGGACCTCACGAACGCCATGGGGTTGCACCATCTCAGAGAGCTGACCGCTCGGGAGGGTGTCAGGTTGGAGGCCGCGTTCGACCGACCGGATCTGCCCCCTGTGGACCTGGACGACCCACAGCACGAAAAGCCGCTCCAGCACGCCTTGTTCTTTCCCGCCACGGATGACGAGACACCAGTGGTCGCCTTCGTCCGCTTCCGGATCGTGCCCGTACTGCGGCACATCGGCTGGCTGTCGCCGGGTGACGACTGAGGGAGGCGGTACCTGTGCCGGGCCGACCGTGCGAAGGAACTGTTCACAGGCTCAATGGCCAGACGATCTGTTTCACGGGTCGTGTTCTCGTCGACGGTGAGTGGACGGTCAGAACGCACTGCGCCGAGAGAGCCAGGCGACAGGCCGCGACCCCCAAGGCCGACTTCTCGCAGAAGGTCACCCTTGTCGTCTATGGCGATCTGGCCAGCAAGGTCGTGACCGACGACCGTCGCACCTACAGCAGCACGCTCGTGGACGCCGAGGCCGAACGCAGCCGGGGACGGCACGTCTGCGTTGTGGACGGAGACGGCTTCTCGAAACTGTTGCGGAGGCGTCCCGCGCCGTGCCTGGAGCTGAGAAAGGCACGCACGGGACGCGTTCGTCCCGTCGCGGCCACTGCGACCGAGGCACACATTCTCGGCGGCCCTCTCCGGGTACGGAGGACGGCGGCCCGACGCGCCTCGGGTGATCTCACGCTGGACCTCAACCGTCTCGACGAGGCGACGGCGGTGCACGAGGTGACGGTCGGAGCGCTCATCGCGCACCTGTCCCGCCAGGGCATCGAGGCATGTACGCACGCCTCCGGCGCTCCGGCACTCGACGCCGGGTGGTCACGCGGTGAAGACATCTTCGTCGCCGAGGTCAAAAGCCTCACCGGGACGCGCGAGGACCAGCAGATCCGCCTGGGCATCGGGCAGATCCTCGACTACGCCCACCAGCTCCGGAGCGCGCACCCAAGCACCGTCATACATCCGGTCCTGGTGCTGGAGAAACACCCGTCCGCGGTCCGTTGGACCGCCCTGGCCGACGATGTCGGCCTACGACTCACCTGGGCACCCGACTTCTCCGGGATCTGACCGGCCGTACCCTCGTTACGCCGTAGCGGACATCAGCGGCCCCACTCCATGATGATCCGTTGGGGCACGGTCACCCCTCAGGCCGACTGCTGAACCTGAGGAGGCGGATTCGGACCATGGCCGAGGTTGACCCTCGACCTTGTCGAGGGCTCAGAGTTCCGGGTGTGGAGAACGAGATGCGCAGCATCGGGGAGATGGCCCGGGACGGCGGACTGAGCGTGAGCGCTCTGCGGTTCTACGACCGTGCCGGCGTGCTGGTCCCCGCCTGGGTGGACCCGGTCAGCGGCTACCGCTGGTACGCGGCCGAGCAGTTGGAGGAGGCCCGGTTGCTGGCCCGGCTGCGCCGGGCGGGCATGCCCCTGGCAGACATCCGGCTCGTCCTGGCCGGCTGGGCCGGCGCGGACACGGACCTGGTGCGCGGGCTCCTTCAGGCGCACCTGCGCCGTCTCGAACTGGGGCTGTCCGATGCCCGAACCGAGTTCTCCACGCTCCGAGCTCTACTCGACCGCAGGGAGACAGACCCCATGGCCTCACTCCACACCGCCACCGCCCGGTTGTCCGTCCCCGCGCCGGAGCTGGCCGCCGCGTTGGACGCGGTCCGTTTCGCCGTCAGTAGCGACGCGGAGTTGCCGATGCTCGGCGGGATCCTGTTCGACATCGAGGGCGAAGACCTCCACCTCGTGGCCACCGACCGCTACCGGATGGCTGTCGCGCAAGCACACACGACCGGGCATGGCGGCCCCAGGACGCAGGTGGTGGTGCCCCTTCCGCTCGCCGACGCCATGCGGGCGTTGCTGACCGGCGCGGACCCGGTCCAGCTCGCGATGGACGGTGACCATGTCACATTGGAGACCGGCGACCGGCAGACGTCCGGCCGGAGCCTCGCCCACGAGTTCCCCGACTACCGTCGTCTCGTCGCCCTCCCGGCCGGTCGGCGGGGCCACGTCGATACGGTGGCCTTCCGCCAGTCCCTGGAAACCGGCCCGGTCCGCGCGAGCGAGACGCGTGAGCAGAACGGCGAGCCTTACGACCTCAGCGTGCTGCGGGTGACGGAGAAGGGGTCCGTGATCGTGTGCGACGACGGTGACGACGACCAGAACAACGTAGCCGTCAACCGCGAGTTCCTGTTGCACGCGCTCACCGCCGGAGCCCGGGACGAGCTGATCCTGGAACTGGGCGCGCCCACGGCACCGCTCGCGATCCGCCGGCTCGACGACGAGGGCACCTTCTCGCTCCTGATGCCGGTCCGCTTGGACGACTAGCTTCCGTCCGGCGGACTACTGCTGCGGGGCGCTTACAGCCGGGGCCGGTGTTCTGGTCGGCAGGGTAAACGCCGTCTGGGCGGAACTCGACGGGATTTTCGGCACCGCGGGTGTCAGCAGGTCAGCTCGCCCGACGAGTCGGGCTCATCGGCGCCCGTGGAGAGCGAGATCTGCTTGACCTTTCCGGTGTAGTCGCCCACGGCTCCGTCCTCGGTCGCCCCGTCGGAGTAGTACAGGGCGGACGCCCAGGGCTCGGCATCCTTCCCCAGCCCGTCCATCAGTCCTTCCATGGTCGCCGTGCGGAAGTTGATGTTCAGGCAGCCGCCGCCCAAGTAGGACCAGTCGGGGTTGGTGCCCTCCGTCGGCTCCGTCGCCGACGCGTCGGACGGAAGCAGGGCGAGTGCGGCCTCCTGCGCCCGGTCTTCGCCGACCGGGGACGAGAAGACGACGTCCACGCTGATGAGGTGTTCCTTCAGGGATGCGGCGGCTGGGACGGTGGCGCAGACGACCTCGTCCTTCGCCAGGCGATAGGCGACGGGGTCACCGATGGGCATTCCCGTCTGTGCCGCGCACGCCTTGGACCACGAGATGCGTGGATAGCGTCCGTCCCACCAGGTCAGCGGCGAGGCGAGTCCCCGGCCGCCGAGGTCGTCCTCGGACGGTCCGCCGAGGGTCTGCTCGGGAAGAGGGGCTTCCTTCAAGGGGGTGACGTGGGGACAGAACTCCGTCTGCAGGAAGTCGGCCATCGCGGCGGCCTGGTCCTCGGTCGCGCCGTCCGCCTCGTCCGAATACTGGACGCCTTCCCATGTCCGGTACCCGACGGCCACGTTGCGGCAGGTGGTGACCTGGAGGGTCGCGAGTCCACGGCGGTCCTCCAGGCCGGTTTCGACGCCTTCGCCGAGGCCGTAGTTGTTGGCGTCACCGACCTCGCCGAGCTGGTTGACCAGCGCGTCGTCGACACCGGCGGCGGCCACGAAGTCCTCGATGGAGGTATCGTCCCCCGTCGTCGTCTCCGCGTGCTCGGCATCCGAGTCCGAATCGGCCGCCGGTGCTGACCGATCCCCGGTCACGTCCTCCGGAGCGGCCGAGGTGTGCGCGGCGGAGGGTCGGGGGTCACTCCCGCAGCCGCCTACGGCGAGGGCGGCGGCGACGAGCAGGGCGGTGCCGACAGCGCGGCGGTATCGGTACATGGGGCAACTCCGTTGGTGACAGCAGGCTTGGTTCGGTGCGTCGGTCGGCGGCCCGGCCGGAGTCAGCGGTCCCGCCGGGCTCGCCACTCCAGCAGCGCGTCCCTGGCCGTCTCGAAATTCATGGGGCCCTTCTCGATGCGGAGGTCCCGCATGTAGTCATAGGCTCTTCCGAGATCGGCCCCGGGACGGATGCCGAGAATCTCCATGATCTGGTGGCCGTTGAGGTCCGGGCGGGCGGACTGCCGTTCGTCCTCGACCGCCAGGTGCTCGATGCGCTCTTCCAGGGAGTCGTAGGCCCGCGCGAGCGCATTCGCCTTCCGCTGGTCGCGCGTGGTGCAGTCGGCGCGGGTCAGCCGGTGGAGCCGGTCGAGCAGCGGGCCGGCGTCGCGAACGTAGCGACGCACAGCGGGGTCGGTCCACCGCTCGTCGACATAGCCGTGGAACCGGAGATGCAGTTCCACCAACCGAGCGACATCCTCGATCAGTTGCCCCGGATACGCCAGGGCACGAAGACGTTTGCGGGCCATCTTGCTCCCCACCACCTCGTGGTGGTGGAAGGAGACACGACCGTCCCGGCCGGTCCGGCGTGTGCGTGGCGTACCGATGTCGTGGAGCAACGCCGCCCACCGCAGTGTCAGGTCGGGCCCTTCTGTTTCGAGGGCGATGGCCTGGTCGAGGACCTTCAGTGTGTGCTCGTAGATGTCCTTGTGACGGTGGTGTGCGGCACTTTCGAACCGCAGGGCGGGCAGCTCCGGCAGGACGTGTTCGGCGATTCGCGTGTCGACCAACAGGCGCAGACCGGTACTGGGCCGGGCCGCGAGCATGGTGGCGGTGAGTTCCTCACGCACGTGTTCGGCCGGGACCTCGGTGACTCGTCGCGCCATGGTGTGCATCGCGTCCCTCAGCTCCGCTACCGGCTCGAAGCCGAGTCGGGCCGCAGCGCGAACCACTCGAAGCATCAGCGGCGGGTCGTTGGCGATCGACGCCGTAGGTGCGCGCGGCGAGCGCAGTACGCGCCGCTCCAGGTCCTGAAGGCCACCGAAGGGGTCCGTCAGGGTCACGTGCGACAGGCCGAGGGCCATGGCGTCGATGGTGAAATCACTGCGCCGCAGGTACGCCTCCAATGCCTTCTCGTGTTCCGTACGTCGCGATCCGGAGGAACGGTTGCGCGACGGTGTCGGACATGCGCTGATCCGTATGGTGTAGCTGTCGGCGCCCAGCTCCTTGCGCAAACTCACGACACCGGGTGTGCCGGTTCGGTGTACCCGGACCTGGACTCCCCAGTCGTGAACGATCTGCCGTACCTGTTGCACGTCGGAGTCCGTGACGAAGTCGAGTTCGGGCCCGACGCTCCCCGCCAAAGCGTGGCGCACTGAGGCGCCGACCAGCACGAGGTCGAACCCTGCGGTGGTGAAGCGGTGGAGGAGGTCCTCGACGACTGGCGGGAGCCCTGCCCGCGCCGCCTCCACCCGGGGATCGACAGGTTCATCGAGTGCGGTCGCCTCGGCCGTCTCGTGTGGTGCGGAGGCAGTGGCCGGCGGCTGCTCTTCCCGGCCGCGTGCCTTGTCCCGTTCGGTTGTCTGTCGCCGTGGCTGGGGCGCCGACGTCGCAGCCCCCTCCGCTGTCTTGAGACGCAGAACGTCGCCCCCCGGAGCCGCTTCGAGGGACGGCGTCACGACTCCCAGGTCGCTGAGACGGCACCGTTCGAGAATCGTCCACCGAACCTGGTGATCAGGGGACTGCGTACCGATCGACACCTCACGCGTGCCATCACGCGTCTCGCACCGGAAGCGCAGTGCGTATCCGGCAGCCTGCACCTCGTACGGGGAGAGCTCGCTCTCCGACCCGTACGCACGAATCGTCGGGAACCTGCCGGACGCGGCTTCGAGCCTCCTCCTGTCGTCCTTCCACTCGGAGAAGGAGCGGCGGACCATCTGTACGTGCAGGAGGCGGCGCCGCCCTTTCGGGCCGAACCGGATCTCGATCGAGTCGCTGCGGGCGTGAGCCTGCTGGACGTACGCGACCGTGACGTTCGGCTGCCCCTGCCCGCGCAGCCAGCGGACGAGCGCCTCTCCGATGTACAGGTGGTCGGCGCTGTTCTCCCCCACGGCGGTCCGACGGCACCGTACGGGCGGGCGGTGGGCGAAGTGGGATTTCCGGTCACCGCAGGCGCGAAGGGTCAGCACCTGGCCGCAGCCTCCGAGGAGGACACCACAAGTGAACGCGTCCGCGCCGCGCAGCTGCCGGAGACGCTGGGCATCGTCTTTCTCGAAGGGAAGGAAGACGGGCTGATGCCCCTGGGATCCGCCCAGAACGGCGGTCTGTACCTTGCGGTTGTCCTCTTCGGTCACGGCCGAGGCCATCTCCACGCACCCTCATGTCTCACGCGAACGTCACCGGCGGCCACCCGCCGCCCGGTCTGCCCCAAGTGGACGCCGACGAGCCCCGTGTCGCCCTCGGAACCGCGCACGGGGAACCCTCCAGCACCGGTCGCCTCATCGGAGTGAGGCCTCCTCCTGGCACGGAATCGCCGCACGTAGATCAGTATTGCCTCCATGCACTTAGTTCACAAGAGGCGAACTATGGATCTACGTCATCGACCTTGCAGGTCCGTTCGTGGAGCGAGTCGACCGACGAGCGCGCGGTGGGCCAAGGACGTGCCGCCGACTCGACACGTTGGCGCTCACTCAGCTTCGCTCGCCCCTTCCACCTCGCCCCCGCGCCGACGGCGCGCTCGCTCGGCGATCTCTCCGGCGAGTCTGCCCTTGACCGAGCCGGCCCGGTCGAGGGTCACCTTGCCGCGGCTTCTGGCGGCATCGACGCCCTTCGCTCCTGTCTCGAGCGCCTTGTCCCTCACCTCGGCGGCCGCTTCCGCCCATCGTCTCGCCTCCGGCGACCGGCGACCGGACTCGATCCCGAGCCGCTCGTGGAAGTCATGGACGCCGATCACGACATGGTTGCTCGACTGCACCACAGCCGGGGACTTGGACGGGTGCAGCAGCACCTTCGCGTTGGCCGTGCCTGCGACCGCATTCATCCGCGCCACCAGCCGCTCGGTGCTCCGCGAAATGAGTTCCCGCCGGTCCTGCCGGGCAGCCTTCAATCCGAGACGATGAGCGTCCAGTTCCTCCGGAGACGCGTCCAGCACCCGGTCGAGTTCGAGCACGGCGATCGCGTCCTGCAGTTGGAAGCAGCGAGCCAGAACGGCGAGCCACTCCCGAACCGGGGACTCGGCTTCCCTGACCGTCGCGGCGAGATCACCGATCTTGGACTGCCGCTCCATCTTTTCCACGATCGCGTCGAGTTGACGCAAGGCGTACACCTGGGTCTCCGCGATCGACATCGGCGCGTCCTGCACCTTCGACCACATGGTCTCGTCGACTCTGCCCCGCTTCTCGCGGATGGTCATGGTCTCGTCGATGACGAAGCCCACTCCGATCATGCGGGACAGCACCGTGTCCTTCTGGGCGCGCAACACGTCGTCGACCTTCGCGTCGATCGTGGCGAGGTAGTCGGTGATCTCGTCCATGCTCTGTTGCATCGCGACCTGGGACATGAGCTTCGCGGCATTGGCGAGAGCCGCCGGGTTGGTCAGAAAGGATCGGGGTGCCTTCGCGAACTCCACGAATCCCCTGATCTGGCCCTTCTGCCCCTTCACCACACCCGTGCTGCAAGCGGTCTTAGCGCTTTGCCTCAGCCCGTACTTCTTGACGAGCTGTGCCGACTTCGGCGTCAGCTTCACCCAGCGACCGGAGTTCTCGGCAATCTCCGAACCTGCCTGCCCGACTGCCGCTCCGACACCGAAGACGGACTTGAGCCACCGCGGTCCGAGATCCTTCGACGACGACAGTCCCTCCGAGATGAGGAAGCGGTCGACATCCGCCGCGTTCCCGATGACCATCAGCCCGTCATCGTCACCGATCAGCTGAATCTCGCTGTCCATCGCCCGCTCCTGAAGTCGCTTCTCGCAGTGGTGGGTGGTCGGGGTGTGCGCGGCGATCGCCGGGCAGGGCGGAGCTCTTCCGATGACGGGAGAGCGAGGTGCCGACCCGGACAGGGCCAGGGCCCGCTTTCCTTGCGCCGATGTGGAGTCGACGTCCGGGCAGACACCAGTTCCTCATGGTTCGGGACGTGCTCGGGCCGGCGCGTCGTCGGGCCGGCAGCAACTGGGGCCCGACCAGCCTCCCTGGCCGGCCGCGTCGTGACGCCCGACAACCGGTGCCACCACTGCGGAACCGGAAGCGAACACGCTGCCTGGCCGCGCCCACCCGTTCACGCATTCCCCCCGGCCATGCGCGCCTGCCCGCAGAGAGGGCGGGCGGCGGTTGATCGCCACCAGTATGGAACCCATGCACTCAGTTCACAAGGGGCGCATCATTACTTCGAGCATTCGAACAGCGCTCGCACCGCCGGTGGCATAGGTTCGGCAGTCGTCGGAATTCGAGGTCGCGAGGGCACATGCAGAAGGGCACTTTCGAGTACGAGCAGGCTCTGGACGCCGTGGTCGAGATCCTGCGTTCGCGGGTACGCCAGGGCGCGGTGCCCATTCCGTACGGTGATCTGAGCAGCGAACTGGCACGGCTCGGTCATCACGTCCCCGCCCACGAGGGCCCCATGCCTTACCTCCTGGAGGACGCCTCCGTCCGGGAGAGCCCGGACGGATCGCTGCGCCTGCTGTCGGCACTCGTGGTGCTGAAGGACAGCGGCTGGCCGTCCGGGGGCTTCTTCAAGCTGGCCCGGCGCGCGCCGTACAAGCGGTCGGGGGACAACCTGCTGCTGTGGACGCGGGAGATCGAGAAGCTGGCGGAGCACTACGCCGGTCGGTGACGGTCCTCCTCGTCGGCGTTGCGGCGGCTTTTGGCCGGGCCTGCCCCGGACCCGGGGTGGGCCGGCCTTACGAGAGCGTGGTGCGGAGCCGCACCTCTGCCCAGACGGTCTTCGTGTACGCGTCGCGGACCGTGCGTCCCCAACGGTCGGCGTAGCACTGGACGATGAGCAGTCCGCGGCCCGAGGTCTCGTCGGCGGGCGGCGGGGTCACGGGTGGTGGGAGATGCTCGGGGCGGGTGTCCGTCACCTCGATACGGAAACGGTCGGGTAGGAGGAGCAGCGCCAGCCGGAAATCCCGGCCGGGGAGGCTGCCGTGGCGGACCGCGTGCGACGCCAACTCGGCGGCGACGAGGGCAACGGCACGGGCGGGGTCGGAGTCGTACGGGAGGCCGGTCCACTCGGTGAACTGCTGCACGGCGAGCTGGCGGGCGAGGCGGGCGCCGCGTCTCGTGCTGCTGAAACGCAGGGTCAGTTGGCGGACGGGAGTGAGAGGCGGCGCCGCCTCGTCGGTGAGCTGATGGTAAGTCACGGTGTCAGCGTGCGCAGGCACATGGCCCGTTGACCAGGTACGACGGCCGTACGTCGTCCTCGTCGTACGGCGTTGGCGAGCGGCTGTGGGCCTGGTTGTACGGGCGCTGTACGGGGCCGGCGTGTGTCCCGTTTCCCGCGCGTCGCGTTGGACATGGACCGGTGGCGAGCGCGGCCGTGGCGGGGCGCGGAGCGGGATGGGAAGGACGTGGGACTGTGAGGGCGGTACGGGACGCACGGGAGACGCGGACGCGGCGGGGCGCGAAGGTCGTGGGTGGCGGGCCCGTACTGCGGGTCGGCCGGGGCGAGTGGGCGGCGTTCGTGGCGCTCACGGTGAGGTAGGGCCGAGCACGGCTTCCGAACGGAACAACGGGCTCGCCCGCGTCACTTGGGATGACGCGGGCGAGCCCGTTGTCATGCTGACGGCTCAGAACAGGGCGCCCTCAGCGCCCTCACCGAAATCCGACCCACCTCGCGCGCCGAGCTGCTCCTTGCGCTTCCGGATGGCTTCGGGAGACGGCGGAGGCAGGTCGGGGTGCTTCTCCCTCGCCTTCTTCTCCGTCGAGCACGGCGTCGAGGGCACGTCCCGGGACGAGGTCCATGACGAGGTAGAGCTCGCCCTCGTGGCTGCCATGATCGTGGACTGCGGGGATGCCCGGGTGCTCCAGACGGCTGGTGAGGCGCGCCTCGCGCAGGAACCGGCGTTCCAGCCTGGTGAGTTCGGTACCGCGACCGCGAGGCGCGACGAGCTTCACGGCCACTTCCCGACCGCGGTCGCGGTCGTATGCCGCCCATACGACTCCCATGCCGCCCCGGCCCAACTCGCGCGTGAGCTCGTACCGTCCAAGGCTTCGCCGCATTGCGCCCGTCCCCAGTCCCGGCGCCCGCGGCGCCTGTCACACCCCCGCCCCTGCGGCCGGGGCGGCGCAGCGCACCCGGTCGGCGAGGTCATCCTCTCAACCTTCACACGGGCCTCGGCCCTTGCGGAACCAGGAAAGGGCGGCGGGGATCCTCGGGCAGACCGCGGCGGGTGGCCAGCCGGTGGTCCGGGGCCGGCAGGTAAGGCGCGAGGGCCGCGTAGACCTCGGCGGCGGAGGCGGGGCGGTCCTGCGGACGCTTGGCGAGCAGGGCCGTCACCAGTTCTTGAAGGTCGCCGGGGACGTCCACACCCGAGTCGGAGATGACGGGCGGGGGCGAGCTCAGATGACGGGAGGCGAGCACCGCCGGCTGGTCGGTGGCGAAGGGCGTATCCCCCGTGAGCATGTGGTGGAGCAGACAGCCCACCGCGTAGAGATCACTGCGGCCGTCGAGCCGGTCCCGGCCGGAGAGCAGTTCGGGTGACGCGCAGACGATGTTGCCGATGCCCTCGCCGGTCATGGTCAGGCGCGGGTCGGCATCGGCGAGCAGTTTCACCAGTCCGAAGTCCAGGATCTTCACGACACCGTCCCGCCGGATCATGACGTTCTGCGTCTTGAGGTCACGGTGCACGAGGCCGGCGGCGTGGGCCGCGGACAGTCCGGCGCACAGCTGGGCGGTGACGGCGGCGGCCGAGGGCACGTCGAATCGTCCGCCCTCCTGCTGGTCGAAGAGGTACTCCAGGGTGGTGCCCTCGATTAATTCCATCACCAGACAGCAGGTGTCGTCCGTGATCGAGGCGTCGAAGACCGTGGTGATATTGGGGTGGTCGAGGCGCGCCGCGGCCTGCGCCTCCCTCTTGAAACGCGTCAGTGCCGCGGTGCGAGTCCGAGGGACGGCCAGCAGTTCCGCGGCGACGGTCTTCACCGCCACCGGCCGTTCGAGATACAGGTCACAGCCCTGCCACACCTGTCCCATCACCCCTCGGCCTAGGACCGACTTCAGCTGGTAGCGGTCACGGAGCACCATTCCCGGCGCGATTTTCTGCATTTCTCCGTCCTCTACACTTTCCGCACGCGCGTTTTTGTATTGTGAACAAAGTCAATGAGCGTAGTAGCCTTCCATGCAACACGGCCGCTGGGACGCCGACCAGCCCAGCCGGCGAAGACCTCGGAGACTGTTCGATGAGTACACCCAACGCCGTACCCGTCAGCCTGGCCGAGATCGCCCGGATCGCCGGCGTGGGGCGCGCCGCGGTGAGCAACTGGCGCCGCCGCCACACCTCGTTTCCCACCCGGATCGGCGGCACCGACGTCAGTCCGCAGTTCTCCCTGGCGGAGGTGGAGCAATGGCTGCGGGACAACGGCAAACTCAAGGACATCGGTCGTCGCGAGTTCCTCTGGCCGCGATTCGAGGCACTCGGCAGCAGAGACGAGTCGGGCTTGGCCGTCGCCGAGGCAGCCCGTCGGATGCGTTCTCCTCGCGCACGGACCTCGCAGTCCGAACTCTCCGCGGGCGCCCGGAAGCTGGTGGGTGAGGCGGCGAAGCTGGGGCGAAGCGAGGGGCCACGCGAGACCTTTGAGTTCCTGTTGCAACGGTGGCTCGAAACGCATGTACGGCAGCTCAGCACCACGCCCCCGCAGCTCGCCGCCCTGATGACCCGGATCGCCCTCGCGGTCCGAATGGGCGAGGACGATGAGGGACTGACCGTCTTCGATCCGGCCTGCGGCACTGGGCATCTGCCTGCCGCGGCGGCACAGGAATACGATGGGTCGGGCCTGGTGGTGCAGGCGTGTGAGCGGGATCCGGCTCTCGCCGCGCTGGCCTCCGCGCGGCTCGGATTCATCTCGGAGGACCGGGATGTCCGTGCGGAGATCGCTACGGCCGACGCACTGCGCGAGGATCCGTTCGCCGGGGCGCGGGCCGACATCGCACTCTGCAACCCGCCGTTCAACGAACGCGACTGGGGCTACGAGGAACTCGCCACCGACCAGCGCTGGACCCACGGACTGCCACCGCGGACCGAGCCGGAACTCGCCTGGGTGCAGCACCTGCTCTCCCACCTCAGGCCCGGCGGGGCGGCTGTCGTCGTCCTTCCGCCCGCCGTCGCGTCGCGCAAGGCCGGCCGACGCATCCGGGGCTCCCTGCTGCGTACCGGCGTGCTCCGAGCAGTCGTGGCCCTGCCGCCCGGCAGCGCACAACCGCACAGCGTTTCACTCCAGTTGTGGGTCCTGCGAGCCGCTGCGGACAGCACCGTCGCCGCCCTGCCCAGCCAGGACGCACTGCTCGTGGACGCCACCCGGTTCGCGAAACCCGACGCGCGCGAGCCGGGACCGGACTGGGACGCTCTCGGCTCTTTCGTCCTCTCCGCCCTGGACGCCCTCGACAGCCCTGACGACAGCCCGCCGGAGAACGCCATTCGTGTCTCTCTGCTCGACCTTCTGGACGACGAGGTGGACGTCACTCCGGGGCGCTACACCGCAGCGAGCGCGGAACCTTCCGGCCTCGAACTCGCTGCGTCCTGGAAGGAGTTGAGGACTCACCTGGCCGACCTGTCCGACCACGTGAGGTACCTGTCGGAACTCGGCCTCGAGGCCGAGACGCCGCAGACCACAGCCACGGTCGGAGACCTCGTCAAGGCCGGTGCCCTGACGTTGCGCGCCGGACAGCAACCGCCGGAGACCGCGGCCGCGCCCCATCGGGCCGCCCTACCGCTGCTCACCGTCTCCGACCTGCTGATGGACGGCACTCCCAGCGGACTGATCCCTGCCGACTCGGCACACGCCGTCGCCGAGGAAGGTGACGTCGTGATCGCCGGAGTCGTCCGAGCGTACAAGGCCTGGGTGCACGAAGGACCGCCGATGGCCCTGGGGCCCCAGCTCTACGCCTTGCGGGTGGACCCGCAGAAACTGGATGCCCACTTCCTCGCCGGCTGTCTGCGCGCCCCTGCGAACGGCCGCCAGGCAGGTACCCACGCCTCCAGTTCCTCCCGGGTCGACATCCGGCGTCTGCATGTACTCCAACTCCCCTTGGAGGGGCAGGTGGCGTATGCCGAAACCTTCCGTCGCCTCACGGCTTTCGAGGCTCTCCTCACCCGGGCTGACCGGCTGGGCAAGGGGTTGGTGAGCGACGTGAGCGATCGACTCGGCGCGGGTGGGCTGACCACCTGACGGCGTCACGGAGGTTCGTCCGCTGTTCGTGCCCCCTCGTCCGACCGAGATCCGGACCACTCACGGGCAGCCGCCCCACCAACGACAGCCAAGCCGCCATTCCTGCTGGTCAACCACCGTGCGGCAGGTGTACTACCATGAGACGACGAATCTGCTGGTCAGCTACTCGCCGACGAAGCTTGGAATCTCCTGATGCCCGAGGACGCCCCCCGGGTCGCGCTGACGCCCGCGGCCGCCGATCTGATCCGTCGACTGCGGGCGGACCACGGCCCGCTGATGTTCCATCAGTCGGGCGGCTGCTGCGACGGCAGCGCGCCGATGTGCTATCCGCTGGGCGAGTTCCGTACCGGCGCGTCCGATGTGCTGCTCGGGGAGCTGGAGGTGGACGGGGTCGAGGAGCCGGTGGGCTTCTGGATGTCGGCGTCGCAGTTCGAGCGGTGGCGGCACACTCATCTGACGGTGGATGTGGTGCCGGGCCGGGGCAGCGGCTTCTCCCTGGAGGCTCCCGAGGGCGTGCGCTTCCTGATCCGCTCCCGCCTGATGGACGAGGCGAACTCCAGCGACTCACACTGAAGAGGCCGGTGCGAGGGGGTGGTGAGGCCACCTCCTCGCGCCGTCAGCTGGCGTCGGCCAGGGCGAGGGTGTGCAGCCGCTCCGGGGGGCCGGGGCGGGCGTAGTACCAGCCCTGGGCGGTGTCACAGCCCAGCATCCGCAGATGCTCGGCCTGCACCGCCGTCTCCACGCCCTCTACGGTGACGGCCAGATCGAGCGTGTGGGCGAGCGAGACGATCCCCTCGACGATCTTGACGTCCACGGGGTCGGCCGGGGCCCGCTGCATTCCGCGGGTGAAGGAGCGGTCCAGCTTGAGCGTGGAGACCGGCAGCCGGCGCAGATACGAGAGGTTGGAGTAACCGGTCCCGAAGTCGTCGAGGGCGATGTCCACGCCCAGGTCGGCGAGTTGACGCAGCGGCCGCAGGGCGTCCTCGTCGGCACCGATGAGGTCGTTCTCCGTGACCTCCAGGCACAGTCCGCTGGGCGAGAGCCCGGAGTTCTCCAGCACGGCCACCGTGTCGGAGACCAGCGTCGGGTGGCTGAGCTGGCACGGCGAGAGGTTGACGTTGACGCGCAGCTGCTCGCCGTCGTTCTCCGCGGCGTCCAGCCAGTCGCGGGCCTGACACGCGGCCTGCTCCAGCACCCAGCGGCCGAGCGGCACGATGAGCCCGGTGTCCTCGGCGAGCGGGATGAACTGGTCGGGCCCGAGCACCCCGTGCACCGGGTGCAGCCAGCGCACGAGCGCCTCGGCGCCGCGTACGGTGCCGTCGGTGAGCCGTACCAGTGGCTGGTACTCGATGAAGAACTCGCCCTTCTCCAGGGCGGAGGGCAGCCCGTTGGTGAGGCTGTGGCGGGCGATCACCCGGGCGTTGGAGTCGGCGTCGGCGAGTTCATAGCGGTTGCCGCCCGCGGCCTTGGCCCGGTACATGGTGATGTCGGCGCTGCGCAGCACCTCGGCCCGGCCGATCTCCCCGGCCCGCCCGTCGACGACGCCGATGCTGGCACGCACCTGGAGCGTACCGCCGCCGACCCGAACGGGGTCGGCGAGCGCGGCGAGCATCCGGCGGGCCAGCGCGGTGCCGTCGGCCTGCGCCGAGACGCCGGTGACCAGGGCCAGGAACTCATCACCCCCGACACGGGCGATCAGCTCGTCCGTCGAGGTCACGCAGGTCCGCAGCCGCTCGGCGACGGCCTTGAGCATCTGGTCGCCGGCGGCGTGCCCGAGGCTGTCGTTGACGGACTTGAAGCCGTCGAGGTCCAGGTAGCAGAGGCCGAACGGGGTCGCGTCGGCGGCGGCGGCGAGCACGTCGTCGAGGCGTTCCAGGAACAGGGTGCGGTTGGGCAGTCCGGTCAGCTCGTCGTGGGTGGCCTCGTAGCGCAGCCGCTCCTGGAGCAGCCGGTGCTCGGTGATGTCCTCGGCGAGGGCGAGCTGATACTGGGGGGCTCCGGTGGAGTCGCGGAGCAGGGTGACCGTCAGATTGGTCCACAGCACGCTGCCGTCTTCGCGGTAGTGCGGCTTCTCGATGCGGAAGTGGTCGCGTACGCCGGTCACCAGCTCGCGGTAGAGCTCATGGGCGCTCGGTACGTCGTCGGGGTGGACGAACTCGGTGACGTTGCGCCCGGGGCGGAAGAAGTCCGCACCTCCGAACATCCGGGCCATGGCGTCGTTGACGACGAGTACTTCGCCGTCGAGACCCGCGATGCCGACGCCGATGACCGCACCCTGGAACACCGCCTGGAACTTGGCCTCGCTCGTGTGCAGCGCCTTCTCGGCCTCGGTACGGGCGGCCAACGCGGCCCGGGAGATGGCCGCTTGCTCATCGCGCTCGCGTTCGCGCAGCTCACGGACGAAGCCGGCGGCGAGCGCGTGCTGCAGCCGGGCACAGCGGGCGCGGGCCTCCTCCTCGCTCATCGGCGCCTCGGGCGGGCAGTGGAGCACCAGCTGCGCGTCGATGACGCCCAGGATGGCGGGGAGGGCGTCGGGTTCGGCGCACTGGGCGTCCACCAGCGCGGCCCCGACCTCGTAGGCGGCCGCCGTGTCGAAGGGGCGGGTGCGCAGCGCGGTGCCCAACCGGCGGGCCAGCGGCAGCAGATAGCCCTCGAACTCGTCGAGGGTCATGGTCGTGGCCGCGAGGGGATGGACGGCCCGGCTCCAGATGGCCGCGAACCGCCGTATCCGGTCGTTCCCGGGCCGGCCGGGGTCCCCGGCGCGGCCGCCCACGCCGCCGTCAGGTCTCGGTCCGCCCGGTTCCGAGGTCATATCGCGTGCTCCGCGGGGCAGCCTCCATGGGCCGCCGCTCCACCGCCTGTGGCGTCGATGTCCTCCGGCCGCCAGTCCACGTCGTGCACTTCCCTCGCCCTCTTCCGGCTTCCGGGGCGCCCTCGGGTCGGCCGCGTCCTCGGGGAAGTTGAGCACGACGAAGAGCGGCAGGGCAACCCGCTGCTGGGGCGAGATTACTGATCAACCGTCCGCCGGGGAAAGGAAGAACGGCAATCCACTGCCTCGATGCGGCCCAGGAGATGGGTGAAGCCGGGACAAGCCGGGCACCTGCCACCGGTACGGGGCGCTCTGCGCCACGGGTACGGAAAACCGGACCTCGATTCGGTCCATGCGGTGAAATGCCCATAAATGGGTACCCAGGGTGTGCACGAGAACATACCGGACGCATGGAGTGACCGCATGGCCCCACCAGGTGCCGCCCACGAGCTGCTGCTGCACCGCTGTCTGACCCTCTTCGACAGCTTCGACGGCGTCGACAGCCGGGACGAGGCGGAGATACTGCGCCAGGCGATGGCCCAGGTCGGCGCGGTGGTGCCGGGCCGCGCCGAGGCGGGCTATCTGCAGCTCGGCGGCGCTCTGGTCCGCTGCCCGCACGACGGCCTGCGGGCCACCGCCGCGCTCGACGCGCAGGTGCGGGAGCTGGCGGGCCGGGACGGGCCGGTGCGGTTTCCCCAGCGGGCCTGGGGATGGGCGTTCGGGCTGCGCGAACCGGGCGGATCGCGCGCCCCGAGCGGGTTGCGCGGCACCCTGGTGGTCAGCGCCCGCGACCGGCCGGGCGACGACGAGCGGTTTCTGCTGAGCGTGCTCGTGCGGCAGACCTCCGCGGCGCTGTCCGCCGCCGCCGCGCGCCACCGCGAACGGGTCCAGGCCGTGGAGCTGCGCCGGGCGCGGGACGAGCGGGAGGCGATACGGCGGCGGCTGGACTCTTCCCTGGCCGACCTCGGCCATCTGCGCGAGGTCCATGACGCCCTCGCCCGCGCCGCCGCCCGCGGCGACGGCGAGGAGGGCATCGTCCGGGCGCTGCACCGGGTCACCGGGCTGCCGGCCGCGTCCGAGGACCGGTTCGGCAATCTCCGGGCCTGGGCGGGCCCCGGGCGCCCCGATCCATACCCCAAGCCCGATCCGGCGCACCGTGAGGAGCTGCTGCGCGAGGCCGCCCGCCGGCCGCGTCCGGTGCGGGTGCGGGACCGGCTGATCGCGGTGGCCGATCCGCGCGGCGAGGTGCTGGGCGCGCTGTTCCTGGTGGACCCCGAGGGCCGGGCCGACGAGCGGGCCGTGCGCGCCCTGGACCAGGCCACGGCCTCGCTCGGCCTTGAGCTGGCGCACTCACGCGAGCTGGCCGAGGTGGAGCTGCGACTGCGGCGCGAGCTGGTCGCCGACCTGCTCGCGGGCGCGGACGACATGAGCGCGTACACCCGCTCCGAGGCGGTCGGCCACGATCTGCACGGCCCGCACCATGTGATCGCGGTGGGCCGGCCGGACGGCCCCGCGGACGAGTCCTTCCTGCGAGCCGTCGGCCGGGCCGCCGCGAGCCTCGGCATGCGGGCCCTGCCCACCCTGCGCGACGGCACGGCGGTCCTGGTCGCCCAGGGCGGGCCCGGTGAGCGGTCGCTGCACACCGCGCTGAGCCGGGAGATCGGCACGGACACCGGGGTGATCGGCGTGGGCGGCCGGTGCGACACTCCGCACGAGTTGCCCCGCTCCTACCAGGAGGCGCTGCAGGCGCTGGAGGTCCGCCGCCGCTCCCACACCGCGTACGGCACGACCTTCTTCGACGAACTCGGCCTCTACCGGATCCTGCGCACCGGCGAGGACCACCGGGAGGTCGACCGGTTCCTGCGCGAATGGCTGGGCCCGCTGCTGGACTACGACTCCACGCACCGCACGGCCCTGGTGGAGACCCTCTGCCAGTACTTCGACCGCGGCGGCAACTACAGCGAGACGGCGGCGGCACTCGTCATCCACCGCTCCACCCTGCGCTACCGGCTGCAGCGCATCCGCGAGATCAGCGGCAGCGATCTCGCGGACGTGGACAGCAGGCTCAACCTCCATGTGGCCACCAGGGTCTGGAAGCTGATGCGCAGCGCGCCCGAATAGCGCGGGACGTCGCCGGGCACCCATGGACGCACATGATGGAGGTGGGATCCGCGTGAGCGAGAAGCACAAGGCCATGGCGCGCACCCTGCTCGACCGGCATGGCACCACCTATGCGGCCGAGGCCGGGATCACCCTGCGGAACACCCCCGGCCCCCTCTACCAGCTCCTGGTGCTCACTCAGTTGCTGTCAGCCCGGATCAAGGCGGACATCGCCGTGGCGTCCGCCCGCGCCCTGTTCGAGGCGCGAATGCGCGATGCCCGGAGGATGGCGGAAGCCGACTGGCAGGAGCGCGTCGACGCGCTGGGCAGGGGCGGGTACCGCCGCTACGACGAGCGGACCGCGACCCAGCTCGGCGAGGCCGCCGAGCTGGTGCTGCGGGAATACCGGGGGGATCTGCGCCGGATGCGGGAGGCCGGGGACCCCAGGAAGCTGCTGCGGGACATCCCCGGCATCGGACCCTCCGGTGTCGACATCTTCCTGCGGGAGGTGCAGGGCGTCTGGCCGGAGTCGGCCCCCTACTTCGACCGCAAGGCGCTGGACGGCGCCGAGCGCGTGGGGCTGCCCCAGTCCCCCGGCGAGCTGGGGCGGCTGGTGGATCGGAGAGACCTGCCCCGGCTGGCCGCGGCCCTGGTCCGGGTCGCGCTCCACGAGGACGCAGCAGCGGAGGTGCGGGCCGCCGCGTGACGGCACGCCGGCCCGCTCCCGGTGCCCTGGAGCCTGTCGATGGCCATCGCCGAACAAGGCGTCCTGCCCGCCATGCGCGACACCGCGCCCATCGCGCTGGGTACGCGGATCGAGGGCGGACGCCTCGAACGGCTGAGACCTCGGGTGAGAAACGGCCGAGACCTCGGGGTGAGAAACGGCTGAGACCTCGGGGTGAGAGGTGACGGAACTGGCATGGTTGAGGGCGCCACCCAAAGGAGTGGCCCCCTCAATGCCCATGTGCCCGACGCTTACTGGTGCCGCGAGGGGCGGGTGCGGGGCAGCAGGATGGCGACGACCACCAGCCAGACCAGCCCGCCGAAGCGGACGACCGGCAGCAGGAAGCTGAACGGGTCGGCCACCAGCGAGAGCATGGAGACCATCCCCGCAGCGGCCAGCACCAGCCCGGTCCAGGTCAACGGGCGCGGCAGCAGGCGGGTCATCAGCCCGGTCACCGAGACGCCGGAGATGAGCATCGCGAACGTCACCGAGTAGGCGACGCCGCCCGACAGGAACGACAGGTCGGCCAGCGCGCGGGCCAGGGCCGGATCGGCGTCCCTGGGCAGCCGGCCACCCGCCCAGCCGACAGCGCACTGCCGCTCAGCGCCGCAGACGCCAGGACCCCGCCAACCATCGTGATCGCAGAGCCAGGCGCGGTGATGCCCAGCGCCCGCAGCCGCCGGTAGAGAACCGCCGCCACGAGCGCCAGCGGCGTAGCGGAGGCGAACAGCAAGAGAGAGCCCAGCTCGATGGCCGAGGTACTCATGGACGCACTCGCTGGCGTCGACATCAGCGAGCTCCAAGACGAGTACACCGCCGCGCTCAACAGTCTCGTCGACGCCAAAGCATCCGGAGGTGAGCTTGCGGTGCGGCCCGAGCCGGCGCCATCAGTCGACCTCATGGCCGCGTTGGAAGAGTCCGTGCGAGCGGCACAGCAAGCTCGGAAGGCGAAGGAGTAGACGACACGCTCGATAGTCACGGATTGGTGACTTCCCCTCACATGCCCCTTCTGTAGCCACAGCTGTCCACTACCGTCATCCCACCCGAAACACCCAGGGGGGATCATGAGCAACCCGTACACCAGCCCGCCACCACCAGCAGCCGCCAGACCCGCACCCAGGTGGGCCCGCAAACGATACGTCCTACCCGCTCTCGGACTGCTCTTTTTCCTCGGCATCGGCGCCGGAGCCAGCGGCGAGACGAAGAGCTCAAAGGACGACACGAAGCAGGCGGCAGCCGCACCGAAGCCAGGCCCGACAGTCACCGTCACCGCGACCGTGACCACCAAGCCGAAGAAGGCGAAGCCGGCGCCCACCGTCACGGTCACCAAGACCAAGACCGTGAAGGTCACGGTCACCGCTCAGGCCCCGGCCGCCAACGACTCGTCAGACGACGACTCAAGCAACTCGGATGGCGGGTCCGCCTACTACGCGAACTGCTCCGAGGCCCGGGCGGCCGGTGCCGCTCCCATTCACCGCGGCGAACCCGGATACGGATCCCACCTCGACCGCGACGGCGATGGAATCGGCTGCGACAGCTGACATCCCAGACAGCACGACGCCTCCTTGCCGAAGCGAGGGGCCCACTTTCGTGTTCAGTTCTACGACTGCCTCTACACCCGGGCGGATACGCTCTTCGAGCTCCCCGACGCGGTGCTGTGCTCGGAGGGCCCGGTGACGTGGCTGGTCGAGTTGACGCTCACCGCCGAGCACCGGCGCGGACACGGAGCGATGTACGACGCGGTCAATCACGGCTGGCTGGAGCCGCGCCGCCTGCGCAGGCTGCTTGCCTGGAGAGGTCGGGGCCTTCAGTCGTCCGTCAGCGGACACCGACGCTGGCCAGTGCAGCCCGCTGAGCTGCAGAAACCTTAGCGGGGAAGTAGAGGTAGCAGACGCCGCCGGTGCCGGAAACGACCTTGCCGTCGGCATTGTACCGCTTCGGCGCATGCCCCATCCGCCTGCGGAGGTGAGCCCTGCGATCGTCGAGGACTGTTCAGATCTCCTCGAGCGACGCGCCGTCGTAGAACTTCCCGGCCTTGTAGACCATCGGGTCCACGCTGGAGACCTCCAGATAGCGGATTCGGGCGACGATAACCACATGGGTCTTGGCCCGGAAGCGCTCCTTGATCTCCGCCTCGATCGAGGCGGATGCCCCGCGGATGAGCGGAGACCCCGCCGGTGCGGTGTGCCAGTCGAGCCCGGCGAACTTGTCCTCGGCCTTGGAGGCGAACCTGTCCACCACCGCCCGCTGCGTGTTGGCGATGATGTTGATGCCGAGGTGCCCGGACTCGAAGAGCGAAGGGTAGGTCGACGACGTCTTCTGCACACACACGACCACCAGCGGCGGATCCAGCGATATGGGCATGTAGGCGCTGACGGCCAGCCCGCGGGGTCGACCAGCGGAGTCGCTGGCCGTCACCACCGTGACACCGGTCACGAACTTGCGATTGAACTCCTTGAGCTCCTCGATGCTGGGCCCCTCATCGGGCTCGCCGACGCCGGCGTGTGTCCCGGCTGGCTCGCATGCCGACTCCAGCCCTGGCGCTCCCAGGTCGGAGAGCATCTCGACGCTGGGGTCCCACGTCACGCGCTCGCGGATGATCCGGCCCTCGCGGAGCGCTCCCTGGATCGCGCCTCGGGCCTGGAGAGTACGGCCTGTCGGGGGGACGTCGCCAAATGCGTTGATGAACGTCCCCGTAGCCGACCAGAAGATCGCGAAGTCGTCGCCGTCCACGACGATCATGTCCACTGTCGTCTGCAGGTTGGGAATGGCGGCCCGCATGTCGCGGACCTGGCCCTTCAGCTCGGCCAGTCCCGAGGTACGCCCCAGCCCGGCGTTCTCCAACGCGTAGTCGGGATGGACAATCTCGTCCAGGGCATCAGAGTCCCCGTGGTTCCAGGCAGCATCCCAGGCCGAACGCACCAGGTCTTTAAAGTCCGACATCTTCTTCCACTCCTCGTTCTGCCTTGGGAAAGGCGGTCGACGTGACGGTTCCCGAACCGGACCCGCCAATGCTGCCCGTGTGGCTGTTGCTCAACGACATCAACCTCCTGCACTCCGACAGCGGGGGAAGGGCAGCAGACCTGCCGTCAGGGGCCCAAAAGGAGGGCCCGGCGAGGGCCTCCCGCCTCGACGCCCCGGCTGCGGCCAGCATGGACGCGAATACCGGCGCGTAGCAGGGCTCGGGCTCGCCCCCGCGGGACTCGATGCAGCTGGAGATGTACTCGGTGCCGAGAGGTCGCGCGCGGGCGTAGACATGTTGGCCGACGAGCCTGTCGTCGGCCAACAGTCGTCGGCCAACAGTCGTCGGTCTGACAGGCCGTTGGTCGCGGGCATGAGTCCGGTCTGCAGGGCCCCGCTGTTCAGCCCAGCAGCTTGCCGCGGTAGCCCCAGCGCGACGGCTCGACACTGTGCAGGATGACGGTCGTGTCGTTCCCCGCGTCCTCGCCCAGGACCGAGGCGACCGCATGGGTAAGCGCCTCGACCATCTGCTCGCTGAACTTCTCGTCGTCGAAACGCCTGTTGAAGAACGAAGCTTCGATGTGAGCCATTGTTCTCTTTCTCCTTCTCTCGTGGTTCCAAGGTGGGAGGACCGTCGGGCCTGGTGGGTCGGCCTCGGTCGTGTCGCTGGTCGATCAGGACCCGTCGGACCGGGTCGGGTATTCAGCTGCCCGGAGGTCGAGCACCTCCGATACACCGCGCAAATAGCCGCTGAGGTCACGCCCAGCCCGCACGACGTGCCTGATGTTGGAGGGCTGGGCCAGGCGACTGATGTCGGTAAGCACGTTCCCCTCCACGACGACGACATCTCCGACGGCACCGGGCCGCAGTGAACCGAGCTCCGGTCGGTCCAGCAGCGACGCCGCGTTCGCCGTAGCGGTGGCGAGCGCTTCGTCGGTGGACATGCCGTGCTCCACGTACAGTTCGAGCTCTCGAGCGTGCGCCCCGAACGGGCACAGGGTCCCCGAGGAGTCGGTGCCCATCACCACCCTGACCCCTGCCTCGCGCGCCAGTGCGAACGACTCGAGGGTCCGGTCGTGTGCGTCACTGAGATCAGCCACCCCCTGTGCGGTCAGACCACGGAGCGTCCCCTCCCGTTGGCACCAGTCGTTGAAGGACATCGTGGGGACGAGGAAGGTCCCACGCTCAGCCATCTCGGCCGCCATGTCTTCCTCGAGGTACGAGCCGTGCTCGATGGAGTCGACACCTGCCGCGAGGCTGCGCCGGATGCCTTCCGCGGAGAGTGCGTGAGCCGCGACCCGCAGGTCCAACTCGTGGGCTGTCTCGACGATGGCAGTCAACTCGGCAGCACTGTAATTTGGCCAGCTCGGCCGTTCGCCCTTCGACATCCCTCCGCTGGCCATCACCTTGATGAAGTCCGCACCGGCCTTGGCGTGGAGCCGCACCAGCTTGCGGCACTCGTCGATGCCGTCCGCCGTGTCCCACTGCTCCCGCTGTGTGTACGGCGGGTAGAACAGATCGCCGTGACCGTTTGTCATCGTGATCCACCACGGCGCGACCAGCAAACGAGGTCCGACGGCCAGCCCTTCATCGATGAAATCGCGAAGCTGGATCTCTCCGGCGCCGCGGTGCCCCATGACCCGCAGCGTCGTGAATCCGGCGGCGAGCGATCGGTGGGCGTTCCGCAGCCCGTGCAGCAGCTTGCCCGGCTTGCTCACCTGGCCGCGGAAGACATCACTCGCAATCACGTGGTGGTGATCGGAGTTGGTCGTCAGGTGGACGTGTGCGTCGATCAGGCCGGGCAGGACCGTGCAACCCGCGGCGTCGAGACACGGGGTCCCCTGCGGCACCTTGCCGTCTACCCTTGGCCCTGCGTAGACCACCGTGCCCGCTCGGATGTGGACGAGCCCGTCTTCGTGGTGCTCACCCGGCCCTGACCAGACCACGCCGCCCTCGATGGCGATGTCGCCGGGTGTCACCGCAAGTCCAGGAAGGTCTCTGGATCCGACATGTCTGTTCCCCTCAGAACGTGTGGTTTCTTCCACCGAAGACCGCGCTCACGGAGCCGTCGGTGAATATCCTGCTGATCGTGTCCGCGAGCAACGGGGCACAGGAAAGCACCTCGATCTTGGCGGGGGCACCTGCGCGGAGCGGGATTGTGTCCGTGACGACGACCCGCTCGAACGGTGACGCGGCAAGTCGCTCGAACGCAGGCCCGCTGAAGACGCCGTGGGTCGCCGCGGCGAGCACTCGACGAGCCCCC
The DNA here is from genome assembly GCF_040607655.1 of Streptomyces sp. NPDC005266. Lineage (NCBI taxonomy): Bacteria > Bacillati > Actinomycetota > Actinomycetes > Kitasatosporales > Streptomycetaceae > Streptomyces > Streptomyces sp. NPDC005266. The sequence goes on from NZ_JBEXHC010000003.1 coordinate 73,491, forward strand.
GCGCGCATGAGCGCCTCTCCTGCTGCGCACAGCGTGCCCGCCGTGTCGATGATGTCGTCGACCACGATCGCCGTCTTCCCGCGGACATCACCGATGACGGTGTTGATCTCGGCGACCTGCTGCTGCGGCCGCTCCTTGTCCAGAATTGCCAGGCCGGCCCCGGTCTGGGTGGCGAACTGCTTGTTGAGCTTCACCCGGCCCGCATCCGGAGCGACGATCACCAGGTCGTCGCCGAGGCCGGCGAAGTAGTCACCGAGGATACCCACGGCGGTCATGTGGTCCACCGGGATGCCGAAGAAACCCTGCAGCTGGCCGGCGTGCAGGTCCATCGTCAGCACGCGGTCGACACCCGTCGCCTCGAGAGCGCGCGCCACCATGCGCGCCGAGATCGGCTCGCGCGGAGCCGACTTCTTGTCCTGCCGCGAGTACCCGTACCACGGAGTCACTGCGATCACGCGGTGTGCGCTCGAACCGACGGCAGCGTCCGCCATCACCAGGAGCTCCAGGAGCGAGTCGTTGGCGTTGACACCGGTCTCGGGGTTCGCGCACATCGGCTGGACGATGAAGACATGCGCCCCTCGAATCGATTCTTCGAACCTGCTGTAAACCTCTCCGCTGGAGAACGTCTTGAGTGTCACTTTGCCGAGCTCGATCTTGAGGAGCTCGGCGATGGCACCCGCCAGCGGCGCGTTGGAGCGACCCGAGAACACCATGAGCCGCTTGTCGGAATCCGCCTGCAACGACGCGTTCATGAAATCACTGGTCCTTCGGTGCCAACGCCTGCGCGACTGTCCGACTCTCCTGTACTGTGCATGCTCTGATTCATGAAGTAGAAACCTTTCTACTCGGGTCAATAAAAATCACTGATAGCCCACCTGAATCACGTGTTCGTACTGTCGGCGCTCGCCAGCACCACGTCGATCGTTGGCGCACTCGGCATGCTCGTGCGCGCTCCCGCCGACTCGACCGACAACGCCGCAGCCACCACGCCGCGACGAGCCGCACTGGTGACGTCCTCCCCCGCTGCCAGGCTGGCGGCGAACACGCCGTTGAAGGTGTCGCCGGCGCCGGTGGTGTCGACCACCCGACGTGCCGAACCAGCCGGGATCCGGGTGCTGACTCCGTCAGCACCACACGAGAGCACACCGTCGGCACCCAACGTGACGACCACCGGCGCCCTGGTGTGGGACGCCACCGCGGCCGCCATCATCTCCACCGGCGGGTCTCCGTGCTCGCCGAGCAGACGGTAGAGGTCTCGCAGCTCACCCTGGTTCGGCGTGATGATCGGCGCGAGCTTGAGGAGCTCTCGGATGCCGGGCATGACCGGAGCCGGGTTGAGCACGCAGAGCCAGCCCTGTGCTGTCGCGGCCTCGACGGCGGTGGCAACTGCCGCCACCGAGATCTCGGTGCTGACCAGGACGCAACCCGGCCACCCGCTCGCTCGCTCCACCGCGGTGCTCACGTCCTGGGCAGCGACCGCGGCGTTTGCGCCTGCAGCTACGGCAATCTGGTTCTCGCCGACGGAATCCACGACGATGAGGGCAGCTCCAGTGGCGGATCCCTCCTTGATCACGACGTCGGTGACATCGATCCCTTCGGCACGCAGCTCGGCCAGCGCAGTCATCCCGAGCTCGTCACGTCCGACGGCGCCGACATAGCGGACATCGGCCCCCGAGCGCACCGCCGCGACAGCCGAGTTGCCGCCCTTCCCGCCGCCGTGACGCTGCAGGTCGGCCCCCACGACGGTCTCCCCTGGCCCCGGCAGCTTGGGCGCGGTGACGACCATGTCGACATTCAATGCTCCGACGACCAGCAGCCGGCCGCTCATGCCTCGTCCACCGGTCTGCACACCGACTCTCTCAACTGCACCTTCGTCTCCAGTTCGGTCATCGTGTCGACCTCGCGACCGTGCACCGCCACCGAGACCAGGGCGTCCCGGGACGAGGTCGGCTCCGTCACTCCAGACTCGTCGCGCGCGTGCTCAAGCAGACGAACCGCGTCGCGTACCCGCCGCTGGCGCTCGGGCGCGACCGGTCCTGAGTCGTTCAGCACGTGGCTGACCGAGCTCGACGACACCTGGGCGTTCGCCACCGTGTCCTTCATGATGGGGCGCCGCTGATGGGGATCTGTCACGTCACTCCGGCCAAACTCTCGGCACCTGTTCGGCAAGCGTCCGCGCTGCCTACGCCTGTGCGGTCCACGAAAGCATGGCCGTCCACATCCCGGCATAGTGCGGCCAGTCCAGGAACTCCGGAGGTGCCCAGTGCGGAGCGAGATCGGAGGCGAACGCAGCCGTCCGGCCCTGGCCGTACTCACCGACGACCAGCATCGGATCCTCGCCCACCCGCGCCACGACGGTGGCGTCTGGCTTCGCCATGAGCTTGTTGTAGCCGAGCAGGTGCGGCCAGTCGGACGGCGTGCCGCCGAGGACCGGGTGATCGGGCTCGCAGACCTCCACCTCGACGCCCTCCGACCTCTCGACACGGTCGTCATACGGCAGCATCGTCACCGGCAGCGGCTCGGCAAGCGGGCTCATGCCGTATCGGCCCTTACCGTCGATCCCGGTGAAGGAAAGATACCCCCCGACCATGACCAGGCCACCGCCTCGCTGGACGAAATCCGCCACCAGGCCGAGCCGGTTTGGCGACTTCTCCGACCTCAGGAAGGACTCGTCGGGCAGCAGGAAGGAGTTGGATCCGATGTCGGAGATGACGACTACGTCGAACTCGTCGAGCTCCTCCGCCGAGCGGGGGAACCGCAATGTGATCTCGTGGCCCCGGACGTAGCTGACGTCGAAGCCTGCGTCATCGAGGCAGTCAAGGAAATACCCCGCGCCCTCTTCGTACTCGGTCGAGTGGAACTGGTCGAAGCCCTTCATGTGGATCGTGTGCTTCACCCACGACTCTCCCACGAACAGGACCTTGATCGACGACCCGGTAACGCTCATCAGTTTGGACTTCCTTGCTCTGATTGCTTTCTGGTTGATGCAGCGAGGAGTTGGCGACCCATCGCGTACGCCTCGCGAATGTCGGTCCCCACGTAGCTCGTCGCGGCCAGTGGCGCCAAAGTGGGCGTCGGGTTCACCGCGACCGTGTGCGAGAACGCCTTGAAGAGCCCCACGTCGCTGGAGGAGTCCCCGTAAACCACACAGTCATCCGCGCTCAGGCTGCGAGCAGCGAGGGCCGACTCGGTGATCGCCACCTTCTCTTCTGGCATCAGCGTGGCTGAGTCCCCCAGCGGGCTTCCCAACTCCACGGCCGAGCCGTAGGTCTCGTCGGCTCCCCAGAGCTCGAGCCCGCGGACGAAGAACGTCGGCGACTGGGAGATCACGATCACCTCCTCACCGCGAGATCGGATATCTGCGAAGGTTCCGGCGATCCCTTTCATCCAGGGCGCGTTCTGGAACGCCTCGTCGAGGTCGGCAGCGGTTGCGCCTTTGCAGATGTCGAGGAGTCGCAACCAGAAGTCGGTGTCCGAGATCTTCTCCTCGACCCACTTCTTCTCGATTTCCCGCCCAGCCTTGAGCTGGCCCATCTGACGGGCCAGTTCGATGGTGGCGGTGCTCCTCAGGAGGGTGCCGTCCATGTCGAAGACGTGGAGGCAACCGACGGCAGCGGTCTCAGCGGAGTTGTTCACTTTCCCAGCTGCTCTTCGGATGAGGAGAGACGCGGGTTCTGGTCGAGCACTATGGTCTTGTTCTCCAGGTACGGGAGCAGACCCGCGACGCCACCCTCACGCCCGATCCCCGACTGCTTGAAGCCCCCGAAGCCGATCCCGAAGTCCGCCCGGTTGCCGTTCTGTCCGACAGTCCCAGCGCGCAAACGCCTGGCCACCTCTCGGCCACGTGCCGCGTCACGGGTGAACACAGCAGCATTGAGGCCGAACACCGAGTCGTTCGCGACACGGATCGCGTCCTCCTCGTCCGCCGCAGCGATGACTGAAATCACTGGTCCGAAGATCTCCTCCCGGGCGATCCGCGAGGAGTTGTCGACATTCCCGAAGACCGTCGGCTCAATGAACCAGCCCCGGTTGAGATCCTTGGGTCGGCTGCCACCGAACGCGAGAGTCGCTCCTTCGTCCTTGCCGATCTGGACGTAGCCTTCGACCCGCTCACGCTGCCGCTGTGAGGTCAGCGGCCCCATCTCGACGCTGGGGTCGAACGGGTTCCCGACCTTGATCCGAGAGAACCGGTCAGCGAGGGCCTCGACCATCTCGTCATGCCGATGGCGAGGCACAATGATCCGGGTCAGCGATGCACAGATCTGGCCGGAGAGAAAGCATGTACCGCCGGTCAGGCTGTCCGCCGCCTCGGCAATGTCCATGTCCTCGAGGATGACGGCCGCCGACTTGCCCCCGAGCTCAAGTGTGTATCGCCCGATGCGCTCGGCCATGATCCCGGCGATCCTCTTACCGACCTCCGTGGAACCGGTGAAGGTAATCTTGTCGACGCGGTGATCGCTCACCAGCGTCTCGGACGCCTCCCTGTCGGCGGTGAGCACGTTCACAACACCCGGGGGGAGCCCGACCTGTTCGGCGATCTCCGCGATCACGTACGCGGCCCCTGGAGCCTCGGGGGACGCCTTGACGATCACCGTGCACCCGGCGAGCAGCGCGGGGGCGAGCTTGTACGCGATCAGATGCATCGGCGTGTTCCACGGGATGATCGCTCCGACGACGCCCACGGGCTCGCCGACAATCATCCCGAAGCCTTCACCCGAGCTGGTGGGTGCCTCCTGCTCGAACGGGTACCGATCGCCGAGATCGGCGTAGTAGGTGAACGCCGCCGGGACCTCCTCCATGACAGCCGGCACCACGCGGGCGATGACGCCTGACTCACGTGGCCACAACTGGACCATGTCATCGACGCGCTCAGCAACAGCCTGGGCAATGGCGCGGAGGTATTCCGCCCGCCGGGTCGGCGACATCCGTGGCCACGGACCTTCGTCAAAGGCTCGGCGAGCCGCTCCCACTGCTCGTGCGACATCCGCCGCTTCGGCCTCAGCGACAGTGAAGTACAGCTCCTCCGTCGAGGCTTCGACCACGTCGATCGTGTGGTTCGTCGACGGGTCGACCCACTTCCCATCGATGTAGAACTTCTCTGAGTTCGCGATGGGCGATCCTGTTGTCTTGGTCGTCATGGGAATCGTTGACCTCCAAATGTTCGGCTGCGGCAGTACTCGTGGTTGTCATCAATTGCCGACCGGACCTTCATCGCATCGCACCCGTTCGGCGGTGGAGCACCGTCTCCGCGGTCGAGTACCGCCAGCGGGCGGCCTGAGGGTGTGTGACTGCGGGGTCAGACAAAGTCTTTCAGCACCTCGTCGAAGAGTGCGGAATCGACTACCCGCCGGCGGATGGCTTGGTAGAGCGGGCCGTTCTCCTCGCGAGTGGCCAGCGCTGACGCCCAGTCAGGATCCGCGAGGAATGCCCCCCACTTACGCTCCAGCTCAGCCAAGTCGGAGAACCTCATCGTGTAGACGAGTTCGTTGAAGGAGTTATCACCGATGGTGGTGCAACCCGCCTGGGTAATCTCCATCCTGTGCTTGCGGAAGAGTGGGATCACGACTGACCTGAACAGGTCGACGACATCTCCCAGCCGACCCGGCACCGGGACGTACTCGCGCACCTCGTAGATCACCTTGCTGATTTCCTCTGCTGTCTTCGAGTTCTGACCCGTCACGGCGGAGGACGGTGGTGCCGCCCTCTTGTCCCGCTCACGGCCTCAGATTCACCGGCGGAACGAGCGACGCTAGTCAGCGAACGCAGGAAGGACCTCGGCAGCCATCATCTCCATGTTCTTGATGATCGCGTCGGTGGGCATGCCGACCGCGATGAGGCATGCCAGGTGGTCCACTCCCATCCTCTCGTAGGCCTTGAACCGCTCGATCATGCGATCAGGCGTGGTGAGCACCGGGTCGGCGTACTTCTCTTGCAGGTTGTCCTTGGAGAAGGAGTGCTGTTCAGGCCGCATATTCCCGCGGTGCACGAAGTCACGGCTCTCGCCCACGTCGCGAGTGGCGAGGCGGCCTTCGCGCGTATCGACGGTGCCGGGGCCCTTGACCAGCGCCATATAGTAGTTGTACTCATTCACCACGTCATCGAAGTACTCCAACGCCTCCTCCTCGGTGCGACCGACCCAGGTGTGGCGGAGCACCATGACCTCTCCGCGAGGATTCCCGGTCTTGGCGATCTCGTCGTTGTAACTCTCGATCAGTTCCTCCAGGTCGCCGTATGGCTCGAAGTTGCCGTAATTCGGCGCCGTGATCAGGTTCAGGCCCTGTTGGGCGACCCTGCGGACACCGTTGGTGCTCTGCGATGCGACCCAGATTTCGGGGTGCGGCTTCGTCGTCGGCTTCGGAACCAGGGTCGTCGGCGGGAACGAGAAGAACTGACCGTCATAGGACACGTCGTCCTCGGTGAAGAGGCGACGGACGATCTCCAGCGCCTCTTCGTACAGCGCACGTTGGTTCTCCGGCTTCACCCCGAGCCGGTCGAGCTGGAACCGGCTGCCGCCGCGTGCCACACCGATGCCGATTCGCCCCGGCGCGAGATGATCCAGGAGGCTCATCTCAGAGGCGACCAGGAGCGGATTGTAGGCCGGCAGGACGACAACGCCCGGGACGATCCTGAGCCGCTCGGTCCGCGCTGCTGCAACCGCCGCGAACATCATCGCCGAGGGATTGCTCACGTAGTTCTGGAACTGGTTCTCGTTGATCGTGATCCCCTCGAAGCCGAGCTCCTCGGCGGCATCGACGATCCTGATCATGCTGTCCAAGACCTCTGACCAGGGCCGAGTCATGTCCGGGTAGAAGAACGGAGCCGTTACCCAGAATTTCATTGCCATCGTGCACTCCTCAACTGTGTTCGCTCTTGACCAGGGGCCGGAAACGGTTGCCGACGCGCCCGGCCCCAGTCATCCACGGCAACGTTCGGAAACCACGATGCCCGGGACGGCATCATCCACGCCCCGTGCATCTGTGGGTTCAGGTGGCGACCGGCTCCACGGCCGGAGTGGTCTCCAGCATCGGAGCGATCCAGCTCTCGTACCACTTCTGCGGCACCGGTTCCTCGCTGGCGGCAACCAGCTCCGAGAAGTCCCATTTCTTCAGGAGCTTCCCGTTGCGGAAGACGGGCTGGAGGAGGTTCTGCTCGGGGGCGACCGAGTCCCGCGGGACTGTCTTGTACTCGCCGTTCTCCTTGATGAGAGCCAGTCGGCCGGCCTTCGACACCTTGAAGTCGGCACCGGTCGGGGATTTGGAAATGTTGCGCCACTCGCCGTCGACGCAGACGGCGTTGGCCTTCTGGCCGAAGTTCATCGTGTCGCGGTTGACGTGCTGAAGCAGACCGCCGCCCATGCCGAAGACTGCGTTGTCTGCGGCCAGACCACGGCGTTCGAGCTCGATCAACACGTCTCGGAGGCTCGTCGCTGTGAGGCCGTCTCCCTGGACGACCCGGATGAACGGAGGCAGCAGCTTGAAGCCCTTGCTGTTGGTCTCGTAGCCGAAGGAGTCCATCAGCCACTCGGTCGTGTCGGCCGTCACCTGCACGACGTCTCCGGAGTCGGGGCGCGCTCCCACGAAGCCGGGGAACTTCTGGACCATCTCCTTCAGCTCACCGCCGAGAATGTTCTTGACGCAGTTCTCGTGGTCGTAGGTGTCGGTGAGGACCAGCGCGACACCGTGGTCGCGGTGCGTCTCCAGCATGTTCCGGATCGCCTCGACCTCATGGTCGCGGCCCCAGGCTGTGAATCCCGCGTGCTCGGAGTTCGGGCCGGAGTTGGACGGCGCGACGGCGTTGTACCAGCGCTTCGCGGCGAGGATGCCTGGCGTTGTGTCGCTCTGGTTGAAGTTCACCAGGTGCGCCATGCCCCCGAGTGCAGCAGACTGCTGCGAGCTGACACCGCGTGCACCGTAGTCGTGGAGCATGAAGCGCACGAGGTGCTCGTTGTCGGAGGTGCGCTCAAGGGCCGTCCGGATCACCTGCTTCGTGAGCCAGCTGATGGTGCCGACCGATGTCGGGTACCACACTGCACGCAGCAGTGCCGTCTCGAAGAAGCTGGTCGCCCAGTAGTACTTCGGGTCGGTGTTGACGAGCTGCACGAGGACGTTGCGGGTGGGGAGGACCGTGCCCTCGGGGACTGCCTCGATCTCCACCGGCAGGTAGCCGCCGTGGTCGTTGATGACGCCCAACCAGTTCTGGCGGTTGAAGTGCATCCCCTGCTCACGCATGAGGTACTCCGCCGCGTCGACATCCTCCAGCGTCACCGGGCGCATGAGGTAGTCGCGTATGAAGGCCTGGAGGCCGACGAACATGGTCACGGGGTACGTGCCGCCGCGGGACTCGATGTACGACGAGATGTACTCAGTGCCCGGCGGGTACAGCGGATAGTGGCAGTGCTTGTAGTTGTCGGTGTTGATGATGATGTTGTCGAACTGCTCGCCCAAGGACATCGGTTGCACCCTCCCTCTGGGTGGCCCTCTGACGGCCGAGTCGGCCGCAGCGGACTATTAACGGTTCTAACACGAAGGTGGAGCAGTCGACCTGAACCGCCCATTTCACCCTCATCCGATCATCGATCTGCCTTGTAGAAACCTTTCTAGTCGGTCACTGTCGCACAGAGAGATCCACCGTGTAAACGGTTCGTTTCGATCGGTTGTCAGGTGGCTTAGGAGATCCGTGCTCCTGGCCCTGGGGCAGGCGTCCTCGACCCGGACAAGGTCGCCGTCCAGCTCGAAGACGTCGCAGCCGTGGGCTTCGGACGTCTGCCCGTCCCCGCCGATCGCGCGGATCGTCCACCGGGTGACCGCGAAGTGGTCGCTGAAGAGTTTCCCCGTGCCGACAGCCTCCGGCCGCCGGCCCGCCGCAGGGGCGAGGTGCATCCGGAGATCTCGCTCGACCTCGGCACGACCGACGGACCGGACGCCGGACTCGGGACCCACCGAGAGCTGGAACTCGCACTCCGGCGCCATCAGGGCCATCAGCGCGTCCACGTTCCCGACGGCCCAGGCCGAAGCGAAGGCGTCGACGGCGGCCCGGCTGTTCCCGTAGGCCCCCGCTGCAGTCGTCGCGTGCGCCCGGCGTCGGCCCACTCGATCCGTGCCGCTTGAGGCACCCCGGACCGGGCGCGGGCGACGGGTGACAGTCAGCGATACGGCCGTGGCCGCGGCCCGGACAGCGGCCCCGGTGTCGTCACCACTGGCCAGGCACTTCGCGAGTACGCCACTGAACGTGTCGCCGGCACCGGTCGTGTCGACCGCAGTGACCGGCTTGGACGCTCTACACCCGATCCGGTCCACCGCAATGCGGGAGGCAACGGGCCGCACCGCTTCCTCCGGCGTATTCCAGATGGAGCCACAGCGTTATCCCAAGACGCTCTGTCGCGGGACGATACGACGGTCGCCTCCGTGCGACCGATCAGGCGGGCCGGTCGCTGGGTAGAATCGAGTATGGTTGTCTCACGCGATCGTGAGTGGAGCGCGACATACCGACATAAAGGGATGGGGTTCGGGGAGCCATGCCGACGCGCAGGCCCACGATGAAGGATGTCGCTGAGCGGGCGGGAGTCGCGGTCAGCACGGTGAGCTATGTGCTCAACGACAGCGGACCCGTCGCCGCCGACCGGCGCGTACGGGTGCTGGAGGCCGTCCGCGCGCTGGGCTATTTGCCGAACGAGTCGGCCCGCAACCTCAAGCGTCGCAGTGTGGCCACCGTCGGTCTTGTAGTCCCCGACCTGGCGAACCAGTACTTCGCGATGATCGCCGAGGGAGTGGAGCAGGCCGCGTCCGAGAAGGATGTCCTGGTGGTCTTCTGCACGCCGGAGGCAACCGGTGACGGCGAGTCCTGGAACAGCCGGTTGCTGCGCAGCCAGCGGCTCGACGGGCTCATCTACCTGTCCGGAGCCGAGACGCGGATGGAGCCTCTGGTGGAGCTGACCCGGGTCGGTCCCGTCGTCCTCGTTGACGAGAAGCTCCCCGGCTTCGGCCTGCCGTGCGTGGTCTCGCAGAACCGTCGGGGCGCGCGGGAGATCGCGGCCCACGTTACCTCTCTCGGGCACGAGCAACTGGCCATCCTCAGCGGCCCGCTCGAGCTCTGGACGGCCGAACAGCGCCTCTCGGGCTACCGCGAAGCCATCGCCGCCGCCGGGCTGGATCCCGACACCGTACCTCTGCTCGTCGGCGACTACCGGATGTCGTCGGGCGAGCAACTGGCCGCGGAGATCCTGAGCCGCCCCGCGGGCGAGCGGCCGACAGCGCTGATCTGCGCGAACGACCTGATGGCGATCGGTGCTCTCTCCTACTGTCGCCGCGCCGGCCTGCGGGTGCCGGAGGACGTCTCAGTGGTCGGGTTCGACGACCTGCCGTTCGCTTCCCTCCTCACTCCGGGTCTCACCACCGTCCGGCAGCCCGCGCGGGAGATGGGCGTGAAGGCCGCCAAGCTGCTGCTCGGCATGGTGGACGGCGCCGAGCCGGCCTCTCCGCCGCCTTCGTCGGTCTCGCTGAAGATCCGAGAGTCGACAGGACCGCTCCCCGCCGGCTGAGTAGCGTCCGGGCATCGAGGCCTGGGGAACCGGCATCCGACCGTGTGGCCGGGCACCAGCCCCTCAGGATTCTCTCCGTAGATGCCGCCGCTGAGCGCTCGCGGGGATGGCGTCCTCGTACGGCGCCGACGGCGCGATCGACCGGACCAAGATCGACTCCATGCACGAGCGCCGTGGTGCCCGGCACATCGACTGGGACGCCATCGGCCGGGCGGGCACCGCCGCCGGGGCAGCGTGAGCGAGTGCGACGAAGACAACGACTGAGCCGTCGCCCCCTCCGAGCACGCCATGGCGCCTTGGAACGCACCGCGCCCACCGATGCCTTCAGCGCGTTCTTCGCCGTGACCGTCGCGATCAGCGAGACGCACGAGGTGGGGATCCAGCCGACCGGTGCGCGCATCGACAACGAGGCTGCCGGAACCTGGACCATCGACCTACGGCATCGCCCGCTATACCACGCGGGACTGTCAAACGAGTGGTGTAACTGGCATTGCGAGATGTCGTATCAGTTGGTGAGCCCTTGTCTCCGTGCAGTTTGCATGGTCGACGGCGTCGTGGCCCGCGTGGACTGCGGATGGGAGGTATGCCTGTTACGCGAGGCCGCAGGGCGAGGCGTTAGCGACGGAGATCGGCAGATTCGATCAGTCGACTATGAGGTGGATTTTCGATCCGAGTTCGCCATGATCGGTCGGGGTCGGTCCCGTCAGTCGCCCCCTTCGAGGGCGCGGACGCTGACGGAATCGATGGCGCAGCGCGACCAGTCCAACTCGCCACGGACACCGAGTTCGTCGAGGATGACACGGTGCAGCCGGGCCCACACCCGCGCTTTGGACCACTGGGCGAAAATGATCAAGCTGATTCGAAGGCCCCGACCGGGAGAGGTCGGGGCCTTCAGTCGTCCGTCAGCGGACCCCGACGCTGGCCAGTGCAGCCCGCTGAGCTGCAGAAACCTTAGCGGGGAAGTACAGGTAGCAGACGCCGCCGGTGCCGGAGACCACCTTGCCGTCGGCGTTGTAGCGCTTCGTCCGCAGCCAGATGTTCTCCCACTGCCGCCGCTTGTAGACATGGCGGACCGCCTGGTTGGTGGGCGAGGCGGGGTCGTTGGCGATGACGTCGCCGTCGGCGGTGAAGCCGATGACGGTCATGAGATGGCCCGAGGTGCCGTACCCCGCCCCGTCCAGCTCCGTCTTGAGGAAGGACTGCGAAGTGATCAGCGGAATGCCGACGCTGATCAGCTTCTCAGCGTCGGTGAGCGAGCCGAGCCGGGTGACCACGCCCTGCAGGTCGCGGTACGTGGCGGCGTAGGCGGCGTTGAACGGCCAGTTGCCACAGCCGTTGTACTGGTAGTCGAAGGTGGACCGGGCGGCGTGGCAGACCTGCGGATCGGCGAAGTCCGGGTTGACCCAGGCCAGGTCCTCGGCGGTGGGCTTGCGTCCCCAGTACTCGATGATCATCTGCGAGGAGGTGGGGCTGCACCATGCCTCGCCGCCGTTGTCGTACTCCGGGTACTGGCCCTTGTGGGTCTCCTGCGAGTAGCGCGGTACGACGAGTTCGCGCCCGCCGCTCAGGCTCGGCTTCGAGGCGGGCACCTCGAAGCGGTCGGGGACGTCCGAGCCCATCGCGCCGACCCGCCACACCGTGGGAGTGAGCGTGGAGCCGGGCGTGCGGTAGAGGGTGAGCCGCACCTGGTAGGAGACCAGCCGCAGCCCGCTTCCGGGGGTGTCGATGGCGAGGGTGTCGGTCCACACCGAGCTCTTGTCGTCGCTCTGGCCGTCCACGGACGTCCGCCGGATCGAGGCGGCGCCGTCGTCGGATGCCCAGCGGCCCATCACATACCAGGGGGTCGCGGTGGAATCGGAGTAGGTGCCCTTCAGCTCGGCCTGGATCCAGGTGCCGGCCGGGGTGCGGGCGTTCCAGGAGACGATGGCCTCGGTCGCGGGGACGGAGAGCTTGCGGACCGGGGAGGTCCAGGTCGCGTACTCCCACGCCGCCTTGGTGCCGGTGTGTGGATCGGTGTAGTCCACGGTGCCGAGCGGGCGGGAGATCACGATGCCGGGGCGGGCGCCGGCCTCGGCGCGCACGCCCTTGGCGGCGCCGGTCCGCCATTGGGCGTGGCTGCTCCAGCCGTGGTACTCCGCGACGGGGCCGGCCTTCCTGCCCGCCGCCTTCCCCGCCGCGGTCCCGGCCGGTGCCGCGTCCGGGCGGTGCGCCCCGGAGGCCGCGGCGGCGGTCGTGGAGACGGCGGCCGCCCCCGCGACGCCGAGAGCGGCGGCGAGTACGGAGCGGCGAGGCGTGAATCCGGATCCGGTCATGCGGGGTTCCCCCAGTCGTCGTCCAGTCCATTGGGTCGGCGGGTGCGCGCGACGGTCGCACAACTATGCCGCCGCACGCGGTCCCATACCAGTGGTTCCCCGCCTCCCGCGGTCGTCAATAGTGGTGTGGACCAGTGGAGTGAACGGGCCCGGGGGGCCGTAAGGTGGTCGGCGATGCGGACTTCGGACCCGGCCGGCCCCCTCGATGCCCTCGCCCGGCGGCTGCTCGCCCTGCCGCCCTCCTGCGGTGGGGTCCGGCTGGTGGCGGTCGACGGCCACGCCGGTTCCGGCAAGACCACCTTCGCCGCCCGGCTGGCGGCGGCACTCGGTGACGCCCCCATGGTGCACACCGACGACTTCGCCACCCATGAGGAGCTGTTCGGGTGGGCCGGGCGGTTGCACGAGCGCATCCTGGCCCCGCTCGCCCGGGGCTCCGCCGCCTGTTATGCGCCGTACGACTGGGTGGAGCGCCGTTTCGCGGCCGCGCGGCGACGGCTCGACCCGGCCCCGGTCGTGCTGCTCGAGGGAGTGGGCAGCGGCCGCCGCGCGGTACGTCCGTATCTGGCCCATCTGGTGTGGATGGACCTGCCCGACCTCGCGTCCTGGCGCCGGGGACAGCTGAGGGACGGACCGGAGCTGTCCGCATTCTGGGACGGCTGGCGGCCCGCCGAGCGTGCGCATTTCGCCGCCGACCCCTCGCGTCCGCACGCAGGAACACTGATTCTGGAGCGCAGGACGGGGTACGAGGTGCTACCCGGGCCCGCTGCGAACCACGGAAACGCCCCTCGGCCTCACACAGCGTGATCCCGTGTGACCGGCCCGCCCGCACCCCCGCCCCGGCGTGTGACGCGTGCCTCAACTCGGCTTGACCCGGGGGCCATACAGGTCTTACGTTTCCAATGTGTGACTCGTGCGAGTCGCCCCAGAACGCGAAGCCCCCGGTCGTTCCCCCGTGATCGGGGGCTTCGCCCTTTCCGCCGCCTTTCCGTCGCCGCTTTTCGGGTGGATTGCGCGGCCACGCCCTCACCCTGGGTGACCATGTGGTTCCGGCCTTTGCGCGCCCCTTACACGCCCCCGCGCACACCCGCCCGACCTTGTGCCATTGCGACGAACAACCGTCCGGCACCCTCGGCCGGTGCCGCCTGCGCAGGTACGATGCGAAAAGGGGCAGTCGCCCCTGCGGCATCCACGGGGGCAGGGGTTGTGGGGGACGTGATGGATTTCGGCACGCAGAGTTCGCACGCCCCGGCCGATCTCGCCTGGCTGCGGGCCGTCGACGCCTACACGATGGGCGCGTACGCGCAGGCCGAGGAGGAGTTCCGGACCGCGGTGCGGCACGACCCCGGCATGGCCGACGCCTGGCTCGGACTGCACGCGCTGCGCGCCGACACCGCCACCGCGCTGCTGCGGATGTACCGGCACCGCGACCGCTTCGGCGAGCAGCGCGCCCGCCATCGCCGCACCCTCAACTCCTGGTACTGGCTGGGGTGGTGGGTCCAGCCGGTGCTGGAGACCAGCCGGGATCTGCTCCTCGCGCACGCCTCGCACTGGCTCGACGGCCGCCATGTCCCCGAGCTGGACCGGGCGCTGGCCGGCTGCCCGCCCGTGGAGGCCGATCCCCAGGCCCGCTTTCTGCACGCCTGCCGCGCCTACCTGGTCAAGGACTGGGAGCAGTTGGTGCGCCACACCGAACCGCTGCTGGACGATGCCTTCCTGGGCATCGAGTCGGGGCTCTTCGGCGGCATGGCCCGGGTCCGGCTGGAGATGTACAGCCAGGCCGAACCTCTGCTCTCCGCCGCGTTGATGCGCTGCCGCAGCGAACAGCCCCAGCGCAAGGAGCTGCGCTACTGGCTCGCCCGCGCCCATGAGGGCACCGGGCGCAGCGCCGCCGCGCACCCCCTCTACCGCGCGGTGCACCGTATCGACCCCACCTTCATGGACACCTCGGCGCGGCTCGCGGCGATAGCGGAGTCCGACGGTCTGGACGAGCCCGCGGACCTGGCCGCCGTCACGTTAGCGGGGGTCGGCGGCCAGGACGGCCGGGAGGTCACCACCACCGACCCGGCCGACCCGCCGGCCGCACCCGATCCGGGGGACGGCCGTGATCCGCGGCCCGCCGGCGAAGGCCCCGACGGCCCGCCGCTCATCGGCCCCTCCGTGGTGGGCGCGGGCGGGACGCGAGAGCGGTCCGGCCTGCCGCCCCAGCCCGGCCCCTCCGACCCGGTCATGCTGGAGAGCGCCCTGCGGGAGCTGGAGCGCATGGTCGGGCTGGAGCCCGTCAAACGGCAGGTGCGGGCGCTGTCGGCACAGCTCCATATGGCGCGGCTGCGCGCCGGGCAGGGCCTCCCGGTCCAGCCGCCCAAGCGGCACTTCGTCTTCTCCGGCCCCTCCGGCACCGGCAAGACCACCGTGGCCCGCATCCTGGGCCGGGTCTTCTACGCCCTCGGGCTCCTCGGCGGCGACCATCTGGTCGAGGCCGGGCGGGCCGATCTGGTGGGCGAATACCTCGGCCAGACGGCGGTCAAGGCCAATGAGCTCATCGACTCGGCGCTCGGCGGGGTGCTCTTCGTCGACGAGGCGTACAGCCTGTCCAACTCCGGCTACAGCAAGGGCGACGCCTACGGCGACGAGGCGCTCCAGGTCCTGCTCAAGCGCGCCGAGGACAATCGCGACCGGCTCGTCGTCATCCTCGCCGGCTATCCCGAGGGCATGGACCGGCTGCTCGCCGCCAACCCCGGCCTCGGCTCCCGCTTCACCACCCGCGTGGACTTCCCCAGCTACCGCCCGCTCGAACTCACCCGCATCGGGGAGGTGCTCGCCGCCGAGAACGGCGATGTGTGGGACGAGGAGTCCGTCGAGGAGCTGCGCAGCATCAGCGGTCATGTGGTGGATCAGGGCTGGATCGACGAGCTGGGGAACGGGCGGTTTCTGCGCACGCTGTACGAGAAGAGCTGTGCGTACCGGGATCTGCGGCTGTCCGGCTGGACGGGGACGCCGACCCGTGACGACCTCGCCACCCTGCGGCTGGCGGATCTGATGCAGGCGTACGGGGAGGTCCTGTCCGGTCGCGGCCCCATGTACCGCGACCCCCAGGACCCCCCGCCGGTGTAGCTCCGGTCCCTGCCGCGCCTACCGCCCCGCCATCGCCCGCTCGTCCGCCGACGGCGGTGCCGAGGACGCGCCCCCGGTCGTGGACGCACCGCGCGGCTCGCGCACCCGTCCGCGGTCCTCGTCCCGGTGGGCGGGGTCGCGGACCTCGCCGACCAGCATTTCCAGGACGTCCTCCAGGGCCACCAGCCCCAGTACCTTCCCCGAAGCGTCGGCGACGGCGGCCAGATGGGAGGCGGCGCGGCGCATCACCGTGAGGGCGTCGTCCAGCGGCAGCTCGGCCCGCAGCGTCTCGATGGGCCGCCAGACCCGCTGCGGCACGGCCCGCTCGGGGGACTCCAGGTCCAGGACGTCCTTCACATGGAGATAGCCCATGAAGGCGCCGCCGGGCCCGCGCACCGGGAAGCGCGAGTAACCGGTGCGCACCGTCAGCTCCTCGATCTGCCGGGGCGTGACCGAGGGGTCGACGGTGACCAGCCCCGCCGGGTCCAGGAGCACATCGGTGACCGGGCGGCTGCCGAGCTCCAGGGCGTCGGCCAGCCGCTCGTGCTCGCCGGGGTCGAGCAACCCGGCCTGGTGGGAGTCCTCGACCAGATGGGTCAGCTGCTCACTGGTGAAGACGGCCTCGACCTCGTCCTTGGGCTCGACGCGGAACAGCCGCAGCACCAGCCGGGCGCAGGCCCCGAGCAGCGCGGTGACCGGCCGGCAGAGCCGGGCGAAGGCGACCAGCCCGGGGCCCAGCCACAGCGCGGTCTTCGCCGGCGCCGCCATGGCCAGGTTCTTCGGCACCATCTCGCCGATGACCAGGTGCAGACAGACGACGAAGGCGAGCGCGACGGCGTAGCCGAGAGGGTGCACAAGCTGCTCGGGCAGATGGACGGCGTGGAAGACCGGCTCCAGCAGATGGGCGACGGTCGGCTCGGCGACCGCCCCGAGGGTCAGCGAGCAGACGGTGATGCCGAACTGGGCGGCCGCCATCATCTGCGGCAGGCTCTCCAGGCCGGTGAGGACCGTCCGGGCGCGCCCCGAGCCCTCGGCCGCGCGCGGCTCGATCTGGCTGCGGCGCACCGAGACGAGGGCGAACTCGGCGCCCACGAAGAAGCCGTTGGCGAGCACCAGAAGGGCGGCGAACAGGAGTTGTACGAGGCTCATCGGCCGTTCACCTTCTCCCTGGCGGCGGCACCGGACTGGATGAGGGGCGTACCCGTCTTCGTGCGGACGATGCGCACCAGCTCCGCGCGATGGTGGCCGACCTGCCGGACGGCCAGCTTCCAGCCGGGCAGCTCGGCGATGTCACCGGGGGCGGGGATCCGCGCCAGCAGATCGGCGACGAGTCCGGCCACGGTCTCGTACGGCCCGTCGGGCACCTCCAGGCCGATGCGGCGCAGCGCGTCGACGCGGCAGCCGCCGTCTGCGTCCCAGGCGGGGCGGCCGTCGTCGGTGACGGTGGGCACCAGATCGGGCGTGTCGGCGGCCGCGTCGTCGTGTTCGTCGCGGACCTCGCCGACCAGTTCCTCCACGATGTCCTCCAGGGTGACGACGCCCGCCGTGCCCCCGTACTCGTCGACGACGACGGCTATCGGCTGCTCGTTGCGCAGCCGCTCCAGCAGCGGCTGGACGGGCAGCGTCTCGGGGACGAGCAGCGGGGGCCGGGCGATCCGCCGGACGGAGGTGCGCAGCCGGTCCTCGGCGGGCACCGCGAGGGCGTCCTTGAGGTGCACCATCCCGATGACCTCGTCCAGCCGGTCGCGGTAGACGGGGAAGCGGGACAGCCCGGTGGCGCGGGTGAGGTTGAGCACGTCCACCGCGGTCGCCGAGGACTGGAGCGCGCTGACCCGCACCCGGGGGGTCATCACATGCTGGGCCGTCAGCTCGCCGAGCGAGAGGGTCCGGACGAACAGATCGGCGGTGTCCTGCTCGATCGCGCCGGCCCGCGCCGAGTGGCGGGCGAGCGAGACCAGTTCACCCGGGGTGCGGGCGGAGGCCAGCTCCTCGGTGGGCTCGACGCCCAGGGCCCGCACCAGCCGGTTGGCGACGGTGTTGAGCAGGGCGATGACGGGCCGGAAGAAGCGGGCGAAGGCGTACTGCGGGCCCGCCACGAAGCGGGCGACCTGCAGCGGCCGGGAGACCGCCCAGTTCTTGGGCACGAGCTCGCCGATGACCATCTGGACGGCGGACGCCACCAGCATGCCGAGCACGACGGCGACGCCGGGGACGGCGCCGTGCGGCAGTCCCACCGCGTCCAGCGGCGGGGTCAGCAGACGGCCGAGCGCCGGCTCGGCGAGCATGCCGACGACCAGCGAGGTGATGGTGATGCCGAGCTGGGTGCCGGAGAGCTGGAAGGACAGCTGGCGCAGCGCGTTGACGACGGTACGGGCGCGCCGGTCGCCCTCGTCGGCCGCGCGCTCGGCGTCCTGCCGCTCGACGGTGACCAGGCCGAACTCGGCGGCCACGAAGAAGCCGTTGGCGAGGATGAGGACGAGTGCCGCGGCAAGCAGCAGGAGGGACAGGGTGATACTCATGCCGCCGCCTTGTGGTCGGCGGCGGCGCAGGTACTACAGGACGATCCGTCCATCTGCGGAGGGAGTCACTCCTCGGGTCGCAGGGAAAGCCCGCCGGCTGCGCGCGCGGAGCGCGGGCAGACTGACGGCGGGGTGGGGCACCGTTCGGCCCCGGGCAACAGAGTAATCAAGGATGGGCTGGGGAGGGCAGGCCCCCAGGGCCGATCAGTGGCTTGTGTCACCGGCCCGGCCCGTGCCGTGCCGCTCGGCGAGCGCGCGCAGGGCGCGCGCGTCGCTGATGGCCTGTGCCTTGGCGATGCCCGGCTGGATGCCCATGGCGGGCAGGCTGGTGCCGTCGGCCAGGTCCAGGTAGACCCAGGGGTCACCGGGGCGCAGATTGACCCGGAGCACCTCGGCCCACTCCAAGCGCCGCTTGGTCGTGAGGTTGACGACGGTCACCCCGTCCGCCTCGGCCACCACCTTGGGGCGGCAGAGCAGCACCAGCACCCCGAAGAACAGCAGTCCGGTGACGATGAAGCTGGTCTTCTGGCCCGGGGTCAGGTTCTCCAGGAGCAGCCCGATCGCGGTGAGGACGATCACAACGGCGACACCGACGGCCATCAGGACGGCACGGGTCCTGGTCGGCCGGAAGGTGACGGGCAGGGCGGGCGGGGGCGCGGCGGCGGACACGTGGTCGGTCTCTCGTGCGAGGAAGCGGGAAGGGGCGGCAGGGGTCTCGGAGGCGGCGGGCTCAGAGGCGGCAGGCGTGGATGCCGGTGGTGAGGATCGCCCGCGCCCCCAGCTCGTACAGCTCGTCCATGATCCGCTGGGCGTCCTTGGCCGGGACCATCGAGCGGACCGCGACCCAGCCCTCGTGGTGCAGCGGGGAGACGGTGGGCGACTCGAGGCCGGGGGTGAGCGCCACGGCGCGCTCCACCTGCTCGACCCGGATGTCGTAGTCCATCATCACGTAGCGCCGGGCCACCAGGACGCCCTGCATCCGGCGGAGGAACTGCTGCACCTTGGGATCGTCGGAGGGGTCGCCGGTGCGGCGGATGACGACCGCCTCCGACTCCAGGATCGGCTCGCCGATGATCTCCAGGCCCGCGTTGCGCAGGGTGGTGCCGGTCTCGACGACATCGGCGATGACCTCGGCGACGCCGAGCTGGATGGCGGTCTCGACCGCCCCGTCGAGGTGCACCACGTCGGCGTCCACACCGTGGTCCGCGAGGTGCTTGGTGACCAGGCCGGCGAAGGAGGTGGCCACCGTCATGCCGCCGAACTCGCTGACGTCCTTGGCCGTGCCGGGGCGGGTGGCGTAGCGGAAGGTGGACCCGGCGAAGCCCAGCTGCATGATCTCCTCGGCCTGGGAGCCGGAGTCCAGCAGCAGGTCACGGCCGGTGATGCCGATGTCCAGCCGCCCGGAGCCGACGTACACGGCGATGTCCCGGGGGCGCAGGAAGAAGAACTCCACCCCGTTGTCGGCGTCGACGAGGACGAGCTCCTTGCGGTCCTTCCGCTGCCGGTAGCCCGCCTCATGGAGCATCGCCGACGCAGGCTCGGAGAGTGAACCCTTGTTGGGGACGGCGATGCGCAGCATGAGTGTTCTTTCCTTCGGTCGCGAGGGACAGGCTGGGATACGGGTGAGTCAGAGGTGAGCGTAGACGTCGTCGAGGGTCAGGCCCCGGGCGACCATCATCACCTGGAGGTGGTAGAGGAGCTGCGAGATCTCCTCGGCGGTGGCCGCGTCGCTCTCGTACTCCGCGGCCATCCACACCTCGGCCGCCTCCTCCACCACCTTCTTGCCGATGGCGTGCACACCGGCCTGGAGCAGCTCGGCGGTGCGGGAGGTGGCGGGGTCCGCCGTGGCGGCCTTCTGCTGGAGCTCGGTGAAGAGCTCCTCGAACGTCTTCTTGGACATGATGTCCGTCATCCTACTTGGGTGGGGCGCCACCACTCAGCGCCAGGGTTCGGCGACCGAGCGCAGGGTGGTGGCGGTGGCGACGGCGGCGGTGACCGCCTCGTGGCCCTTGTCCTCGTTGGAGCCGGCGAGCCCGGCCCGGTCCAGGGCCTGCTCCTCGGTGTCGCAGGTCAGCACCCCGAAGCCGATGGGGACACCGGTGTCCACGCTGACCTGGGTGAGGCCCTGGGTGACGCCCTGGCAGACGTAGTCGAAGTGGGGAGTGCCACCGCGGATGACGACGCCCAGCGCCACGATCGCGTCGTAGCCGCGGCCCGCGAGGACCTTGGCGACCACCGGCAGCTCGAAGCTGCCGGGCACCCGCAGCAGGGTGGGCTCGTCGATGCCCAGCTCGCCGAGGGCGCGCAGGGCGCCGTCTACCAGCCCGTCCATCACCTTCTCGTGCCACTGTGCGGCGATGACGGCGACGCGCAGGTCCCCGCAGTTCTTCACGGACAGTTCGGGGGCACCCTTACCGCTCACGTCTCTCCTCGGTGCAGATCTTTCATACGTACGGGTGTACTGGGTGTGCTGGGTGTGCTGGATGTGCTGGGTGTACTGGGCGTGCTCACTGATTGCCGCAGGCGCACACGGGCTCCGCGCGGTCGCCGTCCAGCCACGGCAGGTCATGCCCCATCCGGTCCCGCTTGGTCCGCAGATAGCGCAGATTGTGCTCCCCGGCCTGGACGGGCATCGGCTCCCTGCCGGTGACCCGCAGCCCGTGCCGGACCAGCGCCGTGGTCTTCTCGGGGTTGTTGGTCATCAGCCGCAGGGAGCGCACGCCGAGGTCGGCGAGGATCTCCGCGCCCGCGGCGTAGTCGCGGGCGTCGGCGGGCAGGCCGAGCTCCAGATTGGCGTCCAGGGTGTCCCGGCCCAGCTCCTGGAGCTCATAGGCGCGCAGCTTGGACAGCAGCCCGATGCCGCGCCCCTCGTGGCCGCGCAGGTACAGCACGACGCCGCGCCCCTCGGCGGTGACCCGCTCCAGCGAGGCGTGCAGCTGGGGGCCGCAGTCACAGCGCAGGGAGTGGAAGACATCGCCGGTGAGGCATTCGGAGTGGACCCGCACGAGGACGTCCTCGCCGTCGCCGATCTCGCCCTGGACGAGTGCGATGTGCTCGACCCCGTCGGTGGTCGCGCGGTAGCCGTACGCCCGGAAGTCCCCGAAGGCGGTGGGCAGCCGGGTCTCGGCCTCGCGCCGCACCAGGGGCTCGGCGGGCCTGCGGTGGGCGATCAGGTCCTCGATGGAGATGATCGCCAGACCGTGCTTACGGGCGAAGGCGACCAGCTCGGGCAGGCGCAGCATCGCACCATCCTCCCCCGCGATCTCCACGATCGCGGCCGCCGGGCGCAGCCCCGCGAGCCGGGCGAGGTCGACCCCGGCCTCGGTGTGGCCGTTGCGGGCGAGCACGCCGCCGGGGCGGGCGCGCAGCGGGAAGATGTGGCCGGGGCGGGCGAAGTCGCCGGGGGTGCTGTCCGGGGCGGCCAGCAGCCGCAGGGTGGTGGCCCGGTCGGCGGCGGAGATGCCGGTGGTGACGCCGTGCCCGGCGGTGGCGTCGACCGAGACGGTGAAGGCGGTGCCCATGGACTCGGAGTTCTGTTCGACCATCTGCGGCAGATCGAGCCGGGCGATGTCGGTGGCGTCCAGGGTGGCGCAGATCAGCCCGCGGCACTCGGTCATCATGAACGCGACGATCTCCGGGGTGATCGTCTCGGCGGCGACGATGAGATCGCCCTCGTTCTCCCGGTCCTCGTCGTCCACGACCACGACCGGGCGGCCCGCGGCGATGTCGGCAATGGCCCGCTCGACGGTGTCCAGCGCCAGCTCGTCGGGCCACTCCCTCGTGCCGCGCGCGGCCCGCAGCGGTGCGGCGGTGGTCGTCGGGGCCGGCTGCGGCTCGGTGACCGCGTATGCCTCACTCATGCGATGGCCTCCTTGTCCTGGGCGCCGGTGTCCCGGCCCAGCAGCCGCTCCACGTATTTGGCGAGCACGTCCACCTCGAGGTTGACCGGGTCCCCGGCCTGCTTGACCCCGAGCGTGGTGAGCGCGAGCGTCGTCGGGATGAGGCTGACGGTGAAGTAGTCGGGGCCCGCGTCGACGACGGTCAGGCTGATGCCGTCGACCGTGATGGACCCCTTCTCGACGACATAGCGGCTCAGCCCGGCGGGCAGCGAGATCTTCACGATCTCCCAGTGCTCGGAGGGCTTGCGCTCGACGATCGTGCCGGTGCCGTCGACATGGCCCTGGACGAGGTGGCCGCCGAGCCGCCCGCCGAGTGCCATCGGGCGCTCCAGGTTGACCCGGGAGCCGACGGCGAGCGCGCCGAGGCTGGAGCGGTCGAGGGTCTCGGCCATGACATCGGCGCTGAACTCGGCGCCCCCGCCGCCCTCGTGGATGTCGACGACGGTGAGACAGACGCCGTTGACGGCGATGGAGTCGCCGTGCTTCGCACCCTCGGTGACGACGGGGCCGCGCACCTGGAAGCGGGACGCGTCGCCGAGGTTCTCGATGGCGACGATCTCACCCAGTTCTTCGACAATTCCGGTGAACACTTCAGTTCTCCTCGGCGAGGGGGGCGGGGGCGACGGGGCGTGCGGTGATGCGCAGGTCGGGGCCGAGCCGGGTGACGTCGGCCGCATCCAGGCGCAACGCCTGGGCGATGGTGGTGATTCCGGCGTCGGCGAGGGCCGCCGGGCCCGCGCCGAGCAGTACGGGGGCGAGATAGCCGACGACCTTGTCGACGGCGCCCGCGGCCAGGAACGCCCCGGCGAGCGTGGGGCCGCCCTCCAGCAGGACCGAGCGCACCCCGCGGCCGTGCAACTCGGCGAGGAGCGCGGCGATGTCGAGCCCCCGGCCGCCCTGGGCGCGCGGCAGCCGTACGGTCTCGGCGCCGCCCGGCAGATGGCCGGTGCCGGCGTCCTTGGCCACCGCGATCAGGGTGGGCGCCGCACCGTCCAGGACCCGGGCGCCGGGCTGCACGGTGGCGTTGGTGTCGACGACGACCCGCAGCGGCTGGGTGACGCCCTCCCGGTCCCGTACGGCCAGCTGGGGGTCGTCGGCGCGCAGGGTGCCGGAGCCGACGACGACGGCGTCCGCCTCCGCGCGCAGCCGGTGCACATCGGCACGGGACGCGGCCGAGGTGATCCAGCGGCTGGTGCCGTCGGCGGCGGCGCTGCGCCCGTCGAGGGTGGCCGCGTACTTCCACAGCACGAAGGGACGGCCGCGCCGCATCGACGTCAGCCAGGGCTCGTTGACCGCCTCGGCCTCGTCGGTCAGCGGCCCGGCCGCGACGTCGATCCCCGCGGCGGCGAGGGTGGCGGCGCCGCCCCGGGCCTGCGCGGTGGGGTCGGCGACGGCGTAGCGGACGCGGGCGATCCCGGCGTCGATGAGCGCCTGTGCGCAGGGGCCGGTGCGGCCGGTGTGGTTACAGGGTTCGAGGGTGACCAGGGCGGTGCCGCCGCGGGCCCGCTCCCCCGCCTCGCGCAGCGCGTGGACCTCGGCGTGGGGGCCGCCGGCCCGCTGATGCCAGCCCTCGCCGACGACCTGGCCGTCGGCATCGAGCACGACGCAGCCGACGACGGGGTTGGGGCTGGTGTGGCCAAGGCCGCGGGCGGCGAGCGCGACGGCACGGCGCATCGCTGCGGCTTCGGCTGCGGTGGCCACCGGGTCCTCCTGCCTCTTCGGGCACGGACTCCGGGGCTGTCAAAGTAGACAAGGAACGGAAAACGCCGCCGCCAGCACGCCGTTGATCGGGTGAACGGGCCCGCGCCCAAAGGGCGGCCCGCCGATGACGGCGCACCGGTGATGTCGCTCCCGCCGCGCACTGCCTCCCATCCGGACTTTAACCGTCGGTCCAGGAATTTCACCTGGTCAACCGGCCGCTGGCAGCGGACGGGTCGCGGACTGTAACCGCCGGTTCGGATTTTCACCGACCCCGGAGTGCGCTGACGTCACTGGTACGGCCCCAGTGTGCCACGGGTCATCACCGCGGGTGGAGCCGGACCCCATGTGGTCTGCCTCACCCGCCCCGCACCACGGGGCCTACCGGGCGCCGAACAGCGCGTCCTGAGCCGCGTCCATCGCGGTCAGCACCGCACCGCGCAGCACCCCACCGCCGCCCACCACCCCGGCGCGGACCTGCGTACGCAGCGGCGACATGCGCGCGACATGGACCTCCACGCGCCGGGCGAGCGCTTCGCCCCCGGCCCGGCCCGCCTCGCCGCCGAGTACCGCACACCCCGGGTCGAGCACCGCGCACATCGCGGCGACGCCCAGCGCGATCCGGGCCGCGAGCGCGTCCAGGAACGGCCCGCCCCGCTCCCCCGCCTCGACGGCCGCCCGTATGACGGCCTCCGCGGCCCCGGCGTCCTCCACGCCCTGCCTGCCGCCGGTCTCCAGACCGTGCTCGCGGGCGAGTTCGCAGACCGCGGCGCCGCCCACAAGGGAGTGGAAGCCGCCGTCGCAGCAGCTCGCCGAGGGCAGCGCCGAGGTGCCCGGCACCGGCAGAAAGCCGATCTCCCCGGTCCCGCCCGACGCCCCGCGCCGCAGCACCCGGTCGAGCACCACCGCGGCGCCGACGCCATGACCGAGCCACAGCAGCACAAAGGTGTCCCGGTCGCGGGCCGTGCCGAGCCGCTGCTCCGCGACCGCCGCGAGGTTGACCTCGTTCTCCAGCAGGACCGGCGCCGCGAGAGCGCGCTGCAGCGCGGCGGCCAGCTCGCGGTGCCAGGAGGGCAGCCTGGCGGGTGAGTTGAGCTCGCCCGTGGCCGGGTCGATCAGGCCGGGCGCCCCGATGCCGATGTGGTGCAGCCGGGCCGCCCCGGCCCGCTGTGCCGCGCGCTGCACCAGCGCCACCGAGTCCGCCACGGTCCGTACGGGGTCGGAGTCCGGGTCGACCGGAAGCGACGCCTCGGCCAGGGTGCGGCCGAGCAGATCGGCCACACAGACGGCGACGCCGTCCGTGCGCACGTCCACTCCGGCCACATGCGCGCTGTCGGCCACGATCCCGTACACCCGGGCGTTGGGGCCGCGTCGCCGCGCCCCCGTCTCCCCCACGACCGCCACCAGCCCGGCCGACTGCAGCCGCTCGACAAGGTCCGCGATGGTGGGGCGGGACAGGCCGGTCAGCGTCTTGAGCTGCCCCGCGGTCAACGG
The DNA here is from genome assembly GCF_040607655.1 of Streptomyces sp. NPDC005266. Lineage (NCBI taxonomy): Bacteria > Bacillati > Actinomycetota > Actinomycetes > Kitasatosporales > Streptomycetaceae > Streptomyces > Streptomyces sp. NPDC005266. The sequence goes on from NZ_JBEXHC010000003.1 coordinate 99,061, forward strand.
GCCCTCGTCCTTGAGGAGTTGCAGGGCCAGGCGGTCGTTGATGGCCCGCGCCGTACGCGGAGAGGCGGTGCGGGCCACCGCGGGTACGTGCGTCGACGTCATGCGGGGATCCTTCCAGACGGCTACCGGAAAAGCTCTATTTATCAGGCAGCCTTCCTGATAGTTTCCGCTCGGCCGGGCATCCGGCCGAGGACCATGTGCCGACAAGACCGCGCTACGGGGAGGGTGCGACAGACATGAGCAGTGGTACGGAATCCCGGGCACCGCGGATGCCCCAGGTTCGGCGGGCGCGCGTGGCCGTCGCGACGGTGTTCGCCGTCCACGGCGCGGTCACCGGCAACTTCGCCACCCGCATCCCCTGGATCCAGGAGCGGTTGGACATCAGCGCCGGTCAACTCGGGCTAGCGCTCGCCTTCCCCGCGATCGGCGCCTCCGTCGCGATGCCGCTGGCCGGGCGGATCAGCCACCTTTTCGGCGCCCGCGCGGCGCTGCGCGGGCTGCTCGCCCTGTGGTGCGCGGGGCTGGTGATGCCGCCGCTCGCCCCGGGGCCGATCTGGCTGTGCGGTGTGCTCTTCCTGTTCGGCGCGAGTGCCGGGATGTCCGACGTCGCCATGAACGCGCTCGGCGTGGAGATCGAGAACCGCCTGGGCCGCCCGATCATGTCCGGGCTGCACGGTATGTGGAGCGTGGGCGCGCTCACCGGCTCGGCCGCGGGCACGGTCGCCGCCCACGCCGACGCGGACGCCCGGCTGCACCTCGGCATCGCCGCCGCCGTCCTCGCGGTGCTCGGCGCGGTGGCCTGCCACTGGGTCCTCGACCTGCGCGGCGCCCCCGAGGAGCGCCCCCCGCCCCGCTTCGCCCTCCCGCCCCGCTCCGCGCTGATCATCGGCGCGGTGGGGTTCTGCGCGGTCTTCGCCGAGGGGGCCAGCCTGGACTGGTCCGCGGTCTACCTGCGCGACGTCATGGGCTCCTCCCCCGGTGTCGCCGCCGCCTGCACCACCGCCTTCTCCTGCACGATGGCAGGAGCGCGGCTGATCGGCGACGCCGTGGTGGCCCGCTTCGGGGCCGTACGGACCGTACGGACCGGCGGCGTCCTCGCCACGTTCGGCGGCCTCCTCCTCGTCACGGCCTCCGGCCCGGCCCTCGCCATCGCCGGCTTCGGCCTGATCGGCCTCGGCATCGCGGTCGTCGTGCCCCTGGCCTTCGCCGCAGCCGGCCGCAGCGGCCCGGCCCCCAGCCAGGCCATCGCGGGCGTCGCCACGATCACGTACACCTCGGGTCTGATCGCCCCGGCCGCCATGGGCTCGATCGCGGACCTGACCTCGCTGACGGTCTCGTTCTGCCTGGTCACGGTGTTGACGCTGGGCCTGGTGGCGGGGGCGGGCGTCCTGCGCACGGCGCCCAAGGACCCCACCCTCCAACCCGGCCCGTCCTCCCGGGCCACCCTCCCCTGACCCGGCCCGAAGGGTTCGGTGGGGACCGAAACGCCGGCAGCGCATCATGGACACATGACCCCCACCGCACACAGCGGAGGCGGACTCCGCGGGCCGCAACTCGCGCGGCTGGCCTCCCTCATCGCCGATGAGACACGCGCCACCATCTGTCTCGCGCTGCTCGACGGTCGCGCATGGACCGCCGGGGAGTTGGCGCGCCACGCCGGGGTCGCCGCGTCAACGGCGAGCGAGCATCTGAGCCGGCTCATCGAGGGCGGGCTGCTGGCGGAGGAGCGCCAGGGCCGGCATCGCTACGTACGGCTGGCCGGGCCGCAGATCGCACAGCTGATCGAGGATCTGTCCGCGCACGCCGCGCCCCCGCCCCCGCCCCGTACGCTGCGCGCCTCCAGCGCGAGCGGGGCCATGGCGCGGGCCCGGACCTGCTACGACCATCTCGCCGGGCGCCTGGGCACCGCGATCACGGACGCGATGCTGGAGCGCGGGCTGCTGCAGGGCGCGACGGGGTTCGCGCTGACGGAGCCCGGGATGGCCTGGTTCCAGGACCTGGGCATCGATCTCACGGCCGCCGCCGCGCGCGGGCGGCGGCCGATGGTCCGCAGCTGTCTCGACTGGACCGAGCGCCGCCCGCATCTGGCCGGGGTGGCCGGGGCCGCGCTGTGCCGGCACACGCTGGACGCCGGCTGGTGCGTACGGATCGGCAGCGGGCGGGCGCTGCGCGTCAGTGCGCACGGCGAGCGGGCGATGCGCGAGCTGCTCGGCGTCACTCTCGCCGAGTGACGCGCGCAATGACGCGCCGGCGCCAGGCTTCGGCCGGCGCCGAAACGATCCGCGCCTACGGTCGGCGGCATGAACGCCTCTCCCCACGCGGATTTCCGCCGACTCCACCACGCTGAGCGCCCTCTGCTCCTCCCCAACGCCTGGGACCACGCCTCCGCCGCCGCCCTCGCCCGGCGCGGCTTTCCCGCCATCGGCACCACCAGCCTCGGCGTGGCCGTGGCGGCCGGGCTGCCGGACGCGACCGGCGCCACGCGCGAGCAGACGCTCGCCCTCGCGCGCGGCATCGTGCGGCTGCCGGTGCTGGTGACCGTCGACATCGAGGGCGGGTTCGGCGAACGGCCCGAGGGGGTCGCGGCGCTCGCGGCCGAGCTGGACGAGGCCGGGGTCGCCGGGGTGAACATCGAGGACGGACGCCCGGACGGCACCCTCGCGCCCTTGGCACACCAGTACGCGGTGATCGCGGCGGTCAAGGAGCGGGTGCCCCGCCTCTTTGTGAACGCGCGCACCGACACCCACTGGCTCGCCGCCATCGGTGGCGGAATGACGCCCCCACTGGCCGCCGCCGCCGAGCGCGCCGAGGCGTATGTACGGGCGGGTGCCGACGGCGTCTTCGTACCCGCGCTCACCGATGAGCGGGACATCGCCGCCCTGGTCCGTGACCTCGGCGAGACCCCGCTGAACATCCTGTTCGCCCCCGGCCGCCACACCTACGGCCAGCTGGCCGAGCTCGGCGTGCGGCGGATCAGCTGCGGATCGCTGCTCTTCCGCGCCGCCCTGCACCGCGCCGTCGAGCTGGCCTGGACGATCGCCCACCCGGGCGCCCACCCGGGCGCCGATCCGGCCGGTGATCCGCCCGGCTATGCCGAGGCTCAGTCGCTGTCCGATCCCTTCACGGCGACGGCATAGCTGCAAGGAGCACATTTTCGGCCATCTAACATTGGTGCGATCCCCCCGCAGCAATGAAGTGGAGCAGTCATGGGCCTCGGCGTGCGCTGGACCTTGCACGGCGATGGGCGCACCCCCGCCCCCGGAGCGGTCGTCAGGCCGGATGAGCGGCTGTCCTGGCCGAGGACGCTGGGCCTGGGCGCACAGCATGTCGTGGCCATGTTCGGAGCGAGCTTTGTCGCCCCGGTGCTGATGGGCCTCGACCCCAACCTCGCGATCATGATGTCCGGGGTCGCGACCATGCTGTTCCTGCTCGCGACCCGCGGCCGGGTGCCCAGCTATCTGGGGTGCAGCCTGTCCTTCGTCGGCGTGGCGGCGGTGATCCGGGCGCAGGGCGGCGGCAGCGCCGCCGTCACCGGGGCGATCCTGGTGGTCGGCGCGGTGCTGTTCCTGAGCGGGCTGGCGGTACGGCGCTTCGGCGCGGGCGTCATCCACGCGGCGATGCCGCCGGTGGTGACCGGTGCGGTGGTCATGCTGATCGGGTTCAATCTCGCCCCCGTGACCGCCGGGACGTACTGGCCCGCCGACCAATGGACCGCGCTGCTCACGATGCTGGTCACAGGGGCGGCCGTGGTCTGTCTGCGCGGCTTCTGGTCCCGTGTCGCGATCTTCCTGGGGCTGGTCTTCGGCTACGCGGTCTCCTGGCTCTTCGACCGCCTCCTCGGCAAGATCCACTCGATCGACGGCAGCGGGCGGGTCACCGACCACTGGCGGCTGGATCTGTCCGGTGTGGCCAAGGCGGACTGGATCGGCCTGCCGTCCCTGCACGCGCCGAGCTTCCAGTGGTCCGCGGTGCTGGTCGCGCTGCCGGTCGTGATCGCCCTGATCGCCGAGAACGCCGGGCATGTGAAGGCCGTCGGCGAAATGATCGGCGACCCGCTGGACGACCAGCTCGGCACGGCCATCGCGGCGGACGGCGCGGCGACGGTGCTCTCCACGGCGGTCGGCGGCCCGGCCACCACCACGTACTCCGAGAACATCGGCGTCATGGCAGCCACCCGCGTCTACTCCACCGCCGCGTACTGGGCAGCGGCGGGCTTCGCGCTGCTCTTCGGGCTGTGCCCGAAGTTCGGCGCGGTGGTGGCGGCGGTGCCGGGTGGGGTGCTGGGCGGTATCACCGTCATCCTCTACGGCATGATCGGGCTGCTCGGCGCCCAGATCTGGGTGCACAACAACGTGGATCTGCGTAATCCGCTCAACCTCGTGCCGGTCGCCGCGGGCGTCGTCATCGGCGTCGGCGGGGTCGGCCTGAAGATCAGCCGGAACTTCGAGCTGAGCGGGATCGCGCTGGGGACGATCGTGGTGCTGACCGGCTACCACGTGCTGCGCGCCCTGGCCCCGGCCCATCTCAAGCGGCAGGAGCCGCTGCTGGACGCGGGCACCAGCGGCTACAACGACGACGAGCGGCCCGCGTAGGGCCTCACCCCCGCGGCCCCACCCCCGCGGCCTCACCCCCGCGGCCTCACCCCTGCGGGCTCACCCCCGCGGCCTCACCCCCGCGGCCTCACCCCTGCGGGCTCACCCCGCAGGCTCACCCCCGCGGGGCGAGGTCCTGCAGACCCACCACCCGCAGCAGCTCCAGCCGTTCGGCGGACTCGGTCCCGGGCCGGGCCGTGTGGACGATCAGCCGCTGGGCCTGCTCCGTGGACAGCAGCACCTCGCAGTCCAGCTCCAGCACCCCCACCACCGGATGCACGAACCGCTTGACCGACGAGCGCCGCACCGCCACCTCATGCGCCTCCCACAGCTCCGCGAACTCGCCGCTCACGGCGCGCAGTTCGGCGACGAGGGCCGCCGGGCCCGGGTCGTCGGGGCGGGCTGCCAGGACGGCGCGGAGGTTGGCGACATGGATCCGGGCGTGTTCCTCGCGGTCCTCCGGCGGGAAGAGCCCGGGGTTGTGGCTCCGGGTGAAGAAGCTGCGGACGATGTTGCGGTCCTCGGGCGGCCGCGCCGTGATGTCGCCGACCAGGGCCGCGGCCATCGCGTTCTGGGCCAGCACATCGCCCCAGTCGGTGACGACCTGCGCCGGGGTGTCGTACAGCCGGTCCAGGACCCGCAGCAGACCGGGCCGTACATGTCCTGAGGTGGTGCGGTCGCGCGGCGGCTCCTCCCCCACCAGGTGGAAGAGATGGTCGCGCTCGTCGTCGGTGAGCCGGAGCGCGCGGGCAAGCGCGGTGAGCATCTGGCGGGACGGGCGCGGACCGCGGGCCTGTTCCAGCCGGGTGTAGTAGTCCGGCGACATCCCGGCGAGCTGGGCCACCTCCTCCCGGCGCAGCCCGGGCGTACGGCGCCGGACGCCGGGGACGAGGCCCACCTCGGCGGGGGCGAGGCGGGCGCGACAGCGGCGCAGGAAGTCCGCGAGCTCCGATCGGTGCACCTCCCCATGGTCGCCCGGCCGCCATGGCGTTATCCAGGGTCTGCCGATCCCTGGATCGGGACGTCTCTCCCGCCACCGGACCGTCCGCCGCAGCCTGATACGGCAAGCGATCGAGACGAGAGGCGAGTGCGATGCCGTTGATTTTGGTGACGGGAGCCACCGGTCAAGTGGGGCGGCGGTTCACGGCACGGCTGCTGGAGCGGCGCCGGCCGGACACCGAGGTGCGGGTGCTGGTCCGCGACGAGGAGCGCGGCGCGCCGCTCGGGGCGCTGGGCGCGCGGATCGCGGTGGGCGATCTGCGCGAGGAGAAGGATCTGCGGAAGGCGATGGAGGGGGTGCACGCGGTGGTCAACATCGCGGCGGCGTTCCGCGGGGTACCGGACGAGGAGGCCTGGGCGGTCAACCGGGACGCCGCCGTGGCGCTGGGGCGAGCCGCGGTCGAGGCAGGGACGAGCCGGTTCGTCCAGGTCAGCACCAATCTCGTGTACGGGGCCTCGCGCGGACGACCGCTGACGGAGGACGACGAGAGCGTGCCCGGCGGGCCGATGTGGGGCGCGTACCCGGCCTCGAAGGCGGAGGCGGAGCGCGAGCTCCTCGCTCTCCACCGCGATCACGGCCTCGATCTGCGGATCGGCAGTCTGGCCTTTGTGTACGGGGACGGCGATCCGCATCTGCGGAACGCCCTGCAGTGGGCCGGGAACTGGGCCGGGAACCAGCGGCTCGCGCTGGTGCACCACGCCGATGTGAGCCAGGCGCTGCTGCGGCTGCTGCGCGCGCCCGGCGGCACGGCGGGCGGTTCGGCCTCCGGGCGCCGGTACAACATCGTCGACGACGCCCCGGCGACCGCCGTGGAACTGCACCGGATCAACGGCGCGGCGATCCCGGAGGGCATGGGCGAACGGACGGACGACGACCCGTGGTTCGGGATCACCTCCAACGCCCGGCTCCGCGAGGAGCTGGGCTGGCGGCCGCTGTACCCGACGATGTGGACGGCCCGCGACGCGGGCGCGCTGTGACGGATGGTTAGGCCGTCCAGGGGAAGCGACGCCGCGCGGCCGGACGGGACGGGGCGCGGCTGCCACGCTGACGTCCATGACGATGCCGACCCACGCGCCGCGGCTCGCACCGCGGACGGTCAAGAGCGTTGTGGCGCGCATGCGTGCGCTCGGCGCGGCGCTGCCGCCCGGAGACGGGGTGGCGGTCTTCAACCGGGTGTATCTGCCGGTCACCGAGGAGATCGGCCGCCGGCTCACCACCGGGTACTTCCAGGATCCGGCCGCCACCGAGGAGTTGGACGTCCGCTTCGCCGGGCGCTATCTGGGGGCGGTCGACGCGGTGGCGGCGGGGCGGCGCCCGCCCGCCTGCTGGCGGCCGCTGTTCCAGCTGCGGCGCCATCCGGCGGTCCGCCCGGTGCAGTTCGCGCTCGCGGGGATCAATGCGCATATCGGCCATGACCTGGCCGTCGCGCTCCTGGACACCTGCCGGGCACGCACATCGGAACCGGCAGCCCTGGAGGGCGACTTCGACCGGGTCGGGCTGGTGCTCACCGGGCTTGAGGAGCGGATCCGCGAGGATCTGATGCCCGGTCCGGATGTGCTGGACGTGGCCGATCCGCTGACCCATCTGGTGGGCTCATGGAGCCTGGACGCGGCCCGGGACGCCGCGTGGGCGACCTTCCGCACCCTGTGGGGTCTGCGCGGACTGCCGGAGCTGACGGAGGAGTTCGTGCAGCGCGTCGACGCGAGCGTGGGCCTGGTCGGGCGCTGTCTGCTCACTCCCCTGCCGTCGGGCTGACGGCAGGGGATGCGGGCGAGCGGATGAGCGGCTCAGTCCTCGGGGAGCTCGACCGGCGCGATGTCGTCGTACACATCGCCCGGCCCCGGGTTCTTGGCGTCCGTGCTGCCGCCGAAGCGGTGCATCACGCCCCACACCGCGTTGAGCGCGGTCTGTACGGCGCCCTCGGCCCACCCCGCGGTCCAGGAGATGTCATCGCCCGCGAGGAAGATGCCGCGCTGGTCGGCCGGCAGCCGGTCCTGCATGAAGTGGGTGAACAGCCGGCGCTGGTAGCGGTAGTGGCCGGGGAGGTTGGCCTTGAAGGCGCCCATGAAGTAGGGCTCGTTCTCCCAGGAGACCGTGACCGGGCTGCCGATGATGTGCTTGCGGACGTCGACGTTCGGATAGATCTCCGACAGCGACTTCAGCATGACCTCCATCCGCTCGTTCGCGGACAGCGGCAGCCACTTGAGGCTGTCGTCGCACCAGGTGTACGAGAGGCAGATGACGGCGGGCTTGTCCGGGCCGTTGTCCAGCAGGTAGGTGCCGCGGGTCATCCGGTCGGTGAGGGTCATGCTCATCGTGTCCCGGCCCGTCACCTCGTCCTTGTCCAGCCAGAAGGGGCGGTCGACCGGGACGAAGAGCTTGCTGGACTCCATGTAGTGGGTGCGCTCGATCGCCGTCCAGTGGTCGATCGGGAAGAGCGAGTCATCGCAGTCGATCTTGGAGAGCAGCATCCAGGACTGCGCGGTGAAGACAACCGCCTTGTAGGAGCGGATGTCGCCGCTCGCGTCGGTGACCACGATCCGGTCACCCGCGGCGCGGTGCAGCCGGGTCACGGCCGGGCGCGGCTCGCCGCCGTGCAGGGAGGACAGCGAGGTGCCCTGCGGCCAGTGGACGATCTTCTCGGGCTCGCGCTCCCACAGCCGCAGCGGAAGCTGCTGGCTGCCGCCGACGATGCCGCGGTGGTGGTCGTCGGCCTCGGTGTAGACGACCCGCAGGATCTCCAGGATGGAGTTCGGGAAGTCGGTGTCCCAGCCGCCGGTTCCGAAGCCGACCTGACCGAAGATCTCCCGGTGACGGAAGGACTTGAAGGCCGCGGATTCGCAGAGGAAGCCGTAGAAGGTCTGGTTGTCGAGCTTCTCCACCAGCCGGGCCCAGATCTCACGGATGCGGGGAACGTCCCGCTCGCGGATGGCGCGGTTCATGTCGGAGAAGTCGGCGCCCTCCTCCAGACAGGCGTTCCAGGCGTCCATCACCTCGCGGTAGACCGGCGGCAGGTCGTCGATGGTGCGGGCGTAGTGCGACTCGCCCTTGAGGTCGACCACCGTCGAGGGGGTGTCGGGGGCCAGCGGGTTGGGGAACGGCTCGGTCTTCAGGCCCACCAGGTCGATGTAGTGCTGGAACGCGGTCGAGCTCGGCGGGAAGCGCATCGCGCCCATCTCGGCGGTCAGCGAGTCGTCGCAGCCCTCGAAGCCGACGGTGCGCAGCCGGCCGCCGATCTTGTCGGCCTCGTAGACGACGGGCTTCAGGCCCATCTTCATCAGCTCGTACGCGGTGATGATGCCGGACAGCCCGCCGCCGACCACCGCGACCTCGCTGCCGTGCTCGGTCGCCGGAATCTGGCCGAGCCCCGCGGGGTGGGCCAGGAAGTCGTCGTAGGCGTACGGGAAGTCCGGGCCGAACATGGTGATGGGCGGGAGGGTCTCGGCCTGCTGCGGCTCGTGCTCGCCGGGGACGGCGGTGGGCACCATGGACATGGGGGTACGGACTCCTTGCGAGGCGGGAAGTTGAGGGGCGGGGCCGGGATCAGGGCTCGGGCTCGGGCTGGCTGGGGGCTGGGGCGGGGGGCTGGGTCAGCTCAGCGACCCGTACAGTCCGGGCCTGCGGTCGCGCAGATAGGGATTGGCCGTGCGCGAGGCGCTCAGCAGCTCGGGATCGGCGTCGCCGATGACCAGCTCCTCACCGCGACCGGCCCGCGCGCGCGTGGTGCCGTCGGGCCCGGCCAGACAGCTCAGCCCGACGAAGTCGAACTCGCCCTCGGAGCCGGTGCGGTTGACGTACGCGACGTACAGCTGGTTCTCGAAGGCCCGGACCGGGATGAGGGACTCGGGGACGAACTGGAAGGGATGCATCTGCGCGGTCGGGACCAGCAGCAGATCGGTCCCGGCCAGGGCGTGAGCCCGGACGTTCTCCGGGAACTCCACGTCGTAGCAGATCATGACGCCCACCGTGAGCCCGCCGAGCGCGGCCTGGACGACGGGGGTGTCACCGGGGGTGAACCAGTCCCGCTCGAAGCAGCCGAACAGATGGGTCTTGCGGTAGTTCGCGAGCTCGGCCCCGTCCGGGCCGACCAGCCGCGCCGAGTTGTAGACGGTGCCGTGCCGCTCAACATCCCGCTCCGGGTAACCGTAGAGGACGGCGAGACCGTGCGCGGCAGCGATCTCGGCCACGGCCCGGCCACCCGGGCCATCGGCGGGCTCGGCCAGCCGATGGATGCCCTCACCGATGGCATAGCCCGTGAGGAACATCTCCGAGGTGACAAGCAGCCCAGCCCCACCGGCCGCGGCGCGCCCGGCTGCCTCATCGAGGACCTTGAGGTTATGGGCGGGGTCGCCGGGGTGACCGGAGCTCTGGAGCAGGGCGGTGCGCAGCGGCGGCATGGGCAGACCTTGGGGAGAGACGTAGCGATATAACGACGGTACGGATGGGGGGGTCGGGCGACAAGGTCCGGATGTTGCGCATCCGCCGTCGTTTCGTTACGGGTTTTACCCAGACCCCGAAGATTCGTTGCGCGCCCGGCCCGACCAGCGCCGCCAGGGCCTCGGCTCTGGGCCCCCGACGCCCGGACGCGTGCGGGGAGGCCGTTCCCCCGCATGCGCCGGTGGCCGGGCGCGGCTCCATCCCGGCCCACCCTGGCGGCAGCGACGCGGCCCCGCACGGCCGCGAGGGCAAGGACCCACAGCCCCGGGGCGGCACCCCAGGCCCCTACGACCCCGAGGACGCAGCGACAAGCCGCACTGGCCGAGGACAGGGGCGCAGCCCCGCATACGCCCCACGGGGGCCAGGGGCGAGCCCCTGGCGGGGTTCCGGAGCGCACCCCCAGCAGGCGCCCGGGGACGCAGCCCCGGCAAGGGCCCGAGGCGCAGCCCCGGCGAGGGCCGGGAGCACAACCCCGGCGCGGCTCCGGAGACCCAGCCCCGACAGGAGCCCGAGGCGCAGCCCCCGGCGAGGGCCGGGAGCACAACCCCAGCAGGCGCCCGGGGACCCAGCCCCGGCAAGGGCCCGGGGCGCAGCCCCAGCGAGGGGCCGGGAGCACAACCCCGGCGCGGGTCCGGGGACCCAGCCCCGACAGGGGCCCGAGGCGCAGCCCCCGGCGAGGGTGCGAGGTCACAGCCCCCAAGGGGTCCAGTGCGCAGCCCCCGGCGGAGGCAGCCCCCAAGGGGTCCAGTGCGCAGCCCCCGGCGGAGGCAGCCCCCAAGGGGTCCAGTGCGCAGCCCCCGGCGGAGGTCACAGCCCCCAAGGGGTCCAGTGCGCAGCCCCCGGCTCGGGTTCGAGGGTGTAGTCCCAGCGGGGTTCGGGGGCGCAGCCCCAGTGGGGCCCAGGGGCGCAGCCCCAGTGGGGGTCCGGCGGGGGTCCGGCGGGGGCCAGGGGTCGGAGCCGCCGGTCGGGGGCCGGGGTGGAGCCCCGGGTTCGGGGAGGGGCGGGGTGGGGGAACAAACCCCAGGGGCCCCTTACGCCGGGGCCCCCGACGTATACCGCCGCAGCAAAGGCGACAGCACCAGCACCGACTTGGTGCGCTCCACGAACGGCTCGCCCGCGATCCGTTCCAGCACCCGCTCGAAGTGGCGCATATCGGCGGCGAAGACCTGGACGATGGCGTCCGCGTCACCGGTGACGGTCGACGCGGACGCCACCTCCGGGTAGCGCGACAGGCCGCGGCGGATGTCCTCGGGTGAGGTGTTCCGGCGGCAGTACATCTCGATGAAGCCCTCGGTCTCCCAGCCCAGCGCCGCGGGGTCGACCCGCACGGTGAAGCCGGTGATGGCGCCTTCGGCACGCAGCCGGTCCACCCGCCGTTTGACGGCGGGCGCGGACAGGCCGACCAGCTCGCCGATGTCGGCGTAGCTGCGGCGGGCGTCCTCGGCGAGGGCGTGGACGATGCGTTCGTCGAGATCGTTCAGTCGCACTGCGGGGGGATCACTTTTCTGCTGTGGCCAGTCGGGAACGGCGCATGCCGTAACCGAAGTACAGCACAAGGCCGACGGCCATCCAGACCCCGAAGACCACCCAGGTCACGACCTCCAGGCTGCCCATCATCCACAGGCACAGCCCGAGGCCGATCAGCGGGAAGAGCGGGGACAGCGGCACCCGGAAGGTGCGGGTCATGGTGGGCCGGGTCCGGCGCAGCACGATCACCGCGATGTTGACGAGCGCGAAGGCGAACAGCGTGCCGATGCTGGTGGCGTCGGCGAGCTGGCCGAGCGGGATCGCGGCGGCGAGGATGCCGCAGAAGAGGGAGACGATGATGGTGTTGGCGCGCGGCACCCCGGTCCGCTCGTGGATGGTGGAGAAGGCCTTGGGCACGAGCCCGTCGCGGGACATCGCGAAGAGGATGCGGGTCTGTCCGTAGAGCACGGTCAGGACGACGGAGGCGATGGCGATGACGGCGCCGGCCGCCAGCAGCACGGCCCAGAAGCTCTGACCGGTGACGCTCTCCATGATCCCGGAGAGCGCGGCCTCGGAGCCGGTGAACTTCTTCCACGGCAGCGCGCCCACCGCCACCGCGGCGACCAGGCAGTACAGCGTGGTGACGATGATCAGGGAGAGCATAATCGCGCGGGGCAGGTCACGCTGCGGGTTCTTGGCTTCCTCACCGGCGGTGGAGGCGGCGTCGAAGCCGATGTAGGAGAAGAAGAGGGTGGCGCCGGCGGCGCTGACGCCCGCCATGCCCAGCGGCATGAAGGGGGTGTAGTTCCCGGCCCGGATGCCGGTGAAGGCGACGGCGCAGAAGAGGATCAGTGCGGCGATCTTCACACCGACCATGATCGTGTTGGCACGGGCGCTCTCCTTGGCCCCGCCCAGCAGGAACGCCATGGCCAGCAGCACCACGAGCAGCCCGGGCAGGTTGAAGATGCCGCCGTCACCGGGCGGCGCGGAGAGCGCGTCGGGGATGGTGATGCCGAGCGTGCCATCGAGCAATTCATTGAGGTACTCGCCCCAGCCGACGGCGACGGCCGCCACCGAGACGCCGTACTCCAGGATCAGACACCAGCCGCACACCCAGGCGATCAGCTCGCCCAGGGTGGCGTAGGCGTAGGAGTAGGACGATCCGGAGACCGGGATGGTGCCTGCCAGCTCCGCGTACGACAGCGCCGAGAACAGCGCGGTGAGCCCGGCTATGACAAAGGACACAATGACGGCGGGGCCCGCGTCGGGCACCGCTTCGCCGAGGACGACAAAAATACCGGTGCCGAGGGTGGCACCGATGCTGATCATGGTGAGCTGCCACATGCCGAGGGAGCGCCGCAGGGACCCACCCTCACCCTGGCCGCCCTCGGCGACCAGCTGCTCCACCGGCTTGCGCCGCATCAACCGGGCGCCGAGCCCGTTAGCCGGAGGCTCTGGTTCCGGTCGCTGGGTGGCGGGCGGTGCTGCGCCGTGCTCCAACACTGAGGTGGCTCCTTTATCGCTGCCGGTCGGGTAGTGGCGACTGACGGCGGACATGCGGATGTCGGGTGACAGACCCACAGGTGAACAATCGCCGAGCAGTCGGTTCCCGCTACTCCACGTCAGCGAGACTTTATGAGTCGTCCGCCCACGGTCGTAATGCACCACCCTTGCGCATACGTGTTGCAACGTTGCGCACGGGGGCGCTCGGCGGGGAATTGTTGCGAGACACTGCGCGAGTCAGCGCGCGATTCACCCGAATGCCGCGATACGGCACCATTTTAGCGGTCGTTGGTGGGGACGTGACCACTGACAGCCTGCAGCCACCCGATCACTCCCCGCTTACGATCGAACCCGTGTTCCGGGCCCGGGACCACGGAGGTGAGGACGACCACTATCCGCTCGAATACTGCTCGCGCGTATGGGAGGACTTCCTCCGGACGCTCGGCAGGATCGAGGCGGACTTCGTGCGACGCTCCGGTACGACGGAACCGGGCGTCAAGGCATGACCTATACCGAGCCGAGGCCGGGCGGCTACGGGCCCCCACCCACCGGCCACCGCCCCGCCCCCGCTCCCGGTCCCGGGGAGCGGTTCGACGCGGGCGTCGACTACGAGATGAATCCTTTCCCCCTGCCCGATCCGGAAACCCTCGAGAGCCGCTGGGACCTGGAGGGAGACCTGGCCCGGCTGCTCCAGACGAGCTCCGCCTCCCCCGAGGAGTCGGTGCACAACACCGGCCCCATCGGCCCCGTCGGCCCCGTCGGCCCCGTCGGCCCCGTCGGTCCCATCCGTTCCCCCTCCCCCGCGCACGTCCGCGGCCGCGGCAAGCGCCGCCGGGTCCGCTTCCGGCTGCCGACGATGCCGTGGCTCCAGCTGATCAGCCTGATCTTCGCCGCGGTCACCACGGTCATCGTCGCGATGCTGAGCGTGCTCGGTGGAATGATCTCGTACCCCCCGCTGCGCTATCTGGCCTCCCCCAGCACCTCGGAGTCCATGGCGGCGTGGTGGCCCCTGCTGGTCTACGGGCCCTGGCTGGTCGCCTCGCTGTCGGTGCTGCGGGCCGCCCTGCACCGCCGCGGGGCCGCGCATTCGTGGGCCGTGGTCGTGCTCTTCTCCACCATCGCGGTGTTCCTGTGCGTCGCGCACGCTCCGAAGAACGCACCCAGCATGGCCGTCGCCGGTCTCCCGCCGGTCGCCGCGCTGGTCTCGTTCCACCAGCTGGTGCGTCAGATCACCCTCACCAGCCCGCCCCGCCACGCCCTGCCCCGCACCCGCGGTGAGCAGCGCGGGATGGTGCGGTGACCCAGGGCATCCCGCCGCGCACCCCGGCCCCCACTCACCCGAGCGAGTGGGGGCCGGGGTGCGCCACCATCAGTCCCAGGAGGCATCAGTGCCAGGAGGCATCAGTCCCAGAAGGCATCAGTCCCAGGAGGCGTGCAGCGGCTTGCCCTCCGCGTAGCCCGCGGCGCTCTGAACGCCCACCACGGCCCGCTCGTGGAACTCCTCCAGCGTGCCCGCGCCCGCGTACGTGCAAGAGCTCCGCACGCCCGCGATGACCGAGTCGATCAGGTCCTCGACGCCCGGCCGGGCCGGGTCCAGGAACATCCGCGAGGTTGAGATGCCCTCCTCGAACAGGCCCTTGCGGGCACGGTCGTAGGCCGACTCCTCGCTGGTGCGGTTGCGCACGGCGCGTGCCGACGCCATGCCGAAGCTCTCCTTGTACGGACGCCCGTCGGCGGTGTGCTGAAGGTCACCCGGCGACTCGTACGTCCCCGCGAACCATGAGCCGATCATGACGTTGGACGCCCCGGCGGCCAGCGCCATCGCGACGTCGCGCGGGTGCCGCACGCCGCCGTCCGCCCAGATGTGCTTGCCGAACTTTTGCGCCTCGGCAGCGCATTCGAGCACCGCAGAGAACTGCGGCCGGCCCACGCCCGTCATCATGCGGGTCGTGCACATGGCGCCCGGTCCGACGCCGACCTTGACGATGTCGGCGCCCGCCTCGATGAGATCGCGCACGCCCTCGGCGGCCACGACATTGCCCGCCACGACCGGCACCCGCGGGCCGAGGCCCCGGACCGTCTTGAGCGTGGTGATCATCGACTCCTGGTGGCCGTGGGCGGTGTCCACGACGATCGTGTCCGCCCCGGCGTCCAGCAGCGCCTTCGTACGGCCCTCGACGTCGCCGTTGACGCCGACGGCGGCGGCGATCCGCAGTTTGCCCTCGGCGTCCACCGCGGGGCTGTAGAGGGTCGCACGCAGGGCGCCCTTGCGGGTCAGGATGCCCACGAGCTTGCCGTCCGCGTCCACGGCGGGGGCGAACTTGCGGTGGGCCGCGTCGAGCCGGGTGAAGGCCTCCTGCGGGTCGATGTCCGCGTCGAGGACCAGCAGGTCCCTGGACATCACCTCGGAGAGCTGGGTGAACCGGTCCACGCCGGTCAGGTCGGACTCGGTGACCACGCCCACCGGGCGCCCGTCCTCCACCACGACCCCCGCGCCGTGGGCCCGCTTGGGCAGCAGCGACAGGGCGTCGGCGACGGTCCCGGACGGTGCGAGCACGATCGGGGTGTCGAGCACGAGGTGCCGGCTCTTGACCCACCGGATCACATCGGTCACGACGCCGATGGGGATGTCCTGCGGAATGACCACGAGGCCACCGCGGCGGGCGACCGTCTCCGCCATGCGGCGGCCGGCGATCGCGGTCATGTTGGCGACGACGAGCGGGATGGTGGTACCGGTGCCGTCGGGCGAGGCCAGGTCCACGCCCTGGCGGGAGCCGACCGCGGAGCGGCTCGGCACCATGAACACATCGTCGTAGGTCAGGTCGTACGGCGGCTTTTGATCATTGAGGAAACGCACGTACTTCATTGTCCCATGCGCGCCCTGGTACGACGCCGGGGAAGTTCCCGGCCCCGCCGTCGTACCGGCCTACGGGCTGTCGTATCCCGCCTACGGGCTCACGAGCCGTCGGGGTCGACCCGCTCCAGGGCCGGCTCGGGGCCGGGGCCCGTCTCCTTGAGCAGATGGTCCGCCGCTGCCGTATCCGTCACCAGGCTCGTCACCAGGCCGGACCGCAGCACCGCACCGATCGCGTCGGCCTTCCTGCGCCCGCCCGCGATGGCCACCACCTCGGGGATCCGCCGCAGCCGGTCGGCCTCCACCGTGATGCACCGCTCGCCCAGGTCGCGGCCGATCCGGCGGCCCTCCGCGTCGAAGAGGTGCGCCGACATCTCGGCGGCGGCGCCCAGGCTCTCGTAGTGGGCCCGCTCCTCCTCCGACAGCATGTCGTAGACCGTCGAGATCCCGGCCTCCCACGACCCGATGGAGACGCAGGCCACGGTCACCTTGTCGAAGTACTCGAAGGCGCGGGCGATACCGGTCTGACCGCGCAGCGCGTCCGCCGTGGCGGTGTCGGGCAGCAGCATCGGTGCGTAGATGGGGTGCGCCTCACCGCCCGAAACCGCGGCGGCCCGGCGCACCGCCTCGACCGAGCCGCGCTCGGCCGTGCCCGCGTCGTACACGCCCGTGAGCTGGACGACGGTGCACGGCGGCAGCCGGTGCAGTGCGGCCGCCATATGGATCGTGGACCGGCCCCAGGCCAGCCCCAGCACATCCCCCTCGGTCACCAGCTCGCCCAGCAGATCCGCGGCGACCTCGCCCAGGTTCTCCGGGTCCGGGGTGTCGGCCTCGGCGTCGGCCGGGGACTCGACGACGACCGCGTGCCGCAGCCCGTACCGGGCGCGCAGCGCGTCGGAGCGCTCCGCGTCGAGCTCGGCGGGAACCCGGATCTCGATGCGCACCAGATCGCGCTCGAGCGCCGTCTCCAGCACGCGCGCGACCTTGAAGCGGCTGACACCGAACTCCTCGGCGATCTGGATCTTGGACTTGCCCTCGAGGTAGAAGCGGCGCGCCATGGCCGCCGCCTGCACCAGTTCGGCGGGTCCCATCCGCGTGGCTGAACGGCCCGTCGACACCGCGGTCTCCTCACTTGTCACTGTTCCGGACTCACCGTCATCCTGTCAGAAACGGTGGAGTTGGTCCGGCCTTTACCCTTACGTTCACCGGCCGGTAGCGGAGTGGCCGCACAGGCCGGGTGCGCCGGCCGCCTGCTCCGCGAGACCGCGCAGCTCCCGTACCGCCTTGGCCGGGTCCTCCGCGCCGTACACCGCGGAGCCCGCCACGAACACGTCGGCACCCGCCTCGGCGCACCGCTCGATGGTGGCGGCGGAGACCCCGCCGTCCACCTGGAGCCACAGCTCCAGACCGTGCTTGGAGATCAACTCACGGGTACGGCGGATCTTCGGCAGCATGATGTCGAGGAACGCCTGCCCGCCGAAGCCGGGCTCCACCGTCATGACGAGCAGCATGTCCAGCTCGGGCAGCAGATCCTCGTACGGCTCGATGGCGGTCGCGGGCTTGAGCGCCATCGCCGCCCGGGCGCCCTTGGCCCGGATCTCACGCGCCAGCCGCACCGGAGCGGCCGCGGCCTCGACATGGAAGGTGACCGAGCCGGCCCCCGCCTCGATGTACTGCGGGGCCCAGCGGTCCGGGTCCTCGATCATGAGATGGCAGTCCAGCGGCGTGTCCGTCGCCTTGCCCAGCGATTCGACCACCGGCACACCGAGGGTCAGGTTGGGGACGAAGTGGTTGTCCATCACGTCCACATGGAGCCAGTCGGCGCCCTGGACTGCCTTCGCCTCATCCGCCAGGCGCGAGAAGTCTGCGGACAGGATGCTGGGATTGATCTGCACGGCCATGACACCAGCCTCCCATGACCGGGTCCGGTCATGGGAGTCGGGATGATCGCGGGTACTCGCAGCGAAGAACACGACATGAAAAAACACCTACACCTCAGAGACAACCCTTGGCCGTCGCGCGTGTGTCTTGTGGACCGAGAGCACCGAAGAGGCTCTTGTGACGAGCGACGAGACAAGGGAACGGGCATAGCAACCATGACGAGAGACCGAATACCCCGGCGCTCCGGCGCCGCACTGTCCGCGGCGCTGGCCGCGGCGGTGCTCGTGCCACCGGCGGCCGGGGCGGCGTCCGCCGTCGCCGCGCCGTCCACGACACCACGGCCGGTCTGCGCCTCGGACCAGGCGAGGCTCGCCGCCAAGCTGTCCAAGGACATCGCGGCGGCGCTGCACGGCCGGTCCGCGACCACGGCGGTCAGCCTCCGCGACGACAGCACCCACACCCGCTGCACGCTGCGCGCGGACCAGAAGTTCGACTCCGCGAGCGTCGTCAAGGTGACCGTGCTGGCCACACTGCTGTGGGACGCGAAGAAGCACCACCGGTTTCTGACCGACCGCGAGCACACCCTGTCCACCGACATGATCACGCGGTCCGACAACGCCGCCACCAGCAAGCTGTGGAAGCAGCTCGGGCCCGCCAAGGTCCAGGCGTTCCTGAAGGCCGCCGGGATGACCCGGACCGTCCCGGGCAGCGATGGCTACTGGGGGCTCACCCAGATCACCGCGAACGACCAGGAGAAGCTCCTGGAGCTGATCACCCATCCGAACTCGGTGCTGAGCGACAACGCCCGCGCGTACATCCTCACGCTGATGGGCGAGGTCATCCCCGAGCAGCGCTGGGGCACCCCGGCCGGTGCGCCGAGCGGCACGCACATCCGTGTGAAGAACGGCTGGCTGTCCCGCTCCACGCACGGCTGGCGGGTGCACAGCATCGGCGCCTTCACCGGCGGCGGCCACACCTACACGCTCACGGTGCTCACCCAGGACAACTCCAGCATGAAGGCGGGCGTGGAGACCATAGAGGCCGTCGCACGCGCGGTGCACAGGGACCTCAACCCCACCGCACACGCCGCCACGCGCTACGCACCCACCGACCACCCCCAGGAGGCGCTGCCGGCGGTCCCCAGGGAGTGAGGCCGGTCCGCCGGTCTCTGGGCCCGTCAGGCCGTCCGGCGCAGCAGCGCCAGATACATGGCGTCGGTCCCGTGCAGATGCGGCCACAGCTGGACGTCCGGGCCCTCGCCCAGCGCGGGCACCCCGGGCATCAGCGGGCGGGCGTCGACCCACTCCGCCGAGGCGGCCGGGCCGCCCCGGCCCCGCAGGACGTCCTCGACCACGGCCCGGGTCTCGGCCGGATGCGGTGAACAGGTCGCGTAGCCGACCACGCCGCCGACCCGCACGGCGGCCAGTGCCTCGCGCAGCAGCCCGCGCTGCAGCGGGGCGAAGCCCTCCAGGTCCTCGGGGCGGCGCCGCCAGCGCGCCTCGGGGCGGCGACGGAGCGCGCCGAGCCCGGTGCACGGGACGTCGACCAGCACCCGGTCGAAGGTGCCCGGCCGCCACGGCGGCCGGGTGCCGTCCGCGGCGATGACCTGGTACGGGCCGGGGTTTCCCGCCAGGGCCTTGCCCACCAGCCGGGCCCGGTGCGGCTGCTTCTCGGCGGCGAGCAGCCAGGCGCCGCGCTCCGCGGCGAGCGCGCCGAGCAGCGCGGCCTTGCCACCGGGTCCGGCACAACCGTCCAGCCAGCGCTGATCGGGCCCGTCCAGCGGGGCGCCGGCGAGCGCGAGGGCGACGAGCTGGCTGCCCTCGTCCTGCACCCCGGCCCGCCCCTCGCGCACCGCGTCCAGCGCACCGGGCTCACCGCCCTCGGTGAGGCGCACGGCGTACGGGGACCAGCGGCCCGGCAGCGCGGACTCCCCGCCGACCGCCGCCAGCAGTTCATCGGCCGTGGACCGGCCGGGCCGGGCGACAAGGGTGACCTCGGGCCGCTCGTTGTCGGCCTCCAGCAGGTCCTCGATCCCGGCGCTGCCGCCGCCGAGCGCGTCCCACAACGCGGAGACGATCCAGCGCGGATGGGAGTGGACGACGCCCAAGTGCTCCTCGGGGTCCTCCTCGTACGGCGGGGCGACCCGCTCCAGCCAGCCGTCGAGGTCATCGGAGGCGATCTTGCGGAGCACCGCGTTGACGAACTTGGCCCGCCCGTCACCGAGCACCACCCGGGCCAGCTCGACGCTCGCGGAGACCGCGGCGTGCGTGGGGATACGGGTTCCCAGCAACTGATGCGCGCCGAGGCTGAGCACATCGAGCACGGGCGGGTCCACCTCGCGCAGCGGGCGGTCCACACAGGCGGTGATGATCGCGTCATAGGTGCCCTGGTGGCGCAGGGTGCCGTAGACCAGCTCGGTGGTGAGCGCCGCGTCCCGGGCGTCGAAGGTCCCGTCCTGGCGGGCCTTGCGCAGCAGCGGCGGCAGCACGAGGTTCGCGTACGCGTCCCGTTCGTCGACCGCCCGCAGCGCCTCGAAGGCGAGGATCCGCACGGGGTCCTTCTGCGGGCGGCGATAGGGCTTGCCGGGCCGGTTCGAGGTGGCGGGACGGCGACGACGGGACTGGTCGGTCACGGGAAATGTGCTCCGGGGAGACGGATGGGGCTGAAGAGTCCAGCCTACGTGGCCGGGGCCTCGGCGGTCGCCGCCGTCTCCCCCGGGCCCCCGCCGGTCCCGTCCGTGCCGGTCCCGTCCATGGCCGCGCCGCCCGCGATGGCCACTCCGCCCGGGATGGACGGCTGCTCGAACTGGGTGCGGTACAGCTCCTCGTAACGGCCTGCGGCGGCCAGCAGCTCCGTGTGCGTACCGCGCTCCACGATCCGTCCGTCCTCCACGACGAGAATGAGGTCGGCTGCCCGCACGGTGGACAGCCGGTGGGCGATGACCACGGCGGTCCGCCCGTCCAGCGCCTCGGCCAGCGCCTCCTGCACGGCCGCCTCCGAGGTGGAGTCCAGATGTGCGGTGGCCTCGTCGAGGATCACCACCCGGGGGCGGGCCAGCAGCAGGCGGGCGATGGTCAGCCGCTGGCGCTCGCCGCCGGAGAGCCGGTAGCCGCGCTCGCCCACGACCGTGTCCAGACCGTCCGGCAGGGCCGCGATCAGTCCCTCCAGACGGGCCCGCCGCAGCACCTCCCACAACTCGTCGTCGGTGGCCTCGGGCCGGGCCAGCAGCAGATTGGCGCGGATCGAGTCATGGAAGAGATGGCCGTCCTGGGTGACCATGCCAAGCGTCTCGCGGACCGAGGTGGCGGACAGATCGCGGACGTCCACGCCGCCGAGCCGCACGGCGCCGCTGTCGACGTCGTAGAGCCTCGGCAGCAGCTGCGCGATGGTCGACTTCCCGGCGCCGGAGGAGCCCACCAGCGCGACCATCCGGCCCGGTTCGGCGCGGAAGGAGACCTCGTGCAGCACCTGGACGCCGCCGCGGGTGTCGAGGTTCGCGACCTCTTCCAGCGAGGCGAGGGAGACCTTGTCCGCGGCCGGGTAGCCGAAGCCGACCCGGTCGAACTCGACCGACACCGGACCCTCCGGGACCCGCCGGGCGTCCGGCCGCTCGGTGATCAGCGGCTCAAGATCCAGCACCTCGAAGACCCGCTCGAAGCTGACCAGCGCGCTCATGACCTCCACCCGCGCCCCGGCCAGCGCGGTCAGCGGCGCGTACAGCCGGGTGAGCAGCAGCGCGAGCGAGACGACGGCGCCCGGGTCGAGCCGGCCGTGCAGCGCGTAGTAGCCGCCGAGGCCGTAGACGAGGGCGAGGGCCAGGGCCGAGACAAGGGTCAGCGCGGTGACGAAGGAGACCTGGACCATCGCCGTGCGCACCCCGATGTCCCGCACCCGCCGGGCCCGCGCGGCGAACTCGGCGGACTCGTCCGCCGGCCGTCCGAAGAGCTTGACCAGCGTCGCCCCGGGCGCGGAGAAGCGCTCGGTCATCTGGGTGCTCATCGCGGCGTTGTGGGCCGCCGCCTCGCGCCTGAGCCTGGCCAGCCTGGAGCCCACCCGGCGGGCCGGCAGCAGGAAGAGGGGCAGGAGCAGCAGCGCCAGCAGAGTGATCTGCCAGGAGATCCCGATCATCACGACGAGGGTGAGCAGCAGGGTGACGAAGTTTCCGACGACGCCGGACAGGGTGTCGCTGAACGCCCGCTGCGCACCGATGACATCGTTGTTGAGGCGGCTGACCAGCGCGCCCGTGCGGGTGCGGGTGAAGAACGCCACCGGCATGCGCTGGACGTGGTCGAACACGACGGTCCGCAGATCGAGGATCAGCCCCTCGCCGATGTTCGAGGACAGCCAGCGGGTCAGCAGCCCGAGCGTCGCCTCGGCGACGGCGATGACGGCGATCAGCCCGGCCAGCCCGAGGACCGTGCCCTGCCCCGAATGGTGGACGATCGCGTCCACCACCCGGCCCGCGAGCAGCGGTGTCGCCACCGCGAGCACCGCCATGACCGTGCTCAGCACCAGAAAGAGCAGCAGCGGGCGGCGATGGGGGCGGGCGAAGGCGCCGATGCGGCGCAGCGTCGGGCGGGAGAAGGGCCGCCGGTCGTCCCTGGCGTTCGAGGCGTGGTGCAGGGAATGCCACGCGGTGACTTCCATGTCCATCGCGCACCTCCGAGGTCTCGGGGTGCCGCCCTGGGTTCGCCGGCTGGTCCGGACCGGCGGCACACCAGGAACGTATGACTTCAACCAAGGTTGAGGTCAACTCCTCGCCGCTGTTGGAGTGCCGCCGTTGGGTCGACCTACCGGCGCCCCGCGCGCCCCGCGGGCCTCAGCCGCCGAGCCGCTCGCCCTCGGCGATCCGCACGCCACGAGCCCAGTCCGCCGCGGGCATCGGCCTCTTGCCCTGCGGCCGCACCCAGGTCAGCTCCACCGCGTGGCTGCCCGTGCCCACGTACACGGCCTTCTTGGTGGCGGCCGGCGCACCGGGCGCCAGATCCGTACGGTCCGCCGCCATCGCCGTCGCGACAACCTTCAGCCGCTCGCCCCGGAAGGTGGTCCACGCGCCCGGCGCGGGGGCGGACGCGCGCACCAGACGGTCGACGCGCAGCGCGGGCGCCGTCCAGTCGATCTCCGCGTCCTCGACGTTGATCTTCGGGGCGAGCGAGACGCCCTCGGCGGGCTGCGGTACGGCGCGCAGGGTGCCGTCCTCGATGCCGTCCATGGTCGCCGTGAGCAGCCCGGCCCCGGCGAAGGCGAGCCGGGTCAGCAGATCGCCGCTGGTGTCCGTGGCCTGGATGTCCTCCGTCACGACCCCGAACACCGGACCGGAGTCCAGCCCCTCCTCGATCTGGAAGGTCGACGCTCCGGTCACCTCGTCCCCCGCGAGCACGGCGTGCTGAACGGGCGCCGCGCCCCGCCACGCGGGCAGCAGCGAGAAGTGCAGATTGACCCAGCCGTGCGCCGGAATCTCCAGCGCGGCCTTGGGCAGCAGCGCCCCGTACGCCACCACCGGGCAGCAATCCGGTGCGATCTCGCTCAGCCGGGCGAGGAAGTCCGGGTCCCGTGGCTTGGCGGGCTTGAGCACCTCGATACCCGCCTCCTCGGCCCGCTCGGCGACCGGGCTGGCCACCAGCCGACGGCCACGCCCGGCGGGCGCGTCGGGGCGGGTCACCACGGCCACCACCTCATGCCTCTCCGACGCGATCAGCGCGTCCAGCGCGGGCAGGGCGGCCTCGGGGGTACCGGCGAAGACGAGCCTCATGGGTGGCGAACTACCTCTCACACACAGCGGAACAGGCGCCCCAGTCTATGGGGCCGCCGCCCGAGGGGGCGTACGAGCGGACTCCCGCACGCCCCGGACCGTGACCGACGGGCGGGGTGCCGCGTTGGTCAAGGCAGATTGACCGCATCGGGCCGCAGCCGCGGCCCGATGCGTTTCCCGTCACCCCGCCATGCCCCTTTGTCCGTTTGTCTGTCTTCCATCCGCATCCACGCCGGTTCGAGAGGCTTGTTCATGGCCGACCACGCAACCCACGACGCCCAGGCACGGGCCAGCCTGCACCTCCTGGTCCGGGACATCGAGCGGGTCCGCCGACAGGTGGACGCGCTGCGCACGCTCACCGCCCAGCTCGGCAACGTCTACCGTCCCCGGCGCACCGGCCCGTCCGCCGGTTTCGTGGTCTACGGACGCGCCCCGGCGCCCACCGTGCGGCTCGCCCAGGAGCTGCGGGACAGCGTCGAGACGCTGGTCACGGCGGCGGTGGATTTCGACCGTTCGCTCGGCTTCTCGTGGGACGCGGTGGGGTCGGCGCTCGGCGTCACCAAGCAGGCGGTGCACCGCCGCTACGGCGCCCGCCGGGCCGCCGCCCAGAGCGCCCCCGAGGGCGGCGAGCCGTCCCCGGTGCGCGCCGAAGGGGCCGCCGCCGTACCGCCGCTGCCCTCGGTCCCCGCGGCCCGCTCGGTCCCGCCGCAACCCGCACCGGCCCTCCGCGAGGAAGTCCGCCCGAGCGCCTTCCCGGGCCCGCGCAACGGCTGAGCTTCTGCGGCCGGGAACCCCAGCCGGAACCTCGGCCGGTGGTCAGCCGATCTCCAAGGGATCCACGCGGACCGCCGGATCCTTCTCTCCCCGGGCCAAGCGCTGCGCCTTCGCCTCCTTGAGGGCCGCCGCCAGCACACTGCCCTGGCCGGGGCGGACGCGGATCAGGGCGCGCTCCCAGTCCTCACCCGGCGGTGGATCGCCGGGGCGGCGTGGTCGCCCGGGGGGTGTCGGGGGCAGCGGGACCGGACCCAGTGTCTCGGCGCCGTCCGGCAGATCGGCCGAGGCGATCAGCTCGGCCACCGACTCCGGCGGGCCGGTCACCGCCGCCATCCGTGAGACCGGAGGAAAGCCCAGCTGGGACCGCTCGGCCAGCTCGCGCGCCGCGTAACCGGCCGGATCCCATCGCACCAGTGCCTGGACGGGCCGCAGCGTCGGCTCGGCGAGCACCACCACCGTGCCGCCGCCTCCACCGCCGCTCTCGCCCCCACTCCCCCGGCCGTCGCCATGGCCGCGCACCAGGGACGCCGCCTCCAGCCAGTGCCGCAGCGCGTCCTCGCCCGCGCGCAGATCGGGGCGGCCGAGCAGCGCCCAGCCGTCCAGCAGCAGCGCGGCGGCGTAACCGCCCTCGGCGACCGGCTCGGCGCCCGGGGTGGAGACGACGAGCGCCGGGCGGTCGGGGACCGTCGCGAGGACATGGTCACGGCCGGAGGTGCGCACCGGCACGGCGGGGAAGGCCCGGCCCAGTTCCTCGGCGGTGCGCCGGGCGCCGACGACGCTCGCCCGCAGCCGTACGCCCCCGCATTCGGCGCAGTGCCAGGCCGCCTCGGGCCGCCCGCACCACCCGCACTCCAGATGGTCGGCGTCCCGCGCCTCCAGGGGGCCCGAGCAGTGCGCACAGCGCGCGGGCTCGCGACACCGCTCACAGGCCAGCCGCGGCACATACCCGCGCCGCGGCACCTGCACCAGCACCGGGCCGCGGGTCAGCGCCTCGCGCACGGTCTGCCAGGCGAGCGTGGGCAGCCGGGCGGCGCGGGCCTCCGCGTCCCGGGCCACCTCGCCCTCGTCGACCGTACGGATCAGCGGGGCGGCCGCGCGGACCTGCTCACGGTCGGCCTCCAGCGGCCTGGCCCAGCCGTTCTCCACCAGCTGGGCGGCCTCCACCGTGCGGCCGAGGTCGCCCAGCAGAAAGCCCGTCTTCTCGTGGACGGCGCGCAGCAGCAGCACATCGCGGGCGTGCGGCTGCGGCAGATGGTCATCGCTGTGGCTGCGGTCACCGTCGTCCCAGATCCCGACCAGTCCGAGGTCCGCCACCGGCGCGAACATCGCCGCCCGGGTGCCCACCACGGCCCGTATCGAGCCCCGGCTGACGGCCAGCCAACGGCGGTAGCGCTCCTCGGGCCCGAGGTCGGCGGTGAGCAGCACATGCCGGCCCGGGCCGTCGAGCGCCTCGGTGAGCGCCGCGTCCACCCGCGCGGCGGTCCGCCCGTCGGGTACGACGACGAGCGCGCCGCGCCCGGAGGCGAGCGTGGCGGCCACGGCGGTGGCCCATTCGCCCGGCCAGTGCGGTCCGGGCAGGGCGGTCCACACGGCACGCGGCCGGTCCCCGCGCGCGAGCGCCTCCACAAACCCGGGCCCGGCCGGATAGCGCGCCCAGCTCCCGGGCGCGGGCACCGGCGGCGGGGGCAGCGCAGGCGGGGACGGCTCGGCCTCGGCGCGTGCGCTGCGCTTCGGCATGGCCAGCTGCAGCACATCGGCGAGCGACCCGGCGTACCGGTCGGCGACCGCCCGGCACAGCGCCAGCAGCCCCGGCCCCAGCACCGGCTCGGGCGAGAGCACCTGCGCGATGGCCGCCAGCGGCCCCCGGTAGTCGGACTCCGCGACCCTCTCGACGATGTATCCGTCGAGCAGCCCCCCGCCCTCCCGACGCCCCTCCCGGACCCGCCCCGTGCCGGCCCCGAACCGCACCCGCACCCGCACCCCGGGTCGCGCCTCGGCGTCCATCTCCGCCGGTACCGCGTAGTCCCACAGCTTGTCGAGATGCACCGGCCCCTTGTCCACCAGTACCCGCGCCACGGGCAGCTCCTCCGCCAGCGCGGCCCCCCGCCACGTCCGCGGCTTGGCCTTGGGCACCTTGGCCTTGCGCACGGTCTCCCGAATGAGCGCGAGCTGCTCATCCCCCTGCGGCTCCGGCCGCGCCGGATCGCGGTCCGGCCGCTCGTTCTCGCTGCTCACAGCTCAAGTCTTAGCAGAAGCCACCGACACCGGCACACAACGCGAAGGCCCGGACCCCGCAAGGGATCCGGGCCTTCGCTCAAGCCGTGGAGGGGTTACAGACCCGCCGCCGCGCGCAGCGCGTCGACGCGGTCGGTGCGCTCCCAGGTGAAGTCGGGCACCTCGCGGCCGAAGTGGCCGTAGGCCGCCGTCTGGGCGTAGATCGGGCGGAGCAGGTCGAGGTCGCGGATGATGGCGGCCGGGCGAAGGTCGAAGACCTCGGCGATGGCCTTCTCGATCTTCTCGACGTCCACCGCGGCGGTGCCGAAGGTCTCGACGAAGAGACCGACCGGCTCGGCCTTGCCGATGGCGTAGGCGACCTGGACCTCGCAGCGCTGGGCGAGGCCCGCGGCGACGACGTTCTTGGCGACCCAGCGCATGGCGTAGGCGGCGGAGCGGTCGACCTTGGACGGGTCCTTGCCGGAGAAGGCGCCGCCGCCGTGGCGGGACATGCCGCCGTAGGTGTCGATGATGATCTTGCGGCCGGTGAGGCCGGCGTCGCCCATGGGGCCGCCGATCTCGAAGCGGCCGGTCGGGTTGACCAGCAGCCGGTAGCCCTCGGTGTCGAGCTTGATGCCGTCCTCGACCAGCTCGTTCAGGACGTGCTCGACGACGAATTCCCGGATGTCGGGGGCGAGGAGCGAGTCCAGGTCGATGTCGGAGGCGTGCTGCGAGGAGACGACGACGGTGTCCAGGCGGACCGCCTTGTGGCCGTCGTACTCGATGGTGACCTGGGTCTTGCCGTCCGGGCGCAGGTAGGGGATGGTCCCGTTCTTGCGCACATCGGACAGGCGGCGGGAGAGCCGGTGTGCCAGGTTGATCGGCAGCGGCATCAGCTCGGGGGTCTCGTCGCACGCGTAGCCGAACATCAGGCCCTGGTCGCCCGCGCCCTGCTTGTCCAGCTCGTCCTCGTCACCCTCGACCCGGAGCTCGTAGGCCGAGTCGACGCCCTGGGCGATGTCGGGGGACTGGGAGCCGATCGACACCGAGACGCCGCAGGACGCGCCGTCGAAGCCCTTCTTCGACGAGTCGTAGCCGATCTCGAGGATCTTGTTACGGACGAGCGTCGCGATCGGGGCGTACGCCTTCGTCGTCACCTCGCCGGCCACGTGCACCAGGCCGGTGGTGATCAGCGTCTCAACGGCGACCCGCGAGGTCGGGTCCTCCTTGAGGAGCGCGTCGAGAATGGTGTCGCTGATCTGGTCAGCGATCTTGTCAGGGTGACCCTCGGTCACGGATTCCGAGGTGAACAGGCGGCGGGACACATCGCTCCCTGGGGTTGCAGCGGCTGCTGGCTGATCATGGGCGGAACCACCCGGGGGCTGCGCCCGGTGCGGTTCCTCGGCCAGTTTATCCGGCACGTTGGCCGGTCGAGCATCCCCGTCCCACAGAACGGGCAGGCCGTGACCTGGAACATACCTCGCCGGGCGGCGAAAAACAGCACGGCACTGGTGGAGAGAGGTGTCATGGCCCGATCGGGCGCGCCCGGCCAGGTGGAGCGGCGCCTCAGCCCAGCCGGTGGGCCACCAGATCCCAGACGGTGTCGGCGAGGGCCTCCTTGGGGCCGTGCGGGACGGGCGTCTCGGTGCCGTCGGCTCCCAGCACGACGGCTTCATTGGTCTCGGAGCCGAAGGTCTTGTGCTCCCCGACCTCGTTGACCACGAGCAGATCGCATCCCTTGCGGGCGAGCTTCGCCCGGCCGTTGACGAGCACGTCGTCGGTCTCTGCGGCGAAGCCGACGACAATCTGGCCGGGGCGGGCACGCTCGGCGGAGATCTCCGCGAGAATGTCCGGATTTCGCACCAGGGCGAGCGGCTCGGGCTCCTGCCCCTCCCGTTTCTTGATTTTCCCCTGGGCGTAGTGGGCGGGGCGGAAGTCGGCGACGGCGGCGGCCATGACCACGGCATCGGCGTCCGCGGCGGCCTTGAGGACCGCCTCGCGCAGCTGGCTCGCCGTGCCGGCGCGCACAACATCGGCGCCGGCCGGGTCGGGCAGCTCGCTGTTGACCGAGACAAGAGTCACTCTGGCGCCCCGGGCCACGGCGGCGCGGGCCAGTGCGTAGCCCTGCTTGCCGGTGGAGCGGTTGCCGAGGAAGCGCACCGGGTCCAGCGGCTCGCGGGTGCCACCCGCGCTGATCACCACATGGCGCCCCGCGAGGTCCTGTTCGGCGGTCCGCTCCGCGCGGGCCAGCACCCGGCGGCAGACCTCGAAGATCTCCCCGGGATCGGGCAGCCGCCCCTTGCCGGTGTCCACGCCGGTCAGCCGGCCCACGGCGGGCTCGATGACGACGGCGCCGCGGCGGCGCAGGGTCGCCACGTTCTCCTGGGTGGCGGGGTGCTCCCACATCTCGGTATGCATGGCGGGCGCGAAGACGACCGGACATCGCGCGGTGAGGAGCGTATTGGTGAGCAGATCGTCGGCGAGGCCGTGGGCGGCCTTGGCGAGCAGGTCGGCGGTGGCGGGGGCGATCACCACAAGGTCGGCGGACTGGCCGATGCGGACGTGCGGCACCTCGTGGACCGACTCCCACACCTCGGTCGCCGCCGGATGCCCGGACAGCGCCGACCAGGTCGCCTCGCCGACGAAGTGCAGCGCCGAGGCGGTCGGGACGACGCGTACGTCATGCCCGGACTCGGTGAGGCGCCGCAGCAGCTCACACGCCTTGTACGCGGCGATCCCGCCGCTGACGCCCAGAACGACCCTGGGCCTGTCCGCCGTGACCATCGCTCGACTCTCCCCACTGGGTTGCGTCCATACGGTACGCACCCATGACACACCACAAGCCCGGCAGTCATCCCCCAGCTACCACTGGGGGCGCCCCCTGCCGGGCCGGTGTTGAGTGATCTGAAACTTACTGAGCCGGGCCCTCGATGGCCTCGGAGGTCAGCAGACCCGCGTTGATCTCGCGAAGGGCGATCGACAGCGGCTTCTCGTGGACGTGGGTGTCCACCAGGGGGCCGACGTACTCGAGCAGGCCCTCGCCGAGCTGGGAGTAGTACGCGTTGATCTGACGGGCGCGCTTGGCCGCGTAGATCACGAGGCTGTACTTCGAGTCAGTGGCCTCGAGCAGCTCGTCGATCGGCGGGTTGATGATGCCCTCGGGCGCGGTCATGGGAGAGGACACGCTCTACCTTCCGAAAAGGGGAAAAAGATCTATGGAACCTTCGTCAAGGCTAGCAGCTCACGCGACACGTCCTCGACGGAGGTGTTGACCAGGGTCTGATCGAACTCGGACTCGGCGGCCAGCTCGGTCCGGGCGGCCTCCAGACGCCGCTCGATGACCTCGGGCGGTTCGGTCCCCCGGCCGGTGAGCCGGCGCACCAGCTCGTCCCAGCTCGGCGGCGCGAGGAAGACCAGCTGCGCCTCCGGCATGGACTCCCGGATCTGCCGGGCGCCCTGCAGGTCGATCTCCAGCAGCACCGGCTCGCCCGCGTCGAGCCGTTCCATGACCGCCTCGCGCGGGGTGCCGTAGCGGTTGCCCGCGAACTCGGCCCACTCCAGCAGCTCACCGTTGGCGATGAGCTTGTCGAACTCCCCGTCGTCCATGAAGAAATAGTGGACGCCGTCCCGCTCACCGGGGCGCGGCCTGCGGGTCGTCGCGGAGACCGAGAGCCAGAGGTCGGGGTGTTCCTTGCGCAAATGGGCGACGACCGTGCTCTTGCCGACCCCCGAGGGGCCGGAGAGCACGGTCAGTCGCGGACGTGCCGAGTGTGCTGCTGCCATGCAGCAGATTATCCAGGTTCCCGGGGGTCCCTGGAAACGTCAGCCGGCGGCGCCGCCGAACTCACGCTCGAGCGACGCGATCTGGTTGGAGCCAAGACCCCGCACACGGCGGCTTTCGGAGATGCCCAGACGCTCCATGATCTGCTTGGCGCGGACCTTGCCGACGCCGGGCAGGGACTCCAGGAGAGCGGACACCTTCATCTTGCCGATGACATCGTTCTCCTGGCCCTGCTTGATGACCTCGTGCAGAGACGCGCCGGAGTGCTTGAGCCGATTCTTGACCTCGGCGCGCTCCCGGCGAGCCGCGGCGGCCTTTTCGAGCGCGGCTGCGCGCTGTTCAGGGGTAAGGGGCGGAAGAGCCACGCCTACGTCACCTCGGATGTCGAACTGTCGGATATGGACCGGTGAGGAACCTAGTCGCCCCTCACCTGGGGAGCAACGCGCAACGCAGCAGCACGTTCGCTCTCGTCGGAGACTAGCGGCCGATCCCGCTCCAGTCAGCGAGAACAGACGAAAAGTCCTGGTCAGACTCGCTCGACTGGTACATTTCTGGACAAAATAACCGAGTTATTCGGTCACAGCACGCACGTCATCAGCCAATCGGGCCGCCGCCTCGACCAGCGCGGCGGCGTCCGGACCGTGCCGGAGCACCCCTCGGCTGACGCTCGGAACGACGTCGCGCACCGCCGCCCCGAAGACCTCCGGAAGATCGGCGGGGGTCGCCCCCTGGGCGCCGATGCCGGGGGCCAGCAGCGGCCCGTCAATGGCGAGAGCGGCCCCGGCCCGGTCCGCGGCACCGCCCAGCGTGGCACCGACGACCGCGCCGTACGAGCCGAGCCGGCCCCGTGCGGCCTCCTCGGCGTTCTCGGCCTTGAGGGCGGCCAGCATCGAGGCGGCGACGGTCGTCCCGTCCGGCCGTACCGCGTGCTGCACCTCGGCGCCCTCCGGGTTG
This sequence comes from Streptomyces sp. NPDC005266, assembly GCF_040607655.1. NCBI lineage: Bacteria > Bacillati > Actinomycetota > Actinomycetes > Kitasatosporales > Streptomycetaceae > Streptomyces > Streptomyces sp. NPDC005266. The sequence goes on from NZ_JBEXHC010000003.1 coordinate 130,270, forward strand.
GAGGTCAGCGCCAGGACGAACACGCCCGCTCCGCTCGCCCGCGCGGCGTCCAGCGCGGGGCGCAGCGAGCCGAAGCCGAGGTACGGGCTGACGGTGACCGCGTCCGAGAACAGCGGGCTGCCGGGGTCGAGGTAGGCGGAGGCGTAAGCGGCCATGGTCGACCCGATGTCACCGCGCTTGGCGTCCATCAGCACCAGCGCCCCGGCGGCCCGGGCGTCCGCCACGGCCCGCTCCAGCACGGCGATGCCGCGCGAGCCGAAGCGCTCGAAGAAGGCCGACTGCGGCTTGAGGACGGCGACCCGCTCGGCCAGCGCGTCCACGACGGTGCGGGTGAACCGCTCGAGCCCGGCGACATCGTCCCCCAGCCCCCAGTCGGCGAGGAGGGAGGCGTGCGGGTCGATGCCGACGCACAGGGGGCCGCGGCTGTCCATGGCGGCGCGCAGGCGCGCACCGAAGGGGGCGGTGGTCATACGGTCTCCTTGCGGGCCTCGGCACCGACCGCGTCGGCGAGGGTGGCGTAGGGGGAAGCCGCCAGGCGGGCGGCCAGACCGCGGTGGATCTCGCGGCACCACAGGGGACCCCGGTAGATGAAGGCGCTGTAGCCCTGAACCAGGGTGGCCCCCGCCACGATCCGCTCCCAGACGTCGTCCGCGGTCTCGACCCCGCCGACGCCGATGAGGGTCAGCCGGTCCCCCACCCGGGCGTACAGGCGGCGCAGCACCTCCAGCGAGCGGGCCTTCAGCGGGGCGCCGGAGAGGCCGCCGGTCTCGGCGGTCAGCTTCGTGGGGGAGGTGAGGCCGAGGCCGTCCCGCGCGATGGTCGTGTTGGTGGCGATGATGCCGTCCAGCCCCAGTTCGACCGCGAGGTCGGCGACCGCGTCCACGTCCTCGTCGGCGAGATCCGGCGCGATCTTGACCAGAAGCGGCACCCGGCGCCCGGTGACCGTGCGGTCCGCGGCCTCGCGGACGGCGGTCAGCAGCGGCCGCAGATGATCGACGGCCTGAAGATTCCGCAGTCCGGGGGTATTGGGCGACGAGACGTTGACGACCAGATAGTCCGCGTGGGCGGCGAGCCGTTCGGTGGACGTCACATAGTCGGCGACGGCTTCCGCCTCCGGGACGACCTTGGTCTTGCCGATGTTGACGCCGACCGTCGTGACGAAGGCGGGACGCCGGGCGGCGATCCGGGCGGCGACGGCGGCCGAGCCCTCGTTGTTGAAGCCCATGCGATTGATCAGAGCCCGGTCGGCGACCAGCCGGAAGAGCCGCTTCTTGGGGTTGCCGGACTGCGGCTGGGCGGTGACCGTGCCGATCTCGACATGGCCGAAGCCGAGCATGGCCATGCCGTCGATGCCGGCGGCGTTCTTGTCGAATCCGGCGGCGAGCCCGAAGGGCCCGTGCATCCGCAGGCCCAGCGCCTCGGTGCGCAGCGCCGGGTGGCGGGGCGCGAGGACGGCCGCGACGAGGGTGCGCAGGACGGGGACGCGGGCGGCCAGTCGGATCCAGCCGAAGGCCAGATGGTGGGCCTTCTCGGGGTCCATGCGCCGGAAGATCAGGTTGAACAGGAGTGCGTACATGGCGGCTTTCTGCGCGCGGGGGGAAGGAGGCGGTCTCGTGAAGAGGGGGACACCGGACGGTGTCCCCCTCTCGTCTCACTCCTCGCGGGCGGCGGTCAGATGTTCCGCGTGTTCCTGGAGGGACCGGACCCCGACGGCGCCCCGTCCCAGCGCCTCGATGCCCTGGACGGCGGCGGCGAGCGCCTGGACCGTGGTCAGGCAGGGGACACCGCGGGCGACGGCCGCCGTGCGGATGTCATAGCCGTCGAGGCGGCCGCCGGTGCCGTACGGGGTGTTGACGATCAGATCGACCTGGCCGTCGTGGATGAGCTGGACGATGGTCTTCTCACCGCCCGGCCCCTCACCCTCGCTCTGCTTGCGCACGACGGTCGCGTTGATGCCGTTGCGCTTGAGCACCTCGGCCGTCCCCGAGGTGGCCAGCAGCTCGAAGCCGAGGCCGACCAGCTCCCGGGCCGGGAAGATCATCGAACGCTTGTCGCGGTTGGCGACGGAGACGAACGCGCGCCCCTTGGTCGGCAGCGCGCCGTATGCCCCGGCCTGCGACTTGGCGTACGCCGAGCCGAAGACCGAGTCGATGCCCATGACCTCGCCGGTCGAGCGCATCTCCGGGCCGAGGATGGTGTCCACCCCGCGCCCGGACGCGTCCCGGAAGCGCGACCAGGGCATCACGGCCTCCTTGACGGAGATCGGCGCGTCCAGCGGCAGCGTGCCGCCGTCGCCACTGGAGGGCAGCAGCCCCTCGGCCCGCAGCTCGGCGATGGTCGCGCCCAGCGAGATCCGGGCGGCGGCCTTGGCCAGCGGTACGGCGGTGGCCTTGGAGGTGAAGGGGACCGTACGGGACGCGCGCGGGTTCGCCTCCAGCACGTAGAGAATGTCCCCGGCCATCGCGAACTGGATGTTGATCAGGCCGCGGACGCCGACGCCCCGCGCGATGGCCTCGGTCGAGGCGCGCAGCCGCTTGATGTCGAAGCCGCCGAGGGTGATCGGGGGCAGGGCGCAGGCCGAGTCGCCGGAGTGGATACCGGCCTCCTCGATGTGCTCCATGACGCCGCCGAGGTAGAGCTCATGGCCGTCGTAGAGCGCGTCGACGTCGATCTCGATGGCGTCGTCGAGGAAGCGGTCGATGAGCACCGGATGCTCGGAGATGAGCCCCGCGTGCCGCTCCAGATACCCGGCCAACGAGGGCTCGTCGTAGACGATCTCCATGCCGCGCCCGCCCAGGACGTACGAGGGGCGGACCATGACCGGGTAGCCGATCTCGGCGGCGATGCCCTTGGCCTGCTCGAAGGAGAAGGCGGTGCCGTACTTGGGGGCGGGCAGCCCGGCCTCGGTGAGCACCCGGCCGAAGGCGCCGCGCTCCTCGGCGAGGTTGATCGCCTCGGGCGAGGTGCCGACGATCGGCACCCCGTTGTCCTTGAGCGCCTGGGCCAGGCCCAGCGGGGTCTGGCCGCCGAGCTGGACGATCACGCCGGCGACCGGGCCCGCCTGCTGCTCGGCGTGGACGATCTCCAGCACGTCCTCCAGGGTGAGCGGCTCGAAGTAGAGCCGGTCGGAGGTGTCGTAGTCGGTGGAGACGGTCTCCGGGTTGCAGTTGACCATGACGGTCTCGTAGCCCGCGTCGTGCAGCGCGAAGGAGGCGTGGACGCAGGAGTAGTCGAACTCGATGCCCTGGCCGATCCGGTTGGGTCCCGAGCCGAGGATGATCACCGCGGGGGTCTCGCGCGGGGCGACCTCGGACTCCTCGTCGTAGGAGGAGTAGAAGTACGGGGTCTTGGCGGCGAATTCGGCGGCGCAGGTGTCGACCGTCTTGTAGACGGGCCGGATGCCAAGCGCGTGCCGCACCTCGCGGACCACGTCCTCGCGCAGCGAGCGGATCCCGGCGATCTGGGCGTCGGAGAAGCCGTGTCGCTTGGCCTCGGCCAGTAGCCCGGGGTCCAGCTTGTCGGCGGCGGCGAGCCCGTCCGCGATCTCCTTGATCAGGAAGAGCTGGTCCACGAACCACGGGTCGATCTTCGTCGCGTCGAAGATCTCCTGCGGGGTGGCCCCGGCCCGGATCGCCCGCATGACGGTGTTGATCCGGCCGTCGGTCGGCTCCACGGCCCGGGCCAGCAGCTCGGCCCGGTCGCCGGGCTCGCCGGTGAAGTCGAACTGGCTGCCCTTCTTCTCCAGCGAGCGCAGCGCCTTCTGAAGCGCCTCGGTGAAGTTACGGCCGATGGCCATGGCCTCGCCGACCGACTTCATGGTGGTGGTGAGGCGAGCGTCGGCGCCCGGGAACTTCTCGAAGGCGAAGCGGGGCACCTTGACGACGACGTAGTCGAGCGTGGGCTCGAAGGACGCCGGGGTCTTCTCGGTGATGTCGTTCGGGATCTCGTCGAGCGTGTAGCCGACGGCCAGCCGGGCGGCGATCTTGGCGATGGGGAAGCCGGTCGCCTTGGAGGCCAGCGCGGAGGAGCGGGAGACGCGCGGGTTCATCTCGATGACGATGACCCGGCCGTCCTCGGGGTTGACGGCGAACTGGATGTTGCAGCCGCCGGTGTCGACACCGACCTCGCGGATCACGGCGATGCCGATGTCCCGCAGAATCTGGTACTCCCGGTCGGTCAGCGTCATCGCCGGGGCGACGGTGATCGAGTCGCCGGTGTGCACGCCCATCGGGTCGAAGTTCTCGATCGAGCAGACGACCACGACGTTGTCGTGCTTGTCGCGCATCAGCTCCAGCTCGTACTCCTTCCAGCCGAGGATGGACTCCTCCAGGAGCACCTCGGTGGTGGGCGAGAGGGCCAGGCCCTGCCCGGCGATACGGCGCAGTTCGTTCTCGTCGTGCGCGAAGCCGGAGCCCGCGCCGCCCATGGTGAAGGAGGGGCGGACGACGACGGGGTAGCCGCCGAGCTCGTCCACTCCCGCCAGCACGTCGTCCATGGAGTGGCAGATGACCGAGCGGGCGGACTCGCCGTGGCCGATCTTGGCCTTGACGGCTTTGACGACGTCCTTGAACTGGTCGCGGTCCTCGCCCTTGTGGATCGCCTCGACGTTGGCGCCGATCAGTTCGACGCCGTATTCGTCGAGGGTGCCCGCCTCATGGAGGGAGATCGCGGTGTTGAGCGCGGTCTGGCCGCCGAGGGTGGGCAGCAGCGCGTCGGGGCGCTCCTTGGCGATGATCTTCTCGACGTACTCCGGGGTGATCGGCTCGACATAGGTGGCGTCGGCGATCTCCGGGTCGGTCATGATCGTGGCCGGGTTGGAGTTGACCAGGATGACCCGCAGTCCCTCGGCCTTGAGGACGCGGCACGCCTGGGTGCCGGAGTAGTCGAACTCGGCTGCCTGGCCGATGACGATCGGGCCGGAGCCGATGACCAGAACGGACTGGATGTCGGTGCGCTTAGGCACGCTGGCCCTCCATCAGGGAGACGAAGCGGTCGAACAGGTAGGCGGCGTCATGCGGCCCCGCGGCGGCTTCCGGGTGGTACTGGACGCTGAAAGCGGGGCGCTCGAGCAACCGCAGCCCCTCGACCACGTTGTCGTTGAGGCAGACATGGGAGACCTCGGCCCGCCCGTAGGGCGTGTCGGAGGCCCGGTCGAGCGGGGCGTCCACGGCGAAGCCGTGGTTGTGCGCGGTGACCTCGACCTTGCCGGTGGTGCGGTCCTGCACCGGCTGGTTGATCCCGCGGTGCCCGTACTTCAGCTTGTACGTGCCGAAGCCGAGCGCCCGGCCGAGGATCTGGTTGCCGAAGCAGATGCCGAACAGGGGGGTGGACCGCTCCAGCACACCCCGCATGAGGGAGACGGGGTGGTCGGCGGTGGCCGGGTCGCCCGGCCCGTTGGAGAAGAACACCCCGTCCGGGTTCACCGCGTAGATGTCCTCAACCGTCGCCGTCGCGGGCAGGACGTGCACCTCGATGCCGCGCTCGGCCATCCGGTGCGGGGTCATGCCCTTGATGCCGAGGTCGACGGCGGCCACGGTGAACCGCTTGGTGCCGATCGCCGGGACGACATAGGTCTCGGCGGTGGCGACCTCGCCGCTGAGGTCGGCGCCCTTCATCTGCGGGGCGGCCTGCACCTTGGCCAGCAGCGTGGCCTCGTCCGTGATCGCCTCACCCGAGAAGATGCCGACGCGCATGGCGCCGCGCTCGCGCAGATGGCGGGTGAGGGCGCGGGTGTCGATGCCGCTGATGCCCACGACGCCCTGGGCGGCGAGCTCGTCGTCCAGGGTGCGGCGGGAGCGCCAGTTGGACGGCGTACGGGCCGGGTCGCGCACCACATAGCCGGAGACCCAGATCCGCTGGGACTCGGGGTCCTCGTCGTTGACGCCGGTGTTGCCGATGTGCGGGGCGGTCATGACGACGACCTGGCGGTGGTAGGACGGGTCGGTCAGGGTCTCCTGGTAGCCGGTCATACCGGTGGAGAACACGGCCTCGCCGAAGGTCTCCCCCACGGCCCCGTAGGCACGGCCGCGGAAGGTGCGGCCGTCCTCCAGGACGAGTACGGCGGGGGTCTTGGCCCCCCGGGTGGAGGTCGTCATCGTGCGCCTTCCTGTTCTTGCTGTTCTTGCTCGGTCTTCTCGGTGCTCAGGGCGGAAACCCAGGTGGTGTGCTCGGCGGCGTGGTCGGAGCGGAAGCCGGAGTCGATCAGCCGGTCGCCCAGCCGCCAAGTGATCACCAGCAGCCCGCCCTCGGAGAGGACCTTGCCCGCGATGCCCTTGTCGAGCCGGGCGCCGCGCAGAGCGGCGGCGGGGATGAAGAAGTCCCGGGCTCCGGGCCGCAGGACGACGAGGCCCTGGTCGGTGAGGGTGAGCTCGACGCGGCTTCGGGTGCCGAGGCCCTGGGCGACGATCCGGTCGAGCCATTGCCCGGCGGTGGTCGAGCCGTGGTAGCGGCCGCTGAGTCTAAGGGGCTTTCCGTTGAGGGTGGTGGCGGGTGACGGGTGGGCGGCGGGCGACGGGTGGGCGGCGGGCGACGGGTGGGCCGGCGTGGCCTCGCCGGGTTCCTCCGGGACGGCGGGCAGCTCGGGCAGATCGCCCTGCAGCGTGCCGCGCCACTTCCAGCCCTCGCGCATCAGCCAGTAGACGAGCCCGATGACCAGCAGCAGCCCGACGACCCAGCCGATGCGCGCGGCCCAGTCCGTCACGTCCTGCGACTTCTGTCCGGCCGCCAGGACCATGAGGTCCGCGGCCGGATTGCTCAGAGGTGTCACGCCAACTTCCCGTCCACGACCGTCGCCCGGCCCCGCAGGAAGGTGTGTGTCACGCGGCCCGGCAGTTCACGGCCCTCGTAGGGGGTGTTGCGGCTGCGGGAGGCGAAGCCCGCGGGGTTCACCACACCACGGTAAGCGGAGTCGAGCAGGGTGAGGTTCGCGGGCTCCCCGGCGGCGATGGGGCGGCCGTGGCCCACGAGCCGGCCGATGGCCGAGGGGCGTGCCGACATTCGGTCGGCGACGCCCGCCCAGTCCAGCAGCCCGGTGTCGACCATGGTGTGCTGGACGACGGACAGCGCGGTCTCCAGGCCCACCATGCCCATGGCCGCGGCGCCCCACTCGCAGTCCTTGTCCTCGTGCGGATGCGGGGCGTGATCGGTGGCGACGCAGTCGATGGTGCCGTCGGCGAGCGCCTCGCGCAGCGCCATGACGTCGGCCTCGGTGCGCAGCGGCGGGTTCACCTTGTAGACCGGGTCGTAGGAGCGTACGAGCTCGTCGGTCAGCAGCAGATGGTGCGGGGTGACCTCGGCGGTGACGTGCCAGCCCTTGGACTTGGCCCAGCGGACGATCTCCACCGAGCCGGCGGTGGACAGATGGCAGATGTGCACCCGGGAGCCGACGTGCGCGGCGAGCAGCACATCGCGGGCGATGATCGACTCCTCGGCGACGGCCGGCCAGCCGCCGAGACCGAGCTCGGCGGAGACGATGCCCTCGTTCATCTGGGCGCCCTCGGTCAGCCGCGGCTCCTGGGCGTGCTGGGCGATGACACCGTCGAACGCCTTCACGTACTCCAGGGCCCGGCGCATGATCACGGCGTCGTCCACGCACTTGCCGTCGTCGGAGAAGACCCGCACCCCGGCGGCGGACTCGTGCATGGCGCCGAGCTCGGCGAGCTGCTTGCCCTCCAGGCCGACGGTCACGGCGCCGACGGGCTGGACATCGCAGTAGCCGGACTCCTTGCCGAGCCGCCACACCTGCTCCACGACGCCCGCGGTGTCGGCGACCGGGAAGGTGTTGGCCATGGCGTGGACGGCGGTGAAGCCGCCGACGGCGGCGGCCCTGGTGCCGGTGAGGACCGTCTCGGAGTCCTCACGGCCGGGCTCGCGCAGATGGGTGTGGAGGTCGACGAGGCCGGGGAGCAGGATCTGCCCCGCCGCGTCGATCACGGTGGCGTCGCCCGCGTCGATGCCGGTGCCGACGGCGGCGATCCGCTCGCCCTCGATCAGCACGTCCTGCGGCTCGCCGCCGAGCACCTTCGCACCGCGCAGCAGCGTCTTGTTCGTCTCGGTCATGGTTACTTGCTCTCCTCGGTGCGGGCGGCGGCAACGGCGGACTCATTGCCGCCGAGCAGCAGATACAGGACGGCCATGCGGATCGAGACGCCGTTGGCGACCTGCTCGACGGCGGTGCAGCGGTCGGAGTCGGCCACCTCGGCGGCGATCTCCATGCCGCGGTTCATCGGGCCGGGGTGCATGACGATCGCGTGCTCGGGCATCCGCGCCATGCGGTCGCCGTCCAGGCCGTAGCGGCGGGCGTACTCCCGCTCGGTGGGGAAGAACGCGGCGTTCATGCGCTCGCGCTGGACGCGCAGCATCATCACGGCGTCGGACTTGCCGACCACCGCGTCCAGGTCGTACGAGACCTCGCAGGGCCAGCTCTCGACGCCGAAGGGGACCAGGGTCGGCGGGGCGACCAGGGTGACCTCGGCGCCGAGGGTGGACAGCAGATGGACATTGGAGCGGGCGACGCGGCTGTGCAGCACATCACCGACGATCGTGACCCGGCGGCCGGCCAGGTCCTCTCCGGTGCCGGCGCCCTCCGGGCTCAGCCGGCGGCGCATCGTGAAGGCGTCGAGCAGCGCCTGGGTGGGGTGCTCATGGGTGCCGTCACCGGCGTTGACGACGGAGCCGCGGATCCAGCCGGAGGTGGCGAGCCGGTGCGGGGCGCCGGAGGCGTGGTGCCGGATGACGACGGCGTCGGCGCCCATCGCCTCCAGGGTGAGCGCGGTGTCCTTCAGCGACTCGCCCTTGGAGACCGAGGAGCCCTTGGCGGAGAAGTTGATGACGTCGGCGGACAGCCGCTTGGCGGCCGCCTCGAAGGAGATGCGGGTGCGGGTCGAGTCCTCGAAGAAGAGGTTGACGACGGTACGGCCGCGCAGGGTCGGCAGTTTCTTGATCGGCCGGTCGGCGAGCCGGGCCAGCTCCTCGGCGGTGTCGAGGATCAGGACGGCGTCGTCGCGCGAGAGGTCGGCGGCCGAGATGAGATGGCGCTTCATCCGGGTGCTCCGTGGGTGAAGGAGGGATGCGGGCGTGCGGGCGGGCAGGCGCGGCGACCGGTGGCACGGCCGTGGTGGCCGGCACCGGTGTCCGGCGGGCGGGTACCGGGATCACCGGGGACCGCGCCGTCGGTGCGAGGGCGCTATTTCCCGTCCGCGGGGGCTGTCTCGCGCACACCGAGGAGCACGCTGTCGCGGCCGTCCTCCTCGCTGAGCTGGACCTTGACCGTCTCCCGCAGCGACGTGGGGAGGTTCTTGCCGACGTAGTCGGCGCGGATCGGCAGTTCACGGTGGCCGCGGTCGACGAGGACCGCGAGCTGCACCGCGCGCGGCCGCCCGATGTCGCCCAGGGCGTCCAGGGCGGCGCGGATGGTGCGGCCGGAGAAGAGCACATCGTCCACGAGGACCACCAGACGGCCGTCGATGCCGTCACCGGGGATGTCGGTGCGGGCAAGCGCACGGGCCGGGCGCAGCCGCAGGTCGTCGCGGTACATGGTGATGTCGAGCGAACCGACCGGAACCTCGCCGGGCGCCCTTTTGGTGATCTCCTCCAGCCGGGCGGCCAGCCGCCGGGCGAGATGGACACCCCGGGTGGGAATGCCGAGCAGCACCACGTCGTCGGCGCCCTTGGCGCGCTCGACGATCTCGTGGGCGATACGGGTGAGAACCCGCGCGATATCCGGTGCTTCCAGCACGGAGCGCGCGGCGTCCGAAGTACGTGCGTCCATACGACACGGACCTCCTTCTCCGCCTCACGGGACGGACCTTAAAGGACGTCGGAAATTGCGCCATTCACAATAGCAGGCGCCTGGCGGCCGTCCGTCAACGCCCCTGACGGGAGCCCCTCCGCTCCATTCGGCTTGACGAATGGAGATTACGCTGCGTAACCTCACAGTGAGTTACCAGTCTTCGTCCGGGGAGCTTTATGTCCAGCGAATACGCCAAACAGCTCGGGGCCAAGCTCCGCGCCATCCGCACCCAGCAGGGCCTCTCCCTTCACGGCGTCGAGGAGAAGTCCCAGGGCCGCTGGAAGGCCGTGGTGGTGGGATCGTACGAGCGCGGCGACCGTGCAGTGACCGTGCAGCGTCTCGCCGAGCTGGCCGACTTCTACGGCGTCCCGGTGCAAGAGCTGCTCCCGGGCACGAGCCCGGCAGGGGCCGCCGAGCCGCCGCCGAAGCTGGTACTGGACCTGGAGCGGCTGGCCCATGTGCCGGTCGAGAAGGCGGGCCCGCTGCAGCGGTATGCCGCCACGATCCAGAGCCAGCGCGGTGACTACAACGGCAAGGTGCTCTCGATCCGCCAGGACGATCTGCGCACCCTCGCCGTTATCTACGACCAGTCTCCGTCCGTGCTGACCGAGCAGCTGATCAGCTGGGGCGTGCTCGGCGCCGACGCCCGGCGCGCGGTCCAGCACGAGGATGTCTGAGTCGACTACCCCCTCAACCAGCCTCAACCAGCAGAAACGTGCCGCCGGGGGCGGTGGAGGGCCCTGAAGGTCTCCACCGCCCCCGGCGGCTTTGTCATGTCTGGTGCGTGCGGTGCGGCGCGGCTATGCCTGGCTTTCCGGGGCCTGGCCTTCCGGGTCGCGGCGCAGACTCGGCTTCAGCTCCTTGATACGGCCCAGCAGACCGTTGACAAAGGCCGGCGAGTCATCGGTGGAGAACTCCTTGGCGAGCTGCACCGCCTCGTCGATCACCACAGCGTCGGGGGTCGCGTCCTCCCAGATCAGCTCGTACGCGCCGAGCCGCAGGATGTTCCGGTCGACGACCGGCATCCGGTCCAGCGTCCAGCCCACCGCATAGGTGGCGAGCAGCTCGTCGATCCGGGCGGTGTGCTGCGCATACCCCTCGACGAGCTGCATCGTGTATTCGCTGACCGGCGGCTGCCGGTCGTCGGTCCGGGCGTGCCGAATCCAGTCCGCGAGGACCGTCTGCACGGAGCTGCCACGCTGGTCGGCCTCGAAAAGGATCTGAAAGGCACGCTTACGGGCCTTGTTGCGGGCAGCCACGGTTAGTTGTTCACCCGACCGAGGTACTCACCGGAGCGGGTGTCGACCTTGATCTTCTCACCGGTGGTGATGAACAGCGGGACGCCGATCTCGTAGCCGGTCTCGAGCTTGGCCGGCTTGGTGCCACCGGTGGAGCGGTCACCCTGGACGCCCGGCTCGGTGTACTCGATCACCAGCTCGACGGCGGCGGGCAGTTCGACGTACAGGGGGTTGCCCTCGTACATCGCCACGACCGCCTCGAACCCCTCGAGCAGGTACCGGGCGTTGTCCCCGACGACCTCGGGGGTGATGTAGATCTGGTCGAACGTGTCCATGTCCATGAACACAAAGCTCTCGCCGTCCTTGTACGAGAACTGCATGCCGCGCTTGTCGACATTGGCCGTCTCGACCTTCACACCGGCGTTGAAAGTCTTGTCGACCACCTTGCCGGAGAGCACGTTCTTGAGCTTGGTGCGCACGAATGCAGGGCCCTTGCCGGGCTTGACGTGCTGGAACTCGACGACGGACCAGAGCTGGCCGCCTTCGAGCTTGAGCACCATGCCGTTCTTGAGGTCGTTCGTGGATGCCACGGTTGCGGGATCTCCTGGACTGCAGCTGGTGGAGACCAGAAAGTGCGGCGCGCCAGCATCCGGCCGAAGCCGGGCTAGAGCGCGAGCAGCTCTTTGGTCGTGATGGTGAGTAGCTCGGGTCCGCCGTCCGCCTCGGGGCGGACGACGAGCGTGTCATCGATCCGGACACCGCCCCGGCCCGGAAGGTGGACCCCCGGCTCGACGGTGACCGGCACACAAGCGTCCAGTTTACCCATGGCTGACGCCGCCAGCCGAGGGTCCTCGTCGATTTCCAGGCCCACACCGTGTCCCATCCGGGCTTCCAGCGCCTCTCCGTACCCCGCCGCGTCCAGCACCTGGCGCGTCACCCGGTCCACGTCCCGGTACCCGGTGCCCGGCAGCAGCGACTCCCGCCCGGCCCGCTGAGCGGCGAAGACGACGTCGTACAGCTCCACCTGCCAGTCCGCCGGCGAGGGCCCGATGACAAACGTACGGCCCACCTGGCAGCGGTAGCCGCGGTAGTCGGCGCCGAGCCGGATGGTGAGGAAATCGCCCTCCTCGACCCGCCGGTCGGTGGGCAGATGGCCGGGCCGGCCCGCGTTGGGTCCGGCGGCGACCACGGTGGGAAAGCCCGGTCCGTCCGCCCCGTGGTCCACCAGCCGGCGCTCCAGCTCCAGCGCGAGATGGCGCTCGGTACGGCCCACCAGGATCGACTCCAGCAGCTCACCGAGCGCCTGGTCGGCGAGCTCCCCGGCGATCCGCATGCACGAGATCTCCTCGTCGTCCTTGACGAGCCGCAGCTGCTCCACCGCCCGGCCCAGATCGGCGAGGCACAGGCCCGGGGCCGTGGAGCCGAGCCTCCGGTGGCGGGCGACGGTCAGATCGTGCTCCTCCACGGCCAGCGAGTCGGCGCCGTCGGCCGCCGCCAGATCGGCGGCGGCCACCGCCGGATCGCCGTCCGGACCGGGCAGTACGAGCAGCCGCAGGTCATCGGGGTGCGAGCCCGGCCCAACCCCCCAGGACGGCGTCTCGGACGCCACCAGCACATCCTGCGCGGGCCCGAGCAGCAACACCGCGCCGGGCGGCGCGGCGCCGCACAAATAGCGCACATTGGCGGGCCGGGAGACCAGCGCGGCCGCGCTCCCGGCCGTGGCGCACTGATCGTGCAGGCGGGCGCGTCGGGCCGCGTACACCTCGGACATACCCCGAGCGTACGCAGTACCGGGCGAGGCGGCCGGTCGAGCGCGGCCGGATGGGCGGCCGGGGCCGGTTCATCAGCGCTCGGTTCTCCCCCAGCTACGCTGGGAGGCGCCCCCGCCGGGGCACTCAAGCCCCTGTCGACGGTCGACCGTGCTCGCTCCACACGGCGGTAGCCGCATATCGATCGCAGCCTCAGGGCCTCCGCGCGCTCTCCCTTTCGACAGCGGCGCGCCCCTTCGGCTCACTCGCGTTGTCACCAGGCGGGCGGGGACGCGATCGAGCGGGCGACGACCTCGTCCAGCATGCGGGCCGTGGTTTCCACGTCGTACGTCGAGTTGTCGATGATCGGCAGCCCGGAGCCGTACCACCCGGCCATCCGGCCGTGGATCCGCGCCACCTCCTCGTCGCTGAGGCGGCGGTTGCCGCTGCGGGCCGCGTTCCGCTCCAGGACGATCTCCAGACCGGGCAGCACCACCACGGGCAGCAGACCGGGGCCCACATGACGCTTCCAGCCGCCGAGGCCGACGACCGGGCGGTCCGGGAAGACCGCGTCGTCGAGGATGCAGGAGATCCCGTTGGCCAGGAAGTTACGGGCGGCGAAGCCGCAGGTGCGGCGGGCGAGACGGTACTGCGCCTCGGAGTGCTCGTTCCAGCCGGACTGGGGGTTGGCGAAACCGGACCTGACCCATTCCCGTACGTCGTCCAGGCTGATGTGCGCGGTCGGCACCCGGCGGCGGTCGGCCCAGTGGCGGGCGACCGTCGTCTTGCCCGCCCCGGCCGGTCCGATCAGCAGCACCGCCACCGCCGCCTGCGAGGCGTCGGCGACCGCCGGGTCGGCCGGAGGATGCGGCAGCGGCACGGGGCCGCCGGGCGGCAGCTGGATATGGCCGGTGGTGTTCACGGGCTCGACCGGCGCCCCGGGGGGCGGCGGGGGGCCGGGCGGGGCGGGGGGGTTCGGGTGAGGACCGGGGTGATGGCTCGCGCCCTGGGCCCAGCCTGCGCCCTGCGGCCCGGGTCCCTGACCGGGCCGGTGGGGCGGTGGCAGCGGAGCTCCCACTGCGTGCTGCATCCGGTGGCACTCCGTCTCGTACAGCAGTTCTCGACTGACAACTGACGTGTGATGACGCGGCGGTGAGGCCGCTCCCAGCGAACGGTACCTGCCCCGGACGCCGCTGTGTGAACGCCCGGCAAACCCGATGAGTGCCCGGCGCGCACCGTCAGCCAGGCAATTCGTGTGTCAGTGCCCGCAAGTGCGAGGCGAAACAGCCGATTGCGGAGCCCGCGGCACCGCCGCGGGCTCCGGCACGCGATGACAGAGTTGTGACGTGCCAGGACGTGCCAGGACGTGCCAGGACGCGTCAGGACACGCCAGGATGCGTCAGGCCGAGATCTCCCCGTACGCGGCGAGCAGCACCGCCGGGTCCGGGCCCTCCAGCACGGTGGGCTTGGCCAGACCGTCGAGGACGATGAAGCGCAGCAGGTCACCCCGGGACTTCTTGTCGACCTTCATGGTCTCCAGCAGTTTGGGCCACTGGTCGCCGCGGTAGGTGAGCGGCAGGCCGACCGCCTCCAGGACGGTGCGGTGCCGGTCGGCCGTGGCGTCGTCCAAGCGGCCCGCGAGGCGGCCCAGTTCGGCGGCGAAGACCATGCCGACGGAGACGGCCGCCCCATGCCGCCAGTTGTAGCGCTCGTTCTTCTCGATGGCGTGCGCCAGCGTATGGCCGTAGTTGAGGATCTCGCGCAGCCCCGACTCCTTGAGGTCGCTGGAGACGACCTCCGCCTTGACCCGGATCGACCGCTCGATGAGCTCGGCGGCGTACGGGCCGTTCGGCGTACGGGCGCCGGCCGGGTCCCGCTCGATCAGCTCCAGGATCTCCGGGTCGGCGATGAAGCCCGCCTTGATGACCTCGGCGAGCCCGCTGACGTAGTCGTTGACCGGCAGCGAGTCCAGGGCGGCCAGGTCGCACAGCACACCGGCCGGGGGGTGGAAGGCGCCGACGAGGTTCTTGCCCTCGGCGGTGTTGATACCGGTCTTGCCGCCGACCGCCGCGTCGACCATGCCGAGCACCGTCGTCGGAACGGCGATCCAGCGCACCCCGCGCAGCCAGGTCGCGGCCACGAACCCCGCGACGTCGGTGGTGGCACCACCGCCGACGCCGACGATCACATCGGTGCGGGTGAAGCCGGTCTGGCCGAGCGCCTTCCAGCAGTAGGCGGCGACCTCGGCGGTCTTGGCCTCCTCCGCGTTCGGCAGCTGGATGGCGATGGCCTCGTAGCCCTGGTCGGCGAGGTCCTGGCGGACGGCCTCACCGGTCTCGGCCAGCGCCTCGGGGTGCAGTACGGCGACACGTTGAACATGGCCGTGGCGCGCGGCGCCTCCGTTGAGGGTGGCGGTGGGAGACGGGCGGGCGGCGCCCCCGATCAGCCCGGGCAGCTCGCCGAGCAGCTGCCGGCCGACCAGCACCTCGTACGGATCGGTGCCCGCGGTGCCTCCGACCTGGATGCGCGTAGGGGTGTCGGTGGTCATGCGTTCTTCAGCTCCAGTGCGTCGAGGACGGCATCGGCGACTTCTTCGGGGGTGCGGCCCTCGGTCGACACCGCGGCGCGGGCGACCTCGGTGTACAGCGGACGGCGCTGCTCCATCAGCTCGCGCCAGCGCTGACGGGGGTTGACGGCGAGCAGCGGGCGCGGGGCGTCGAGCCCGGTGCGCTTGACGGCCTCGGCGACGCCCATCTCCAGGAAGACGACCGGAAGGCCGGCGAGCAGTGCCCGGGTGCCCTCGTCCATGACCGCGCCGCCGCCGAGGGCGAGTACGCCCGAGTGCTCGGCGACGGCGGCCCGCACGGCCTGCCGCTCCAGCTCGCGGAAGTGCGGCTCGCCCTCGTCGAAGAAGATCTCCGAGATCTCCTTGCCCGCCGTCTCGACGATATCGGTGTCGGTGTCGCGGAAGGTGGTGCCGAGGCGGTCCGCGAGCGCCCGCCCGACGGTGGTCTTGCCGACGCCCATGGGCCCGACCAGCACCACGGCCGGACCCGCGCTCACGGCGCCGTTCACCGGATCGCCAGGTTGTCGAGGTAGCCCTCGACATTGCGGCGGGTCTCGGCGACCGAGTCACCGCCGAACTTCTCCGCGACCGCGTCCGCGAGGACCAGCGCGACCATGGCCTCGGCGACGATGCCCGCCGCCGGGACGGCGCAGACGTCCGAGCGCTGGTGGTGGGCCTGGGTCGGCTCGCCGGTGGTCACATCGACGGTGGCCAGCGCGTGCGGCACGGTCGCGATCGGCTTCATCGCGGCCCGTACCCGCAGCAGCTCGCCGTTGGTCAGCCCGCCCTCGGTGCCACCGGAGCGGCCCGTGGAGCGCTTGATGCCCTCGTCCGTCGGCACGATCTCGTCATGCGCCTTCGAACCGGGCACCCGGGCGAGGTCGAAGCCGTCGCCGACCTCGACGCCCTTGATGGCCTGGATGCCCATCAGCGCGGCGGCCAGCCGCGCGTCCAGCCGGCGGTCCCAGTGCACATGCGAGCCGAGGCCGACCGGCACGCCGTACGCCAGCACCTCGACGACGCCGCCGAGCGTGTCGCCGTCCTTGTGGGCCTGGTCGATCTCGGCGACCATCGCCTTGCTCGCGTCACTGTCGAGGCAACGCACCGGGTCGGCGTCGAGCCGCTCGACGTCGGACGGCTGGGGGTGGACGCCGTACGGCGCCTTGGCGCCGGCCAGCTCCACGACATGGGAGACGATCTCGATCCCGGTCGTCTCCTTGAGGTAGGAGCGGGCGACGGTGCCCAGCGCCACCCGGGCGGCGGTCTCGCGGGCGCTGGCGCGCTCCAGGATCGGCCGGGCCTCGTCGAAGCCGTACTTCTGCATGCCGGCGAGGTCGGCGTGGCCGGGGCGGGGGCGAGTGAGCGGCGCGTTACGGGCCAGGCCGGCGAGGATCTCGGGATCCACCGGGTCAGCCGCCATGACCTGCTCCCACTTCGGCCACTCGGTGTTGCCGACCATGATCGCGACCGGGGAGCCGATGGTCAGTCCGTGCCGGACGCCGCCGATGAAGGTGACCTCGTCGCGCTCGAACTTCATCCGGGCACCGCGGCCATAGCCGAGCCGCCGCCGCGCGAGGGCGTCCGCCACCATGTCGGTGGTGATCGGCACGCCGGCGGGCAGCCCCTCCAGCGTCGCCACGAGTGCGGGGCCGTGCGACTCCCCCGCGGTCAGCCAGCGCAACCTGCTCAACGGTGCTCCCTCATGCTCGCGCCTTGACGTCCTGCGGCGCGGCCGGATGCGCGCGACCCCGGCCCGCCACCTCCGATCCTCCCACGTCCGGGGCTTGTCCCGGTTGGCGGTCCATGGGATGGACCCCTTCGCGAACCAGCGGCGAGGGGCCGACGAGAGATCACCGGAGGCGGCGAGCGGTCAGCGGGCGGCCAGCCCCGCCTCGCCCGCTTCGCGCATCGCGGCCAGCGGCGCGGGGGCGCGGCCCGTCATCTGCTCGACCTGGAGCACCGCCTGGTGAACCAGGAGGTCCAGCCCGCCGACGACCGCGCCGCCGCGCGCCGACCAGGCGCCGGCGAGGGCCGTCGGCCACGGGTCGTACAGGACGTCGAAGAGGGCGCCGGGACGGTCCGGCACGGACGCGGCGAGCGCGTCCGTCGTGCCCGCGGGGGTGGTGGCGATCACCAGCGGCGCACTGAACGCCTCTGCGGCGCTCCCCCAGTCCGCGGTGCGCACTCCGACGCCCAGCCGCTCGCCCCACTGCCGCATCTCGGCCGCGCGCGCGTCACTGCGGACGTACGCGGTGACCTCGCCGTCGCAGATCCGGGAGAGCGCGGCCAGGGCAGAGGAGGCCGTGGCGCCGGCGCCCAGCACGGCGGCGCGCTCCACGCGCTCCACGCCGCGCTCACTCAGCGCCGCCAGCATGCCCGGGATGTCTGTGTTGTCCCCGACGCGGCCGCCGTCCTCGGTGAAGACGACCGTGTTGACGGCCTCCACCGACGTCGCCGTGTCGCTGATCCGGTCCAGCAGCGGGATGACGGCACGCTTGAGCGGCATGGTCAGGGAGAGACCCGCCCAGGCCGCTCCCCCGGTCTCGTCGAGCCGCTTGAAGAAGGCCGGCAGACCGGCCTCGTCCACCTCGAAGCGGTCGTACGTCCAGCCGGTCAGCCCCAGCGCCGCGTACGCGGCGCGGTGCAGCACCGGGGACAGGGAGTGGGCGATCGGCGAGCCGAGCACCGCTGCCCTGCGGTTGTGCGACATTCTTTCCTCAGCCGTTCGTGCGCTGCTTGTTGAACTTGTCGACCCACTTCTGGTGTTCCGTGTAGGTCTTCGAGAATTGGCTCGTCTTGCCGTCGAGCGAGATGAAGTAATACCAGCCGTCGCTGGTCGGGTTCATCGCCGCCTTCAGCGCGTCCTGGCCCGGATTTCCGATCGGGCCGGGCGGCAGCCCCTGGTAAAAGTACGTGTTGTAGGGGTTGTTGTACTTCTTGATCTCATTGATCGGGATATCGATCTTGCTCTGGTTCTTGATGTAGTTGTAGGTGGAGTCGAATTCCAGCTTGCCGTTGGTCTCGGTGTTTCCGGGTTTGAGCCGGTTGTAGACGACCTCGGACATCTTGCGGAAGTCGTCGTGGGTGACGCCCTCCGCCTGGACCAGACTGGCCGCGGTGATCAGCTGCAGCGGGGACTTCAGGCCCAGCTCCTCGGCCTTGCCCTCCAGGTCCTGCTTCGCGTAGTTCTGCTTGGCGAGGGCGACCATCTTCCGCAGGACCTCCGCGGGCTTGGCGCCCTTGGCCACGCTGTAGCGGGACGGGTAGAGGAATCCTTCCAGCGGATCCTTGATCTTGGCGTTGTCATCGGCCCACGACGGCAGCCCGAGGCTCTTGACCTGCTTCTTGGCGACGCCCGCCGTGGTCCCCGCCTTCAGGCCGATCTTCTTGTCGATCGCCGCGTAGATCGCCGCGTCACGCATGCCCTCGGTGACGGTCAGGCCGTTGCTGCTGGCGGGGTCGAGCATCAGCTTGACCGCTGCCGCGCCGGACATCTCCTTGCGGAGCGTGTAGGAGCCCGGCTGGACGAACTTGCCGCTGTCCTCCACGGCCTGCACAAACGCACCGCTGCTCTTGACCACGCCCTTGTCGGCGAGGATGGTGCCGATCTGGGCGTTGCCCGAACCGCCGGGGATCTCCACCTCGACCTGGCCGGCGCCCTCACCGGCGTAGTCCGGCGCCGGGCCGAAGCGGGTCTGCCAGAAGTCGTACGCGTAGTAGCCGCCTCCGCCGACGGCACCCACCAGGACGACGGTGACGAAGAGACAGGCGACACCGCTGCGACGCTTGGGCTGCTTGCCGCTCCTGCCCTTCTTGCCGGTGCGCTCGCGGTCGTCGTCCTCGGCCTCATCGTCCGCCGTGACCCGGCCGCTTGGGCCGCTGCCGTTCAGGAAGAAGGGGTGGTCCTCCGCCTCCTGGTCGCCCTGGTCGTCTGCGGGGTCCTGAACTTCCTGAGGTTCCTGAAGCCGTCGCGTCTGCCGCGGCACCTGGTGCTCCTGAGGCACCGCGGGCATCGGCTGCGTATGCTGCGGCGCCTGCCCGGGCGCCGACGCCTGCTGCGGCACATGCGGCTGGCCCTGGTAGCCGTCCTGGCCGGCGTAGTAGTCGCCGTGCCCGCCCGGCACGCCCTGTCCCGTGCCGTAGGGGTCGTGCGGGTCTATGCCTCCGTACGAGCCGTCCCAGCCGCCGCCCGCGTAGTCCTGCTGCGGATAGCCGCCGTTCTGGCCGTTCCACTGAGGCTGAGGCTGCTGCTGATAGGGGTGGGGTTCCCGCTGGTATCCGTCCGGGTACTGCTGGTGCCCGTACGGATCCTGCCCGTAGGGCTCCTGGCCGTATGCGCCCTGGCTGCCGTAGGGGTCCTGCGGGTCCTGCGCGTAGGGGTCCTGCGCGTAGGGGTCCTGACCGGCCACCGTCTGGTGCCCACCCCAGCCCTGGTCCCCGTACAGCGGGTCATCAGGATGCCACGGTTGGGAGCCGGGACCCCGGCCGTACTCAGTCATCGAACCCCTAGCGACGGTGGTGGCGGCCGTGAGGTGTGCTTGGCACGGGCAACGGCTGCCGTGTCGCGCGGAACGTTACCGTATCGCGATCAGATGACCACTTCGACGGCCTCTCCCGGCGCCCTGCCCGAGGCCCGCTCGGCCTCCAGCGCACTCTGGAGGATGACGACAGCGGCTGCCTGGTCAACTACCGAACGGCCCTTTTTCGACGTCACACCAGAAGCCCGCAGTCCGTGGGCCGCTGTGACAGTCGTCATACGCTCGTCGACCAGCCGCACCGGCACCGGTGCGACGCGTCTGGCCAACTCCCGCGCGAAGGTGCGCACTTTGGCCGCGGCCGGCCCCTCGCGCCCGCTGAGCGAGCGCGGCAGGCCGACCACCACCTCGATGGGCTCGTACTCCTCGACGATCGCCACCAACCGCTTGTGAGCTGCCGGGATGTCACGTCCCGGCACGGTCTCCACGGGGGTGGCGAGGATCCCGTCGGGGTCGCACGAGGCGACCCCGATCCTGGCGTCCCCGACGTCGATGGCGATGCGCCTGCCGCGTCGCACGGCTACAGGGCCGATTCCGCGACGAGCCGCTCGACGGCCTCGATGGCCTCGCCGACGGCCTCCGGGTTCTGGCCGCCGCCCTGGGCGACGTCCGGCTTGCCGCCGCCCCCGCCGCCCAGCGTCTTGGCGGCGGTACGGACCAGCTCGCCGGCCTTGAGGCCGCGCTCGCGGGCCGCCGCGTTGGTGGCGATGACGGTCAGCGGACGGCCGTTCGCGACGGTGAAGAGGGCGACGACGGCCGGGCGGTCGACGGCCCCCGACAGTTGATCCAGCCGCCCGCGAACGTCCAGGACGAGCTTGCGCAGATCGTCGGCGGAGGTGCCGTCCGGCACCCGGGCGGCGACCAGGGCCACGCCCCGTACGTCCTTGGCGCCCGCGGCGAGCCCGGCGGCGGCCTGCAGCACCTTCTCGGCGCGGAACCGCTCGATCTCCTTCTCGGCCTCCTTGAGCTTGGCGAGCATCCCGGAGATCTTCTCCGGAAGCTCCTCCGGGCGGCCCTTGACGAGGTCGGTGAGGCGCGAGACGACGGTGTGCTCCCGGGCGAGGAAGTTGTAGGCGTCCACGCCCACCAGGGCCTCGACGCGGCGTACGCCGGAGCCGATGGAGGACTCGCCGAGCAGCTTCACCAGACCCAGCTGGGCGGTGTTGTGCACATGCGTGCCACCGCACAGCTCCTTGGAGAAGTCGCCGATGGTCACCACGCGTACCCGGTCGCCGTACTTCTCGCCGAACTCGGCGATGGCGCCCTGCTTCTTGGCCTCGTCCATGCTCATCACCTCGGCGGTGACGTCGAGCTCATGGGAGAGCACCTCGTTGATCTTCTGCTCGACGTCGGTGAGCACCGTGCCGGGCACGGCGGCCGGCGAGCCGAAGTCGAAGCGGAAACGGCCGGGCGAGTTCTCCGAGCCGGCCTGGGCCGCGGTCGGGCCCAGGGCGTCGCGCAGCGCCTGGTGGGTGAGGTGGGTGGCGCTGTGGGCCCGGGCGATGGCGCGCCGGCGGGCAACGTCGATCTGGGCGTACGCGCCGGAGCCGACCGTCACCTCGCCGACCTGGACGACGCCCTTGTGCACGCTGACGCCGGGCACCGGCTGCTGGACGTCCCGCACCTCGACGACGGCGCCGGTGTCCAGCCTGATCCGGCCGGTGTCGGCGAGCTGGCCGCCGCCCTCCGCGTAGAACGGGGTGCGGTCCAGGACGACCTCGACCTCGTCGCCCTCGGAGGCGGCGGGCGAGGAGACCCCGTCGACCAGCAGACCGACGACGGTGGACTCGCCCTCGGTGTCGGAGTAGCCGGTGAAGACGGTCGAGCCGGAGGTGTCGGCGACCTCGCGGTAGGCGGAAAGGTCGGCGTGGCCGGTCTTCTTGGCCTTGGCGTCGGCCTTGGCCCGCTCCCGCTGCTCCTTCATCAGCCTGCGGAAGCCCGCCTCGTCCACGCTCAGGCCCTGTTCGGCGGCCATCTCGAGGGTGAGGTCGATCGGGAAGCCCCAGGTGTCATGGAGCAGGAACGCCTTGTCGCCGGGGAGCACCGTGCCGCCGGCGGCCTTGGTGTCGGAGACGGCGGTGTCGAGGATGTTGGTGCCGGCCTTCAGCGTCTTCAGGAAGGCCGACTCCTCGGCGAGGGCGACGGTCTCGATGCGCTTGCGGTCGGTCAGCAGCTCCGGGTACTGCTGGCCCATCGTCTTCAGGACGACGTCGACGAGCTCGCCGACGACCGGCTCGGTGGCGCCGAGGATGCGCATGTTGCGGATGGCGCGGCGCATGATGCGGCGCAGCACATAGCCGCGGCCCTCGTTGCCGGGAGTCACGCCGTCGCCGATGAGCATGACGGAGGTGCGCATGTGGTCGGCGACCACGCGCAGCGAGACATCGCTGTCATGGGTGGCGCCGTAGGCGACCCCGGTCAGCTCGGTGGCCTTGTCCATGACGACGCGCAGCGTGTCGGTCTCGTACATGTTGCGCACGCCCTGCAGGATCATCGCGAGGCGCTCGAGGCCGAGGCCGGTGTCGATGTTCTTGCTGGGCAGCTCGCCGAGGATCGGGAAGTTCTCCTTGCCCTCGCCCGGACCCCGCTCGTACTGCATGAAGACCAGGTTCCAGATCTCCACGTAGCGCTCGTCGTTGACCGCCGGGCCGCCCTCTTCGCCGAATTCGGGGCCGCGGTCGTAGTTGATCTCCGAGCAGGGGCCGCAGGGGCCAGGGACGCCCATGGACCAGTAGTTCGGGCCCATGCCCAGGCGCTGGATGCGCGTCGAGGGGACGCCGATGACCTCGCGCCAGATGCGCTCGGCCTCTTCGTCCTGCTCGTAGACGGTGATCCACAGCCGCTCGGGGTCAAGGCCGTAGCCACCCTCCTCCACCGAGCTGGTCAGCAGCTCCCAGGCGAAGGTGATGGCGCCTTCCTTGAAGTAGTCGCCGAACGAGAAGTTCCCGCACATCTGGAAGAAGGTGCCGTGGCGGGTGGTCTTGCCGACCTCTTCGATGTCCGGGGTGCGCACGCACTTCTGCACGCTGACGGCCCGGTCGAAGGGCGGCTTGACCTCGCCGAGGAAGTACGGCTTGAAGGGGACCATGCCCGCGGGGACCAGCAGCAGCGTCGGGTCGTCCGCGATGAGCGACGCCGACGGCACGACGGTGTGCCCGCGCGCTTCGAAGAAGCGCAGCCAGCGGCGGCGGATTTCAGCCGACTCCATCAGTGGTCCTCATTTCCGGCTTTGTGGGGGTTGTAGGGGTAGGTGCGGGTGAGCTGGGCGCGGCCGCGCTGGGCGGGCAGCTGCTTCCTCCCGTTCGGGGGCGCCGCGGTGAGGCCGAGCGCGTCCTTGAGCGCCTCCTCGCGGTCGGCCATGCCGTCCCGTACGTCGAGCGCGAAGAGCTTGATCCGCCGGCCCGCGAGCACCGCGCGGTCGGCGGCCCGCGCCGCCAGGCTCTCCGGTGTGAGCTGGTTGAGCTTGCGGTTGACCTTGGTGGTGGCCCATACACCGGCGGCGACGCCGGTGGTGAACCAGAATGTGCGGCGGAACATCCGGTCTGTCAGCCCTTCGATCCACGGTTGCGACGGCCGCCCCGGCGGGCGGACGGCAGGGACTTGCCGATGACGACGGTGCGCGCGGGTTCTTCCTCCGGGCGCCCCTTGCGGCCGATGGCGCGCCGTACGCCGTAGCCGAACGCGGCCACCTTGACCAGCGGGCCGCCGAAGGCGGTGGAGACGGTCGAGGAGAGCGCGGAGGCGTTGGAGGTGACCTCCTGGACGTCCGCCGCGATCGAGTCCACGCGAGCGAGCTGGGTATTGGCCGAGCGCACGGTCGCGGATGCCTCGCTGAGCAGCGGAACCGCCTGGTCGGTGACCTCTTCCACCAGCTTGGTGGCCGCCTTGAGCGTCTGCGCCAGCCTCACCAGCGCGAGGGCAAGGAAGGACACGAGGATCGCCCAGAAGACGGCCACAAGGATCCCGGCCACCTCTCCACCGGACACGTTGCACCGCTCCCTGCTGCCGCTCGTCGTCGGTCGTCGTTGTCTGTCGTCGTTCTGGTCGTTTGTCACCCGTCGCTCTCGGGCGGTCATCCGGGTGCGGGCGGCAGGTATCGACCTTATCGCGCCGGGCACGCCCTCTCGAAACGGAATTGGCGGCGGTCCGGGCCGGGTGATCAAACAGCCCGCGGGTTCCCCGTCGACCCATGTCGAAGGGGAACCCGCGGGCTTGTTCGCGTATGTCCGGTCCGCTGGATCAGCGGGCGTAGTACTCGACGACGAGCTGCTCGTCGCAGATCACCGGGATCTCCTTGCGGTTGGGGTCCCGGTCCAGCCGGAAGGCGAGCGCCTTCAGGTTGACCTGCAGGTAGCGCGGGGTCTCGCCGTCGGGGGCGTAGCCGCCCTCACGGGCCACCTGGAACGGGTGCTTCTCGCGGCTGCGCTCGCGGACCATCACCACGTCGTCCGGGCGGACCCGGAAGGAGGGCTTGTCGACCTTGCGGCCGTTGACCTCGATGTGGCCGTGGACCACCATCTGGCGGGCCTGGTAGATGGTGCGGGCGATACCGGACCGCAGGACGAGCGCGTCCAGACGACGCTCAAGCTCGATGACCAGGGCCTCACCCGTCTTGCCTCCGGCCTTGCGAGCGCGGTCATAGGCACGGGCCATCTGGCGCTCGCTGATGTCGTACTGAGCGCGCAGACGCTGCTTCTCCAGCAGCCGGACCTTGTAGTCACTGGTCTGCTTGCGACCACGGCCGTGCTCACCCGGCGGGTACGGGCGGGCCTCGAAGTACTTGACGGCCTTCGGGGTCAGCGCGATGCCGAGCGCCCGCGACTTCTTGACCTTGGGACGCGACTGGTTCACGTGGAACGAACCTCCATGTAAGTTAGGTGAGCCTTACCTTAGCCGAGGAGAACGCATGTTTCGACCTGGGATCCCCCTGCCCAGCACTGGTCAGAGCGCCGAGGAGGGTCAGCCGCGTCCCGTGGAAATCACCCTGCGGCCGACGCCGGCAGAGCGCGTACGTACTCTCGTTGAATCCAAGGCTACGGCGTCATTGACGATTCCCGGAAACGAGCCCCTGGACGAACTCGGTACGGACGGTCCCGCCGCCCGTACCGTCACCCCCGACGGCGATGTGCTCCTGCTGGTGCCCGGCGGCTCACCCGCCGCGCGTGCCGCGGCGTACGCCCAGGACGACGATCTGACCTGCGTGATGGAGATCACGGACGTCGCCCCCGTGGCCATGCCCCACCGGATCCGCGGCCGCGCCTGGGTCGCCGGCTGGCTCACCCCCGTACGCGGCGCCGAGCGCGCGGCGAGCGCGGCCCTGCTGGCCCAGCGCCATCCGGTCGGCGAGCTGCTCGGCATCGAAGACGCCCTGCGGCCCGACCCCGGACCGGCCGGGCGGACCGCATGGATGCTGCTGCGGCTGGAGGTCGCCGAGGCGTCGGTGGACGACCTGTGGGGCGCGGACGGCGTCGAGCCGGAGGACTTCGCGACGGCCACCCCCGACCCGCTCGCCCCGCACGAGGCCGACCTCCTCCAGCATCTGCACGCGGCCCACATCGACCAGGTGCGCGGCCTGTGCGCCCTGCTCGGCGAGCGCTCGGCGGTGGTCTGCACCCGGGGCCCGGCGATTCCCGTGGCCCTGGACCGCTTCGGCCTCCGGGTCCGCTTCACCGACGACGCCGGCCAGCCGTTCGACGCCCGCTTCGACTTCCCGGAGCCGGTACGGAACGTCTCCGGGCTGAGGCGGGCGATGCACACGCTCTTCGATGCGGCCGACCCCTCTTTTTAGGGCTCTTTTTAGGGCTCGGTTCTCCCCCCGCTACCGCTGGGAGGTGCCCCCGCCGGGGCGCTCAAGCCCCTGTCGACGGTCGACCGTGGTCGGCCCTCCGTCCACGCGGCGGTAGCCGCATATCGATCGCAGCCTCAGGGCCTCCGCGCGCTCTCCCTTTCGACAGCGGCGCGCCCCTTCGGCTGACTCGCCGGCTACCGTCGGCGGACCGCTACGCCTCCGGCTGCGCGGCACCGCGCAGCCGGGCCCGCACCCGCTCCACGACATCCGCGTAGCGCGCCTCCGCCCCATAGCGCGTCGGCTCGTAATACCGCTTGCCGTGGATCTTGTCCGGTGCGTACTGCTGCGCGGCGATGCCGCCTGGCAGGTCGTGCGGGTAGAGATACCCCTGCGCATGGCCCAGCTTCTGGGCGCCCTTGTAGTGCCCGTCGCGCAGATGCGGCGGCACCGGCCCCGCGAGCCCCGCCCGCACATCGGCCAGCGCCGCGCCGATCGCCGTGGTGGCGGCGTTGGACTTGGGCGCGAGCGCCAGCGCGATGGTGGCGTGGCTGAGGGTGAGCGCGGCTTCCGGGAAGCCGATCAGCGCGACCGCCTGCGCCGCCGCCACGGCGGTGGGCAGGGCGGTCGGATCGGCGAGCCCGATGTCCTCGCTCGCCGAGATCATCAGCCGGCGGGCGATGAACCGGGGGTCCTCGCCCGCCTCGATCATGCGGGCCAGATAGTGCAGCGCCGCGTCCACGTCCGAGCCCCGGATGGACTTGATGAGGGCGCTCGCCACGTCGTAGTGCTGGTCGCCCGCGCGGTCGTACTTCACCGCGGCCCGGTCGACCGCCTCCTCCAGCGAGGTGAGCGTGATCTCGTCCTCGCTCTTGGCCATGGCCGCGCCCGCGCCCGCCTCCAGCGCGGTCAGCGCCCGCCGGGCGTCCCCGCCCGCGATCCGCAGCAGATGGGCCTCGGCCTCCTCGGGGAGGGTGACCGCGCCGCCGAGTCCGCGCTCGTCGGCGAGGGCGCGGCGCAGCAGCCCGCGCAGATCCTCGTCGGTCAGCGGCTCCAGGGTGAGCAGCAGCGAGCGGGAGAGCAACGGGGAGATCACCGAGAAGTACGGATTCTCCGTGGTGGCCGCGATCAGCGTCACCCAGCGGTTCTCGACGGCGGGCAGCAGCGAGTCCTGCTGGGCCTTGCTGAAGCGATGGATCTCGTCCAGGAAGAGCACGGTCTCCCGCCCGTACGCCCCCGAGGAGCGGCGCGCGCCGTCGATGACGGCGCGGACCTCCTTGACCCCCGCGGTAATCGCCGACAGCTCGACGAAGCGCTTCTGGGTGGCCTGGCTGACCACGTACGCCAGTGTCGTCTTGCCGATGCCGGGCGGGCCCCACAGGATGACCGAGGACGGTCCCGCCGGACCGCCGCTGCCCTCGCCGACGAGACGGCGCAGCGGGGATCCGGGGCGCAGCAGATGCTGCTGGCCCACGACCTCGTCAAGGGTGCGCGGGCGCATCCGCACGGCCAGCGGGCTGCTGGCCGGGTCCTTCTCCTGGCGGTCCTCCGCGGCGGCGGTGAACAGGTCTGGCTCCACCCCGGAAGCCTATGACACCGCACTGACAGCGCCGCCGGGACGGCGGCGCTGTCAGTGCGGTGGATCACATGCCTAAGCGGTTACGGCGAAGTCAAGTGCTGATCCTTCTCGGCGTCCAAGCCCTCGGCCAGGCCGAACGGCGAGGGATCAGCGGCGCACTTCACCGCATCCGCTTAGCCCTGGGCCCCGGTCCAGAAGTCCCACCAGCGGGTCAGGATCAGCATCCCGATGACGCCGATCCACATCACCGGCACCACCCAGTGGAACTCCAGGAGCCCGCGCCGCAGCCCGGCCGGCGCCGGGAGATAGCCGTGCTTGAGGTTGTGGCCGGTGACGTAGCAGAACATCACGATGGTGGCGACCCAGGCCAGGCAGCACCACAGGCACAGGTTGCCGATGACGTACAGCGACTCGTACTGGAGCCAGGTCACGAATCCGACGCCGAAGAGCGTGCCCGCGTTGAACGTCAGCCAGTACCAGCGGGGGAAGCGGGCCCCGGCCAGCAGTGACATGCCCACGCAGATCACCATGCCGTAGGCGACCAGGCCGAGCATCGGGTTCGGGAAGCCGAACGCCTGGGCCTGGTCGCTCTCCATGATGTTGCCGCAGGAGACGACCGGGTTGAGGCTGCAGCCGGGGGTGAAGACCTTGCCGTCGGCCTTGTACTCAAGGATCTTGTTCTTGTCGATCGTGATGACCCAGGCAGCGAGCAGCCCGAGCGCACCGGTGATCACGAGCAGGAGGGCGAAGGCACGGCCGCCTCCCGTCACGGCCCGCGCGCTCTCCCGCGCCTCGCCGGACTCCACGTCGTCCATCACTGTCGTCGCCATATCGCCGTCCGTCGCCCTCCACTGTGTCCAGCCCCGTCGGGCACGGCCATTGTGCCGCACCCGGCACCGCCGCACTGCCCCCTTATCACGGCCGTGCCATCATCCCGGGTCCCCCGTTCGGCGGACATAAGGATGGCCGCCCGGCCGTCCCCCGGAACCGCCCCGGGGAGCGAGGATCGTAGCCATGACACAACAAGCGGTGCGGGTCGCGGACTGCGCGAGCGGTACGGCGCGGTTACCGCACCGGACGGCGTTGACCTGGGCATCCGGCAGGGCGAGGGGTTCGGGAACCTGGGCCCCAACGGGGCGGGCAGAGCACGACGGTGGAGATCCTCCAGGGGCATCGGGCGCGGGACAGGGGCGAGGTCTCGGTGCTGGGCCGGGATCCCGCCACCGCGGGGCGCGAGTGGCGTACCCGGGTCGGCATCATTTGGCAGGATGACTCCGCCCCCGCCGAGTTGACGGTGGGTGAGACGGTGCGGCACTTCGCCCGCTACCACCCCCGGCCGCGCGACCCGGACGAGGTCATCGCACTGGTCGGGCCGAAGGAGAAGACCGGCAGCCGGATCAAGGTCCGTGAGCCCGCGCGGCAGGGCGCGCGGGCTCACCGGCGCGGTCAGCCCAGCTTGGCCCGCACGGTGCTGACGACCTCGGCGAGCGGCACGGCGGTCTGCTCGCCGGACTCCATGTCCTTCAGCTGGACCACGCCCTCGGCGAAGTCCCGCTCGCCCGCCACGATCGCGTACCGCGCACCGCTGCGGTTGGCCGCCTTCATGGCCGCTTTGAGGCCCTTGCCGCCGTACGCGAAGTCCGTGGCGACTCCCGCCTTGCGCAGCTCGGTGACCACACCGAAGAGGATCTTCCGGGCCTCCTCCCCCAGCGGCACCGCGAAGACGCTGGTGGCGTCGGGGAGGTCCAGCTCGATCCCCTCGGCCTCGAGCGCCAGCACCGTACGGTCCACGCCGAGCGCCCAGCCCACCGAGGGCAGCGCCGGGCCACCGATCATCTCGGACAGGCCGTCGTAGCGTCCACCGCCGCCGACCGCGGACTGCGAGCCGAGGCCGTCGTGGACGAACTCGAAGGTGGTGCGGGTGTAGTAGTCCAGGCCGCGGACCAGCTTCGGGTCGTCCTCGAACTCCACGCCCTGCACGGTGATCAGCTCGCGGACCTCCGCGTGGTACGCCTTGCACGCCTGGCACAGATAGTCCTGCAGCAGGGGGGCGTCGAGCAGCTGCCTCTGCACCGCGTCGCGCTTGTCGTCGAGCACCCGCAGCGGGTTGATGTCGATGCGCCGCCGGGTGTCCTCGTCAAGGTCCAGCCCGCGCAGGAAGTCCTGGAGGGCGGCCCGGTAGACGGGGCGGCACTCGGCGTCGCCCAGCGAGTTCAGCAGGATCCGGAAGTCGCGCAGCCCCAGCGACCGGTAGGCGTCGTGGGCCAGGATGATCAGCTCGGCGTCCAGCGCCGGGTCCTCGGCGCCGATCGCTTCCGCGCCGACCTGTGAGAAGTGCCGGTAGCGGCCCTTCTGCGGCCGCTCGTAGCGGTAGTACGAGCCCGAGTACCAGAGCTTGACCGGCAGGGATCCGGCCTTGTGCAGATTCGCCTCCAGGGCGGCGCGCAGCACCGAGGCGGTGCCCTCGGGGCGCAGCGCGAGCTCGTCGCCGCCCTTGGTGGTGAGGGTGTACATCTCCTTGGTCACGATGTCGGTGGACTCGCCGACACCGCGCGCGAAGAGCTCGACGTTCTCGAAACCGGGGGTCTCGACATAGCCGTACCCGGACCGCCGAAGCGGCGCGGAGAGCGCCTCGCGCACCGCGAGATAGGTCGCGGAGACCGGCGGGATCAGGTCATACGTGCCCTTGGGGGCCTTGAAGGTGCTCAACGTTACGTCTCTCGTCACATTCCTCGTCGCGGAGCCGGCTCGTGCACGCCGCCTCCGAGGCCGGCGGCCACCTCCCGCAGATACGGGTTGGTGACGCGCTCCCGGCCGATGCTGGTCTTGGGGCCATGGCCGGACAGCACCACCGTCGAGTCGTCGAGCGGCAGGCACACACGGGCCAGCGACTGGAGTATCTCGGCGTGGTCGCCGCCGGGCAGATCGGTGCGTCCGATGGAGCCGGCGAAGAGCAGATCGCCCGAGAAGAAGACGGACGGGATGTCCGCCTGCTCGGGCATCCGGAACGTCACCGACCCCTTGGTATGGCCCGGGGCGTGCGCGACGGAGAACTCCATCCCGGCCAGTCTCAGCTCGGCGCCGTCGGCCAGCTCCCTGACGTCGTCCGGCTCGCCCACGGTCAGCTCGCCCATCAGCGGCATGCCGATGGAGCGGCCGAGCGCCTTCTCGGGGTCGCTCATCATGAACCGGTCGGACGGGTGGATCCAGGCCGGTACGTCATGGGCGCCGCAGACCGGGACGACCGAGGCGACATGGTCGATGTGGCCGTGGGTGAGGACCACGGCGACGGGCTTGAGCCGATGCTTGGCGACCGCCTCCTCGACGCCTTGGGCCGCCTGATGGCCCGGGTCGATGATCACGCACTCCTCACCGGCGGCGGGGGCGACCAGATAGCAGTTGGTCCCCCAGGCCCCGGCGGGGAACCCGGCAATGAGCACGATCGTCCTTAAAAGTCGTCCGGCGGAAGAATGTCGGCAGCTCCAGAGCCTACCGGCGGCGGCCCCGGCACAGCGAACCCGTATACGGTACGGCCGAGCCCTCACACATCACAGCGACGGCATACGCCATGAGGAGACGACCCGGTGGTCAGTAACGAGCAGCGGCGGCGGCAACTCGCCCGGGAGAAGTACCTTCGTCAGCAGCAGCGCCGCCAGACGGCCCGGGCCAAGGCGAAGCGCCGCAATGTGGTGATCGCCTCCGTGCTGGCCGTGGTGCTGGCCGGCGGCGGTGCCGTGGCGGCCACCGGCGCGCTGTCCGGGAACGGCAAGGGCAAGAAGAAGGACGACGCCGCCGCGTCCGCTACCCCCTCGGCCTCCCCCACCACCAAGGCGCCCGACCCCTGCGCGAAGGGCGCGAAGGCCGCCAAGGGCAAGAAGCCGAAGAAGATGTCGTGGAAGAAGGAGCCCCCGGTCGCCATCGACAAGGCGGCCTCGTACACGATGAAGCTCGAGACGACCTGCGGGGACATCCCCATTGACCTGAACGCGGCGAAGGCGCCGCACACGGTCAACTCGTTCGACTTCCTGGCCAAGAAGGGCTACTTCGACCACACGAAGTGCCACCGGCTGGTCAACCAGGGGATCTATGTGCTGCAGTGCGGTGATCCGCAGGGCACCGGCGCGGGCGGCCCCGGCTACACCGTCCCGGACGAGAATCTGAAGGACCCCTCGCTCAAGGGAGGCAAGTACCCGGCCGGCACGGTCGCGATGGCGAACCGGTACAACGCGCAGACCAAGAAGGGCCGCAACACCGGCGGCAGTCAGTTCTTCCTCGTCTACCAGGAGAGCGACCTCCCGCCCCACTACACGCCCTTCGGCACGGTCGGCAAGGACGGCATGAAGGTCCTGAAGAAGATCGCGAACGCCGGAGCGGCTCCCCCGGACCGGACGATGAACACCGCGCCGAACGCCACCGTGGTGATCAACAAGGCGACGGTCACCACGTCCTGAGGTCGCTGACGTGCGTACTGCGAAATTTCGGTCGCGCAGGATACGGACAGCCGGGGCACGGTTCGCCTATGTTGGCGTTGTGTAGACCGGCCAGGGTGCTGCCCGGCCGGAAGAAACTGTGGACGATGCCCGCGGGCCGCGCGCCCGCCCGGCATCATGTGGAGGAGGCGCTGTGAGCAGCGAGCCTTGGGGCCGCGTCGACGAGGCGGGGACCGTGTACGTGCGTACGGCCGACGGTGAGCAGGTCGTCGGGTCGTGGCAGGCGGGATCGCCGGAAGAGGCTCTCGCCTACTTCGAGCGCAAGTACGACGGT
This sequence comes from Streptomyces sp. NPDC005266, assembly GCF_040607655.1. NCBI lineage: Bacteria > Bacillati > Actinomycetota > Actinomycetes > Kitasatosporales > Streptomycetaceae > Streptomyces > Streptomyces sp. NPDC005266. The sequence continues at coordinate 162,275 of NZ_JBEXHC010000003.1, forward strand.
CTGGTCGTCGAGATCGGCCTCCTCGAGCGCCGGGTCAAGACCACCGATCTGTCGGCCAAGGACGCGACGGCGGCCATCGAGCACATCCGGCACCAGGTCGACGACCACCATGTGGTCGGCGACCTGGACGCGCTGAGGAAGCGGCTCGACAAGCTCGCCGGGGACGTCGAAGCGCGCCGCGAGCGGCGCCGGGCGGCCAAGGCGCACCAGGCCGACGAGGCCCGCAGGGCCAAGGAGGAGCTGGTCGCCGAGGCCGAGGAACTGGCCGCCAGCGAGCAGTGGCGGGCGGCCGGAGAGCGGCTGCGTGCCCTGGTCGACACCTGGAAGGGCCTGCCGCGCCTCGACCGCAAGACGGACGACGAGCTGTGGCACCGCTTCTCACACGCCCGCTCGGCGTTCTCCAAGCGGCGCAAGGCGCACTTCGCGGCGCTGGACGCACAGCGCGAGGAGGCCCGCCAGACCAAGGAGAAGCTGGTCGCGGAGGCCGAGGCGCTGTCCGGCTCCACCGACTGGGGCCCGACCGCGGCCCGGTACCGGGAGCTGATGTCGGACTGGAAGGCCGCGGGCCGCGCCCAGCGCGAGGCCGAGGACGACCTGTGGAACCGCTTCCGCGGAGCGCAGGACATCTTCTTCCAGGCCCGCAGCGAGATCTTCGCGGAGCGCGACGCCGAGCAGCGGGAGAACCTCACCCGCAAGGAGGAGCTGGTCGTCGAGGCCGAGAAGCTGCTGCCCGTTTCCGATCTGAAGGCGGCCCGCGCGGGCTTCCGGTCGATCAACGAGCGGTGGGAGGCCATCGGCCATGTCCCGCGTGACGCCCGCGCCCGCATCGAGGGCCGGCTCCACGCGGTCGAGCGTGCCATCCAGGAGGCCGAGGACGTCGAGTGGCGCCGCACCAACCCGGAGGCCCGGGCCCGCGCCCAGGGTCTCACCGGCCAGCTCCAGGACGCCGTCGACAAGCTGCGTTCCCAGATCGACGCGGCCCGCGCGGGGGGCAACAACGCCAAGGCGGACAAGCTCGCCAAGGAGCTCGAGGGCCGCCAGGCGCTGCTGGACCAGGCGATGAAGGGCCTGGAGGAGTTCGGCGGCTGAAGCCGGCCGGCCCGACCACGCAGGGAGGCCCCCGACGCGAGGCGTCGGGGGCCTCCCTGCGTGTTGCTCTCAGCGTGCGCGGGCCGAGGTCACCCGGTAGACGTCGTAGACACCCTCGACGCCGCGGACGGCCTTCAGGACGTGGCCCAGGTGCTTGGGGTCGCCCATCTCGAAGGTGAAGCGCGAGGTGGCCACCCGGTCACGGGAGGTCTGGACGGCCGCGGAGAGGATGTTGACGTGCTGATCGGACAGGACCCGGGTGACGTCCGACAGCAGGCGGGACCGGTCCAGCGCCTCGACCTGTATGGCCACCAGGAAGACGGAGGACTGGGTGGGGGCCCATTCGACGTCGAGGATGCGCTCGGGCTGCTGGGAGAGCGAGTCGACGTTGACGCAGTCGGCGCGGTGCACGGAGACGCCGCTGCCGCGGGTGACGAAGCCGATGATCGGGTCGCCGGGGACCGGCGTACAGCAGCGGGCCAGCTTGACCCATACGTCCTCGACGCCCTTGACCACCACGCCCGGGTCGGCGCTGGAGCGGCGCTTGGCGCGGCGCCGGACGGGCGGGGCGGTCTCGGCGATGTCCTCGTTGGCGGCCTCCTCGCCGCCGAGGGCCGTGACCAGCTTGGTGACGACGTTCTGCGCGGAGACATGGCCCTCGCCGATGGCCGCGTAGAGCGAGGAGATGTCGGGGTAGCGCATCTCATGGGCGAGGGTGACCAGCGAGTCGCCGGTGAGGATCCGCTGAATCGGCAGGTTCTGCTTGCGCATCGCCCGGACGATCGCGTCCTTGCCCTGTTCGATGGCCTCGTCGCGGCGCTCCTTGGAGAACCAGGCGCGGATCTTGTTACGGGCGCGCGGTGACTTGACGAAGCCCAGCCAGTCGCGGGAGGGTCCGGCGCCCGCGGCCTTGGAGGTGAAGACCTCCACCAGGTCGCCGTTGTCGAGGGTGGACTCGAGCGGGACGAGCCGCCCGTTGACCCGCGCCCCTATGGTGCGGTGGCCGACCTCGGTGTGCACGGCGTACGCGAAGTCCACCGGGGTGGCCCCGGCCGGAAGCGCTATGACATCGCCCTTGGGCGTGAAGACGAAGACCTCGTTGCGGGACAGGTCGAAGCGCAGGGACTCCAGGAACTCTCCCGGGTCCTCGGTCTCCTTCTGCCAGTCCAGCAGCTGCCGCAGCCACGCCATGTCGTTGATGGCGTCGTCCTTGCCGGCCTTGCCACGCGGCACATCGGTACGCACCTTGGAGGCGCCGGCGACGGCCTCCTGCTTGTACTTCCAGTGCGCGGCGATGCCGTACTCGGCGCGGCGGTGCATGTCGAAGGTGCGGATCTGCAGCTCGACCGGCTTGCCGCTGGGCCCGATGACCGTCGTGTGCAACGACTGGTACATGTTGAACTTGGGCATCGCGATGTAGTCCTTGAACCGCCCGGGCACCGGGTTCCACCGCGCGTGAATGGTCCCGAGCGCCGCGTAGCAGTCGCGGACGGTGTCGACGAGCACCCGGATGCCCACCAGGTCGTAGATCTCGGCGAAGTCCCGGCCCCGCACGATCATCTTCTGGTAGACGGAGTAGTAGTGCTTCGGGCGGCCGGTGACGGTGGCCTTGATGCGGGCCGCGCGCAGATCTCCCTGGACCTGGTCGGTGACGACGGCCAGGTACTCGTCGCGCTTGGGCGCCCGCTCGGCGACCAGCCGGACGATCTCGTCGTACATCTTGGGGTAGAGGATCGCGAAGGCGAGGTCCTCCAGCTCCCACTTGATGGTGTTCATGCCCAGCCGATGGGCGAGCGGGGCGTAGATCTCCAGCGTCTCGCGGGCCTTCTTCTCCTGCTTCTCCCGCTTGAGATAGCGCATGGTGCGCATGTTGTGGAGCCGGTCGGCGAGCTTGATGACCAGGACGCGCGGGTCCTTGGCCATGGCCACGACCATCTTGCGCACGGTCTCGGCCTGGGCCGCCTCGCCGAACTTGACCTTGTCCAGCTTGGTGACGCCGTCGACGAGCAGGGCCACCTGGTCGCCGAAGTCGCGGCGCAGGGTGTCGAGGCCGTACTCGGTGTCCTCGACGGTGTCGTGCAGCAGCCCGGCCATCAAGGTGGCCGGATCCATACCCAGCTCGGCGAGGATCGTGGTCACCGCGAGGGGGTGGGTGATGTACGGATCGCCGCTCTTGCGCTTCTGGCCGCGGTGCCAGCGCTCGGCCACCTGGTAGGCGCGCTCGATCTGGCGCAGCGTGGAGGCGTCCGCCTTGGGGTCATTGCCGCGCACGATGCGCAGCAGGGGCTCCAGCACCGGGTTGTACGGGCTGGAGCGCTGGACGCCGAGACGGGCCAGCCGGGCCCGGACGCGGTTGGACGAGCCGGAGCGGGGCGCCGGGCTCTGCAGGGGGCGGGCGGGCGCCACGGACGGCCGCGGGGCTCCTCCGCGGCCCGCGGGGGGCTGCGGGGTGGTCCGCGTCTGCTCGGGGCCGCTCCCGGCCTGGCTGTCGCCGCCGTTCCGGGGCGTGGCCGGGGCCGCCGTCGGGTCGGCGGCGGTGGGCGCGTCCGGGTGCGCGGACGCGGGAGGGGATCCCCCCGGACGAGTCCTGGGGGAGAGCGGCTGGGCCTCGTCTGGCAAGAGCACTCCTCAAGCGGTCCGGACCTCAAGAGGTCGGGTTGCCATGGTACTGATCCCGCCACTCCGGTTGCCTCCCGACCGAGAAGCCACCGGCCCACGGCGGGCGCGCCGGAGGGCGGGGACCCGATGTCCGCGCAGGTCCCCGCCCTCCGGCGGTGGTGTGTGCCCGAAGGCGCTCAGACCGTGATCAGCGCCTCCAGCGGGGCGCCGTCGAGCGAGCCCAGCAGCCGGCTGCGGCCTTCGAGGAAGCCCAGCTCCATCAGGACCGCGACGCCGGCGACCTGGGCGCCGGCCCGGCGGATGAGCTGGAGCGAGGCCTCGGCGGTGCCGCCGGTGGCGAGCACGTCGTCGATCACCAGGACCCGGTCACCGGGCTCCAGGGCGTCGGCGTGTATCTCGATCTCCGCGGTGCCGTACTCCAGCTCGTACGCCTGGCCGAGCGTCGCCCCGGGAAGCTTCCCGGCCTTGCGGACCGGCACGAAGCCGATTCCGGCGCGGACGGCGGCCGGGGCGGCGAGGATGAAGCCGCGCGCCTCCAGGCCCACCACCTTGTCCGCCCCGAGCCGGGTGCACAGCTCGGCGAGCGCGCCGGTCAGCGCGGAGAAGGCCGCGGCGTCGGCGAGCAGCGGGGTGATGTCCTTGAACATCACGCCCGGCTTGGGATAGTCCGGCACGTCCTGGATCCGGCTGAGCAGCAACGCGCGCAGCTCCTCCGTGCCGAGGGCCCCGAATCCGTCCGGGCCGCCCGTGGCCGGGTTCGTCGTCCCGGCGCTCATCGGCGCTTCCCCGACGACCGGCCACGGCCCCGGTTGCGGGGGGCGGGCTGGCGTCGCTGGCCGACGACCCCGGCGGGGGCCGCGGCGGCGTCCTCGAGAGCGTGCTCGTCGTCCTCATCGGCCGCGGCCGGGGCGGCCCCGGCCTCGGCCTTGGCGGCCGCGGCGCGCTTGGCGCGCACCCGCTTGGCCAGCGCCTTCATCTGCGGGTCGCGCTCCTTCAGATCGGCGACCAGCGGAGTGGCGATGAAGATCGAGGAGTACGCGCCGGCGGCGAGGCCGACGAAGAGCGACAGCGAGATGTCGTTGAGCATGCCCGCGCCGAGCAGACCGCCGCCGATGAACAGCAGCGCGCCGACCGGCAGCAGCGCCACGACCGTGGTGTTGATGGAGCGCACCAGGGTGGAGTTGAGGCTGCGATTGGCGATTTCGCTGTAGGTGAAGCGGGACTGTTTGGTGAGGTCCTTCGACGCTTCCTTGAGGCCGTCGAAGACCACGACGGTGTCGTAGAGCGAGTATCCGAGGATCGTCAGCAGACCGATCACGGTGCCCGGGGTGACCTCGAAACCGACCAGGGCGTAGACCCCGACGGTGATGGTGAGGTCGTGGATCAGCGCGATCAGGGCGGCCAGCGCCATCCGCCATTCGAAGGCGATGGCGAGATAGATCACCACCAGGACCATGAAGATCGCCAGACCCTGCCATGCCTTGCTGGCGATCTGCTCGCCCCAGCTCGGGCCGACCAGCTGGGTGTCGATCTTGTCGGTCTTGACGCCCAGCTCCTTGGCGAGCTTCTCCTGGACCGGTACGGCCTCCTTGGTGTCCACCTCGCTGATCTGGATCCGCAGCCCGCCACCGCCGAGCTCTTGGACGACGACGGTGTGGCCGCTGGCCGCCTCCTCCGCCGCGTGGCGCGCCTCGACGGCCGAGATCTTGCTGCTGGGGGTGGTGAAGACCGCGCCGCCGGAGAACTCGATGCCCATGTTCAGGCCGCGCACCGCCAGGCCCACGATGGCCGTGATGGTGATCAGTATCGAGATGCCGTACCAGATCTTCCGCTTGCCGACGAAGTCGTAGCCGACCTCGCCTCGGTAGAGCCTGGCGCCGAGATTGCCGAGTCGCGACATCTCACGCCTCCTTCGTGTCGGCGGGGCCGGGGGCGGCGGGGCGACGGCGACGCAGTGACGGTTTGGCCCCGAGACGCTTGGGGTCCAGACCGGACCACGGGTGGCCGTTCCCGAAGAACGGGCGGCGGGCGAGGATCGTCATCAGCGGCTTGGTGAACAGGAAAACCACCGCGACGTCGAGGAGCGTGGTCAGCCCCAGGGTGAAGGCGAAGCCCTGCACCTTGCCGACGGTGACGATGTAGAGCACCGCGGCGGCCAGGAACGACACGAAGTCCGACACCAGGATGGTGCGCCGGGCTCGCGGCCAGCCGCGCTCGACGGCGGGGCGCAGCGAGCGGCCCTCCCGGATCTCGTCGCGGATCCGCTCGAAGTAGACGATGAACGAGTCGGCGGTGATACCGATGGCCACGATCGCACCGCAGACGGCCGGCAGGTTCAGCGCGAAGCCGATGCCCGGGCCGAGCAGCACCATGATCGTGTAGGTCAGGATCGCGGAGACCCCGAGGCTGGCCATGGCCACCAGGGCCAGACCGCGGTAGTAGACGACCAGGTAGATGACCACGAGGGCCATGCCGATGGCGCCGGCGATCAGACCGGCATGCAGCTGTTCACCGCCGAGCGCGGCGGAGACGGTGGTCTCGTCCGCGATGTCGAAGGACAGCGGCAGTGCGCCGTAGGACAGCACATTGGCCAGGTCTTCGGCGCTCTGCTGGGTGAAGCCGCCGGAGATGGTGGCCCGGCCGCCGGTGATGGCCGTGTTGACCTCGGGGTCGGAGACGACCTCGCCGTCGAGGACGATCGCAAAGCGGTTCTGCGGGGGCTGCTGGGTCGCCAGCTTGCTGGTCACGCTGGAGAACTTCTTGGAGCCCTTGTTGTTGAAGTCGAGCTGCACGATCCAGCCCGACGCGTTCTGGGTCTCGAAGACGGCCGAGGCGTCGTCGACGTCAGTGCCCTCGACCTGGGAGGGGCCGAGGACGAACTGGCGGGGGTCGTCCTTCTGGCCGCAGGCCGTGATGGTGTCGCTCGGCTTGGCGTTGGCCGCCTTCTCGGCCGCCGCGGCCCGCCCCTTGTCGGTGGTGCAGTCGACCTTCGGGCCGGAGGAGCCCGACGGCTTCTTGGACTGCTCGCCCTTGGGGGTCTTGGAGGGCGTGGGGCTCTGGGACGCGCTCGGCGTCTTGTCGGCCTTCAGGCCCTGGGAGAGCGGTCGCCCCTGGGTGCTGGCGGACGCGGACGGCGTGCTGGACGCCTTGCCGCCGTCGTTCTTGCCACCCTTGTCGCTCTTGCCGCCCTTGTCCTTGTCACTGGCGCCGGCCGAGGGGGTCGGGGTGGGCTGGGCGGGCTTCTGGCCCGGCTGGGTGGTGGTGACCACCGGACGGAAGTAGAGCTGAGCGGTGGTGCCGACCTGCTGCCGGGCCTGCTTCGCGTCCGTCCCCTTGGGGATGTTCACGATGATGTGCTTGTCGCCCTGCGTCTGGACCTCGGCCTCGGACACACCCAGACCGTTGACCCGCCGCTCGATGATGCTCACGGCGGTGTTCATGTTGTCCGTGTTGATCGCGTTGGGCTTGCCCGGCTGGTTCTTGGCCTCCAGCGTGAAGCTGGTGCCACCCGCGAGGTCGATGCCCAATCGCGGCGTGGTGTGACCGGAGACGAACATCCCCCCGGTCAGCGCCACGATGGCGATCAGGATCACGGCCAAGGCACGCCCGGGCCTGCCCTGTGACCCGGAGGCCTTGCGGCCCTTCTTCGGTGCTGCCACCTTCTCGTATCTCCCTGTCCAACCGCCCCGCATCGGCTGTGCGCCGGGCGGCCACGAAGTCTTGTGGGGACGAGCCCCCGCCGGAGCCTAGACCGTCAGGGAACCACGACGCACCGAGCGGTGGTGCGCCGTGGTTCCCGGTACGGACTACTTCGCGTCGGTGCTGCCGTCCCGCTTGCCGCCCTCGGCCGAGTCCGCCTCGTCGGCGTCCTGCTTACCCAGGTCGATCTTCTTGACGTCGCCCTTCTCGTCCGCGTCGACGGCGGTGCCGGCCTTGTCGGCGGAGGAATCGTCGGCGTCGGGGGCCGCGGTCAGCGAGGAGGCGTCGTCGGGGACGACGGGGGCGCCGGCCTCATCGGGGTCGATGCCGTGCACGATCCGGTTGTACTCGGAGTCCTCGAGGACCGCACCCACCGCGTTCTTCGCGTAGATCGCGTGGACGCCGGGGGCCACCTCGAGGAGGACCGTGTCGTCGTGGACCTCCTTGACCGTGGCGTACATGCCGCCGATGGTCCGCACGCCGGTGCCCGGCTGCATCTGATCGCGCATCTGCGCGGCCTGGCGCTGCTTGTTCTTGGCCGATCGGGTCATCAGGAACATGGCCCCGATGAGCACGATGAACGGCAGGAGAGTCACGATATTCACGGGACGGAGATTCCTTCGCACGACCGCGGGGAGCGGCCTGGTCTACGGGGATGGGTATGCCGACGGATCACGGCATACGGACGGCATCGGCGGAGTCTAAGCGAGCCCGCGCCTATGGAACAACGCTCGGCGCGGCACCCGGGTTCCTGACCCCGCCATTATTCGCCCTCCTGGCCATGATGCCGGGTAAGCGCGCGCTTAGCCCTCGAACAGGCCCGCCTGACCCCCGCCGGCGCCCTGCCGCGGCGGGGTGAGCCCCAGATGATCCCAGGCCGCGGGCGTCCCGACCCTCCCCCGGGGGGTACGGGCCAGCAGCCCCTCCCGCACCAGGAACGGCTCCGCGACCTCCTCGACCGTCTCGCGCTCCTCCCCCACCGCCACGGCCAGCGTGGACAGCCCCACCGGGCCGCCACCGAACAACTTGAGCAGGGCGCTCAGCACAGCGCGGTCCAGCCGGTCGAGCCCGCGGCCGTCCACGTCGTAGACCGCCAGGGCGCGCGCGGCGATCTCCCGCGTGATCACGCCGTCCGCCTTGACCTGGGCATAGTCGCGCACCCGGCGCAGCAGCCGGTTGGCGATACGGGGTGTGCCGCGCGAGCGGCCGGCGATCTCGGCAGCGCCCTCGGCCTCGATGGTGACGTCGAGCAGCCCCGCGGAGCGGTGGATGACGCGCTCCAGCTCGGCCGGGGCGTAGAACTCCATATGACCGGTGAAGCCGAAGCGGTCGCGCAGCGGGGGCGGCAGCAGCCCGGCCCGGGTGGTCGCGCCGACCAGCGTGAAGGCCGGAAGCTCCAGCGGGATGGCGGTGGCGCCGGGCCCCTTGCCGACGATGACGTCGACCCGGAAGTCCTCCATCGCCATATAGAGCATCTCCTCGGCGGGCCGGGACATCCGGTGGATCTCGTCGAGGAAGAGCACCTCGCCCTCGGTGAGGGAGGAGAGGATCGCGGCCAGATCGCCCGCGTGCTGGATGGCCGGGCCGGAGGTGATCCGGATCGGGGCACCCATCTCGGCGGCGATGATCATCGAAAGGGTGGTCTTGCCCAGGCCGGGCGCGCCCGAGAGCAGCACATGGTCGGCCGTGCCGCCCCGCTGCCGGGCCGCCTTGAGCACCAGGTCCAGCTGCTCCCGCACCCGCTCCTGCCCGACGAACTCGCCGAGGTCCTTGGGGCGCAGCGCGGCCTCCACCGCCTGGTCCTCGCCGTCGGCGTCAGCGCCCACCAGCCGGTTGCCCGCACCGGGCAGGGCGTCGTCGGCGGTGGCCGGTGCGGTCTCGTCCCAGTTCACTGCGTTTCGCCTCGCGATGTCGTCTCGAGCGGTCCCACCGGTCGCGGCGCGCCGCGCCGACGGCCGCTCACCGTGTGCGGTTCAGGGTCTGCAGGGCGGCCCGCAGCAGCTGGGCCACCTGGGGCGCGTCGCCCGCGGCCATGGCCGCCTCGGCCTGCGGGGTGACGGCGGCCACCGCCTCCTCGGCCTCCCGGGTGGCATAACCGAGGCCGACCAGCGCGGTGTGCAGCTGATCGCTCCAGCCGACGGCGGCTGCGGACCGAGCGCCCGGCACGGTGGCGCCGACCGGCCCGCCCAGCCGGTCCTTGAGCTCCAGCAGCAGCCGCTGCGCGCCCTTCTTGCCGATGCCGGGTACGGCGGTGAGCGCCTTCTCGTCCCCGGTGGACACCGCGAGCCGCAGCGCGTCCGGGGAGTGCACGGCCAGCATGGCCTGGGCCAGCCGGGGGCCGACCCCGCTGGCGGTCTGGAGCAGCTCGAAGACCTGGCGCTCGTCGTCGTCCGCGAAGCCGTAGAGCGTCAGCGAGTCCTCACGGACCACGAGGGAGGTGGCGAGCCGGGCCTGCCGGCCGACGCGGAGCCCGGACAGAGTGGCCGGGGCGCACTTGACCGCCATGCCGACGCCGCCGACCTCGACCACGGCGGTGTCCGGGCCGAGGGCCGCGACCGGGCCCGAGACGAACGCGATCATGACATACGGCCTTTCGTGGAGCGCGGTGAGCCAAGGGTGCGGTGGGCGGCGACGGCCTGCTGCAGCCGGTTCTGCGCGGGCGCCCGCCAGATGTGGCAGATGGCGAGCGCCAGGGCGTCGGCGGCGTCGGCCGGTCTGGGCGGGGCGTCGAGCCGCAGCAGCCGGGTGACCATGGCGCCCACCTGCGCCTTGTCGGCGCGCCCGGATCCGGTGACAGCGGCCTTGACCTCGCTGGGGGTGTGCAGCGCGACCGGCAGTCCCCGGCGGGCCGCACACAGCATCGCGACAGCGCTGGCCTGGGCGGTGCCCATCACGGTGCGCACATTGTGCTGGCTGAACACCCGCTCGACGGCGACGAATTCGGGCCGGTGCGCGTCCAGCCACTCCTCGATGCCGCGCTCGATGAGGACGAGCCGGTCGCTGATCAGGGCGTCCGCCGGGGTCCGTACGACGCCGACGCCGAGCATCCGCAGCGGGCGGCCCCCGACCCCCTCGACCACGCCGATGCCGCACCGGGTCAGCCCCGGGTCCACGCCCAGCACGCGCACGGCACCCCTCCCCTCACGGCCGCTCACAGCCAGTCGGTCAACTGTTCCTGCAGGCTAGCGGCTGCCACCGACAACGCCGACGGGCCGGTGGGGTGTGTCCCCGCCGACCCGCCGCCCCGCGCGTGCTGAGATGCCCTCAGGCCTCAGGCGTCCACCTTGGCCATGACCTCGTCGGAGACATCGAAGTTGGCGAAGACGTTCTGCACGTCGTCGCTGTCCTCGAGCGCGTCGATCAGCTTGAAGATCTTGCGCGCGCCCTCCTCCTCGAGCTGCACCTGCATGGTGGGCACGAAGTTGGCCTCGGCCGAGTCGTAGTCGATGTCCGCGGCCTGGAGTGCGCTGCGGACCGCGACCAGGTCGGTGGCCTCGCTGATCACCTCGAAGGACTCACCGAGGTCGTTGACCTCCTCGGCGCCCGCCTCCAGGACCGCGGCCAGCACGTCGTCCTCGGTGAGGTCGCCCTTGGGGACGATGACCACGCCCTTGCGGTTGAACAGGTAGGAGACCGAGCCCGGGTCGGCCATCGAACCGCCGTTGCGCGTCATCGCGACGCGGACGTCGGAGGCTGCGCGGTTGCGGTTGTCGGTCAGGCACTCGATGAGCACGGCCACGCCGTTGGGGCCGTAGCCCTCGTACATGATCGTCTCGTAATCGGCGCCGCCCGCTTCCAGACCGGCGCCGCGCTTGACCGCGCTGTCGATGTTCTTGTTCGGAACCGAGGACTTCTTCGCCTTCTGGACGGCGTCGAAGAGCGTCGGGTTACCGTCCAGGTCGGCGCCGCCGGTACGGGCCGCGACCTCGATGTTCTTGATCAGCTTCGCGAAGAGCTTGCCGCGCTTGGCATCGATCACGGCCTTCTTGTGCTTGGTCGTAGCCCATTTAGAGTGGCCGGACATCCGCCTGTCTCCTTCGCGTAACCCATTGCTGTACGAACGCCTGAGATCCTACCGGGATCCCCCGTCAGCTTGCGGCGCGGATCATGTCCACGAAGAGCGCGTGGACCCGGTGGTCACCGGTCAGCTCGGGGTGGAAGGACGTCGCGAGGACGCTGCCCTGCCGGACGGCGACAGTATGGCCGCCGTAGGTCGCGAGCACCTCGGCCTCTCCTCCCACGGACTCGACCCAGGGCGCCCGGATGAAGACGCCCTCGACCGGGCCGCCCTCGATGCCCTTGATCCCGACCTCGGCCTCGAAGGACTCGTTCTGCCTGCCGAAGGCGTTACGGCGCACGATCATGTCGATGCCGCCGATGGTCTCCTGGTCGTCCCGGCCGTCGAGGATCTTGTTCGCGACCATGATCATGCCCGCGCACGTGCCGTACACCGGCAGGCCCGCCCGCACCCGCTCGCGCAGCGGCTCCAGCAGCCCGAAGGCGACCGCGAGCTTGGACATGGTGGTGGACTCACCACCGGGGATCACCAGACCGGCGACCTCGGCGAGCTCCTCGGGGCGGCGCACCGGCCGGCCCTGCACCCCGGACGCGGCGAGCGCGGCCAGATGCTCGCGGACATCGCCCTGGAGGGCGAGCACACCGACGACGGGGGCGTGGGACGCGGTGGCCGACGTGGACGACATGGACGACGTGGACGACGTAGTCACGGAGCGAAGTACCTCTCGGACGTCAGGGGCACCACGCGTCCACCGGGACGCGTGGTGCCATGGGGCGCCGTACGGCGCCGGTTACCAGCCGCGGTTGGCGTACCGCTCGGCCTCGGGGAGGGTGTCGCAGTTGATGCCGACCATGGCCTCACCCAGGTCGCGGGACGCGTCGGCGATGACCTTCGGGTCGTCGTAGAAGGTGGTGGCCTTCACGATCGCGGCGGCGCGCTTTGCCGGGTCGCCGGACTTGAAGATGCCGGAGCCCACGAACACGCCCTCCGCGCCGAGCTGGCGCATCAGCGCGGCGTCGGCCGGGGTGGCGACACCGCCGGCCGAGAACAGGACGACCGGCAGCTTGCCGGTCCGCGCGACCTCGGCGACCAGCTCGTACGGGGCGCGCAGTTCCTTGGCCGCCGCGTACAGCTCATGGTTGTCCAGGCCGCGCAGCCGGGCGATCTCGCCCTTGATCTGACGCAGGTGGCGGACCGCCTCGACGACGTTGCCGGTGCCGGCCTCGCCCTTGGAACGGATCATCGCGGCGCCCTCGGCGATCCGGCGCAGCGCCTCGCCCAGGTTGGTGGCACCGCAGACGAACGGGGTGGTGAAGGACCACTTGTCGCTGTGGTTGACCTCGTCGGCCGGGGTGAGGACCTCGGACTCGTCGATGTAGTCGACGCCGAGGGCCTGCAGAACCTGCGCCTCGACGAAGTGGCCGATCCGGGACTTGGCCATGACCGGGATGGAGACCGCGCTGATGATGCCGTCGATCATGTCCGGGTCGGACATCCGGGCCACGCCGCCGTCCTTGCGGATGTCGGCCGGAACGCGCTCAAGGGCCATCACCGCGACGGCACCGGCATCCTCGGCGATCTTGGCTTCCTCGGGCGTGACCACATCCATGATCACGCCACCCTTGAGCTGCTCGGCCATGCCGCGCTTGACGCGGGCGGTGCCGGTCGCGGGAGCCTCGGAGTTGGACGTGCTGGCGGGCGTGATGGACACGGTTTGACCTCACTCGGTAATGAAAAGTGCGATGAGCCCATCGTAGGCTCGTTCGATACCCGTTCATGACCCGGCCATCCGGTCCAGGTCGCAGGCGCCTGTGCTACACCAATGACAAAAGCGGGTGGGGCCGGGGCTCGGCAAGGGCCAATCGAAGGCCGGTGGCTCAAAGGCGGCCGGTGTCCGACTGCCTCGGTCAGTAGCCGGCGCGCTCCGTCAGTAGCCGGCGCGCTCCGCGAGGGCCGCCGGAAGCTCATCGTCCATCTCGAAGGCGAGCGGAAACGGAGCGTGCCCCGCCAGCCGGAACCAGCGCACCGCGCGATGGCGACGCAGCGCCCGCGCCGCGCGCACCGCGTCGTTGTGGAACCGCCGTGCCATCGGCACCCGCCGCACCGCCTCCGTCAGCTCCCCCAGCGCCTCTTCACCGCCCGGCGCCTCCCGTACGGCATCGGCCTGCGCACTCTCCTCGAACACGGCGCGCAGCGCCTGGCTCAGCTCGCTCTCCGCGACCTCGCGGTGCTCCTCCTCGGCCTGCCGGGCCGCGTGCGCGGCCTCATACAGCACGATCGAGGCGGCGGGGTCGAGCAGTCCAGCGGTGGCCAGCTCCTGCGCGACCGAGGCCCGCCGCAGCAACTGCGCGTCGAGCGCGGCCCGCGCCGCGTCCAGCCGGCTGTGCAACCGGTCCAGCCGCCCCGCGGTCCAGCTCAGATAGACGGCCACGAGGACCAGGGCGACCGCGATCCAGATCAAGGTGCTCACGGCCCGCCACGCTACCGCCTACCGCCTTTGGGCTCCGCCCCCGTACCGGGCTGGGCCTTGGACAGGTTGCCCGGCTCGGTCAGGCGCGGCGCCGTCTCGCGCCTTCGGCGCATGGGAGCACGGTCGGTAGGGGGCGGCCCGGGCGCCGCCGTCCGCGGGCCCGACGGAACGGCCAGCCGGTGGTGGCTCAGCGCCGCGCTACCGCAGCCCATGGGCGCCCTAGCCGCGGGCGAGCCCCAGCCGGGCGCAGAGCCCGAAACGGTCATCCAACCGCCGGCGAGCCCCAGCCGGGCGCGGAGCCCGAAACGGTCATCTAACCGCGGGCGAGCCCCAGCCGGGCACGGAGCCCGAGACGGTCATCGGCGGCCACGGACGCCGAGCCGTCCGTCACCGTCTCGTAGACCGCGAGAATGTCGGCGCCGACCGTCGACCAGTCGAAGCGCCGTACGTGCCGGCTGCCCCGCTCCCGCAGCTCGGCCAGCCGGTCCGCGTCCCCCAGCAGCCGCACCGCGGCCTCGGCCAGCGCATCGGCGTCCTCGTTGGCGAAGAGCTCCCCCGCCGCTCCCCCGTCCAGCACCTGCGCGAACGCGTCCAGATCGCTGGCCAGCACCGCCGCCCCCGCCGACATGGCCTCCACGAGGATGATGCCGAAGCTCTCGCCTCCGGTGTTCGGCGCGATGTACACGTCGACGCTGCGCAGCAGCCGCGCCTTGTCCGCGTCGCTGACCATCCCCAGGAACTCGACGCGCTCGCGCAGCGCCGCGGGCAGAGTGGCCACGGCCTCCTTCTCGTCGCCGCGCCCGGCGATCAGCAGCCGCGCCCCGGGCCGCGCCTCGAAGATCTTCGGCAGGGCCCGGATCAGCACCGGAAGGCCCTTACGGGGCTCATCGATGCGGCCGATGAAGCCGATGGTGTCCCCCTGCCACTCCTCCTTTGGCTCCGCGTCCGCGAAGAAGCCCACATCGACGCCGTTGGGGATGACGACCGCGTCGCCGCCCAGATGCTCGACCAGCGTCCGCCGCGCGTACTCGCTCACCGCGATCCGCGCGCTGATCTTCTCCAGCGCGGGTTGCAGGATCGGATACGCCGCGATCATGGCCCGGGAGCGCGGATTGGAGGTGTGGAAGGTCGCCACGATCGGCCCCTGGGCCGCCCAGCAGGCGAGCAGCCCAAGGGAGGGCGAGGTGGGCTCGTGGATGTGGATGACCTCGAAGGCGCCGTCGTGCAGCCAGCGTCGCACCCGCGCGGCCGACAGAAAGCCGAAGTTGAGCCGCGCGACGGAGCCGTTGTACGGCACCGGCACGGCACGCCCGGCGGAGACGACATACGGCGGCAGCGGCGTCTCGTCGTCCGCCGGGGCCAGCACGGAGACCTGGTGGCCGCGCCGGATCAGATGCTCGGCCAGATCGCGGATGTGGAACTGGACGCCGCCTGGGACATCCCAGGAGTACGGGCAGACGATCCCGATCCTCAAGGCTTCTCCATTCCGGGGCTCCGGTCGAGGTCCTTGAGCCACAGCCGCTGCAGCATGTGCCAGTCCTCGGGGTGCTCGGCGATCCCCTCGGCGAACGCGTCGGCGACCTCCTGGGTCATGACGGCGGTGCGCTGCGCGCGGTTCCCGTCCCCGGGCACCTCGACCGGCGGATGCACCCGCCCCCGCATGACCGGGGACTCGTCGTACCAGAGCGTGACCGGCAGCAGCAGCGCCCCGGTCTGCTGGGCGAGCGCGGCGGGCCCGGCGGGCATCTTCGCCCGCTCGCCGAAGAACGACACCGCCACGCCCGACGCCGACAGATCCCGGTCGGCGACCAGACACACCAGACCGCCCGCGCGCAGCCGCCGCGCCAGCGTCCCGAACGCGGCTCCGCCCTGGTGTGGCAGCACCTCCATGCCCAGCCCCTCGCGGTAGGCCACGAAGCGGTCGTACAGCGTCTCCGGCTTCAGCCGCTCCGCGACGGTCGTGAAGGGCACCCCGAGGTGGGTGGTGACCCAGGCCCCGGCGAGGTCGTAGTTGCCCATGTGAGGCAGCGCGAGGACCACTCCGCGGCCAGTGGCGAGACCGTCCACCAGATAATGCAGGTCCTTGATGTCGATGCCGCTCTGTATGCGCTCCGGGCTCCACGTCGGGAGCCGGAAGGACTCCATCCAGTAGCGCGTGTACGAACGCATGCCCGCCCGCGACAGCTCCGCCAGGCGCCGCGCGGAGGCGTCCGGGACCACGCGCGCGAGATTGGCCTCCAGCCGCAGCACGCCCTTGCCGCGCCGCTTCCACACCTGATCGGCGACGCGCTGCCCCAGACGCACCGCGACCGGCTCGGGGAGCTTCTTGACCGTGCTCCAGCCGAGCCCGTACAGCGCGTCGGTCAGCCTGTCCTTCACCGCGCCTCACCCCCCCGGGGCACCGTCTGCTCCGCCGCGTCGGCCTCGGCGGCCTCCCTGCGCACGGTCACCACGCGCTGGACGAGGGTCACCGCGCTGCCCACCGCGACGATCCACAACGCGATCGGAAGCAGGATGTCGATATGCGGCACGCCGAACGTGTGCAGCCCGGAGAGACCACAGGCCACCAGCGAGATCACCAGCCGCTCGGCACGCTCCACCAGCCCGTTGACGTTCACCGGCAGCCCGATACTCTCGCCGCGCGCCTTGGTGTACGAGACCACCTGGCCGCTGGCGAGGCAGAAAATCGTCACCGCACACAGCACATTGTCCTCGCCCAGGCCCGCGTACCACAACGCCAGACCGCCGAAGATCGCACCGTCCGCGACCCGGTCCAGCGTCGAGTCCAGGAACGCGCCCCAACGGCTGGAGCGCCCCAACTGCCGCGCCATATTGCCGTCGACCAGGTCGGAGAAGACGAAGAGCGTGATGACGACCGTGCCCCAGAAGAACTCGCCCCGGGGGTAGAAGACCAGCGCGCCCGCGCACACCCCACCGGTTCCGACGAGGGTCACCGCGTCGGGGCTGACCCCGAGCCGGATGAGCAGGGCGGCGAACGGTGTGAGAACACGCGTGAAGAAAGCACGCGCGTACTTGTTCAGCATGGCCTTCCCGAAGGGTCGATACGGGCCGGATGGTCAAGAAACCACCGGCGCGCCCATCGTAGCCAGGCGCCGCAGGGCCACCGTGCACCTGTCGGACAGCTCCCGGACCACGCCCGCGGACCGCCTGGATGTGCGACGTATGGACGCACCGTTACCGCGGTGGAAAGCTCGAAGTATCGCAAGGTGTCGACCGGGAGGCGAGACACATGGGCGACAAGACAGGTACGCACCCAGGGGCCGCCGGAAGGGCAGCGGCGGCCGACCGGCCCAGCTCTCTGCGGAATGTGGTGCTGGTCGGCCACAGCGGGACCGGAAAGACGACGCTGGTGGAAGCCCTCGCGCTGGCGACGGGCGCGGTCAACCGGGCGGGCAGGGTCGAGAACGGCGGCTGCCTCTCCGACTACGACGAGATCGAGCACCGGCAGCAACGGTCGGTGCAGCTGTCCCTGGTCCCCGTCGAATGGGGCGGGGTGAAGATCAATCTCCTGGACACTCCGGGATACGCCGACTTCGTCGGGGAGCTCAGGGCCGGTCTGCGGGCAGCGGACGCGGCCCTCTTCATCGTCTCGGCGGCCCAGGACGCCGTGGGCATCGCCGGGGCCACCCGCATGGTGTGGGAGGAGTGCGCGGCGGTCGGCATGCCGCGCGCCATCGTGATCACACACCTGGAGGCGGCGCGCGCCGGCTTCGAGGACATGACCGAGCTGTGCCGGGAGACCTTCGGCGGTGACGACCCCGACGCCGTGCTGCCGCTGTATCTGCCGCTGCGCGGCGAACCGGCACCGGACGGGCACGCCCCCGTGACCGGGCTGATCGGCCTGCTCTCCCAGCGGGTCTTCGACTACGCCTCGGGCGTACGGACCGAGGCGCCGCCCGGCCCCGACCAGCTGCCGCTGATCGAGGAGGCCCGGAACCGGCTCATCGAGGGGATCATCGCCGAGAGCGAGGACGAGACCCTCATGGACCGCTATCTCGGCGGCGAGGAGATCGACGTCAAGACGCTGATCGAGGATCTGGAGAAGGCCGTCGCCCGCGGCCGCTTCCACCCGGTGCTGGCCGCCGCGCCCGCCGCCGAGGGCTCCAAGCAGGGCCTGGGCACCACCGAGCTGCTGGAGCTGATCACCGGCGGCTTCCCCACTCCGCTGGAGCGCGAGGCACCCGCCGTCACCACCCCGCAGGGCGCCGCGCGACCGCCGCTGATCTGCGACCCGGAGGGGCCACTGGCCGCCGAGGTCGTCAAGACCTCCTCCGACCCGTATGTCGGCCGGATTTCGCTGGTACGGCTCTTCTCCGGGACGCTGCGCCCCGATGAGACCGTGCATGTCTCCGGGCATGGTCTGGCGGACCGCGGCCACGAGGACCACGACGTGGACGAGCGGGTCGGCGCCCTCTCCATGCCCTTCGGCAAACAGCAGCGCACCCTCGCCCAGGCCATCGCGGGCGACCTGGCGTGTGTGGCCAAGCTGAACCGCGCCGAGACCGGCGACACGCTCTCGGCCAAGGACCAGCCGCTTCTCATGGAGCCCTGGCAGATGCCCGACCCGCTGCTGCCGGTGGCCATCCAGGCGCACAGCAAACCGGACGAGGACAAGATGTCCCTGGGCCTGGCCCGGCTCGTCGCCGAGGACCCGACGATGCGCCTGGAGCAGAATCCGGACACCCATCAGGTGGTGCTCTGGTGCCTGGGCGAGGCCCATATGGACGTCGCGCTGGAGCGGCTGCGCACCCGGTACGGCGTGCAGGTGGACGCGGTCCCGTACAAGGTGTCACTGCGCGAGACGTTCGGCGTCAAGTCCGCCGGGCGCGGCCGGCACGTCAAACAGTCCGGCGGCCACGGCCAGTACGCGATCTGCGAAATAGAGGTGGATCCGCTGCCGGGCGGCTCGGGCATCGAGTTCGTGGACAAGGTCGTCGGCGGGGCGGTGCCCCGGCAGTTCATCCCGTCCGTCGAGAAGGGCGTGCGCAGCCAGGCGGCGCGTGGGGTGGCCGCCGGATACCCCCTGGTCGATGTGCGGGTCACGCTGCTGGACGGCAAGGCCCACTCGGTGGACTCCTCCGACGCCGCCTTCCAGACGGCGGGCGCGCTCGCGCTGCGCGAGGCGGCCGCCGACGCCCGTATCGACCTGCTGGAGCCGGTCGTCGAGCTGGGCGTCCTGGTCTCGGACGACTACGTCGGCGCGGTCATGAGCGATCTGTCCGGGCGCCGCGGCCGGGTCGTCGGCACCGAGCAGGCGGGCGGCGGCCAGACCCTGATCAAGGCGGAGGTGCCGGAGATCGAGATCGGGCGGTACGCGGTCGATCTCCGCTCGCTCTCGCACGGCACCGGGCGGTTCAGCCGCTCGTACGCCCGGCATGAGCCGATGCCTCATCAGCTGGCCGAGCGCATGCGCGAACGCGCGACGGTCGAGGCATAGTTCACCGGCCGCCCGTCCCAACCACGCCGGGGCGGGCGGCTGTCCACAGGCCGCTGCCCGGAGTCGGCCGCCCGGGACGGTTGTCCGAGGCGGTTGTCCGAGGCGGTTGTCCGAGGCGGTTGTCCGGGGGGCGGTTTTCCACAGGCGTGGACGCCCTGGCGACAGGCGGTGCACACCCCCGATACGCTGAGGTCGCAGCGCAAGCGGCGGGCCTTATTGGGGGCGTTGGTGACGGACGGATTCGACTTCAGTCCCGGGGCGCAGGTCCCCCTCTCGGGGGCGGCGGGACAGACGGCGGCGACACAGGCACTCGCCTCGGCCGCCTACCGCGACGACCCCGTGGCAAAGCTGCTCGAGGCCAATTCCGAGTGGACGGTCTCGGAGGTCAAGGCGCCGAAGATCTCGCTCTTCGAGCCGAACCTGGGCGAGGCGTTCGCGCGCGCGGTCCAGAGCAGGATGCTGGGCGGCGACCGGGCCCAGGTGATCCAGTCGTTCGGCACCGAGCCCCAGACGGTCGTCGAGCACTGCCTGGCCGCCAACCGCATCCGCAAGGCCCGCGACGCCCGGCTCACCGCCGTCATGCTGATCTTCGGGCTGCTGTTCCTCCCCGGGGTGCTGCTCTGGCTCGGCGCCTTCCAGCTGCGCCGCTCGGTCGCCGGCGCCCAGGACAAGCGGATGGGGGCGCTCGGCACCGCGCTGCTCGTGGCGCTCGGAGTGATGGTCGCCATCTTCCTGATCAAGCTGCCCTTCGGCGGCTTCTGGGGCATCTATCTGCGGGGCGTCGTGGTCGCCCCCCTGATCGGCTGGTACATCGCCAAGCAGATCTGCGAGCGCACCGCCAAGGAGCTCAGGGACTCCTGGGACGGACTGCTCTCGGGCGGCGGCATCGGCGCCAAGGTGCCCGAGACGGTGCCCAACCACCCGGGCCAGACATCCGCCGAGGAGCTGCGCAAGGCGCTGCACAAGCTCACCGCCGAGCAGCACAGCAATGTGGTCTTCTACGCCGGCCCCAAGGGCATATTGGGCATGGGCACCCGATGGGGCAGCTGGCAGCTGGCCGAGGACCTGGTCTCCGCCGAACCGGACAAGGAGATCGACCCCTTCCGCAGCTGGGACGTCATACGGGCGATCCACGACCAGCTGCGCATGCTGGAGCGCACCCCGCTGCACACCGGTGGCTTCCCCACGCCATCCGTGCGCCATTGGGTGGTCTCGCCGATCGGCGAGGGGGCGAAGGCGGTCGAGCGCGGCGGCACCTCCGAGGAGGAAGGGTTCCAGATAAAGGGCGTCGAGCTGCAGCGCATCTGCGACCAGCAGCAGTTCGGCGCCGGTGACCGGCACTATCTGGGTGTGCAGTTCGTGCTCTGGGACGGCCAATTGGTGATCACCCTGATGATCACGGTGACGCTGCTGCACAAGACGCTGCGGATCGAGGTCACCGGCCACGCGCTGGGCCCGGTGCACCCGCTGTTCACCAGCAAGCCCACGGCGCCCACGAAGACCGTCTCCAAGACCTTCCGGTTCTGGGAGACCAAGGCCGTCCCCCTGCCGCTCGTGAAGCCCCGGGAGGTCGTGCGGCTGGCCGCACGCGCCCCCTTCACCTGGTATCCGCCGATGCTGGACCACCTGGGCGGCAAGCTCGTCCTCCCGGAGCCGTTCGGCGTGCGCCACGCCTGGGCGGACAAGCCCTGGCGGCACCGCTTCATGGCCGACGACGCGCTGCGGGCGGCCACGCCCGTGCTGCGCGTGGTCCATGAGGCGGCCATCGGGGTGCTCAAGCACCACGGCGTGGACACCGAGCGGTTCGGCAGCCGCTCGCTGGTGCTCAGCGGCCAGGTGCAGGAGGCCGCCCCGAAGAAGGCCGATCTGTACGACGCGTGAGGTCGTGCGGCCCCTTGCCGCGGTGGCCCCGGCGTGCGGCCGGGGCGGGGGCCCGCGGGGGGCTCAAGCCTGCGGCTTGGGCCAGGCGTTGGCGAGCAACACGCGGGTGTCGGCGAGGAGTTGCGGCAGCACCTTGGTCCTGCCGATCACGGGCATGAAATTGGTGTCGCCGCCCCAGCGCGGCACCACATGCTGATGCAGATGCGCGGCGATCCCGGCGCCCGCGATGGCGCCCTGGTTCATGCCGATATTGAAACCGTGCGCACCCGAGGCGGTACGCAGCGCGGTCATGGCGGCCTTGGTGAACTCGGCCAGCTGCACCGTTTCCTCGGCATCCAGCTCGGTGTAGTCGGCGACATGCCGGAACGGGACGACCATGAGATGACCGCCGGTGTACGGGTACAGATTGAGCACGGCGTACACGGAGCGGCCGCGAGCGATGATCAAGCCGTCCTCGTCGGACTTCTCCGGGATCGAGCAGAACGGACAGCCGTCACCCGCACCCGGGCCGGTCGGCTTGTTCTCGCCCTGGATGTAGGCCATCCGGTGGGGCGTCCACAGGCGCTGGAACGCGTCAGGCGTCCCCAGTCCGATCTGCTGCTCCGGCTCACTCGTCATGCGGGCCAGCATATTCGCCCACGAAGGGTGAGAAGCGGTGAGGGGCGGCCCCGGCTGGGGCCGCCCCTCAGACCCCCGCGTAGGCGGGGAGCACGTGGTCGGTAGATCCGGACCACGGCACAGGTCCGGATCACCCCCCGCTGACGCGGGGAGAGGGTCACACCTGGATGCGGCGCTCCACGGCGTCGGCGATCTCGGCCAGTGCCTGGTCGATCGGGATGCCGTTCTTCTGGGAGCCGTCGCGGTAGCGGAAGCTCACGGCCCCGGCCGCCACGTCGTCGTCACCGGCGATCACCATGAACGGCACCTTGGACTTCTGCGCGTTCCTGATCTTCTTCTGCATCCGGTCCGAGGACGAGTCCACCTCCATCCGCAGGCCCTTCGCCTTGGCCTGCGCGGCGAACTCCTCCAGGTACGGCACGTGGGTGTCGCCGATCGGGATGCCGACCGCCTGGACCGGGGCGAGCCACACCGGGAAGGCGCCCGCGTAGTGCTCCAGCAGGACCGCGAAGAAGCGCTCGATCGATCCGAAGAGCGCCCGGTGGATCATGACGGGCTGCTGCCGGGAGCCGTCCGCCGCGGTGTACTCCAGCTCGAACCGGGCCGGCTGGTTGAAGTCGACCTGGATGGTCGACATCTGCCAGGTACGGCCGATCGCGTCCCGCGCCTGGACCGAGATCTTGGGTCCGTAGAAGGCCGCGCCGCCCGGGTCCATGACCAGCTCAAGGCCCTGCTTCTCGGCGGCCTTGCGCAGCTCCTCGGTGGCCTCCTCCCACTGCTCCGGCCCACCGATGAACTTGTCGGAGTCGTCCCGGGTGGACAGCTCCAGATAGAAGTCGCTCAGGCCGTAGTCGCGGAGCAGGTTCAGCACGAAGGTGAGCAGATTGTCGAGCTCATCGGCCATCTGCTCCTTGGTGCAGTAGATGTGCGAGTCGTCCTGGGTGAAGCCGCGGGCCCGGGTCAGGCCGTGGACGACACCCGACTTCTCGTACCGGTAGACCGTGCCGAACTCGAAGAGCCGCAGCGGAAGCTCACGGTAGGACCGCCCGCGCGCCCTGAAGATCAGGTTGTGCATCGGGCAGTTCATGGCCTTGAGGTAGTAGTCCTGGCCCTCGAACTCCATGGGCGGGAACATGCCGTCCATGTAGTGCGGCAGATGGCCGGAGGTCTCGAAGAGCTTGGCCTTGGTGATGTGCGGGGTGTTGACGAACTCGTACCCCGCCTCCTCGTGCCGCTTCCGCGAGTACTCCTCCATCTCCTTGCGGATCACACCCCCCTTGGGGTGGAACACCGCGAGGCCCGAGCCCAGCTCGTCCGGGAAGGAGAACAGGTCCAGCTCCGAGCCGAGCTTGCGGTGGTCGCGCTTCTCGGCCTCCGCCAGGAAGTCCAGGTACGCCTTCAGCTCGTCCTTGGTCGGCCAGGCGGTGCCGTAGATCCGCTGCAGCTGCGGGTTCTTCTCGCTGCCCCGCCAGTACGCGGCGGCGCTGCGCATCAGCTTGAAGGCGGGGATGTTCCGGGTGGTCGGCAGGTGCGGACCGCGGCACAGGTCGCGCCAGCACAGCTCGCCGGTCTTGGCGTCGAGGTTGTCGTAGATGGTCAGCTCGCCCGCGCCGACCTCGGCGGAGGCGCCCTCGGCGGCGTCCGCGGCCGATCCCTTGAGGCCGATGAGTTCCAGCTTGTACGGCTCGGCCGCCAGCTCCTCGCGGGCGTCCTCGTCGGTGACCGCGCGGCGGGAGAACTTCTGCCCCCGCTTCTGGATCTCCTGCATCTTCTTCTCGATGCGCTTGAGGTCGTCCGGGTGGAAGGGGGTCTCGACGTCGAAGTCGTAGTAGAAGCCGTCCTTGATCGGCGGTCCGATGCCGAGCTTGGCCTCCGGGAAGAGCTCCTGCACGGCCTGCGCCATCACATGCGCGGTGGAGTGGCGCAGGATGTCCAGACCGTCCTGGCTGGTGATCTCGACCGGCTCGATCTCCTCGCCGTCGGCCGGTGCGTACGCCAGGTCCTTGAGCTGCCCGCCCACGCGTGCGGCGACGATCGACCGGTCGCCGGCGAAGAGGTCCGCGGCCGTAGTGCCCGTGGCCACCACGCGTTCTTCCCGCTCGGAATCGCGTTGGATGATCACACGGACGTCTGACACCGGTCTCTCCTGACTGATGGGTGGCTCACCGCGGCGAATGCCGCGCAGCGTGAATCGTACCGAGCCGACGGCTCCGACCGCGAAACGGTTGTGGGCGCGCTCGGCTCCACCCCCGGCGGTCAGGGGCCGCCGCACGCCTCCTCGAAGAAGTCCAGGTTCTCCTGGAGCGACTTGAGCAGCCGGTCCCGCTCGGCCTCGTCGACCTGGACGGGGGTGACGCCCGTGGGCTCGCCGAGCCGCCGGAAGCCGCCCCGGCTCTCCAGCCGCCCGCTGACCCGGATCGGCAGCCCGACCAGGTGGGCGTGGCCGGCGATGCGGTAGTCGTCCTCGTCCAGCACCATCCGCACCTGCGGCACATCCGCCCCGGCCAACACCCGCAGCCGCACGGCCCCCGGGCCGCCCGGGGTGGTCCGGCGCAGCCGCACCACCGCGCCCGTGATCCGCACGGGCACGGACGGCTCGTCCCGGAGAAAGCGGGCCCCGGCCTCCCTGAGCCCCGGGAGGTCGCCGGGCGAGAACTCCACCGGCTCGGGGCGGGCCGCGAACCCCGGCGGCGGGCCCGCGGCGGGCGCCCACTCCAGCCCCACCCGCGCCCCCTCGGTGCCCTGGACGAGCGAGACGACGGCCTCGGTCAGCTCCCGGCACACCCCCGCCTCGACCGCGGCGTCGAACGCCTCCATCCCGCCCGTGGCCCGCTGGTAGTCGGCGGCGTCACGGAGCGCGTACAGGGCACGCAGCAGGGTGGCGGTGATGGCGCGGCCGTCCTCGACGGGGACGAAGACGGTGAGCTCGCGCCCGCCGGAGGCGGCGCCGGAGGGCCCGGTCAGCACCCGTTCCAGCGATGCCTCGGCCGCGCGGCGGTGCCGCGCCCCGTAATACCCCGCGCGGGCCCGGGAGGCGAGCGCGCCCGCCAGCAGGGTGTCGCGGGCGGCGGTGCGCAGCCGCTCCTGCGCGGTCCAGGCGGCGGTGCCGCCACGGGACTCGGGCACCTCGCGCCACCAGCGGATCTCATCGCTGGGCACGGCGAGGCCGGTGAGCACCTCGCGGGCGGAGGGGGCGGCGCTGTGAGTGAGGGCCAGCAGTGCCTCGGCGAGCAGATCGCCGCTGTCGGGGAAGTCCCGGTTCTCGGGGACGAGCAGGCTGGTGCCGCCCGCGAGCCGGCCCGGCGGGGTCCAGCGGGCGTACCGCCCCGGGGCGCCGCCGCGGCGGCGCCAGCCGTGCCGGGCGAGCAGGGCGCCGAGGACGGCCGGCTCGATCTCATCGGGGTGCGGGGCCGCTGGGGGCGCGGGCTCGTCCCCCGGCCGGTACCGGTCCATCACGGTCTCCCTCCCGCCCCGACCCGGGTCATGATCTCGCAGAGGGCGCGGTCGTCGAAGACGCGCGAGGTCGGGATCCGCACGGTGGTCCGGCGGCTGCCCGTGACCGGGTGGCCCGCCAGGTTGATCCAGTAGCAGCAGTGCCGCAGTGCGAGGCGGTCGTGGCCGGCCCGCAGCCAGTCGTCCTGGCTGCGCGGCACGATCATCACGACGAGAATCTTGTGCACGGAGACCGGGGTGCGGGCGAGCTTGACCAGGTGGTCGTTGTCGAGCGTGAAGGCGAAGGTCGGGCCGCGCGGACGCGGCGGCAGCTGGTAGGTGGCCTTCAGCTGCACCTTGATCGTCACCTCGTCGTCCACGGTGTGGCCTCGTGAGCTGTGGCTGACATGCCAGTCGATGCCGTGGTCCGGGAAGGGCTGGGCCAGCGAGCAGCCCGCGGCCGCCGCGACCGCGTGCAGATAGCCCACCTGAAGGGTCTCCATACAAGCGGTGGTGGCGATATGGCCGCGCGCCGGGGCGATCCGCTCGGGAAGCAGACCGCTCGCCGTCGGGGCCGGATCGGGCTGCGCGAGCGCCATGTCCGTGACGCCTTCCGGTCGTTGCCGGCCTTACACGTACATCTGTGTTGTCTCCGCGTCAGGACCGCGGCAAACAGCGGCGGTTCGGCCACCCGGCTTCGGGTATCACCTGGTCGGGGCGGGTTGTAGGTGTCATCGCCGTTCCACGCACGAGGAGTTGAGGCCATGCCGTCCTGGTTCGAGGGGCCGCTCGCCGCGTTCGACACGGAGACCACGGGCGTCGATGTCGAGCACGACCGGATCGTGTCGGCCGCCCTGGTGGTGCAGCGCGGGACCGGCAGTCTGCCGGAGATCCGGCGGTGGCTGGTCAGTCCAGGCGTGCCGGTACCCGCTTCCGCCACGCGGATACACGGCCTGACCGACGCTCACCTGCAGCATAACGGCAGGTGGCCCGCGCCGGTGATGGAGGAGGTGGCGCGGGCGATAGCGGAGCAGACCGCGCGCGGCACCCCGCTGGTGGTGATGAACGCGCCGTTCGATCTGACGCTGCTGGACCGCGAGTTGAAGCGGCACCGCAATACGAGTCTGGCGGGCTATCTGTCGCTGCGCTCGCTGTGTGTGCTCGATCCCCGGGTGCTGGACAAGCACTTGGACCGCTATCGCAAGGGGCGCCGAACGCTCACCGATCTGTGCGAGCACTACGGCGTGGAGCTGATGGGGGCGCATGACGCGGCGGCGGACGCCATGGCCGCCCTGGATGTCGTACGGGCGGTGGGCCGCCGGTTCGCCTCACGGGTGGAGACGCTGACGCCCACCGAGCTGCACGCCCGCCAGACGGCCTGGTACGCGGCGCAGGCCCGCGGCCTGCAGGCCTGGTTCGCGCTCAACGGGTCGGACGAGGTCTGCGATCCGGCCTGGCCGCTGCGACCGGACCTCCCGGCCGCCGCCTGACGGGCGTCCGGCGTCCCGCGGGCCCCGCCCGCACCCGCCCCCGCCCCTCGGACGAGGCGGATCAGACGAGGCGGAGCCGGAAGGGGTGCCCCGCCGGGTCGGAGTAGAGCCGGACGTCGCGCGGGCCTCCGTTGTCCTTGGTGTCCAGCGGCCGGGCGCCCAGGTCCACGACCTTGCGCTCGGCGGCGTCGATGTCCTCGACCAGCAGTTCCAGATGTGCCTGCTGGGAGTCGTCGGGCCGCGGCCAGCTCGGCGGGGCGTAGCCGTGGTCCCGGAGGAAGGCCATGCGGGTCCCGCCGGGTGCGGCGATGTCTATGCGGTCGAGGGTCGTGATCGCCTGGATCTCGGCGCCGAGCACCTTGGCGTAGAACTCGGCGAGTTCTTCGGGCTCGGCACAGTCCAGGGACAGAACGGCGGCGGTCACAACGGCCATGAGTTCCCCTCCAGTCATCACCCACGGAAGTTTTCTCCGGATACCCCGACGGCCGGGATGTAGGCGCACAACGGCGAAGGCCGGGCCGCCTGCTGGCGGCCCGGCCTTAACAGCTGATCGCCGCCCGGACCTGGCTCGTGGTCTGCCGGCTGCCCTCGTATGCGCCGGAGCTGAACCCCGGTCGAGGCCGTGTGGTCCCACCTCAAGGCTCTCTGGATTCGCCGTCCACAGACGGGCGTTGGCCAGGACGAACTCTTCCCAGTCGACTCCGAGGTCGACCTTGGCCTCCTCCACCTGATGGCCGAGGGACTCGGGCAAGCGCATGGTGCGGGCGACAGCGCCGGCCACTGGTGCGGTCGTGCGGCGGCCGCCATGAACCGACGGTGGGCCATCGCCCTGGACGGGCGGAAAACGGGGGGAATCTGCGCCCACGTGCGGCCTGTCGTGGCCACAAAGATGATCGGCGCCAGTAACTCGCGGTCATCGTGCCGACGTCGACCATCCCCGTTGCGGACGCGTCGGCGCCTCCGGCACCACCCGCTGGACCAACTCCCACAGTCCGTCCGGGACCAACCGCTTCGCCATCACACACAGACAGACCACAGGTCATGCCAAATGAGATGATCGCTAGGTGGTGGGCGATACTGGGTTCGAACCAGTGACCTCTTCGGTGTGAACGAAGCGCTCTCCCACTGAGCTAATCGCCCGGGTTGTCCGGTCGGGGTCTCCCCCGGCGGAACGATCTGAACAATACAGGTCGCGGCGGGTTCGGTTCAAACCGCTTTCCCGCCGGACGGCCCGGGTGACGACGCCGCCAGGTGCGCCCGCAGCCCCCGCCGTCCCGCGCGCATCATCAGGGCGTGGTTGGCGCGGAAGACCGGGCGGCCAGGAAGCGCGAGACGGCGCAGCAGGGGCTTGCGGGCCACGACCTCCTGTTCGAAGAGGGCGCGGGTGCCGGCGCCGTGCGCCCTCACCGTCCAGCGCACCCATCCCTCCAAATCGCCGGAGACGGCGGCCTCCAGCACTCCGTCCGCCGGGTCCTGGCGTGCCTGGCTGACGGTCACGTGCAGGTCGTACGGGACGAGGGAGCGGAAGCGGGCTGCGCCCCTGCGGCCGTCGATCCGCCGCACCTCACGGACCTGGGGCCACCACCGCGGATAGGCGTCGCCGTCCGCGAGCGCCGCGTAGACGGCGTCGGGGGGAGCGTCGAGGTCCCAGCGGCTGCGGAAGCGGTAGTGGCACCAGTCCATGCCGCCAGTCTGCGGCCGCCCGGGCTGTCCGGGGGAGCCTGTTGCCGAGCGGCGCTCGCGCTGCGGCTCGCGGCCGGCTGGGACGTGCCTCAACGCCGAGGGCCCGGAGGCATGGAGCCTCCGGGCCCTCGGTCCGGGGTGGGCGATACTGGGATCGAACCAGTGACCTCTTCGGTGTGAACGAAGCGCTCTCCCGCTGAGCTAATCGCCCTGGCGCACGCCTAAGATTAGCGTATGCCGGGCCGTGCTCATGACCAGTCCCGCGACCGGGGACCGGTCACTGCTCGATCTTCCACGGCATCATGGCGCCGAACTTCCACACGTACACCGAGATCGCCACGGCGCAGATCACCACCGCGATCGTGGTGAGGAGGATGTTCCGCCGGCGCACCCTCGGGTCGAGGGCGCGCTTCGCCGCCTCGGTGACCTTGCGCTTGGTCCACAGCAGCACCATTTGGGCCCAGACGAACTCGGTGGCCCAGATCGCCATGCCGGCGAAGATCACCAGCCACCCCGGACCGGGCAGGGGCAGCATGATGATGCCCGCGCCCACGACCGCGAGCCCCACGATGAACACGCCGACCTGCCAGCTCAGGTGCAGCGCGCGCGACCGCCGGATGAATCCGGGTGCCCGGGAGCCGAAGACCGGCTCCTTCGTCGGCGCATCGTCCCCCGTCGCGGCCTGAGGCGGCGCCGGTGTGGCACCCTCCCGCCGCTCGTCACTCTCCGCATCCATGTGACCCAACTTACCTGATCGGCCGAAGTCACCGGAATGGTGGTAGAGGCCGCCCGAGAGCTGGGCCGCACGAGCTACCGGAACACCCACAAAACGGTCAGAGGGGTTTACAACGGCACCGTAGGTGGCATGTCGATTTCGCCGACGTGCGAATCCCCGAGCGCACACTGAGCGAAAGGCCCTGGCGCTTATGAACACCACGGTCAGCTGCGAGCTGCACCTGCGCCTCGTTGTGTCGAGCGAATCCTCACTGCCTGTACCCGCGGGCCTGCGGTATGACACGGCCGACCCTTACGCCGTGCACGCCACCTTCCACACCGGAGCCGAAGAGACGGTCGAATGGGTGTTCGCCCGCGATCTTCTCGCCGAGGGCCTGCACCGGCCCACCGGCACCGGCGACGTCCGGGTGTGGCCGTCCCGCAGCCACGGCCAGGGCGTCGTCTGCATCGCCCTGAGCTCCCCGGAGGGAGAGGCCCTGCTCGAGGCCCCGGCGCGGGCCCTGGAGTCGTTCCTGAAGCGGACCGACGCCGCTGTGCCACCCGGCACCGAACACCGCCATTTCGACCTCGACACAGAGCTCTCCCACATCCTGGCGGAGAGCTGAGACCCGGCGAGAGCTGAGCGCGCGGCCGTCCGACTCGGGGAGACGGCGCGAGCCGGGACGCGACATTCCGGTAGAGACCATCCCGACCATGGCATCCCGACAAAGGCATCCCGACCACGGCAGAGCAGAGGCGGGCGACGGTGCCGTCGCCGCGGAACCGTCCGCGGCGACGGCACCGTCGTGTCACGACCGTAGCCGTACGCGGCTAGAGTCGGGCAGATCGAGGGGCAGCCAAGGGCAGCCGCCGACCCCAGCCGGCCAGGGAGCAATCGTGCTGATCAACCACGACACCCGGTGCGCGCTCGACGTGGTCGTCGATCTGGTGAACACCGCGCCGGAGGGCGGGGACCAGGACGACCTCGCCGACCTCGCGGCGCTGCGCCGGTTCGTCGAGCGCAACGCCATCAGCGATATCGGCACGCTGAGCGAGGGGGACCTCGCCGCCGTACAGGCCGTGCGGACCAGGTTCGCCGAGGTCTTCGCCGCCGCCGGGAGCGAGACCGCCACCCGGCGCACCGCCGAGCTGCTCAACGCCATGATCGCCGCGGCGGGCACCACACCCCGTCTCACCGACCACGACGGCTACGACTGGCATGTGCACTACTTCGCGCCGGGCGCGTCGCTCGCCGACCACCTCGCCGCCGACGGCGGCATGGCCCTCGCGTTCCTGGTGGTCGCGGGCGAGCGGGAGCGACTGCGCGGCTGCGAGGCCCCGGACTGCGGGTACGCCTTCGTGGATCTGTCCCGCAATCGCTCCCGGCGCTACTGCGACAGCCGCACCTGTGGCAATCGGCTGCATGTCGCCGCGTATCGCGCCCGGCGCCGTGAGGCCGCGAACTGACCTCACCACCGGTAGAGATCATGCACGGCGGTGCCGAGGAGCAGGGTGAATATGACCGCCAGGAAAAGCATCAGCGGCGGCTGGGAGAGAGCGAAGAGACAGCCACGCGGTTCCTCGCTGGGGGGCACAGGGGGGCGTTCGATACCTTCGACAGGGGACTGCTCCCCGGGTGATTGCAGCATCTCGCGAAAGATCATGACGCAGCCCGGAGCCCGGCTGCGACCAGCGTGTGATTTTTGACCGGTACTTCGTCAGATCCCGTGCTTTTTGAGAATGGCTTCGATGTCTGAGAAGTCTTCTGTGCCCGAACCTGTTCCGGCCTTCGGCTTGGATGCCTTCGGCGCCTTGGACGGCTCGGAGGGATCCGAGGCGGCCGGCGCGAGTGCCCCGCCCCGCTCGGCCGCGGCCGCCGCACGCCGCTCCTTGCGGGTGCCGCCGGCGCGGCGCTCGACCGCTCGGCTCACCGCGAGGAGCGCCCAGGAGAGACCGAGGAGGCCGAACCCCAGCCATACGCTCGGCTTGAAGACGAGATCGGCCAGCCAGTCCAGAACTCCGGTCATCGCGAGGCCCACCGGGATCAGCGCGAAGGCGGCGATCCGGGTCGCGGCCAGGAAACGCTTGCGGTACGCGGTCAGACAGGCGATGCCCAGACCGGCCGCGGACACCGCGGCGCAGACAGTGTCGGTCAGCATCGGGACCTCCTGGCGATGGGTGCCGGTCACTCCATCCTGCACCTCGTGAGGCGGCACGGGCCACGGTCGGGGCCCGGGATCAGGGACATGTCCGGGGAAGGCTCCTCCCGGGGGCCGAGGAGCGGGCCCCGGCCGTGTTCGAAGAAGTGTCCACAGGCTGGGAGACTGGCCCCATGAGCGACACCCTCCCCTCGCCGCGCCCCGTCCTCGACGTGTGGTGCGAACTGCAGTGCCCCGACTGCCGCACCGCCCTCGCGGACCTGCGCGCGCTGCGCGCCCGCTTCGGGGACGCCCTGGAGATCCGGCTGCGGCACTTCCCGCTGGAACGGCACCGGCACGCCCACGCCGCCGCTCAGGCGGCCGAGGAGGCCGCCGAGCAGGGACAGGGCTGGCCGTACGTCGAGGCCGTGCTGGAGCGCGCCGAGAAGCTCGGCGACCGCGGCGAGCTGCTGCTCGTCGAGGTGGCCCGGGAACTGGGCCTGGACGCGGAGGAGATGGACACCGCGCTGATCGACGGCCGCCACATCCTGATCGTCGACGCGGACCAGGCCGAGGGCAAGGCGATCGGGGTGACCGGCACCCCGACGTATGTGATCGGCGGCGAGCGGCTCGACGGTGGCAAGAGCCAGGAGGGGCTGCGGGAGCGCATCGAGGAGATCGCCGACCGCCTCATCGCGGAGGGCCCCTAAGCGGTTACGGCGAAGTCAAGTGCTGATCCTTCTCGGCGTCCAAGCCCTCGGCCAGGCCGAACGGCGAGGGATCAGCGGCGAACTTCACCGCATCCGCTCAGCGCTGCCGGTGCCCCGCGACGGCGGGGCACCAGAGCTGCGGGGCACCAGAGCTGCGGGGCACCAGAGCTGCGGGGCACCAGAGCGGCGGGGCACCAGAGCTGCGGGGCACCAGAGCGGCGGGGCACCAGAGCGGCGGGGCACCGGGACTAGAGCAGCGGCTTGTAGAGCTGGTACTCGACCACCTCGTAGCCCAGCGACTCGTACAGCCGCAGCGCCGGGGTGTTCCCGCCGAAGACGTGCAGCCCCAGCGTGCGCGCCCCCAGCGCCAGGCTGTCGCCCTCGGCGGCCAGCATCAGGGAGCGGCCGTGCCCGTGTCCGCGGTGCTCCTCGGCGACCTCGACGGAGAACACGTACGCCTCCCCCATCCGCTCGGCGTCGGGCTGGTCCGTGCGGAGCGCGATCCAGAGGGTGCCCACGTCGGTTCCGTCGTGTGCGAGGACGCGCAGGACGGTGCCCGGGGTGACGAGTCCCTGCGGCAGGAGCGTCCGGTAGTCGGCGTCGGCCTTGGTTTCGGCCTGCTGCCGGGTGACTCCCCGCTCCAGCAGGTCACTGAGGTATCCCGCCCGCTGATGGGCGTACCAGGCCGGATAGTCCGCCTCCGCCATGGGCCGTACCGTGCTGCCCTCGGGCAGCACGGGCGGCTGTCCCAGCGGCTTGACCATATTGCGGCCTCGCTCCCGGTACCCGAGCGCACCCGCGAGCCCGAGGGCGCTCTGGGCCTGGGCGGGAACGCGCGCCAGCAGCTGGGTGCAGCCCCAGCCGCGCAGCACCTCCTCGGCGGCGAGCGCGGCGACCGTGCCGCGGCCGCGATGCCGCTCCGGGTCGGCTATCCGGAGCTCTTCGATGCGCCCGGCCGTCGGCCCCAGCCGGGCGTCGGTGGTGAGGCGGATGGAGCCGACGGGGCGGCTGTTGACGCAAACCTCGTACGAGCGTGCACGCCCGCCGTCGTCGGTGCGCTGTTCCGGCTCGGTGGGCCGCAGGGTGGTGGTCACGATGGTGTTCTACCGGGCCGGCGGGCGATCGTCACCAGTTTTTGAACGGCTCCGTACCCCGGGCCGGCCGGTCACGGGTCGATGTCGGCGGCCGCCCGCTCGGTGAAGATCCGCATGGCCTTGGCGGTGACCGGGCCGGGCGCGCCGGGCAGGGCGTGGGCGTCCACCCGGCGTACGGCCTGCACATCGCGGGTCGTGGAGGTCAGGAAGACCTCCTCGGCCCGCTCCAGCACGGACAGCGGCAGATCGGCCTCCTTGGCGCCCACCCACTCCAGGACCAGGGCCCGGGTGATGCCCGCCAGGCAGCCGGAGGCGAGCGGCGGGGTGTGCAGCTCGCCGTCGAGGACCACGAAGACATTGGAGCCGGTGCCCTCGCAGAGCCGGCCGACCGTGTTGGCGAACAGCGCCTCGCTCGCGTCGTCCTCCCTGGCGCGGGCGAGCGCGACCACGTTCTCGCCGTACGAGGTGGTCTTCAGGCCGGTGAGCGCCCCGCGCTCGTTGCGGGTCCAGTCCACGGTGACCACGGCGGTGGTGTCCGGCCTGCGCGCCGTCTCGACCAGCGCGACCACGAGCGTCGGGCCCGCCGTGCCACGGTCGGAGCCGAGGGGTGAGAGCCCTCCGGTGTAGGTGATCCGCAGCCGCCCGAGCGGCATGGGGTTGGCCTTCAGCACTTCCTCGCAGGCCCGCCGCACCTCGTCCAGGTCCGGTTCGGGCAGGCCGAGGCCGTGCGCGGAGCGGGCCAGCCGCCGCAGATGGCGGGTGAGAGCGAAGGCCTGCCCCTCGGTCGCCTTGATGGTCTCGAAGACGCCGTCGCCGACCGTCAGCCCATGATCGAAGACGGACACCTGGGCGCTGTCCGCCTCGCACAGGGATCCGTCGAGCCAGATGGTCGGTTTCATCGCGCTGCCCTTCCCGTCGGCTGCTGTACCCCCGACGCTACCGCGAGCAGCCGGGCGGCCTTGAGTTCCGTTTCGTCCCATTCACGCTCGGGATCCGAGCCCCAGGTGATCCCGGCGCCGGTGCCGAAACGCAGAACGGCGCCGCCGCTGCCGGGGCCGGCCGGGGCGCGGTCGATCCAGAAAGTCCGTATGCCCACCGCCAGCTCACCGACGCCGCGGTCGGCGTCCACCCAGCCGACGCCGCCGCAGTACGGGCCGCGCGGCGCGGTCTCCAGCTCCCCGATGATGCGCAGCGCGCTCGATTTCGGTGCGCCGGTGACCGACCCGGGCGGAAAGGCCGCGGCGAACAGTTCCGGCCAGCCGGCCCCCGGGGCGAGCTCGCCGCGCACCGTGGAGACGAGGTGGACCAGCCCGGGGTGCGGTTCGATCGTGCAGAGCGCCGGGACCGTCACCGATCCGGTGGCGCAGACCCGCCCCAGGTCGTTGCGGACCAGATCC
Organism: Streptomyces sp. NPDC005266; assembly: GCF_040607655.1. Taxonomy (NCBI): domain Bacteria; kingdom Bacillati; phylum Actinomycetota; class Actinomycetes; order Kitasatosporales; family Streptomycetaceae; genus Streptomyces; species Streptomyces sp. NPDC005266. The sequence goes on from NZ_JBEXHC010000003.1 coordinate 196,785, forward strand.
ACGATCATCACGTTCTCGGCGTGGTCCTTCTCCAGCAGATCCTCCGGACGGCGGCCGGTGCCCTTGATCGGGCCGGACTCGACCGTGCGCCCGGTGCGCCGCAGGAAGAGCTCGGGAGAGGCCGTGGCGACCTCCACCCCGTGGGCGGGCAGCCGTACGGTGCCCGCGTACGGGGCGGGGTTACCGAGGGCCAGCACCGCGCTCAGCGCGTCCACGTCGGCCGCTGCCGGATCCGGCAGCGCCGCGGTCAGCACCCGGCACAGATTCGCCTGGTAGACCTCGCCGGCCGCGATATGGCGCCGGATCCGCCGGACGCCCGCGGTGTAGGCGGCCCGGTCCAGCGACGAGGACCAGTCACCCGCCGCCGGGCCGCGCCAGGCGCCGGCCGCGGGCCCCTGCGGCGGCGCCTTCCGTACGTCACCGAATCGGGCACACAGCAACCGCCCCTCGAAGTCCGCGACAACGGCCCAGAAACCCTTGGCGTCCAGGGCTGAGGGGTCGCTGGTCACATCGCGCAGATCGGTGGCGAGGAGGCCGCCGAAGCGGGCCAGAGGGGGCAGCTCGTGCACGGTTGCGAGTCTATGGCGCCCTGGTCAGCGGGGCGTCGGGAGGGAGTGCGGCCCGACAGCAGGGCAGCACGCTGCGCAAACGGAATTTGAGCTGGCCCGGGAATCCGCTAGAGTTCAACACGTCGCCGGGACGCGGGAGCGCCCCGGGAAAACGACACCTGCGGACGTGGCTCAGTTGGTAGAGCATCACCTTGCCAAGGTGAGGGTCGCGAGTTCGAATCTCGTCGTCCGCTCGACGTGAGGGTTTGCAGCCCCCACATCTGGTGGAGTGGCCGAGAGGCGAGGCAACGGCCTGCAAAGCCGTCTACACGGGTTCAAATCCCGTCTCCACCTCGGACGATTAGCTCAGCGGGAGAGCGCTTCCCTGACACGGAAGAGGTCACTGGTTCAATCCCAGTATCGTCCACTCGGGTCCTCGCGGACCCACCTGCGCGATTAGCTCAGCGGGAGAGCGCTTCCCTGACACGGAAGAGGTCACTGGTTCAATCCCAGTATCGCGCACGCAGTCCCGAGGACGATTAGCTCAGCGGGAGAGCGCTTCCCTGACACGGAAGAGGTCACTGGTTCAATCCCAGTATCGTCCACACCGATCGGCCGAGGGCCGGAGCGACAAGCTCCGGCCCTCCGTCGTATGAGGTCACGAGTCGTATGAGGTCACGAAGAGAAGAGCATGTGGCCGAAGCCACGCTGGTGGTGACCGTGATGCCCACCGTGGTGACCCTGGTGCGGCGCGCCCCAGGCCGGCGCGGCCGGGTACGCCTGCGGGGCGCCGGGGCCCGGCGGGGTGGGAGGCATCTGCTGGGTCCACTGCGACTCGAGGCGAGTCAGCGCCTCCAGCTCCCCGTAGTCCAGGAAGATCCCCCGGCAGCCGCTGCACTGCTCTATCTGGACGCCATTGCGGTTGTACGTGTGCATCGGCGCATGGCACTTGGGACACTGCATGGTCCGCTCAACTCCTCAAGCTCCGGACGAAGCGCCGCCGGAACCTCCCCCCGGCCGCGTCGACTTCACCCTACGGCCTCCGTGCACCGGGCGATGCGGACGCATGCCTCCACCATCGCCTCCTCCGCCTCATCCAACCCCCGCCGGCCCGCCGCCGCCTTGGCCAGCGCCAGCGCCGCGGTCTGTACGGTCAGGGCGCGCGCGGGAACGTCCAGGCGCGGCCACGGGTCGTGCTCCCCCGCGGCCGAACCACCCGCGGCGCGGTACGCCCCGAGAAACCGCTCCCAACCCTCCGCGGCCAGCAGCCCGGCGGCATACCAGGCCGCAGGGCGCGCGAGATCCCACGCAGGGTCGCCGAGGCCGAGGTCATCGACGTCGATCAGCAGCCAGCCCGTGCCGACTCGGACCAACTGGCCGAGATGCAAGTCGCCGTGGCACAGCGCGCCACCCCCGCCCCACTCCTCCCCGCGGGCCCATCCTGGCAGCCCGCCCCACGCCCGCAACACAGCCTGCGCGGCCGCTTCGTCGACGCCCTCCGCCGCCCGCAGCCGGGCGATGGCCCGGACGGCCTTCGCGGGCCCGCGCATCGCCGGAAGCGGACCCGGCAGTCCGCCGACCGGCACCCCATGCAACCGCGCGAGCAGCGCCCCCGCCTCCTCCCACGGCGCGGCCTCCGGCTCCTCCGGTGACACCGGCTCCCCGTACGGCCACCACGTCACCCGCCGCCCCCCGGGCAGCGCCCCCACCCCACCGACCGGCGGCAGCAGAGTCCCCGCGCAGCGGGGATGCGCGGCGACCCCGACCCTGACCGCCAGCGCGGCCGGGTCCGCGTCGGGAGCGTGTGCCTTGGCGACGAGTCCTCCGCAGCGGACGACGGTCCCATCCGGCCGATCCGCCAGCACCGTCGTCTCCCCGTCGCCCCGCCCCCGCAGGGTGTCTGCCAGCAGGGCCGCCGTTCTGCCCATGTGGGTCCCCCTGTCGCCTGATGCCCACCGGATCCTACGTCGGTGGTGGGACCGGGCCCCGAGCTCGCCCCCGCCCCCCGGCACGCCCCCGCGCGTGTCCTCAATCGCCGGACGGGCTGGAATCGCGTGTCGTCAATCGCCGGACGGGCTGGAATCGCGTGTCCTCAATCGCCGGACGGCTGGAATATGAGCCGAGCCCCCGGCCAAGCGGCGACGGGGCCACTGAGCCGGCGGCCGCCGACGAGGCGAGAGAGTGGCGGGGATGCGCCACCCCTCGCCCGGCTAAGCTGTTACGGCGAAGTCAAGTGCTGATCCTTCTCGGCGTCCAAGCCCTCGGCCAGGCCGAACGGCGAGGGATCAGCGGCGAACTTCACCGCATCCGCTTAGGCCCACCCCGGATGCCCCGTCCCCGCACCCGGCACCAACCGACCGCGCACCCAAGCGCACCCGCGCCCCAAACGGCGCGATGCCCGGACAGCTCCCTGTCTGCCTCACCACCGAACGCACCGAGCCCCGCCGCCATCGCTCCCCAGCGATGACGAACGGGGCCCGTTCCATGCCCGGACGGCCGACACCGTTGCGGGTGTTTCTCCGCAACAGGTGCCCAGCTGTCCGGGCATTCGTGCCGTCCGCCGCACCCCCGTCCCCACGGGGTTGATGGCCGGAAGTCCCCGGCCCGGGCCGCTCTCCCGGACCTGGGGCGCTTAGCGCCCCAGCATTCCCGCCACGGACGACGCCTGTGTCACGACGGCATCCCAGCCGCCGAAGGTGATGCTCAAGACGAGAGCCAACGGCAGCACCATCGCCGCCGCGACCAGGGGATGACGGGTGCCACCCTGCGACGGGGTGCCGAACGCGTCGACAACCCGGCGCCCGCGCACCCGGGGGACCGTACGTCCAACCGTGTCCGCCATCGTCCCTCCTCTGTCACATCTGGGAGCGGCGAGCGTCTGACCTCGGGGGACGAGTGCTGCCGCCCGCCGCTTGACGACAACATTAGGCGCGCGCCACGGCGCTCGGCGTCATGCCTTCGTATCGATTGCCGGGCCTCCCGGAGGATGAGCCCGGACGGAGCCGAGTACTCCCCTGGGTGGAGATACCGCCCCGTCACTTGGGGTCTTCCCGGAGGGGACGGCGGAACGGGACCATCCGGAGGGTCCCGCTCCGCCGGCGGCCCCGCCGGGCCGACCAGCGGGGCTACTCCCCGTGCTCCCCACGCGGCACCGGCTGCTCCACCAACGCCAGCACCCGGTTCGCCATGAACCGCGCCGTCCGCACCACAGAGCCATTACGGGTGACTTCGCTCACTTCCACCACCCCGCGCCGGACCGCCGTCTCGACCCGCCGACCGGCCCGGCTGGCCACCACTTCATACGTCCGTGTCGTGTCCCCCGCGTCCACGACTATCTCCACACAATCACCCTTCATGGTCCCAATCCCCCTTCTGATGCGGTCCTTTGAGATCACGCACGCGCGGACCGAGCGCGGATGGCCACGATTCCGGCCCACTTCTCCAGGATCCCAGGTACCACTGACAATCCGTCGGCCGACGCATGCGCGGCCTCTCAGCACGACAGGCCGTCAATCCGTAAGCTGTGCACCTCAGACGGACGGCAGTGGACGGCAGCGGTTGGGGCTCCCCCACCAGGGGTTGGGGAAGGGGCCTCCCCACCGGAGGTAGGGGACGGACATGGCGATGATGCGGCTCCGGCGCGAGGACCCGCGTGTCGTCGGTTCCTTCCGGCTTCACCGGCGGCTCGGCGCGGGCGGTATGGGCGTGGTCTACCTCGGCTCCGACCGGCGCGGACAGCGCGTGGCGCTGAAGGTGATCCGGCCGGATCTGGCCGAGGACCGGGAGTTCCGGTCACGGTTCGCCCGCGAGGTGTCGGCCGCGCGGCGGATCCGCGGGGGCTGTACGGCCCGGCTGGTGGCCGCCGACCTGGAGGCCGATCGCCCGTGGTTCGCCACCCAGTACGTACCGGGCCCCTCCCTCCACGACAAGGTCAACGAGGACGGCCCGCTGCCCGCCGCTCCCGTGGCGTCGATCGGGTCCGCACTGGCCGAGGGACTGTTGGCGGTGCACGAGGCGGGGGTGGTGCATCGCGACCTCAAGCCGTCGAACATCCTGCTCTCCCCCAAGGGCCCGCGGATCATCGACTTCGGCATCGCCTGGGCGACCGGGGCGAGCACGTTGACGCACGTCGGCACGGCGGTCGGCTCGCCCGGCTTCCTCGCGCCCGAGCAGGTGCGGGGCGCGGTGGTCACGCCGGCGACCGACGTCTTCGCGCTGGGGGCGACGCTCGCGTACGCCTCGACGGCGGACTCGCCGTTCGGACACGGGAGTTCCGAGGTGATGCTGTACCGGGTGGTGCATGAGGAGCCACAGCTGATCGGGGTACCGGATGCGCTGGCTCCGCTGCTGCACGCGTGTCTGGCGAAGGATCCGGAGGACCGGCCGAGCACGCTGCAACTGTCGCTGCGGCTGAAGGAGATCGCGGCGCGCGAGGCGCATGGGCATGGCGGGGTCGGCGGGCACGGTGGGGCCGGCGGGCACGGTGGGGCCGGGGGTTCCGGCGGGCCTGGGGGGCACGGCACGTACGGCGGGACCGGCGTAGTGGACCGTCGGCCCTCGGGGCGGCGGTCCGAGGCGTACGCGGAACAGCACACCGAGCGGCGCCCGGGCGGTACGCCGCCGCGGGGGGCGCAGGCGCCGCGGGCGTCGTCGCCGCGGTCGGGGGCCGGGGCGGGGCCGGGGGCGGGGTCCGGGGCTGGTCGCTCCACGGGGCGGAACACTCCGGCGCGCCCGGGTCCGCGGAGAGGTACGCGCCCGCCTGCCCGTACGGTCCGTACGTCGCCGAACGGACGCCGTCCGGGTGGGCCGGGACCGGACCGAAGGCTGCTGCGGCAGCGGCTGACGGTGTTCGTGGTGGTGACGCTGCTGGTGGCGCTGGGGATCGCGGCGGCGCAGGGCTGCCAGGGGCCGACGAATGGGCTGGGCGCACCGGATGGGTCCGTGACGCATGCGGTGTCGATGGCGCCGGGCGGACCGTAGCGGGTGCGCGGGCTGTTCGTGCCGGGTTGCGGGGGCGGGGGCGGGGCCTCCGGGGCGGGGCCTGGACCGACATATTCAGGCGCCGGAAGCCGTTCGGGGCTCGCCCCAACCAGCCCGCCCGGCGATCGAGGACACGCCCGGAGGGCGTGCCGGGGGCGCGCCCGGTACGCAAGCCCCTGGCAGGGGCCCGGTCAGGCGCGGGTCACGGCGTAGAAGGCGACCGCCGCCGCCGCGCCGACGTTGAGGGAGTCGACACCGTGGGCCATGGGGATACGGACCCATTCGTCGGCGGCCATGAGGGCTTGGGTGGAGAGCCCGTCGCCCTCGGCGCCGAGCATCAGGGCGACGCGTTCGAGGCGGTGGGGGGCCGCGTCGTCGATGGTGGTGGCCTTTTCGTCGGGGGTGAGGGCGAGGATCTTGAAGCCGGTGTGCCGGACCGCTTCCACGCCGCGGGGCCAGGGGTCCAGGCGGGCGTACGGGACGGAGAAGACGGCGCCCATGGAGACCTTGACGGAGCGGCGGTAGAGGGGGTCGGCGCAGTCCGGGGAGAGGAGTACGGCGTCCATCCCGAGGGCCGCGGCGCTGCGGAAAATGGCACCGATGTTGGTGTGGTCGTTGACGGACTCCATGATCACGACGCGTCGGGCGCCGGCCAGGAGCGCGTCGGCTGCCGGAAGCGGTTTGCGCTGCATGGAGGCGAGGGCGCCGCGGTGGACGTGGTAGCCGGTGACACGTTCGGCCAGTTCGGGGGTGACGGCGTAGACGGGGGCGGGGACGTCCTCGATGACGTCGCGCATGACGTCGACCCACTTGGACGACAGCAACATGGAGCGCATCTCGTAGCCGGCGAGCCGGGCCCGTCGGATCACCTTCTCGCCTTCGGCGATGAAGAGGCCCTCGGCGGGCTCGCGCTTGCGTCGTAGCTCTACATCGGTCAGACCCGTGTAGTCGCGCAGCCGCGGGTCGTCGGGATCATCGACGGTGATGAGATCAGCCACAGAGTGATACTGCCTTGTCCTGGTTGCGGTGCCAATGAGGCGAACGCGATCACGTTACCGGCGGTTACGTCACCGGTGGTCGCGTGTGGCGAGGGCGACGACGTCGCCGATCACCACGACCGCCGGGGGGCGTATGCCCTCGGCCGCGACTCTTTCGGCCACGGTCGCGAGGGTCGCGTCCACGCGGCGTTGGGTGGGGGTGGTGCCCTCCTGGACGACGGCGACCGGGGTGTCCGCGGGTCGGCCGTGTTCGACGAGGGTCGCGGCGATCGTGCCGATCTTCTCCACGGCCATGAGCAGGACGAGCGTGCCGCGGAGCTTGGCGAGCGCGGGCCAGTCCACCAGGGAGCTCGGGTCGTCGGGGGCGACATGGCCGCTGACCACGGTGAACTCATGGGCGACACCGCGGTGGGTGACCGGGATCCCGGCCGCGGCGGGGACGCTGATGGAGCTGGAGATGCCGGGGACGACGGTGCAGGGGATCCCGGCCTCGGCGAGCGCCTCGGCCTCCTCCATCCCGCGCCCGAAGACGAAGGGGTCGCCGCCCTTGAGCCGGACGACCGCCTTGCCCGCCTTGGCGTGCTCGATCAGCGCGTTGTTGATCGCTTCCTGGGCCATGAAGCGGCCGTAGGGGATCTTCGCGGCGTCGATGACCTCGACGTGGGGCGGAAGTTCGTCGAGGAGGTCGCGGGGGCCGAGGCGGTCCGCTACGACCACGTCGGCCTCGGCGAGGAGGCGGCGGCCGCGCACGGTGATCAGGTCGGGGTCGCCGGGACCGCCGCCGACCAGGGCCACGTGGGGGCCGCGGGTGCGGTGGCGGGGGGCGGCGAGGGTGCCGTCGCGCAGTCCCTCGACCACGGCGTCGCGTACGGCCGCGGAGCGGCGCGGGTCCTGGCCGGTGAGGACGGCCACGGTGACACCCTCGCTGCGTCCGGTGGCCGGGGTCCAGGCGGAGGCGGCCTCGGCGTCGTCGCTGCGTACGCACCAGATGCGGCGCGCCTCGGCCTCGGCGGACGCGGCGGCGTTGGCCTCCGGGTCGTCCGTGGTGATCAGCACGTACCAGGCACCCTCGAAGTCACCGTCCTGGTAGCGGCGGTGCTCCCAGCGCACCTCCCCCGCCTCGGCCATGGCCTCGACGGAGGGGGTCGCGGACGGCGAGATCAGCAGGATGTCCGCGCCGGCCGCTATCAGCGCGGGCAGCCGGCGCTGGGCGACCTGGCCCGCTCCGAGGACGACGACGCGCCGCCCGGAAAGGCGCAGCCCGACGGGGTATGCGAAGTTCTCGGACATGGCGATGCGGCTCTCCTCGTGCGTGTGCGCTGCCGCTGCGGCACTGGAGCGGCGAATCACAGTGGGGCATGGCCCCCGCCGATACCCTACGCGGCGGGGGCACCCGTCAGTTCTTCTCCGTGACCCCGGCGGAGTCGAAGGTGGCCACCTCGTGCATCGCGCGCGCGGCGCTCTGCACCACAGGGAGGGCGAGCAGCGCGCCCGTGCCCTCGCCGAGCCGCAGGTCCAGATCGACCAACGGGCGCAGGCCCAGCTTGTTGAGGGCCGCGACGTGGCCCGGCTCCGCGCTGCGGTGGCCGGCGATGCACGCCGCCAGGACCTCGGGCGCGATGGCCCGCGCGACCAGCGCGGCGGCGCCCGCGCTCACCCCGTCCAGGATGACGGGCGTACGAAGTGAGGCGCCGCCCAGGAGGAGACCCACGATCGCGGCGTGTTCCAGACCGCCGAACGCGGCGAGGACGCCGATGGGGTCGGCCGGATCCGGCTGGTGCAGTTCCAGGCCGCGCCGTACGACATCGATCTTGCGGGCGTGCATCTCGTCGTTGATGCCCGTGCCGCGCCCGGTCACCTCTGCCGGGTCGGCGCCGGTGTAGACCGAGACGAGGGCGGCCGAGACGGTGGTGTTGGCGATGCCCATCTCGCCGCTGAGCAGCGCCTTGTTCCCGGCGGCCACCAGATCACGGGCCGTCTCGATGCCCACCTCGATGGCGCGCAGCACCTCCTCGCGGGTGAGCGCGGGGCCGGTGGCGAAGTCGCCGGTGCCCGCCCGCACCTTGCGCGGCAGCAGCCCGGGGGTGCTCGGCAGCTCACTCGCGACGCCCACGTCCACGACGCACACCTCGGCGCCGACCTGGCTCGCGAAGGCGTTGCAGACCGCGCCACCGCCCAGGAAGTTGGCGACCATCTGGCTGGTGACCTCCTGCGGCCACGCGGTGACGCCCTGGGCGTGCACCCCGTGGTCGCCCGCGAAGATCGCGACGGCGGCGGGCTCCGGGATCGGCGGCGGGCACTGCCGGGACAGGCCGCTCAGCTGTGCCGAGATGATCTCCAGCATGCCGAGCGCGCCGGAGGGCTTGGTCATCCGCTTCTGCCGCTCCCACGCCTCGCCGAGCGCCTTGGCGTCCAGCGGGCGGATGCCCTGGAGGGTCTCCTGGAGCAGATTGTGCGGGTCCTCGCCGGGCAGCGCGCGCCGTCCGTACGTCTCCTCGTGGACGACCCAGGCCAGCGGGCGGCGCTTGGACCACCCGGACCGCATCAGCTCGGGCTCCTTGGGGAACTCGTCGACGTATCCGACGCAGAGGTAGGCGACGACCTCCAGATGCTCGGGAAGCCCCAGCTCGCGCACCATCTCGCGCTCGTCGAAGAAGCTGACCCAGCCGACGCCGAGCCCCTCGGCGCGGGCCGCGAGCCAGAGGTTCTCCACGGCGAGCGCGGAGGAGTACGGCGCCATCTGCGGCTGGGTGTGGCGGCCGAGGGTGTGCCGGCCCCCGCGGGTCGGGTCGGCGGTGACGACGATATTGACCGGGGTTTCGAGGATGGCCTCGATCTTCAGTTCCTTGAACTGCTTGGCCCGGCCCTTGGGCAGCGACTTGGCGTATGCGTCGCGCTGACGCATCGCCAGCTCGTGCATGGCGCGCCGGGTCTCCTCCGAGCGGATCACGACGAAGTCCCACGGCTGGGAGTGCCCCACGCTGGGCGCGGTGTGCGCGGCCTCGAGCACCCGCAGCAGCACCTCGTGCGGGATGGGGTCGGACCGGAAGCCGTTACGGATGTCCCGGCGCTCTCGCATCACGCGGTGGACGGCGGCACGCTCCGCGTCGTCGTACGCCTCGGCGGGCGGGTCGGCGGGGAGGACGGGGGCGGGCTCGGCCTCGGCCTCCGCGTCCGTGAATTCGGTGTCCGGGTGGTGTTCGCCGTCCGGGTCGGTGGGCTCGGCTTCGGCCTCAGGCTCGGCGGGCTCGGCCGCCTCGGCGTCGGGGGTTTCGGCGGTCTCGAGGTCGGCTGCCTCGGCCTCCGGGGTCTCCGCCTCGGGGGCCGCGCTCTGGTCCTCGGTGGTCTCGTTCGTGGGGGCCTCTTCCTCAGGGGCGGCTTCCGCTGCCGGAGCCTCTTCTTCGGAGGCGACGGGCTCGGGAGTCTCCTCCTGTGGTGTCACGGGCTCCGCGGTCTCCTCCTCGGCCTCGGCCTCGGCGGTCTCGGGGGCTTCCGGCTCCGGGGCCTCGGCGTCTGCCTCCGGTTCAGGTGCGGCCTCGGCCTCAGGCTCGGCAGCCGCCTGCTCCTGCGGGGCGTCCTCGACGGCCTCTGCCTGCACAGCCTCTTCGGGCGCCGGGGCCTCGGGCGCGGCCTCCGCCTCCGGCTCGCCGGACGCTTCCGGCGCCTCGGGCGCCACCATGGGCTGGGGCGTCTCGTCAGCCACTATCGAGTGGCCCGGGTCCGCGGCGATCGGCTCGGCGGATTCCACGGGACGCTCGTCGGTTTGCTGGGGAGCCTCCTCGACCGGAGCCGGAGCGGGGACCTCGGCGGCGGGAACGTCCGACTCCTCGGCCGTAACGGGCTCCTCCGCGGGCTGCTCCTCCGGCGTGGCCTCCTCGGCGACCGGCTCGGGCTCCTCGGCGACCGGCTCCGGCTCGGCGGCGACCGGCTCAGGTGCCTCGGCGACCGGCTCAGGTGCCTCGGCGACCGGCTCCGGCTCGGCGGCGACCGGCTCAGGTGCCGCGGCGACCGGGTGCGCGATCGGCTCATGGGACATCTGAGCCGGGATCTCCGGGGTGGGCTCCGCGACCGGGGCGGGCTGGGCGTCCTGCTGTCCGGGGGCCGGACCGGGCTGCTGGGCCTGGGCCGGAATGTCGACAGCCGGCGCATCCGTCATGACGGGCGCCCCGGCCTGGGCCGGGATGGTCGCGCCCGCCTGGGCCAGATCCGCGGCCGCCGGGTCCACCGGACCGGGTTCCATCGTGACCGGCTGGGCCTCCGGCGCCTCGGGTTCGGCGGGTGCGGCAGAAGCCGCGGCCTCGGCGGGCACACCGCCGTCCGCCGCCTCGGGCTGCGGGAACGGCTGCGGGCCGGGCACTGCTTCCGCGGGGGTCTCCGGCGGCGCCGGGTCCTCCGCAAGACCGACCGTTTCCTCGGGAGCGGGTACCGGCGCGAGTTCGGGCTGGGCCTGGGGGTGGGTGTCCCAGGCGGCCCCCGCCGGCGGGGCCTCGACGATCTGCGGCACGTTCGCGAACTGCGGCCCGGGGAGCGGGCCGGGGTACTCGGGCTGCGCCGCGAAATACTGCGGCCCCGCCGCGTACTCGGGGGCGGCGCCGTAGTCGGCGCCCGGCGCGTACTCGGCGGCCGCCGGGTATTCCGGACCCGCCACGTACTCGGGTCCGGCCTGAGGTGCGCCCTCGGGCTGGGGCTCGGCGGCGGGCTGTGGCTGGGGCTCGGCCGCGGGCGCCTCCGCCTGGCGTACGGGGGCGGCGTGCCGGCCGGCCGCCGGGCCTCGGTCGGCGAGCGAGCGCACCACGCCGTTGGAGGTGTCGGGCACCGGCGGGCCCATGTGCAGTGGCCGGCGCGCAGGCGCGGACGGCGGGGCCTGCTGCGGGAGGGGCTGGGCAGCCATGGGCTGAGGTTCGGGCATCTGCGTATCGGCGTACCCGGGCGTAGCGGGATCGAGGACGCCCGCCTCGTACACCCCGGACTGGTACTGGGCCTGCTGTTCGCTCCAGGCGCCCTGGGCGCCGGGCATCAGCAGCAGATCGTCCTCTTCGCCGACGGTCTCGTGCGCGTCGAGGTAGGTGTACGGGGCGCCTTGTGGAGCACCGGGCTGTGGCTGCTCGATGTAACCGGCGTCGGCGGGCGGGGCGTGGACATCCGCCGGGTGCGGTTGTCCGAGTCGTCCGCCTGCGTTCTCCGGCTGTCCCTCGCCCGGGACCTGGCCGGTGTCGGTCATGCGTACCCCTCGCCCATCGTCAGTGCTCCTTCCAACCGCCTACCGCCGGGAGCAAGCCCCGTGAGCAAGAACGAGCGTGCGCCGTGCGCGGCACGTAGCACGCCCGAGGCTTGCCTACCGCGGCCCCACCAAGGGAGGGGCATTTTCCCGGCTTTGGCCAAATAAAGCGCCGAACGCCGGGCAGCGGTACAGGCAGTACAACGATCCGCCAGCCTACCCCGCGCGGTGCCGCGAGAAGGTCATGGGGCGAAGAGTCGGGGTGAACGTCACAAGGACATAATCACTGGTGCGGGCGGTGGCCGCAGAGCATGAAGGCGACCGCGCGCTCGCGCTCGGTCCATACGCGGGTGTCCAACTCGACCGATTGCAGCAGGACGCACTCGACGGCGTAGCCGCCGTCCTCCAGTGCCCTGCCGATGGCCTCCGCCTCGTCACGGGTCGCGGCGTGGGTGACGATGCGCTCGGGGCGGCGCGCGGCGCACGCGGCGACGACGGGTGCGCCCCCACCGCCGATGCGCACCACGTCCGGCTCCGGCAGGTCCTCCAGGACCTCGGGCGCGGTGCCGTGGACGGCCTGGAGCTGAACGGCGAAGCGGCGGGCCAGGGTCTCGGTGCGCTCACAGGCGTCCGCGTCCCTGTCGACGGCGATGACGGCGGCGCCGAATCCCGCCGTCTCGACGGCGGCCGCGCCGCTGCCCGCGCCGATGTCCCACACGAGGTCGCCCACGCGGGGTCCGATCCGGGCGAGTTGGGCGGCGCGCAGTTGCTGTGACTCGCTCTCGCCCAGCACGGTCGCGTACGCGGGGGCGGGCAGCGCCCAGCCGCGGACGGGGCCGGGGTAGCCGGGGTCGCGCCCGGCGATCCAGCCGCCGCTCTGCAGGGCGCCGCGCGCGGCGCCGGTCGCCGGGCCGCTGCGGACGGCGGCCCCGGATCCGCCGATGACGATGACGACGTTGGGGTCGCGCCAGGCGTGGTCGGCGGCCTTGTCGGAGGTCAGTACGGTCACCTGCTCGCGCTCGGTGCCCAGGGCCTCGCAGATGACGAAGGTGCGGTGCACCGGGCCGAGCAGCAGTGCCAGTTCCGCGGGTCCGGCGCCCGGCGAGGTGAGCACGGCGACCTTGGGGTGGGCGCGGCAGACGTTGACGGCGCGGCGCAGATCGCGGCTGTGCGCGACGACGACCTGGGCGTCGTCCCAGGGCATCCCGGCGCGGGCGAACGCGGCGGCGACGGAGGAGACGGCGGGGACGACCTCGACCTCCAGGCCGTGCTCGGGTGCCCGCAGGGCCCGTACGACGCCGAAGAAGCCGGGGTCGCCGTCGGCCAGGACCACCGCGGAGCCGCGGTGCTGGGCGATCCGGCGGGCGGCGAGGTCCACACTGCCGAGCCGGATCCGCTCGGCGCCGGGCGGGACTTCGGGCAGCGCCAGGTGGTGGGCGGCGCCCGCCACGAGGGTGGCCGCGCCGAGGGCGGAGCGAGCCACGTCCGTGAGCGCGGAGCCGTCCCAACCGATCACCGTGACGCGGTCGGCCATCGTCCTTCGTCTCCCAATGTGTCGCAGGTCGGGTGTTACCGGGTGGATCGGGTACCGCAGGTGATCGCGGGGTGTGCTCGCGAGGGGTTCGCGGGCCCGTCGCGGGCGTTGCGCCACGGCTATGCCTATGGCGGCCCGGGGCGGCCGGGGCGCGGGTGCTCAGGCTCCGTGAGATTACCCCGCCTGGTCCGGACCGCCGGAGCGGGGGCGGGGGCGGGGGTGGTGCGCCGGGGCGCGACGGGCCCGGGGGCGCCGGGCATCAGCCTCGGCCGTCCGCCGCGCCAGGTGTGTCGGCCGTGGTCGTCGGGTGTTTCCCGAGTCGGCGTGTCAGCCCCAGCCGGAGTACGTGGGGTAGACGTTGAAGCCCTCGGGCTCGGCCATCCGGCCGGGGACGCCGTCGAGGTCCTCGGCGAGCAGGCTCCAGACGATGAGGTCGGTGCGCAGATCTGTCCAGCCGCCGTCCTCCGTCTGGGTGCGGGCTATCCCGGCGTTGCGCAGCACTCCCTCGCTGACGCAGCCGATCTTCTGGGCGACCTGCTGGGAGGCGGTGTTGTTGGCGGCCGTGCGCAGTTCGAGCCGCTCGAACTTCTGGTCCTGGAAGAGCCAGCGGGCGACGGCCAGCACCGACTCCGAGGCATAGCCCTCGCCGCGCGCCCAGGGGGCGGTGATGTAGCTGGCCTCGGTGGCCAGTACCTGCCAGTCGGTATTGCGCAGATGGACGATTCCGACGAGCCGCTGGGTGAGGAATTCGGCGACCGCGAAGACGATTCCGCGCCCCATGGTCCGTTCGGCCGGGGCGAGCCGCAGCGCCTGGTCGCGGGCGTCGCGCGGGCTGTACGGATGGGGCGCCCTGGTCCAGGCGATGACGAGCTCGTCGTTCATCATGTCCGCGAGCGCCGGCACGTCCGCTTCCTCGAACGGGCGCAGCACCAGCCGTTCAGTGCTGATGGAGATGTCCGGGAAAGTGGATGTCATGCGCCGCTCCGTAACCGGGGTGGTCGTGTCTGGGCTGTAGAGACGCCCAGCATGCAGCATCAGCCAGGGGAAACGCAGCACGGGGGGGCCAAGCGGAAGGCTCCGCATCCGGTTGTGGACCGGATGCGGAGCCGTGTGGATCCGTGGGCTAACCGCCGGCGACCGGCAGGACGGAGCCCTGGTACTTGTCCTTGATGAACCCGCGCACCTGGGGGGAGGTGAGGAGCCCCGCGAGCTTCTTCACCCGGGGATCGTCCTCATCGCCCTTTTTGACGGCGAGCACATTGGCGTATTCATTTCCCTTCACCGACTCCAGCAGCACTGAGTCCTTCGCCGGGTCGAGCCCGGCGTCGAGCGCGTAATTGCTGTTGATGACGGCCGCGTCCAGATCGTCGAGGGAGCGCGGCAGCTGGGCGGGCTCCAGCTCCTTGAAGGTGAGCCTCTTCGGGTTGGAGGTGATGTCGGCGGGGCTCGCGGTGACTCCGGCCCCCTTCTTCAACCCGATGAGGCCCTTGTCCGCCAGGAGCCGCAGCGCCCGCCCCTCGTTGGTGAGCTCGTTGGGCACCGCGACGGTCGCGCCGCTCCTGAGGTCGGAGATGTCCTTGACCTTCTTGGAGTACGCACCCATGGGGGGCAGATACGCGTCCACGACGGGCACCAGGCCGGTGCCCTTGGTCTTGTTGAAGTTATCCAGGAACGGGACGTTCTGGTACAGGTTGGCGTCGAGCGAGCCCTCCTGGAGGGCGGTGTTCGGCAGGACGTAGTCCGTGAACTCCTTGACCTCCAGCTTGAGCCCGGCCTTGTCCGCCAGGTTCTTCTTGACGTAGGCGAGCACTTCACCGGCCGGGACGGCGGTCGCCCCGACGACGAGCGTGTCGTCGCCGGAGCCACCGCCCGAGCCCGCTCCGCACCCGGTCAGTCCGAGGGCGAGTGCCGCCGCCGCGAGGGGAAACGCGATCTGGCGCATGATGTCGCCACCTCAGAAGGACGGGAGGACGGAGCCGGCGTACTTGTCCTTGATGAACTTCTTCACCTGGGGAGAGGTGAGCAGCTTGGCGAGCTTCTTTACACGCGGGTCGTCCTCGTTGCCCTTCTTCACGGCCAGGAAGTTGCCGTACGGGTTGTTCTCGGGCGACTCCAGGACCAGGGCGTCCTTGGCGGGCTTGAGGTCCGACTCGATGGCGTAGTTGCCGTTGATGACCGCGGCGTCCACGTCGTCGAGGGAGCGCGGCAGCTGCGCGGCCTCCAGCTCCTTGAACTTCAGGCCCTTGGGGTTGGCGGCGATGTCCTTCGGGGTGGCCTCGTTGCCGACGCCGCCCTTGAGCTTGATGACGCCGTTGGCGTCCAGCAGCTTCAGCGCGCGGGCCTCGTTCACCGTGTCGCTCGGGACGGCCACGGTGGCGCCCTTCTTGAGGTCGTCGGCCTTCTTCACCTTGTGCGAGTACAGGCCGAGCGGCTCCAGGTGCACCGTGACGACGGGCACGATGTCCGTGCCCTTCTTCTTGTTGAAGTCGTCCAGGAACGGCTGGTTCTGGAAGTAGTTG
This sequence comes from Streptomyces sp. NPDC005266, assembly GCF_040607655.1. NCBI lineage: Bacteria > Bacillati > Actinomycetota > Actinomycetes > Kitasatosporales > Streptomycetaceae > Streptomyces > Streptomyces sp. NPDC005266. The sequence goes on from NZ_JBEXHC010000003.1 coordinate 212,582, forward strand.
GCACCGACCGAGCCGTCCTGGGTGGAGAGGTTCGGCGTGTTGTAGTCGGTGAACTCCTTGACCTCGAGCTTGAGGCCCGCCTTCTTCGCCAGGTGGTCCTTGACGTAGGTGAGTATCTCCGCGTGCGGAACGGGGCTCGCGGCGACGACGAGCGCGCCATCCTTGCTGCCCGAGGAGCCCGGGCCGCAGGCCGCGGCCCCGAGAGCGAGAGCGCCGGCGGCGAGGACGGTGGTGACGGTCTTGGTGGTGTTACGCACGAAAAGTGCCTTTCTTCAGGGGCGTACGAATCCGCTGGGGGTGCGGATGCGGACATGCGGGGGGTGTGTCGGGGCTGGGGCGTCGGGCTCAGGGGACCTTGGTCAGCTCCACGGACTCGACGTCGGCGGGTTCGGCGTCCGCCGGGGCGGACTTCCCGGTCCGCGCCGCGCCGCCGCGCAGCAGCACCAGCCGGGGGGCGGCCGAGGAGCGGCCGCGGTGCGACAGACCGCGGGCGGCGAGGTCGCCCGCGAACTGGATGACGGAGATGACCACCGCGAGAATGGCGACCGTGATCCACATCAGCTGGGTCTCGAACCGCTGGTAGCCATACCGGATGGCGAGGTCACCAAGGCCGCCCGCGCCGACCGTGCCGGCCATGGCCGAGTAGCCGATGAGCGCGACGATCGTGGTGGTGGCGCTGGAGATCAGCGAGGGCAGCGCCTCGGGCAGCAGCGCCTTGCGGACGACGGTCCAGGTGGAGCCGCCCATCGACTGCACGGCCTCGACGAGCCCGCCGTCCACTTCGCGCACCGAGGTCTCCACGAGTCGCGCGAAGAAGGGGATGGCGCCGATCGCCAGGGGCACGATCGCGGCCTCGGGGCCGATGGTGGTGCCCACGATCAAACGGGTGAAGGAGATCAGCGCGACCATGAGGATGATGAACGGCAGCGAGCGCGCGATATTGACCACCTGGCCGACGACCTTGTTCACGACCACGTTCTGCAGGATGCCGCCACGGTCGGTGAGTACCAGCAGCACCCCGAGCGGCAGTCCGCCGACGACGGCGATCAGCGCCGACCAGCCGACCATGTAGAGCGTGTCCCAACAGGCCTGCTCCAGCAGGGGCTCCATCTCGGACCAGGTCACTTGGCGCCCTCCTTGAGCAGCGGTGTCGCGTTCACGCGCGGGCCGTCGGCGACGGCGGCCACATCGACCTGGAGCCCCTGCTCGCGCAGGAAGCCGATCGGTACGACGTTCTCCTCGAACCGACCGGGCAGCTCGATCCGCATCCGTCCGACCTGGTGGCCGCCGACGGTGTCCATCGCGGCGCCCAGGATCGAGATGTCGATGTTGTAGGTACGGGACAGCTGGGAGATGACCGGCTTGGCGGCCGCCTCGCCCTGGAAGGTGACGTCCACCACGGTGCGGTCGTCGGCCGAGGGCACCCCGCCGACCGGGAACAGCTCCTGCGCCAGCTCGGAGCCGGGCGTGGCCAGCAGGTCGGCGACCCGCCCGGACTCCACGATCCGCCCGCCGCGCATCAGCGCCGCCGAGTCGCAGATCGTCTTGACGACGTCCATCTCGTGGGTGATCAGCAGCACGGTCAGGCCGAGCTGCTGGTTCAGGTCGCGCAGCAGCTGGAGGATCGAGCGGGTGGTCTCGGGGTCGAGCGCGGAGGTCGCCTCGTCCGACAGCAGCACCTTGGGGTCGCCCGCGAGCGCCCGGGCGATGCCGACGCGCTGCTTTTGGCCGCCGGACAGCTGGGCCGGGTACGCCCGCGCCTGGTCGGCCAGGCCCACCAGGTCCAGCAGCTCCAGGGCCTTGCGGGTGCGCTCCTTGCCCGAGACGCCGAGGATCTCCAGCGGCAGCTCGACGTTGTCCCGCACGGTGCGCGAGGACAGCAGGTTGAAGTGCTGGAACACCATGCCGATCCGGCTGCGCGCCTGGCGCAGCGCGGATCCGGCGCGATGGCCGCGCCCGGCGAGCGCGGTGAGGTCCTGGCCCGCCACGGAGACCGTGCCGGAGGTGGGGCGCTCAAGGAGGTTGACGCAGCGGATGAGGGTCGACTTTCCGGCGCCGCTCTGACCGACGACGCCGTACACCTCGCCCTCACGGACATGCAGATCGACGCCGTCGAGGGCGGTGACCTCGCGGCCTCGTGAGCGGTAGACCTTGGTCAGGTCCGTAGTGGTGATCACAGGGTTTCCGTCACTGTTGAGTGCGCGGCGGTGGGTGCCACCGGGCACGGTTCGTTCATTGCGGAACGCGGCAGGGCGGACCGGAGGGGGTGCGCGGCGTGTGGGCGCGGCTTCGGGTCCGGTGACGCGGGGCGGCGCGGTCCGGCGAACGGACACGCGGCGCTTCCGGCTCAGCGGGTCTCGCTTCGGGGCGCGAGGCTCAGGCAGGGGCCCTCAGCGGTCACACATTCGACACAGACAACGAGCACCGGGCGTGTGGTCCGCCTCGGTCGCAGGGGTGCGGCAGCTCGTCGTGGTCATGGCGGCAAGTAAACCAGACACCCGTACGGACCGATCAACCCTGTCCGCATAGCGGACAGTGGTGACCAGTCCGTGGATGGTCGCGGCGAGTGGCTCAGACCCCCGCGGTGATCTCCACTCCCCCGTCGACGGCCCGTGCCGACACGGCCGACAGGTCCTCGACCACGACATCGGCGACCAGCTCGTCGCGGCTCATCGTTGTGGTCAACGCCACGGTCCGCATTCCGGCCGCCCGGGCCGCCGCCAGCCCTGCCGGAGCGTCCTCGAAGACGACACAGCGGGCCGGGTCGACCCCCAGCCGCTCGGCGGCCAGCAGAAACGGCTCGGGGTCGGGCTTGCCCCGGGTGATGTCGTCCGCGGTGATCAGCGTCCGCGGGCGTATGTCCACCTCGGCCAGGCGGGCCTCGGCCAGCCGGCGATTGGCGGAGGTCACCACGGCCCAGCGCTCGGCGGGCAGCGACTCCAGCAGCTCGGCCGTGCCGGGGAGCAGCTTCACCCCGCCGGGCACGTCCTCGACCTCCAGCTCGTCGATGCGCGCACGGGCCCGCGCGACCCGGTCGGCGGGCAGCAGGTCGCCGATGATGTCGTTGGCCGGGCGGCCGTGCAGCTCGACCTCGGCGAAGACCTCCGCGGGGATGCCGTGCTCCCCCGCCCATTGGGTCCAGCAGCGCAGGACGGACTCCATGGAGGAAACGAGGGTTCCGTCGTTGTCGAACAGCAGCGCGTCAGCGGAGATCTTCATGACGCGCAGCGTACGTGGGGCCATATTTTTCGGGTCGCTCGCCTCCGGGCGCTCGGACCCGGGTGCCGACGGGCCTCGTCGCGCGGTCGCTCGTTCCTCGCTCCCTCCTCCTCAGCCCTTTCGGCACCGGCGCGCCCTTTGGCGCTCCCCGTCGGGGCCGATCGCAACGCGGTCATTCGGGCCGATTACAGTCGTCTCATGCTTGTCACCCCCTGTGTGCGCCGCCCCCGTGTGCGCCGCCGCACCGCGCGGAGGTTCCGTTGATCGACGCGCTGACCCTCGCGCTCGGTGTGACCGCCCTTCTGCTCGCCGCCTGGTGCGGTTTCGCCGCCTACCGCGACCAGCCCACCAAGGACTGGCACTTCCTCGGCATGGCCGTGGTGGCCCTGCTGGCGATCGTGCAGCTGGTCATAGGGATCGTGCGGCTGGCGGCCGGGGACGACCCGGACCAGGGTGTGGCGATCTTCGTGGCCTATTTGATCGGGTCCGCGCTCGCGGTGCCGATCGCGGCGTTCATGTCGCTGGCGGAGCGGACCCGTTGGGGGTCGGCGACGGTCGCCGCGGCGGCCGTGGTGCTGGCCGTGCTCGAAGTGCGGCTCTACGACATCTGGGGAGGCATCGGTGGCTGAGCCCACTCCGGAATCCACGCCGGAATCCACGCCGGAATCCACGCCGGGATCCACTCCGCAATCCGCGACGGCGGAACACACCGGGCTCGGCCAGGGCCCCGGGCGGCTGCTGGTGATGCTCTACGGGGTGTTCACCGTCGCGGCCGCGTCCCGCTCGGTCTACCAGCTGATCGCCCAGTACCACGAGGCCCCGCTCGCCTACATCCTCTCGGCGGTCTCCGCCGTGGTGTACGCCTTCATCACGGTCGCGCTGGTGCGCGGCGGAGAGGGCGCACGCAAGGCGGCGATGGTGTGCTGCGCGGCGGAGCTGCTGGGCGTGCTGACCGTCGGCACCTGGACGCTGCTGGAACCGTCCGCCTTCCCCGACCAGACGGTGTGGTCGGACTACGGCATGGGCTATCTGTTCATCCCGATCTTCCTGCCGGTCACCGGGCTGATCTGGCTGCGGAAAGCCCGCCGGGACTGATCCCGGCGGGCTTGCGCCGCGTCACGCCCGGGCGAGCGGCGACGTCAGGCACTTGCCGCGTACGCCGACGCGCTCGCGTCCTTCTCCAGTGTCACCAGGGACAGCCGGCGGTTGACCTCCTCCGTGCCGACCTGGGCGTAGCCGTACTTGCGGTACAGCCGCAGATTGCCCTCGCTGCGGTGGCCGGTGAACAGCCGGTACCGCTTGGCGGCCCGCTCCTCCGTCAGCCGCTCCTCGATCGCCGCGAGCAGCCGCCCGCCCAGGCCGTGCCGCTGCATCCGCGGGTGCACGATCAGCTTGGCGATCGAGGCGGTGCCCTTGTCGTCGACGATGCCGCGGACCGAGCCGACGACCTCCTCGCCGAGCCGGGCCACGAGCACACAGCCCTCGCCCAGTTCGGCGCGCAGGTCGTCGAGCGACTGCGTCAGCGGTTCGATCGCGTAGTCCCCGTAGAGTTCGGCCTCGCCCTGATAGCACAGATACTGCAGCTTGAGGATCTGCTCGGCGTCGTCCGCGGTCGCCGCGGAGATGGTCACGCTCATGCCCATGTGCGCATGCCTCCCCTGTTCTCGGTCCGCCGGCCGCGTCGAGGGTGAGGGGGCGACCGGGGTTCATGGCCTGGGTGGAGACGTCACGTGGTCCACGTCCGTCTCCGAGGCGCCGATTGTCTAACGCTCCTCTCCCCATCGTTCAGGAGCCGCAATCTCCGCCGCGAGCATTCTGCGCAGGCAACCAAGACATCGGGAACGAACCGGCCCCAGACTGCCCTGTGAGATACCCAACTCGCCCGCGATCTCGCGGTAGGTCGGGTCCGCGCGGGAGAGCATCGCCGCCAGCAGCCGGGGGCAGCGGCCCGGGAGCCGGCGCACCGCGGCGCGCAGCGTCCGGCGGGTCTCGGCGATGAGCACGGCGTGCTCGGCGGGGCGCGGCTCGGGTCCGCCGGCCGGGCCGTCGCCCATCGGGTCGTACGGCACCTCGCGGCGCGCCCGGCGTCTGGCCCCGCGCACCTCGGCGCGTACGGCGCCGCGCAGCCAGCGGGCGGGGTGGGGCGGCGGGCCGGTGTCACGGGTGCGTTCGAGCAGCCGTAACCAGACCGCCTGTTCGAGCTCGGCGGGTTCGACGCCCACACCGTGCGCCTCGGCCGCGGCCTCGGCCGCCAGCAGCGGGCCCAGTTGCTTCACAAGGTCCATGCCGGGCGGGACGAGGCCGGGGGGCGGGGCGGTTGCCCCTCCCGCGCGCTCTCACCCGACCGGGTAGCGCCGGGACGGGCCTTGACTGCGGCCGTCCCGGCGGTGCCGGCTCAGTCGCCCTTGCGGAAGTCCTCCCGCGCGAGGAGGGCGGTGTCCGCGTTGTCGGAGAAGATTCCGTCGATGCCGGTCGCGAAGTACGCCTTGAACGCACCGAAGGCGTCACCGTAGGCATTGGGATCGGTCCCACGGCGGAAGTCGGCGGGCAGGAAGGTGTTCTCGTTGCGCATGGTGTACGGGTGGAGGATCAGCCCCGCCGCATGCGCGTCCCTGACCACACTGGTCGGCTTCCCGAGCTTGCCGTCGGAGGTCCGCGGGATGATCACCGACAGATCGGGGCCGATGCCCTGGGCGAAGCTCGCGATCCACTTGAGCCCCTCGGGCTTGACGAGGTCCGCGACCGTACGGGGGTCGTTCGCCTCGACGAAGTCATAGGGCCGGCTGCTGAGGGTGGACAACAGCACGACCGCCGGGGTGGCGACCAGCTCGCGCAGCCGCTGGATGCTGCTCGGTTCGAAGGACTGCAGGAAGAGCGCCGAGTCCTTCTTGTGGCGGCCGTACTTCCGCAGGAGCTTGGCCAGCGGCTCCTCGAGACCGAGCCCGAGCTTGCGGAAGTAGGTGGGGTGCTTGGTCTCGACGTACAGCCAGACGCGGCGGCCCCGCTCGCGGCCCTCGCGCTCGGCCCACTGGAGCACCTCTTCGAAGGTGGGCACCTCCCAGCGGCCGTCGTAGAGGGTGTTGCGCTGGCGGGTGCCCGGAATGCGCTCCTTCGCCCGCAGTGTCTTCAGCTCGGCGAGCGTGAAGTCCTCGGTGAACCAGCCGGTCAGCTTGGTGCCGTCGACCGTCTTGGTGGTCTTGCGGTCGGCGAACTCCGGGTGCGAGGAGACATCCGTGGTGGCCGTGATGTCGTTCTCGTGGCGGCAGACCAGATGACCGTCCTTGGTGGGGACGAGATCCTGTTCGATGATGTCCGCGCCCATGTCCAGCGCGAGCTGGTAGGAGCCGAAGGTGTGCTCGGGCCGGTAGCCGCTGGCGCCGCGGTGGCCGATCACGGTGGGCACCGGCAGCTCATGGCCCCGGCCGGACGTCGCGCCGGCCGCACCCGGGCCCGCGGCCGCCGCCGTGCCGGCACCGCCCAGCGCCACCGCTCCCGCACCGAGGGCCGCGACCCCCAGCACGGCACGCCGCCCGGGCTGTTGCTCCCGCTCCATGAGCACTCCTCGCTCTGGTGGTGTCAACACCTGTCAAAAGCTGTCACAGACGGCCCGATGGTAGGCGTGAGCCCCTTGCGGAGGGGAGACGTCGGACGAAACGGCGGGGAAACGCACATCGACACTGCGTACCAGGTGGGTGAGCCCGGTGTGCGCGGGGGCGCAACCGGCGAGTATCGTCATCATCTGCGCCAGTGTGCGGTATGGGATTGACGGACCGTACGCCGGACGCTCCAGACCATGACCCCGACCGGAGGGCCCGTTGTCCCGATTCGCGTTTCTGAAGGCAGTACTCGGTCCGCTGATGCGCCTGATGTTCCGCCCACGGGTCGAGGGGGCCGAGGGCATTCCGGGCTCGGGCCCGGTGATCCTCGCCGGGAACCATCTCACCTTCATCGACTCGATGATCCTCCCGCTGGTCTGCGACCGTCAGGTCGTCTTCATCGGCAAGGACGAGTATGTGACGGGCAAGGGGCTCAAGGGCCGGCTGATGGCCTGGTTCTTCACCGGCGTCGGCATGATCCCGGTGGACCGGGACGGCGGGCGCGGCGGGGTCGCCGCCCTGATGACCGGTCGGCGGGTGCTCGAAGAGGGCAAGGTCTTCGGCATCTACCCCGAAGGTACTCGCTCCCCCGACGGCCGGCTCTACCGTGGCCGCACCGGTATCGCCCGGCTCGCGCTGATGACCGGCGCCCCCGTGGTGCCGTTCGCGATGATCGGCACCGACCGGATCCAGCCGGGCGGCAAGGGGCTGCCGCGGCCGGGCCGGGTGCGGGTGCGGTTCGGCGAGCCGCTGGAGTTCACCCGCTACGAGGGCATGGACCGCGACCGCTATGTACTGCGGGCGGTCACCGACGAGGTGATGAGCGAGGTCATGCGACTCTCCGGCCAGGAGTATGTGGACATGTACGCCACCAAGGCGAAGGCCGCCGCCTGACCTTCGAACGGCAGTTGCTACCCGCTGGTCACCAGCGGATCCTGCCACTAGGGTGCGGCGGGTGACCACGACGATCGTGCCTTCCCCCGACTTCGTCTCCCTGCGGGGCCGGCGGTTCGCCGTCACCGACTTCGGCGGGCCGGGCACCCCGGTTCTCGCCCTCCACGGCCACTTCGGCCGGGGGCGGATGTACGCACCCCTGGCCGCCGCCATCGCCCCCGCCCGGCGCCTGATCGCCCTCGATCAGCGGGGCCACGGGCTGACCGGCGGCGGCGGACCGTTCACCCTGGACGAGTACGTCGCCGACGCCGCCGCCCTGCTGCGCGAGCTGCGTCTGGGACCGGTCCCGGTCGTCGCCCACTCCACCGGCGGGGTCGCCGCGTACGCGCTCGCCGCCCGCCACCCGGATCTGGTCAGCGCGCTCGTCATCGAGGACGTCGGCGCCGTCACGGACCGCCCGGTGGTCAACCACCCCGTGCTCGATGTCTCCTCCTGGCCGACCTGGGCGGCCGACCGGGAGCATCTGCGCGCCGAGATCGAGTCCCGGGGCATCCCAGACGCCTCGCACTTCCTGGACAGCGCCGAGCCGGACCGCCGAGCGGGCGGCTGGCGACTTCTGTTCGAACCGTCCCACATGATGGCGTCCCAGCAGGCGATGTGCGGGGACTTCTGGAACGACTGGCTGGGCTCCTCCTGCCCCGCGCTGCTGATGCGCGGTGAGCACAGCTCGCTGCTGCCCCCCGGCCACGCCCATGAGATGGCGACCCGTCGGCCGAACACCACGCTGCGCGAGTTCGCGGGCTGCGGGCACTGGATCCACGACGACGCCCCTAAGGAGTTCGCGTGGGCGGTCCGTAGGTTCTTGGACGCGCTGTAGTCCCGCGCTTCCCCCCGTCCCCCCGTCCCCCCGGCACGCCCTCCGGGCGTGGCGTCAATCGCCAGCCGGGCTGGAGGGGGCTGATGCGAGCCCATGCCTGACCGCCGCCGAATGTGCCGGCCCGCCGGGGCCGGCGGGGCCAGGGCTCCATCGGCCCTGAGCCCTCAGCGCCAAGGCAGCCCGGAGCGGTGGCGCCAGTACGTTTCGGCGGGTTCGGCCAGGTCCTCCAACAACCGGCCCTGAGCCCTCAGCGCCAAGGCAGCCCGGAGCGGTGGCGCCAGTACGTTTCAGCGGGTTCGGCCAGGTCCTCCAACAACCGGCCCTGAGCCCTCAGCGCCAAGGCAGCCCGGAGCGGTGGCGCCAGTACGTTTCAGCGGGTTCGGCCAG
>NZ_JBEXHC010000003.1:221652-308424 GCF_040607655.1 Streptomyces sp. NPDC005266
AGGTCCTCCAACAGCTCCGACTGACGCTCGTTCAGACGCAGCTCGGCGGCGGCGAGATTGGAGCGCAGCTGATCGGTGGTCGCCGCGCCCGAGAGCACGACGCTCACCCACGGCCGATCGAGGACGGCGGCGAGAGCGACGGCGTCCAGGGTGGCGCCCGTCTCCTCGGCGACCCGGCGCAGCGCGGACGGAGGCTCCGCAGCCGCCGCGGTGAGCCGTCCGTTGGCCACGCCTTCCTTGACGATGACCGCCCGTCCCGCCGCATGGGCCTCGGCCAGCGCCGCCCCGGCCGACGGTTCCAGCAGGTTGTAGGTGCTCTGGACGGTCCGGAACAGCGGCCGGCCGTCGACCTCGACGACGAGCGCGGCACGGATCGCGTCGGCCTGGCGGGGCCCGCTGGTGGAGATGCCGACCGTCACGCCCTCGGCCGCGAGCCGCGCCAGCCGCTCATGGAGCGCGCGGTCGGTGAGGGCCGGGCTGTCCGGGGTCACCGAGTGGATCTGGTACAGATCCAGCCGGTCGCCGAGCAGCGCGTCGGTCAGCCCGCGCTGCCGCTCGTACGTCGTGACGCCGTGGTCCTTGACCTCGTGCGTCTCGGCGTCCGTGCGCCAGTCGGCGACATAGGTGTAGCCCCATTTGGAGCCGACCACCGCATCCCGGGCGTCCGGCCGCTGTCGCAGCCAGTCGGCCAGGAACTCCTCCGCCCGGCCGTACGACCGGGCCGCGTCCAGATAGCGCACGCCGTTCGCATACGCGGTGTCCAGCAGCTCATGGCTGCGCTGCCGCATCGCGTCGACGGTGCGCTCGGCGGGGAGGTCCTGGTCCCGGCCGAGGTTGATGTAACCGGGGCGGCCGACCGCGGCCAGGCCGAGCCCGATCCTGGCCGCGGGCGTGGAGTTCTCCGCGAGGCGCGCGAAACCCATGACGTCGTACCTGCTCTCAGCTCTTCTTGGCGTTGGCCCACTCGTACTGGGCGGCCAGATCGGCCTTGACCTCGGCGAGCTGGGCGGCCACCGCCGACGGGGCGGTGCCGCCGCGGCCGCTGCGCGAGGCGAGCGCGCCCGGCACATTGAGGACGCCGCGGACCTCCGGGGTCAGATGCGGGGAGATCTTCGCGAACTGTTCGTCGGTCAGCTGGTCCAGCTCGATGCCCGTCCGCTCGCACTCCTTGACGCACTCGCCCGCCACCTCGTGCGCCACCCGGAACGGCACGCCCTGCCGCACCAGCCACTCCGCGATGTCGGTAGCGAGCGAGAACCCGGCCGGGGCCAGCTCCTCCATGCGCTCGCGGTTGACGGTCAGCGTCGCCATCATCCCGGTGAAGGCCGGAAGCAGCACCTCCAGCTGGTCGCAGGAGTCGAAGACCGGCTCCTTGTCCTCCTGGAGGTCGCGGTTGTACGCGAGCGGCAGGGCCTTGAGGGTGGCCAGCAGCCCGGTGAGGTTGCCGATCAGCCGGCCGGACTTGCCGCGCGCGAGCTCGGCGATGTCCGGGTTCTTCTTCTGCGGCATGATCGACGACCCGGTGGAGAAGGCGTCGTGGAGGGTCACGAAGGAGAACTCCTTCGTGTTCCAGATGATGACCTCCTCCGCGATGCGCGAGAGATCGATGCCGATCATCGCGGTGATGAACGCGAACTCGGCGACGAAGTCGCGGGAGGCCGTGCCGTCGAGGGAGTTGGCGGATGAACCCCGCTCGAAGCCGAGGTCGGCGGCGACCGCCTGCGGGTCGAGCCCCAGCGAGGACCCGGCCAGCGCGCCCGAGCCGTACGGCGAGACGGCTGTCCGCTCGTCCCACTGCCGCAGCCGCTCCGCGTCCCGGGACAGCGCCTGGACATGAGCGAGGACATGGTGCGCGAAGAGCACCGGCTGAGCGTGCTGGAGGTGCGTACGGCCCGGCATCGCGACATCCGGATGCGCCTCCGCGAGCCCCACGAGGGCCTGCTGGAGGTCGGCGATCAGCCCGCCGATGATCCGGGCGTGGTCGCGCAGATACATCCGGAAGAGGGTGGCGATCTGGTCGTTCCGGGACCGGCCGGCCCGCAGCTTGCCGCCCAGGTCCGGACCGAGCCGCTCCAGCAGCCCGCGCTCCAGGGCGGTGTGCACGTCCTCGTCGGCGATGGTGCCGGTGAACGCGCCGGAGGCGACATCGGCCTCGAGCCGGTCCAGCCCCTCCAGCATCCGCTCCAGCTCATCGGCCGTGAGCAGCCCGGCGGTGTGGAGCACCCGGGCGTGGGCGCGCGACCCGGCGATGTCGTATGGCGCCAGCCGCCAGTCGAAGTGCACGGAGGCGCTCAGCTTCTCCAGTGCCTCGGACGGCCCGTCGGCGAAGCGGCCGCCCCAGAGCCGGACGTCGCCGCTGTTGCCGTTGCTCACGCTGCTGCTCCTCAAGGCTGTGGGTGTGCGACCGCCTCCCCGCCGCGGGGCGGGGAGGCGGCTTGGTTACGTCTGCTCTTTACGTCTGCTGCGCAGGCTACTGCTGAAGGTCCCGCTTGGCGGCGATCTTGCTGGACATACCGAAGATCTCGATGAAGCCCTTCGACAGCGACTGGTCGAAGGTGTCGCCGGTGTCGTAGGTCGCCAGGTTGAAGTCGTAGAGCGACTGCTCCGACTTCCGCCCGGTGACGACGGCCCGGCCGCCGTGCAGCGTCATCCGGATCTCACCGGAGACCTGCTCGTTCGCCTCGGCGATGAAGCCGTCCAGCGCGCGCTTGAGCGGCGAGAACCACAGACCGTCGTAGACCAGCTCGCCCCAGCGCTGCTCGACCTGCCGCTTGTAGCGGGCCAGCTCGCGCTCGACCGTGACGCTCTCCAGCTCCTGGTGGGCGGTGATCAGCGCGATGGCGCCCGGTGCCTCGTAGATCTCCCGGGACTTGATCCCCACGAGCCGGTCCTCGACCATGTCGATCCGGCCGATGCCCTGGGCTCCCGCCCGCTCGTTGAGCTGCTGGATGGCCTGCAGCACGGTGACGGGCCGGCCGTCGATGGCCACCGGCACGCCCTTCGCGAAGGTGATGATCACCTCGTCGGCCTCACGGGGGGTGGCCGGGTCGGAGGTGTACTCGTACACGTCCTCGATCGGCCCGTTCCAGATGTCCTCCAGGAAGCCGGTCTCGACGGCGCGCCCGAAGACGTTCTGGTCGATCGAGTACGGCGACTTCTTGGTGGTTGCGATCGGCAGGCTCTTGGCCTCGCAGAACGCGATGGCCTTGTCCCGCGTCATCGCGTAATCCCGGACCGGGGCGATGCACTTCAGGTCGGGCGCGAGGGAGGAGATACCCGCCTCGAACCGCACCTGGTCGTTCCCCTTGCCGGTGCACCCGTGGGCGACGGTGGTGGCACCGTGCTTCCGGGCGGCGGCCACCAGGTGCTTCACGATCGTCGGCCGGGAGAGCGCCGACACCAGCGGGTAGCGGTCCATGTACAGTGCGTTGGCCTTGATGGCCGGAAGGCAGTACTCGTCCGCGAACTCGTCCTTCGCGTCCGCGACCTCCGCCTCCACGGCCCCGCAGGCGAGCGCGCGCTTGCGAATCACGTCCAGGTCCTCGCCACCCTGGCCGACATCCACGGCAACGGCGATGACCTCGGCGCCCGTCTCCTCCGCGATCCAGCCGATCGCGACGGAGGTGTCCAGGCCGCCCGAGTAGGCGAGTACGACGCGCTCGGTCACGGGTTTCTCCTTACGGTCCATGCACTGACTGGTATAAGTATGCACTGCACCGTATGTTTCGTCAACGCCGCAGGTGACACGGGCCTCACACCCCGGCGGGCACCGTCTTCCTGATCGCGGGGGCCAGGTCCTCAAGGGCCTGGACATCGCCGTACTTCCCCGGAATGGCCACCTCGACGTAGACCTTCCGGAGCGCGGTGGTGCATCGGTAGCGCCCGTCCCGCGGATCCTCCAGCATCCAGTCCACCCCGCCGAGCCGCGCCCCTGGCGCCCTGGGGTTGTTCATCTCCTCGGGCCGCACCACGCCGCAGCGGAGCACGACGGCGGGATCTCCCCAGGCCGTGGTGAAGCGCGAGGCGGGCTCCGTCTCTCGACGTTCGAGACCGGCCACGGAGTCGGGAACCGCGTCGAGCAACGCATCACAGATGCGGGCCGCCGCCGCATCCGGCGTGGGAGGTACCACCTCCCCCGCGTCGCCGGAAGAGGAGCAAGCCGTGACGGCGAGGAGCAGGAGAGCGGTGAGCGGCGCGGCGCGTAACGCGGGACGGCGGCGAGGAGTCATGCGAGGAAGCTATAAGGCGGCTTCTCCCCGAGACCGCCCCGGGTCCAACGGGCCTTCGACGTGCGGTCCGTGAGTGACGTTCATGAAGAATTGCCTCCCCCATTCACTTGCCGAGCGTTCAGCCAGTTCCTATCGTGGCGTCAGGAGGTCTTCATGCCCGAGAACGACCAGGTACCGCACAGCGACACCAGCGGCGGCCGCCCCCGGCTCCAGCCGCTGTCCGAGGACGACTGGGATGCGAGGACAGGCGAGCTGCTCGCCGACGCTCCGCGCGACCCCGGGGGGCGGGTGGGCAACGTCTTCACCACCCTGGCCCGCCATCCCGAGCTCTATAAGGCGTTCATGCCCTTCGGACTCCAGCTGCTCCGGAAAGGTCGGCTGCCGGGAAAGGTCCGCGAGCTGCTGATCCTGCGCACCTCGCACAACACCGGCGCCTCGTACGAGTGGGGACGCCACCTCCCGCTGGCCAAGGCCGCGGGCCTCACGGACGCCGACATCGAACGCGTCCCCCAGGGCCCGGACGCCCCCGGGTGGACGGACGTCGACCGGCATCTGATCCGGGCGGCCGACGAACTGCACGCCGACGCCCGGCTGTCCGACACCACCTGGGAGGCTCTCGCCGAGCACTTCGGCGAAGCGGACCTGATCGAGATCACCATGCTGGTGGGGCAGTACCACATGGTGGCGTTCTTCCTGAACAGCGTCGGCGTGGAACTGGACCCGGGCTTCGACGCCACCGGGTTCGCGAAAGGAACTCCGAAGCATGGCTGAGAAGCGGGGGGCCGACTCCGCGGCCCGGCGGCTGAACGGCCGTAAAGTACTGGTGATCGGCGCGGGAACCCGCCCCGACGACGACCCCGAGTCGCCGGTGGGAAACGGCCGCGCCATCGCCGTTCTCGCCGCTCGCGAGGGCGCGAGCGTCGCCTGCGCCGATATGGCGACCCAGGCTGCCGGTGTGACGGCTGAACTGGTCTCCGCCGAAGGCGTCAAAGGCAAGGCGGTGACGGGTGATGCCACGGACGCGGAGCAGTCGGCCACGGTGGTCGACGAAGCGGCCCACGCGCTGGGCGGGCTCGACGCGCTCGTGGTCAACGTCGGGGTCGGCCTCGGCGCCGGCTTGGAGGGGACTTCCCCCGAGGACTGGGACCGAGTGCTCTCCCTCAATCTGCGAGCGCCGTTTCTGGCCGCCAAGTACGCGCTTCCGGCGCTGGCCGACGGAGGCTCGGTCGTCTTCATCGGGTCGACGGCCGGGCTGCGTGCCGCCACCAACTCCCCCGCCTACGACAGTTCCAAGGCCGGACTGTTCGGCCTCGTCCGCCATGTCGCGAAGGAGGGGGCGGTCCGTGGGATACGCGCCAACCTCGTCGTCCCCGGGCTGATCGACACACCGATGGGCCGCCAGGCGTCGGCCAGGCGGGCCTCTCGGACAGCCACGTTCGAACGGATCCCGCTCGGGCGTCAGGGCACGGCGTGGGAGGTGGCGGAGGCCGTGACGTTCCTGCTCTCCGATCGCGCTTCCTACATCACGGGCCAGAGCCTGGTGGTGGACGGCGGGCTCAACGCGGTCTGACCGGCGGTACCGGGCCACCGATGCCCGGTCGGCCCGCCCCGTCACGCGCCGCCCCGTCACGCGGTACGGGCCCGCACCAAGCCGCGGTACGGGCCCGCCCCCTGCCGCGGTGCGGGCCCGCCGCGCCCGCTCAGCCGGCGTCCGGCTCCGCCGCCAGCCCGAGTACGAGCGTCCGGTGGGCGGCACGCCCGATCTCCGCCAGAAGGGTTCGCGCCGGGTCCAGTTGGTACTGGAGCAGTACCCCGCGAGCGATGCTCTCCACGAGGAACGCCTGCGCGACGACATCGACATCCGGGCGGACGCTTCCGTCCGCGATGCCCCGGCGGATGTCGTCCTCGACGGCGGTGCGGACGAGGTTGAGATGTCCCGCCATCCTGCTCTGCATTCCGCCGGAATCGCCGGGGCTGCCGAGCGCCTCGACGAGGAGTACCAGCAGAGCCCGCGCCCGTACCCCCGGGGCGGGCTCCGCCAGGCGTACGAAGAACTGGTCGACTTTGGCCAGCACGGCTTCGAGCCCGCTCATCCGGTCGTAGCCGGGCAGCGCCCGGAGCCGGTCGATGAATCCCTCGCGGATGTCGGTGACCACGGCTTCCACGAGCCCGGCCTTGGAGGTGAAGTGATAGTTGACCATCCCTCGGCTGACGCCGGCGCGGTCCCCCACCTCCTTGACCGTGAGCCCCCGGTAACCCTCTTCCGCGAGGATCTTTAGCGCCGCGTCCAAAAGCTTGCGCCGGGAGGCCTCCCGCTGGTCATCACGCCTGGTCGGACGGCGCCCGGCCGCCGCGGTGGATTCGCTCATGGCGAGGTCAGTATGCCATCCGGGCGGCCGGAGATCGGGCGGGAGTCAGCGTCCTGTCGGGGACGTCAGGTTCGGCGAGAACTCACGGCGGCCCGCCGTGGCGCCCGCGTCGACCGGCAGCACCACTCCGGTGATCCACGCGGCACGGCGGCCGGCCAGAAAGGCGACCGGCATCTCGACCGGCGGCGAGGCCGGTGCCAGCTATACCTACCTCGCCGAAGCAGCGCCGAACGGGCGTCGCGGCCTCTTCGGGAGCCTCGGCCACGTCTCGGCGACCGTGGACGTGCTGCTGGCCCACACGGTCGGCCTGTGGGTGCATTCTCACCTCGCCGAGGACGCGGTGTCGGCCTACGCGACCCCACCGCGGGCTGGAACACGGCTCCGCCCTGACCGCGAGCGTCATCTCCCAGGCCGTTCTCATCTGTGCCCTCCCACTCCTGGGGACGCTGTCGGACCGGGTGGGACACCGGCTGCACCTGGTGACGTTCGCGATCATCGCCGTCCTCGCCGCGGTCCCTCTGTTCACCATGCTTCGGCCCACCTTCGGGTCGCTGGTGCTGGTGCAGAGCGCCGGGCTGGTGATCTTCGCCGTCTGCGGGTCGGCCGTCGGATCGACCATGGCCGAGCAATTGCCCACCGAGGTCCGCGCGGCCGGTCTCGGTTTGCGGTACGCGCTGTCCGTGGCGGTCTTCGGCGGCACGGCCCCGTTCACGATCGAATGGCTCAACGCCCGTGACGTGTCCGGGGCTTTCCCTTGGTACGTCGCCGCTCTGTGCGCCATCACCCTCGTATCGGCTCTCGCCCTGCGCGAAGGTCGCCACCAGGACCTGCGCGACGTCCCCACCGGCGGAGCGGACGAACCGGCAGCGGCACCAGTGACCGTGGACTCGTCGCACCGGTGACACCACGCCGCCCGGCGCCCCCACCCAGTGCCCCGATCCCCCGGGGCGCCGGGTGGGGGTCAGGTGCCGATCTCGGCCCAGACGGTCTTGCCCGGCCCCTGCCGGTCGGCGACGCCCCAGCGGGTGGCGAGGGCCGCGACCAGGAGGAGGCCCCGGCCGGTCTCGCGGTCGGGGCCGGGCACGATCAGCCCGGCCTCGGCGGCCGGCGGGCGGCTCTCGGTGCGCGTGTCGGCGACCTCGATCCGTAGCGTGCCCCCGGCGAGGACGAGCCCCACCTCGAAATCCCGGCCGGGCACCAGGCCATGCGTGACGGCGTTCGCCGCCAGCTCGGCGACGATCGCGGCGGCCACGTCGGACGGCTCGCCGCGGTACCCCCACGCGTCGAGCTGCCGGACGACGAGAAGCCGGGCGAGCCTGGCTCCCCTGCGGGTGGAGCTGAGCCGACGGGTGAACATACGTACGGTGACGGGCGCTTGCGGCCGTGCTTGGGCTGACATGCGGCCACCGTTCCGGCCACCGGGTGGAGCGGACCAGGTCAGCGGCTCGTACGCGATGTGAGCGTACGGGCGCGGAGGGTGGACGGTACGCGTAACCGACAACGTCGAGCTGCAGATTTTGCCACTCGAACAAGAGCATCACGCAGGGCTGGAAGGGTCCATGCAACTGCTGGAGAGCCCAGACCATCGATGGCTGGGCTACTGCGAAGTCCAACGCAGTGGCCAGTTGATCTCTGACCGGAAAGAGGTCAGTGTGCTCCAGATGCGGTATGCCAAACTGCGTTCACAGGCTCTCACCGCCGAGGACTCCGCGAGCCTGCTGAAGCAGATCCAAGGAGCGCTATGACCACCACCGAGCTGTCCTGGTTCAAGTCCAGCTACAGCGGAGGCGACGGCGACAGCTGCGTCGAAGTCGCCCTCTCCTGGCACAAGTCCAGCTACAGCGGAGGCGACGGCGACGAATGCGTCGAGGTCGCCACCTGCCCCCACACCGTCCACGTCCGCGACTCCAAGGACACGCGGGGCCCCCAACTCGCCTTCTCCTCCGCTGCCTGGACGTCATTCGTCACGTACGCGGCAAGCCGCTAACCCGGCCCCGTGCTCCCGGGCGCCCCGGGCGGGAAGGGCTCGACGCCGACCACACGACGTACGCGTGACGGCTCGACCACTACGACGACGCGCCGCTCACCGGGGACCCGCCACTCGAACCGCTCGGTGCCCAGGTAGGTGCGGGCCAGGCGGTCCATGTTCTCGTCCGCTTCCGGGCCTTCGATGAACCGGACGGCCCGGCCGCGGACCTGCACCCGGTCGTAGGGATCGACCGAGTCCGCGTGGGACAGGGACACCCGCGGATCACGGCGGAGGTTGCGCTCCTTGATCCGCCCGATGGCGGTGTTGAAGAACAGCAAGTCCCCGTCTCGCCCGACCCACATCGGGCTCACATGCGGCGACCCGTCAGCGTTGACCGTGGCGACGTACCAGATGTGCGGCCCGTCGATCCTGGCATGTACGTCCTGCGGAATGGCGACCATGGGCCCAGACTGCCCCGCCGTCACACTGGTGATGCCTCAGAGCGCGTATCCACGGGCCCTTGTAGCGTGCGCCCCGTGAGCGACATCTATAAGTTCACCATGGCGCTGGACCTGACCGACGACCTCTCTGAAGAAGAGCTCGCAGAGCTTCGATGGCACCTTAGTCTTCGTCCGCGGCCGGAGGTTTGACGTCCTGCCCGACGCGACGACTCGCTGGCCGGCTATGGCCTCACCACGACCAAGTACAGGAACCACAGGATGGGCAGCAGCGCGATATACGCGGCCGGGCGCTGAAGAACGGACTTGCCGGGGTCGGGACGGGTCCCGGACTGGTCGAACCCCGGCTCCGAGAGCTTGTTGATCTTCCTGCGGACCACCAGGTTGCTGATGACCGTGAAGGGGTTGAAGAGGACGGCAGAGAGGGGGCTCCACCATCCCTGCCACAGCGTCTTGGTGGTCATCTGCCGGAACATTGCCGTGCCGCAGGTCCGGCAGAACGGACCTTCCCACCTCTGGAATCGCATCAGCACGAGCATTCCCTGGTGGCTCCGGATGGTGACATCCTCCGCCGGATACGCCGCACACACTCGGCATGTGAGCTGCTGCGGCGCGGCATGAGGCAGCCCAGCGGTGGCCCCAGCCACGGGCTGACCGTAGGAGCCGGGATAGCTCGGGTAGGTGGGCAGCGGCTGCGGCTGCGCATAGGGCGCCTGGGGCTGGGCAGTGTAGGGGTTTCCCTCAGGCGGGAACGGCGCGGTCATGTACTTCCTCATGCTGGAATCAACAGGTCATGCCATCGCTGTGATGACTCAGAGCTTGTCCGTCAGATTCGGGCCCAACCCATCATCTGTCGGGTCTGGCGTATGAATTCCGTATCCGACGGCGCTGCCGAAATATGTTGGTTCGCCGGGAATTGCAGCCACGCCGAGTGAGGAATCCAGATCCCGCAAGGCCGCGGCAAGCCGACGGCCGTTCTGTCGCTGGATCTCAGGATGAGGGCGTCCCTCGAAGTCGTAGTAGCCCCAAATATCGTGGTACACGGCGACTTCAGCCGACAGACCAATCGCTGCGGGTGACACCGACAGCTCGACCAGCCGAGGTTCACGGTGTGACTGACCATCGGCATCAATCCACACGCCACTACCGAGCACCAGAAAGTCGTCCATCTCCGCGTCCAGGAAGCCGACGGGACGAGTCTCGATCACGCGTTCCATCAGCTCGCGAGTGCCCAGTGGGGACGTGAGCCCCACGGTCGTGGTGATACCAAGTGCCCCAACCCCAGGGATGTACCAACCATATTCGAGCATGGCCGGTTCGAGGAGCTTGTGTCCGGTCAAAATCGTTGCCATCCGAGCCGCGACGTCCAGCGCCGAGACCAACCCCGGAGGCGCCACCTCGTCAAGCTCCCATACCCACGAGCCACACTCTCGTGGAGCACGCTTCAAAAGAGACATTGTTTTCCTCACGGAAAGACCCGCCCATTATCTGGAATAATGACGGAACCATCATCGAAACGCAAGTAATATGTGGCACTAGATTTACCCGCCAAGAACTCTACCTTCTTAGCTAACTCCGCGTCAAACGCAGCCATAGGCTGATGGATATCCAATATAGCAACCTTGTGGACCGCACCTTCTCCAGCGAGTTGCTTTGCGGCCTTGCGAGCCGCAGAGTTTATTCCCTCCACGTTCTGAACATCCTTGAGCTGGTATCCATAATCCGGCACACCATCCGGCTTGAGCGTTGCCACATCGAGATCTAGGCCGGTGGCGTCATTCTTTATTTCGAAGGCCAATTCGTTCGCCCTGAGCCCACGACTCTGAAGATCTGTCGCATGCTCCAGGGCCATGTGCGCGGCAGGGATCATGTCCTTCTGCTTGCACATCTTGAGGACCTCGTCGTAGTTCGCCACATCGGAAAGATGCCCGCGGGATACAAGATCCGCCACCCCCGACCCGTATGGCGACTTCCGCAATTGAGTAAGAAGCCGCTCCTGATCGGCCGGAGCCAGTTTCATACGAGTCAGTTCTGTCGCGACACCCCCCTCTTGCTGGGGATGCATTCCGCCCGTCGAACTCCTGGCCACATCGTCGTTGCCCGTATGCCCGTGTTCCGCACCGCCAGGGCTGCTGCCGGCGACCCGGTCAGTTGAATCGCCAGAGTGAGGCGTCTCATGTCCTGAATGCACCGGCAGGTCCGCCGAGCCGTCCGGAAGATCGCCGCCGGGTGGATGGCTGCCGTCGGATGGCAGCGGCTGATGAGGCGCGGCCCCCGGTGCGTCATGAGTGCCTTGGGTCGGCGAACCATGGCCGTCCTGCGCTGGGGCACCCCGGGCGCCCGTTCCCGGCGGGTCAGACCGTGGCGAGACTGCGGGCTCGTGATTGGCCTGCGGCCTGCGTTCGGTCTCCGCGCGGGCAACGTCGGTTGCGTCTTCGCCGCCCGGGTGGGCGGGTACCGTCTGCCGGGCACGTTGGATGTCGTCCAACGCCTGGCGGTCGGCGGCCGACAGTTCCACCCTCGCCCTGTCGAGGACGGTGCCGTCGGCCTTGTAGAGCGTGCCGTACTCGTCCAAGTAGTGGCCACTCGGCAGCTTGACCGAGCCGTCCGGGTGGAAGACGGCATTGTTCGGTAACTTCACGGAGCCGTCGGCCAGTTCGAGAAGACGGCCTGAGTAGGCGTTCTTCAGACCGGACAGGACATCCGCGACCTTGACCTTGGCCAGGCCCACGCCCTTGAAGACATAGGTCATCGGGTCCGCCAGCCGGCCGATCTTGCCCGCCGTGCTGATGGCCTTCGAGAGCGCGCCGGATTTGGCCGCCGTGCCCGCGCCGCCCGTGCCTATGCCCGTCACCACGTTGAAGGAGACCGCGCCGGCCGCGCGGGCCGGGTTCTTGCCCCATTCGTCCCAGGCGACCAGGCTCTTGCCGGCCTCCTTGGCGGTGTGCTTGCTCTCCCTCAGGAAGGGCGGTAGCTCCGATTCCGGCTTGTTGCGCAGGGTTGGGCTCATATAGACGCCCGCGCCGACCCCGAGGCTGCCCAGGTTCTTCCAGGCCGCCTTGGCCTCGTCCCAGCCGTTGAAGCCGGCCAGCGTGCCGAGGCCCTTGAGGGTGCCCCAGACGCCGTCGACGATGAAGCCGTCCCAGACGAAGCTCTTGAAGTAGTGGCCGATGTCGTACGGGTGGTACTTCAGCTCGACCGGGGAGCCCCATGGGGTCTTCTTGGCGTGGTCGAGGTCCGAGCCCTTGTAGCCGTAGCCGTACGCGTTCGGCTTCTTGGAACCGTCGTTGACCACGTAGTGCGGGCCGCCGAACAGAGCCGTGATCTGGTTGGCCGCACGCCGCTCGGCCTCCCAGAAGGCGCTCACCGCCGCGTTGACGTCGTGCAGCAGGTCCTGGTGCTCGCTGACCTTGTCCCGGTCGTACGCCCAGTCGTCATCGTCGCCCACGTCCTCGACGAACTGGGTGGCCTGCCGCTTCAGCCGGGCGAGTTTGGCCGCGATCGGGCGGACCTCCGCCGCGTACGACTCCAGGGTCCGCCCGATCGACTCCACATCGCTCGCGGCCTCATCGGCGGTGTCGCGCACCGGCAGGGTGGTCGCGAACAGCTGGTCGGCCTCCGGGGCGTGGTAGTACGCCGATAACCCCTGGAAGCGGTCGTGCATCCCCTGGCCCGCGGCGCGGAGATGGGACGCGTCCATGCCCAGGGACTCCGCCTCCGTTTCCAACCGGGGTAAGTCGCCCGTGAACTGGGGAATGTTCTGCGGCTGAATCATCTTCATTTCGACGTGTCCCGCCGTCCGCGGGGCTGGGGGTCCACATCTGGCGCCTTCAGCGCCTCGCGCTGCGCCTGCGCGGCCATCTGGAGATCTCCCTCCAGATACTCGGCGGTCGCCTTCACCGCGCCGTCCATCGACCGTCCGGCCCGTGCAGCGATGTACTTGATCTTCTTCTCGTTCGCCTTGGCGAACTGTGCGAGCGCGGCGCCCACCAGACCCAGCTCGGGCACTTCGTCGCCCGAGGTCAGCGAGCCCGCGGACTGCGCGGCGCCCGCCAAGTGGTCGCTGAACTGCCTGAGCTTCTCCTGGAAGGCTCGGGCGTCCTCCCCCGACCTGAGGACCACGCTCCGCACACCGGTGGGATCGATGTCCCAGTCCG
Organism: Streptomyces sp. NPDC005266; assembly: GCF_040607655.1. NCBI lineage: Bacteria > Bacillati > Actinomycetota > Actinomycetes > Kitasatosporales > Streptomycetaceae > Streptomyces > Streptomyces sp. NPDC005266. The sequence goes on from NZ_JBEXHC010000003.1 coordinate 234,835, forward strand.
GCTTCCCCTTCGACGCCGACACGAGGCCCCCCTCTACGCGCCGCGATCACTACTCGTCAGTTCACCATACCGGCGGCGGGGCCCGAACCTGTGAAGCCTGTGAATGCCGACGGCCGTTGAGTCGCGTCGCGGTCCCAGCCGTACCCCTGTGCGCCGGAGCTCGTACGCGAAGGGGACAAGGGGACAGGGCCGTGACGACGCTACTCAACAGCCGGGCCGGACGGCGGCAGGCCATGCGCGACATACAGCCGCGCCGTTCGCCCGCCGTGCCGCTGATCGTGCTGAGCTGGGCGGGGGCCGCGGCAGTGATGTCGTTGTGGTGGCAGAACACCCCGAACGTGGAGGGCACCACCCAGTGGCTCACCGGGGCCGGGCGGCTCAGTGGGCTGCTCGGTGGGTATGTGCTGGCGCTGGTCGTGCTGCAGATGGCGCGGGTGCCCGCGCTGGAGCGGCGGGTGGGGTCGGATCGGGTGGCGCGGTGGCACGCGATGAGCGGGCGGTACGCGCTGTGTCTGATCGTGGCGCATGTGGCCCTGATCATCGCGGGGTACGCGGAGCAGGCCGGCGCCGGCTTCATCGACCAGTTGGTGTCCGTGGTGATGGACTACCCGGACATGGTCGACGCGGCGATCGGCACCGGGGCGCTGGTGGTGATCGGGCTGATCTCCGCCGGGATGGTGCGCCGCCGGATCTCGTACGAGGTGTGGTACTACCTGCATCTGCTCACCTACCTCGCGGTCTTCCTGACGTTCTGGCATCAGCTGTCCACCGGCGCGGAGTTCGTGGGCGACAAGACGGCGCAGACGGCCTGGTACGTGCTCTACGGCACGGTCACCGCGCTGGCGGTCTGGTACCGGCTGCTGGTGCCGCTGCGGATGAATCTGCGGCACCGGATGCGGGTGGAGGCCGTCGTTCAAGAGGCGCCCGGGATGGTGTCGGTGCTGATCAAGGGGCGACGGCTGCACCGTATCGGAGCCGAGGCGGGGCAGTTCTTCCGGTGGCGGTTCCTGGCGCCGGGGCTGCGGTGGGGTTCCCATCCGTACTCGCTGTCCGCGCCGCCCCGGCCCGAGCTGCTGCGGATCACGGTGAAGGCGGTGGGCGGCCACAGTTCGGGGCTCGCGTCGCTGAAGCCGGGAACGCGGGTGTGGGCGGAGGGGCCGTACGGGGCGATGACCGCGGCGCGGCGCAGCCAGGGGAAGGTGCTGATGATCGCCGGTGGCGCCGGAATCACCCCGATCCGGGCCCTGTTCGAGACGCTGCCCGGCAAGGGCGGCGATCTCACCTTGCTGTATCGCGCCCGCAGCGTCGAGGACCTGGCGCTGTGGGAGGAGCTGAAGCAGATCGCGAACGAGCGTGAGGCCCGGCTGCTGTACGCCGTGAACGGCCCCGACGGCGCCCGGCCGGAGATCACCGCGGAGCGGCTGCGCCAGCTCCTGCCCGATATCGACGAGCACGACGTGTATCTGTGCGGGCCGCCGGGCCTGACCGAGCACGCCTACGAGGCACTGAGCGAGGCGGGGGTCCCGGACCGCCGTATCCACCACGAATCCTTCGAGCTGTGACCGAGGTGAGCCATGAAGAGGACCCATCCGCTGCGCCGCATCATCCTGGGCACGGCCGCGACCGTATCCGGTGTGGTACTGCTGCTCGCGTTGAAACAGCCCGGCTCGGGCGGCGGCCAGGCGGTCGCACAGAACCAGCCGGGGCAGGCGCCGCCCGTCGCGGCCACGGCACCACCGGCGGCCGGTGGTCGGGGTGATGCGGGTGGTGCGGGCGGTGCGGGCGGTGCGGGCGGTGCGGGCGGTGCGGGCGCCAACGCGGGCGCACAGACCGTCGTCGGTGACACCGCCCAGACGCAGTACGGCCCGGTCCAGGTGAGCCTCACCGTCGCGGGCGGGAAGGTCACCGCCGCGCAGGCCGTCAAGACCCCTGACTCCGGCCCACAGAGCGTGCAGATCGCCAAGGACGCCGTTCCCAAGCTCAACCAGCAGGCGGTAACGGCCGCGAAGGTCGACACCGTCTCCGGCGCCACCTACACCAGTGAGGGCTACGCCAAGTCCCTGCAGAGCGCTCTCGACAAGGCGGGTGTCAAATGACGTCCTACAAGCCCGAGCCCGAGCCCGAGCCGCTGCGCCATGTCGAGCACGTCATGGGCACGGTCTTCTCCTTCGATGTGCGCGAGGTGCCCGCCGCGGGCCGGCTCCGGGTGCTGGCCGCGCTGGACGGGGCCGTGGTCGGGCTGCACCGGGTGGACGAGCTGTTCTCCACGTACCGCCCGGACAGCCAGATCAGTCGGCTGGGGCGCGGTGAGCTGACGCTGTCGGGGTGCGATCCGGAGGTCCGGGATGTGCTGCGGCTGTGCGAGGAGGCCGAGTACCGCAGTGGCGGCTGGTTCACCGCGCGCTACGCCGGCGCGGCGCCGGATCCGACCGGCCTGGTCAAGGGATGGGCGGTGGAGCGCGCCGCGCGGATGCTGGTCTCGGCGGGCGCCGGGTCGGTGTGTGTGAACGGCGGCGGCGATGTCCAGGTGCACGGCGGCCCATGGCGGGTGGGGATCGCCGATCCCCTGCGCCCCGATGAGCTGGCCGCGGTGGTGGAGGCGCACGGCGAGCTGGCGGTGGCCACCTCGGGCCCGGCCGAGCGGGGCTGCCACATCCTGGACCCGCGCACCGGACTGCCCCCGGCGGATGGCCTGGCCTCGGTCACGGTGATCGCCACGAGCCTGGTGGAGGCGGACGCGTGGGCCACGGCGGCCTGTGCGATGGGCGCCGCGCGGGCCCGGCCGTGGCTGCAGCGGCTGGCGGGGGCGGAGGCGTTCGTCGTCACCGCCGAGGGGGACACCTGGCACACCAGCGGTTTCGCACGCTATTCGGCGGAGCTGTGCGTGTAGCCTGCGGCGCGGTACGGCGATGGCAAGCGGCACCGGGCTGTGGCGATACGTACCGGTGGCCCCGTACGGATGCCTGGGCGTGCCCGTTGCCGCCCACGATTCCGCCGACGCCGATACCGCGCGCACCGACTCACCGGCTCACCGGCTCACCGACGGCCGCATACACCCGCCCCCCGGGCCCCGCCAACAGCCGCGCACGGTCTCGCCGGGGCTACCGGTGGCCGCGGACCGCGTCCGCGAGCAGGCCCGCGTGGCCGTAGTCGAGCTCCTTCACCGCCGTGAGCAGGGTGAGCGGACCGGCCGCGGCGAGCTCCCGCAGGTGGTCGACGGCCTCGCGGCGTTCCGGTTCGGCCAGTTCCGCGCGGTAGCGCCGGGCGAACTCGGCGAAGCGCTCAGGATCATGCCCGTACCAGCGCCGCAGCTCGGTCGAGGGGGCCGCGGCCTTGAGCCATTCGTCCAGGTGGGCGTCGGCTTTCGCGAGGCCGCGCGGCCAGACCCGGTCCACGAGGACACGGGTGCCGTCGTCCGGTTCCGGTGCCTCGTACACCCGGCGGACCCGGATGCCGGGACCCTTCGCGCGATCTTTCCTGTCGGCCATATCCCCATGGAAACATCGCTTCCACTGCCACCCCGGCGGATAATCCGCCACATGGGAAAGGTGTACGAACGTATCGACGGCAGGCTGCGTGGCTTCATCGAACAGCAGAAGATCTTCTTCACGGCCACCGCCCCGCTGGCCGGGGACGGCACCGTGAATCTCTCCCCGAAGGGGCTGGCCGGTTCCTTCGCCGTACTCGACGAACTGACCATGGCATACCTGGACTTCGCCGGGAGCAACGCGGAGACCATCGCCCATCTGCGGGAGAACGGAAGGATCACTCTGATGTGGTGCGCCTTCGACGGCCCGCCGAACATCGTGCGCGTCCATGGCCGGGGCGAGCCGGTGTTCCGTGACGATCCGCGGTTCGCGGAGCTGCTGAAGCACTTCCCCGACGTCGACATCGACGCGCACGGGCTGCGGGCGGTCATCGTGGTGACGGCCGAGCTGATCCGGGACACCTGCGGTTACGCGGTCCCGTTCATGGACTACCGCGAGGAGCGCACCCTGCACGGCGATCGCTTCCGGCGGGAGGACGACGAGACGCTGGACCGCTACTTCCACAAGAAGGAGCACATCGCCAGCAGCATCGACGGTCTCCCGGGGCTTCCGCTGCCGCTGCCGCCGCTCAGCACCTAGTCCGATGTCTTCGGTGTAGCGGCCGTCCTACGGAACCCGGGGCTCGCAGCACACGACGACGGGCTCCAGCCCCGCGGCTGCCCCGCGGCTGCCCCGCGGCTGCCCCACCCCCGGGCGCCCCTCGGAGCCCAGGAGCCTGGGCCGGGGGCCGGGCGAGAGCGGGGCCGTCGCCCGCCGCCGAGGCGTCAGCGGGCCTTCTGGGCCAGGCGCAGGAGGTGGTCGGCGAGAGCCTGGCCGCCCGCCGGGTCGCGGCTGATCAGCAGCAGCGTGTCGTCGCCCGCGATGGTGCCGAGGATGTCGTGCAGCTCGGCCGAGTCGATGGCCGAGGCGAGGAACTGGGCTGCGCCCGGCGGGGTGCGCAGCACCACGAGGTTGGCCGATGCCTCGGCCGAGATCAGGAGTTCGCCCGCCAGCCGCCCCATCCGCGCCTCGCTCGCCGATTCGCCGAGCGGGGCGCGGGGGGTGCGGTCGCCGCCCTCGCTGGGCACCGCGTAGATCAGCTCGCCGCCTGTGTTACGGATCTTCACCGCGCCCAGTTCGTCGAGGTCGCGGGAGAGCGTCGCCTGGGTGACGGAGAGTCCGTCGTCGGCGAGGAGCTTCGCGAGCTGGCTCTGGGAGCGGACCGGTTGCCGGTTGAGGATGTCCACGATCCGGCGGTGGCGGGCGGTGCGGGTCTGCGGCACGGCCGGTCCGCCGTGGTGCGCTTCGGCGTCCTGCGTGGCCTCGGTGTGCTGCGCCTCGGTCATCGGTGTCGTCAGTCTCCGGATCGTCGTTCCCCGTGGCCCTCATGAACGGCGTCCAGGACCGCGGGGAGCGCCCCGAGGAAGGTGTCCACCTCGTCGTCGCCGATGATGAGCGGCGGGGCGAGCCGGATGACATCCGGAGCGACCGCGTTCACCAGGAGTCCCGCGTCCTGAGCCGCCTGCTGCACCTGCGGCGCGAGGGACTCTGCCAGCACGATACCGAGCAGCAGCCCGGCACCGCGGACCCGGGAGATCAACGCGTGGCCGAGCGACTCGATTCCCTCACGCAACCGCTCCCCCGACCGCTTGACCCGGTCGAGGATGCCGTCGGCGGCGATGGTGTCGAGAACGGCCAGGGCGGCGGCGCACGCGACGGGGTTTCCGCCGAAGGTGGAACCGTGCTGACCTGGGGTGAGCAGTTCGGCGGCGGGGCCGAAGGCGACGGTGGCGCCGATGGGCAGCCCGCCGCCGAGCCCCTTGGCGAGGGTGACGACATCGGGTTCGACGCCCTGGGCCTGGTGCTCGAACCAGTGGCCGGTACGGCCGATGCCGGTCTGGATCTCGTCGAGGACCAGCAGGGTTCCGGTGGCCCGGGTGATCTCGCGGGCCTCCGCCAGATAGCCGGCCGGGGGCACGATGACCCCGTTCTCGCCCTGGACCGGCTCCAGGATGAGGAGGGCGGTGTCGGTGGTGACGGCCGCGCGCAGCGCCTCGGCGTCGCCGTACGGGACGTGGGTGACTTCGCCGGGCAGCGGCCGGAAGGGATCCTGCTTGGCGGGCTGGCCGGTCAACGCGAGGGCGCCCATGGTGCGGCCGTGGAAGCCGCCGGTGGTGGCCACCATATGGGTGCGGCCTGTCCGCCGGCCGATCTTGAAGGCGGCCTCGACCGCCTCCGCGCCGGAGTTGGAGAAGTAGACGCGTCCGGTGCGGCCGAAGAGCTGGAGCAGCCGCTCGGCGAGGGCGACCGGGGGCTCGGCGAGGAACAGGTTGGAGACATGCCCGAGGGTGGCGATCTGGTCGGACACGGCCCGTACGACGGCGGGGTGGGCGTGGCCGAGGGAGTTGACGGCGATGCCGCTGACGAAGTCGAGGTACCGCTTGCCGTCCGCGTCCCAGACCCTGGCGCCCTCCCCGTGGGTGAGCGGCAGCCGGGGGGTGCCGTAGTTGTCCATGAGCGCGCCCTGCCAGCGCGTCGTCAGCTCGGTGTTGCTCACCGCTCCGCCCCCTCGTCCGTCGTGCCGTTCTGATCCTTGTCCTTGTCCTTGTCCTTGTCCGGCAGGACCATCGTGCCGATGCCCTCGTCGGTGAAGATCTCCAGCAGGATGGAGTGCTGCACCCGCCCGTCGAGCACGCGGGCGGTGGTGACGCCGTTGCGTACGGCGTACAAACAACCCTCCATCTTGGGGACCATGCCGCTGGCCAGATCGGGCAGCAGCTTCTCCAGCTCGCTCGCGGTGAGCTGGCTGATCACCTCGTCGCTGTTGGGCCAGTCCGCGTAGAGGCCCTCGACATCGGTGAGGACCATCAGCGTCTCGGCCTTCAGCGCGGCCGCGAGCGCGGCGGCCGCCGTATCCGCGTTGATGTTGTAGACGTGGCCGTCGTCGGCGCTGCGCGCGATGGAGGAGACGACCGGGATCCGGCCGTCGTCCAGCAGCGCCTGAACGGCGCCGGGGTCGATCTCGGTGATCTCGCCGACCCGGCCGATGTCCACGCGGGCGCCGTCGATGTCGGCGTAGCGCTTGGTGGCGGTCATGGTGTGCGCGTCCTCGCCGGTCATGCCGACGGCCAGCGGGCCGTGCTGGTTGAGCAGGCCGACGAGTTCGCGCTGGACCTGGCCGGCCAGCACCATCCGTACGACGTCCATCGCCTCGGGCGAGGTGACCCGCAGCCCGGCCTTGAACTCCGAGACCAGCCCGAGCCGGTCGAGCTGCGCGCTGATCTGCGGGCCGCCGCCGTGCACGACGACGGGGCGCAGCCCGGCGTGGCGCAGGAAGACCACGTCCTGGGCGAAGGCGGCCTTCAGGTCCTCGTCGACCATGGCGTTGCCGCCGAACTTGATCACGACGGTCTTGCCGTGGTGACGAGTGAGCCAGGGCAGCGCCTCGATGAGGGTGCGGGCCTTGGGCAGGGCGGTGTGTTTACGGGCGGTCGGCAGGCTCATGAGGAGTACGCGCTGTTCTCGTGGACGTAGTCGGCGGTCAGGTCGTTGGCCCAGATGACGGCCGACTCGCTGCCCGCGGAGAGGTCGGCGGTGATCCGCACCTCCCGGTAGCGCATGTCGACGAGCTCGCGGTCCTCGCCGACGGAACCGCTTTTGCACACCCACACGTCATTGATCGCCACATTGAGCTGGTCCGGCTCGAAGGCGGCGGAGGTGGTGCCGATCGCGGAGAGCACCCGGCCCCAGTTGGGGTCCTCGCCGTGGATGGCGCACTTGAGCAGGTTGTTACGGGCGATGGAGCGGCCGACCTCGACGGCGTCGTCCTCGGTGGCCGCGCCGATGACCTCGATCCGGATGTCCTTGGAGGCGCCCTCGGCGTCCCCGATCAGCTGGCGCGCGAGGTCGGCGCAGACGGTGCGCACCGCCTCGGCGAACTCGGCGTGGGCGGGGGCGACCCCGGAGGCGCCGGAGGCGAGCAGCAGCACGGTGTCGTTGGTGGACATGCAGCCATCGGAGTCGACCCGGTCGAAGGTGGTCCGGGTGGCGGCGCGCAGCGCGGCGTCCAGCTCCGGGGCATCCACCTCGGCGTCGGTGGTGAGGACGACGAGCATGGTGGCCAGGCCCGGGGCCAGCATGCCCGCGCCCTTGGCCATACCGCCGACGGTCCAGGAGCCGTCGGGGCCGGTCGCGACGGCCGTCTTGTGTACGGTGTCGGTGGTCTTGATGGCGACGGCGGCCTTCTCGCCGCCGTGCGGGGAGAGTGCGGCGGCGGCCTTGTCCACACCGGACAGCACGGCGTCCATGGGCAGCCGGAGGCCGATGAGCCCGGTGGAGGCGACGGCGACCTCGCCCGCGCTGTGCCCGAGGACGTCGGCGACCTTCTCGGCGGTCGCGTGGGTGTCCTGGAAGCCGAGGGCGCCCGTACAGGCATTGGCGCCACCGGAGTTGAGGACGACGGCGGAGACCTGACCGCCCTTCAGCACCTGCTCGGACCAGAGGACGGGAGCGGCCTTGACGCGGTTGGAGGTGAAGACGCCCGCGGCTGCCAGGCGGGGGCCGTTGTTGACGACGAGTGCGAGATCGGGGTTCCCGTTCTCCTTGATCCCTGCCGCGACGCCGGAGGCCGTGAAGCCCTGGGCTGCCGTAACGCTCATGGAGCGACTCCGATCGTGAAAAGTCCCAGCTCCTCGGGGAGACCGAGGGCGATGTTCATGCTCTGCACCGCGCCGCCCGCGGTGCCCTTGGTGAGGTTGTCGATGGCGCTGATCACGATGGCGCGGCCGGCCGCCTCGTCATGGGCGACCTGGAGCAGCGCGGCGTTGGATCCGTACACGGCGGCGGTGGAGGGCCACTGCCCCTCGGGGAGCAGCCGTACGAAGGGCTCGTCCCGGAGCGCCTTGTCGTAGGCGGCCCGCAGGGTCTCATACGTCACCCCGGGCCTTGCCTTGGCGCTGCAGGTGGCCAGGATGCCGCGGGGCATCGGGGCCAGCGTCGGGGTGAAGGAGACCGAGACCCGCTCCCCCGCCGCGGCCGACAGGTTCTGGATCATCTCCGGGGTGTGCCGGTGGCCACCGCCCACGCCGTACGGGCTCATGGAGCCCATGACCTCGCTGCCGAGCAGATGCGGCTTGGGCGCTTTGCCCGCGCCGGAGGTCCCGGAGGCGGCGACGATCACGGCCTCGGGCTCGACCAGCCCCGCGGCGTACGCCGGGAAGAGCGCGAGCGAGACGGCGGTGGGATAGCAGCCCGGGACCGCGACGCGGCGCGCCCCCGCCAGCGTGGCGCGGGCCCCGGGCAGCTCGGGGAGGCCGTAGGGCCAGGTGCCCGCGTGCGGCGAACCGTAGAACTTCTCCCAGTCCGCCGGGTCCGCCAGCCGGAAGTCGGCGCCGCAGTCGACCACCAGCACCCCGTCGCCGAGCTGCTCGGCGACGGCGGCGGACTGCCCGTGCGGCAGCGCGAGGAAGACCACATCATGCCCGGCCAGCGCCTCGGCGCCGGTCGGCTCCAGCACCCGGTCGGCCAGCGGGAGGAGGTGGGGCTGCAGGGCCCCCAGGGACTGTCCGGCGTTGGAGTTGCCGGTCAGCCTGCCGATCTCCACCTCGGGATGCGCGAGCAGCAGACGCAGCAGCTCGCCGCCCGCGTATCCGCTCGCTCCTGCCACCGCGGCACGTACTGCCATCGCCATCCTCCTTGGGTATGGCATGACTATACGATGCACGGCAGTTTTATGCAAAGGAGGGCATGATTCGCTCGATGGTCAGGTGTGGTCGGGTAGCCGGAGACCATTGCTGATCCCCGGCCCCCTCAGAACCGGACGTGCGAGCTTTCCCCGCATCCGGCTCAAGCAAGCCCCATGGGCTTCGCAGGTCAGCAGGGTTATCTGGTCCTTTTGCCGTCGCCAGCGTGATGCCGGCGGTGGCATTCGGAGTGCACGAGGCGAAGGTTGTTCCGCTCATCCGTGCCGCCATCTCGCGGTCGATCACGCCCGCCTTCAGCCAGCCGCGGATCAGGCCCCTGGCGGGGAACTTGCCGAGCATGGTCATGAGGTGGTCATGGTCGATGCGGTCGAACGCCGCCGACAGGTCCGCGTCCAGGACCCACAGACGTTTCGGGTTCCTGCCCTTCACCGTCCAGTAACGATCACTCCGCTGATCTGGGTTTTTTGCGCTGGTTGGCATTGAAGCGCGCTTTCTTCTGACGATTGCCGCACGTGTTCATGTCACACCATTTGCGGGTGCGACTTTGGCTGGTGTCGAAGAAGGCGGCTTGGCAGGTCGGTGAGGCGCACAGGGCCAGTTTTCCGTCTCGTTCGCCCGAGATGATGCTGATCGCGTCGGCGGCGATCACGCTGAGGGCGTCTTCCACGCAGGAAGCCGAGCTGAGCCGCCATTGCCGCTTGCCCTCGGGCGTCAGGATGGGCGCGGCCCGACCCTGAGCACTTCGGTTATTGATGACGTGGACGGCAGGTGCGGGGAGAGCGTCCTGGATCGCGGCTGCTGTCGCGGCGGCGTGAATCGACTCCCTCAGTTCCCGGGCGAGGTCGAGCTGGGTGGTGGTGCAGGAGTCCACGGCGAGGCCATACGCGGCCAGCCAGTCGACGAGTCGCTGCGGCGTGGGAATGCGCTCCACGGCGTCGCCATGACGCTCCGACAGAGTCCCCGTGAAGCTGGTCGCCAGCACCGAACCGAGGCGGAAGTCAGGGAAGCCAGCACGCATGGAACCACCTTAGCTGGTTGCGGCATGGCTCGGAGAACTGTTAGAACCGTCTTAGCCGGTTCCACGAAGCCAGGAGGTCTCATGCCCCGTCCGACCAGCGACGTGCAAGCATTTGAAGCCCACGCAACTGACGCCGACCTCGACGATCTGCGCGTGCGACTGGCCGCGGCGCGACTGCCGGAGGCTGAGACGGTTCATGGCGCCGCGCCCGGCTCTCGCCGGTGGGAGCAGGGCGTTCCTCTCGCCGACCTCGTCGATGTCGTGAACTACTGGCGCACCGGGTATGACTGGCGGTCTTTCGAAGAGCGCCTTGACCGGATCGGCCAGTTCCGCACGACCATTGATGGTCTGGGAATCCACTTCCTGCACCGCCGATCCGCGCGCGCGGATGCCACTCCTCTGATCTTGACGCACGGCTGGCCGGGCAGCATTGCTGAGTTCACCGATGTAGTGGAGGAGTTGGCGGATCCGAAGGATGCGGACGCGCCGGCGTTCCACGTCGTGGTCCCGTCGCTGCCGGGCTTCGGATACAGCGACAAGCCGGCCACCACCGGGTGGGGAACCGAAAAGATCGCGGCCGCATGGGTCGAACTGATGGGAAGGCTCGGCTACAGCAAGTTCGTAGCCCACGGCGGCGACTGGGGAGGCAACATCACCACGGTCCTCGGCGGCAGGTTCCCGGCGCACGTTCTCGGCATCCACACCACGTTCGCGGAGGCGCCGCCCGGATTGACGACGGACGGGCTGACGGTGGTCGAGCACCAGTGGACCGAGGAAACCCACGATTTCTGGCACCACCGCGCGGCGTACGCGAAGCAGCAGGCGACCCGGCCGCAGACCATCGGCTACTCACTCGTCGACTCACCGGTCGGGCTTCTTGCCTGGATCCTCGACAAGTTCGCCGAGTGGTCAGACACCGAAGACAGCCCGTTCGAGACGATTTCCAGGGACCGCATTCTTGACGACATCACCCTGTATTGGCTGACGCGGACCGGCGCATCGTCGGCCCGCATTTACTACGAAAGCCACAACTCACTTGACCCCGAACTCAGGGTCGACGTCCCGTCAGCGATCACTATGTACCCCCGCGATATCGAGAAGAGCCCGCGCACCTGGGCACAGGAGCGGTACCGCCAGATCGTCCGCTGGAGGTCACCCGAAACCGGGGGACATTTCCCGTCGCTGGAGGTCCCCGAGTATTTCGTCAAAGACCTACAAGAGGGCCTCGCGGCAGTGCTGGCCGCTAATCGGTGAACGCGGCTGGGTGCCGGCACTCGATCAGTCATCCGGAATGATCGTGTCAGTGGTTCGACTGCGCCTCCCAGACCGGCCGGGTACACGCGGCCCTCGGCGAGGAGCGCCTGGCCGAGCAGTACCTAGGCCAGGCGGACGAACTCCTGGCGGACGGCCTCGGCGACGACGTTCCGACGTGGGTGCACTACTTCGACGCCGCCGAGCACGCCGGCGCCCGCGCGGTTTCTGCCCGCGACCTCGCCGGGATCGACCGGGGGCCCCGCGTGGCGAGCGTCCACTTCGAGGACGCGCTGAGGCTCAGGAGGCCCGGGTTCGAGCGGGTGAAGGTCATGGACCGCGTCGGCTTGGCCGCGGCTCTGTTCGGCGAGGGCGAAGTCGAGCGGGGGGCCGCCGCAGCTCACCAGGCGCTCGACGACGCCGCCCGCATCGACTCCACGCTCGTCGGCTCCCGGCTCAACACGCTGCTGGACGCCGCCCGGCCGTACGAGACCGCTGAGGTCGAGGACGTACGGACGCGGGCGCGGGATCTGGCGGCCGCCCGGCCGACCACGATCGCGGCCTGAGACCATCGAGCGCATGGGCAAGCACCGCCGACCCGGACCCCCAAACCAGCCATCCCGCGCGGTCCCACGCATGGATGCCGACGACCCTCTGTCCGCGTACAGCAAGCGGCGCCGCCCGCCGATGGACATCTTCCGGCGCCACCGGCCCTTCCACGGCGGGGCCGGTCACCTCCGGCCGGACGAGCCGCGGGTGCTGGAGGAGTGGGACGATTTCGTATACCAGGTGGTCGGCACCGCGCCGAACCTCGCGGCAGCCCAAGAGTGGGTGAACGAACTTCACATCGATGACGACTCCGCCACCCTCGGATGAAGCGGCTGCGCGCGCACCACCTTCCTGAATCAAGGAGGCATCGTTGGTTCAGGACGGGGAGGTGTGGGGGCATGCATCTGAAGGAGATCGGCGAAAGGGTCGCACGGGAGCGGGCGCGGGCGGTGCTGAGCCAGCGGGAGTTGGCCGTGCGCGCGGAGTTGAGCCGGCCGACATTGGCGAGGATCGAGCGTTCACCCCTGGTGTGAACGCTGGGGTCTTCTGCAGGAGTCCCGGTAAGAATTCTGCCGCGCGTTTCGCCGGGCGTGCGGGGCGACCGTGTCGGGGGCCTGCGGCTGCGGGGTGACGTTGGGGTGTCAGGTCTCCCGGTGCCCGCTCAGAACAGTGCCAGGCCCTCGCCGCTGGTGTCCGCGATGACTGGCCGGGACTGGGCGGGGAGGCCGTCCAAGCGGTCAGGACCGGCCGCGGCGGCCACGGCAGGGGCCGTCTCGGCCAACCAGATGCGAAACCGCTCGGCGGCTTCGCGGTAGGGGACTCGCGCCAGGACACGGTGCTCGCCGGAGGGGCAGCAGTCGACGGCGACAGTGAGCAGGCAGGAACGGGGGGCGTTCTGACTGCCCGTCCAGGACACGCGCAGGACACCGCAGGGCTTGCGCCCGCGGGGGGCTCGGTGGGTCGGGCGCAACGATCGGCAGGCTATGTGGGCGGTCCATGCGGCGAGGTGCGGCAGGGGCAGGGTGGTGCGTGCGCGGCAGCCGGGGCAGCGGTGCCAGTGGCGGAGCCAGTCGTCGGTGTCGGTGTGGAAGAGGCGTGTGTAGCGGTTCGCCACCCGGATGTCGTTGCTGTACAGGTGGTCGGGACGTTCCAGTGTGTTGCAGGACTGGCAGACGGGGGCGCGGACGTAGCCGTGTTCGTGGCAGTGGTCGAGGACTGCGGCGGGCGCAGTGCGGCAGACGGCGCACGCCCACCCGGCCACCCTGCGGGAGGTACCCGGCTTCCTGCTGAGCACCGAGTACAGCTGGCCTTCCAGCTCTGCGTTGTACGGGCGCGGTGAGGCGGTGGGGCCCTCGGGGCTCGTCGTCTGCCGACCGTCGGCGTCTCGGGCCCGCCGGGGGTGGGAGGGCGGCTCGGTGGCGGCTGCGCTTGCCCGGCGGGTCCGCGCGGCTCGCACCCACTGCGCTTCGGTGTGCTCGGCCGCGTCGAGCAGCCTGACCACGGCGCGCGGCAGCCACCATGTCCGCTGCGTCCCGTCGCGGGTCTGCTCCACGAGCATCTGTCGCCAGTCGATCCCCGCCAGATGGTACGGCCGGCCGAGGTCACGTCGTGCTGCCCGCTCGGGGCCGCCCAGCTCCTGCAGTTCCCCCGTGATGCGCCGGCGCCAACGCAGCGGCGTCTCCTCGTCGCGCTCCTGCCTCGGCGCCCCACGAAACGGACCGATGCGGACCAGGTCCTGCCGGTCCATCCCCACCGCGTTCAGTTCCGCGGCCGCCCGGCGCACCTCACCCTCCGGGACACTCCACTGACCGCCGCTCGCCCTCACCGTCGCCACCACATGGCCGCCGAGCAGGACGTACCCCAGCCGGGCATGGGCAGGAGAGCAGGTGAATGCCCCAGAAGCCGTCGGCACAGCACTGTCGGCCGTCAGATCGACCCACAGAGCGTCCGCGGCACCCAGGGTGATCAGGCCGTCCGTGCGACCGGGCATGACACGCTCTGACATACCCACAGGCTAACGGCGCCGACGCGGCAACGGGTCTCCAAGTGCCTCGGTCAGCCGGGCCGCCGCCCGCAACTCGGCGGCGACGACGCGTCATGCGACTTCCGATCACCCCGCGTGGCGGCAAGATCCCGTACTGTTCACGAGTTCATGTACGACGCGCTCCAGGAACTCTTCGACCGGCTGACCTACGAGAACTACGAGGACAGGGTCGCCGTCATCAAGTACGCCGCCGAGATGGACGGTGTCGCGGACGCGAAGAGCGTCTACGACATCTGCCAGTACCCCGAAGGCCGCTCCCTGAGAGGCTTCACCAAACCGGTCACACGCATTACCGGCCTGCTCCGGAGCCTGGGAAAGATCCCGGAGTCGGCCGTCCAGGTCCTGAAAGCCGAATACGACGCTGGCCCCGGCCCCGCGTCCGGCTTCTCCGTCCACCCGCTCCTCGTACCGCTCGTCAACGAGCTGGAAGACGAGGACGAATCGTGACCGCCGACCGGGCATCTCACGGCACGTGAGAAGTCGGCGAAGCCGCGTTGTCACTCTCCGCGCCATGCCTCATGCAGCAGCGCGGGAGATGCGCTCTCCGATCCTGTCGATCCACCCGTACGTACCGGCCATTGAGCAACAGGGCGACGCGATCTGTTCCATGGCCTCGCGCGGCGACTGCGACCACAGGCTCGTCGCGGAGGTGCGCCCCGAGTTCAGCGACGGCACCACACCCCGCAGGCGGGTCTGCGGCGAGTGGCTGACCAGCCACCCGTCAGCCATCGCCCACATCACACGAACGGCTTCCAGGAGCCCGCCGTCCCTTGACGGGTCAGTGCCGGAGTCCTGCGGTGGCGACTACGTCGGCCGGTACACGGCCTGATCCGGATCCGGCCTCACGATCACACCGTCCTGGGCGAGCTCGCGGAGGTTACGGCGGGCCTCCTTGCCCGCGGCATCGTCGTCCGCCGGTCGGTACCCGGCAACTCGTAGGGCCAGTACGGCACGTTCGGTGTCCCAGGTGCCTCCCAGTGCCTGGATCACCTTGGCGAGCGCCTGCTTGTGCGTCAGCGACTTCTCGGTCATCTCACCCTCCCCTTCCGGAAACCGCCACAGCATGGCATACGGCGGCAGGGCTACTGCTGGCCGGATGGTCTCCGGCTACCCGGCCACATCGACTCAGTGCTCCTGGGCCGTCGGGCGCACCATTATCTCGTTGATCGCAGCATGCCGGGGCTGAGTGACCATGAAGGTGATCGTGCGGGCGATGTCCTCCGCGCGCAGCCAGATGTCCTCCGGCAGGCCACGGGCGGCGGCGGAACCGGCCCCGGTCGCCATCTCAGTCGTGGTCATGCCCGGCTCCACCAGCCCCACCCGGATGCCCTGCCGGGTGACCTCCTGGCGCAGGGCTTCGCTGAAGGCGCCCAGGGCGTGCTTCGTCGCCGAGTACACGCTGTTGTTCCGGCGCGCCACCCGGCCCGCAAGTGAGCTGACGTTCACCAGGTCGGCGATTCCGCGCGGGCCCTCCGCTGCCGCGCGCAGCAGGTGCGGCAGCGCCGCCTGCGTCATGTGCAGGACCGCCGTGAGATTGAGGCCGACCGTCCGTTCCAGGTCCTCGGGGGCGATCCGTGCGAACTCGCCCATCGCCACGTAACCGGCGTTGTTCACCAGCACGTCCAGCCGTGCGAAGTGGTTCGCGGCGTCCTCGACGGCCTGGCGGGCCTGCGCGGCGTCACGCAGGTCGGCCGTGAGGGCGACGCAGGAGCCGCGCCGGTCCCGGATCGCGGTGGCCAGTTCCTCCAACCGCTGGGTTCGGCGGGCCACCAGCGCCACAGCGGCGCCCTGCCGGGCCAGCGCGAGGGCAGTGGCGGCCCCGATGCCGCTGGAGGCGCCGGTCACCAGCCCCGCGCACCCTGACAGCGGCGCCGCATCGCTCACGCTCATGCTCGCCCTCCCGGGTCCGGCCGGCTGACACACGTGGTCGGCAGGTGCCAACCGCTCTCAGCAGCTTGCGCCATGGGGCGCCGGTCCGCCTCCCCACATTCCTGCGCTCGGGGTCCGGCTCCAGGGTGGCGACTGCCGTGTTGTTCTCTGCACAGACGTCGGCAGAAGGCCCCCACCTCCGCTCGGGAGGTGGGGGCCGCGCGCCCGGGTCAGCAGCGGTCAGCGGCGATCGGCTGTAGAAGCGGATGTAGCCGCCGCCGTCGCGGTCGTTCGCGCTCTTGGTGTAGGCGTGGACGTCCGAGCGGCTGCTGGAGGGCTTGTAGCGGCGATCAGCTGTGGAAGCGGATGTAGCCGTCGCCGTCGCGGTCGTTCGCGCTCTTGGTGTAGGCGTGGACGTCCGAGCGGCTGCCGGAGGGCTTGTACAGGTAAATCGTGTCGCGGTCGTTGTTCCACAGGAAGTTGCAGTTGTCGCGGTAGACGACGTTGCCACTGTCCGAGTCGGTGCCGTGGCCGCCGCGGAGCTTCACGTAGTCACCGGGCTGGAGGTAGTGGTTCGCGGTGAACGCGAAGCGGTTGCCCGTGGCGTCCTTGACGACGTAGCCCTTGAGGTTGACGGTCGCCGAGGACGAGTAGTTCTTGATCGTCACGTACTCCTGCTTGGTGTTGCCGGAGGAGCAGCTGTTGGAGTCGCGGCCGGGCGCGTCGTACTGGACTCCACGGATCTTCAGGGCCGAGTGGTACTCGGCGGCCTGCGCCGCGGAGTTGGCGAGGACGGCCAGAAGGCCGGCCGCGACGGCGCCGGCGGCGATGACGGAGCGGTTGCGCAAGAGATTCCCCTCACAGTGCACAGAAGATGTGTTGCATGTGAAGGACTTGTGAGGGGGGTCAATGGTTGCACGCTAAATAGAATTGGTTGATGCAACCGTTTCCTACCCGGCCTGCCGGGCCCGCTCCAGGTAGCCGACCAGCTCGCGCATCCGGTCCGCCGGCCACGGCAGGCTTCGGCTGATCTCCTCGCTGGTCTCCTGCCACATCACCCGGGCGGCGGCCCTGGTCCGCTCGCCGTCGGCGCCGGCGCCGGCGGCGTGGAAGCGGTCGCCCAGTGCGTCCCAGCGGCCGACGAGGGCACGCACCCTCGGGTCGTCGACGGGGGTGTCGTCCTGCACGTGCCGCACCGGCTCGCCGATGCCCGACCGGCGTCCGGTGTGGTCTTTCCTGATCACGGCGGCAATGCTGGAACCTCCCGTGGCGGGAGATGCAAGAGCGGCTGCCGATCCCACGCCTTGCTGATACGGCACCGCCCCGGCCGGTGGGAACCGGCCGGGGCGGAACGGGCGCTGTGGCGGACGCGTCAGCCGAGCGTCGCGAGGGCCTGGTTGAGGGTCGCGGACGGGCGCATGACGGCGGCGGCCTTGACCGGGTCGGGCTGGTAGTAGCCGCCGATGTCGGCCGGCTTGCCCTGGACGGCGATCAGCTCGTCGACGATCTTCTGCTCCTGGGCGGTGAGCGTCTCGGCGAGCGGGGCGAAGGCCTTGGCCAGGTCCGCGTCGTCGGTCTGCTTGGCCAGCTCCTGGGCCCAGTAGAGGGCCAGGTAGAAGTGGCTGCCGCGGTTGTCGATGCCACCGACGCGACGGCTCGGCGACTTGTTCTCGTTGAGGAAGGTGCCGGTCGCGCGGTCGAGGGTGTCGGCGAGCACCTGGGCCCGGGCGTTGCCCGTCTTCTGGGCGAGGTGCTCGAAGCTGACCGCGAGCGCGAGGAACTCGCCCAGGCTGTCCCAGCGCAGGTAGTTCTCCTTGACCAGCTGCTGGACGTGCTTGGGCGCGGAGCCGCCGGCGCCGGTCTCGAACAGGCCGCCGCCGTTGATCAGCGGGACCACCGAGAGCATCTTGGCGCTGGTGCCCAGCTCCAGGATCGGGAAGAGGTCGGTCAGGTAGTCACGCAGGACGTTGCCGGTGACCGAGATCGTGTCCTCGCCGCGGCGGATCCGCTCCAGGGAGAACGCGATCGCCTCGACCGGCGACATGATCCTGATGTCCAGGCCCTCGGTGTCGTGCTCGGGCAGGTATGCCTTGACCTTCTCGATCAGGTTGGCGTCGTGCGCACGGCCCTCGTCGAGCCAGAACACGGCCGGGTCGCCGGTCGCGCGGGCGCGGGTGACGGCGAGCTTGACCCAGTCGCGGATCGGCACGTCCTTGGTCTGGCACATCCGGAAGATGTCACCGGCGCCGACGACCTGCTCCAGCACCGCGTCGCCGGCCTCGTCCACGACGCGGACGGTGCCGGTGGTGGGGATCTCGAAGGTCTTGTCGTGGCTGCCGTACTCCTCGGCCTTCTGTGCCATCAGGCCCACGTTGGGCACCGAGCCCATGGTGGCCGGGTCGAAGGCGCCGTTGGCGCGGCAGTCGTCGATCACGACCTGGTAGATGCCGGCGTAGCTGCTGTCCGGGATGACCGCGAGGGTGTCGGCCTCCTCGCCGTCCGGGCCCCACATGTGGCCGGAGGTGCGGATCATGGCCGGCATGGAGGCGTCGACGATGACATCGCTCGGGACGTGCAGATTGGTGATGCCCCGGTCGGAGTCGACCATCGCCAGCTCCGGGCCCTCGGCCAGCTCGGCCTCGAAGGACGCCTTGATCGCCGGGCCCTCGGGCAGCGACTCCAGGCCCTTGAGGATGCCGCCGAGACCGTCGTTCGGGGTCAGACCGGCGGCGGCCAGCGTCTCGCCGTGCTCGGCGAAGGTCTTGGGGAAGAAGGCGCGTACCGCGTGGCCGAAGACGATCGGGTCGGAGACCTTCATCATCGTGGCCTTCAGGTGCAGCGAGAACAGCACGCCCTCGGCCTTGGCGCGGGCGACCTGCGCCGAGAGGAACTCGCGCAGCGCCGCGACCCGCATCACGGACGCGTCCACGACCTCGCCCGCGAGCACCGGCACCGACTCGCGCAGCACGGTGGTGGAGCCGTCGTCGCCCGCCAGCTCGATACGGAGCGAACCGGCCTCGGGGATCACCACGGACTTCTCGGTGGAGCGGAAGTCGTCGGTGTCCATGTGCGTGACATTGGTCTTCGAGTCGGACGACCAGGCGCCCATGCGGTGCGGGTGGGCCTTGGCGTAGTTCTTCACCGAGGCGGGGGCGCGGCGGTCGGAGTTGCCCTCGCGCAGCACCGGGTTGACGGCGGAGCCCTTGACCTTGTCGTAACGGGCGCGGATGTCCCGCTCCTCGTCGGTCTTCGGGTCGTCCGGGTAGTCCGGCAGCGCGTAGCCCTGCTGCTGGAGCTCGGCGATCGCGGCCTTCAGCTGCGGAATCGACGCCGAGATGTTCGGCAGCTTGATGATGTTGGCCTCGGGGGTCCTGGCCAGCTCACCGAGCTCGGCGAGCGCGTCATCGATCCGCTGGCCCTCCTCGAGGCGCTCGGGGAAGCTCGCGATGATCCGCCCCGCCAGCGAGATGTCACGGCTCTCCACGGTGACCCCGGCCGTCGAGGCGTACGCCTCGACCACAGGCAGGAAGGAATACGTCGCGAGGGCCGGGGCCTCGTCGGTGTGCGTATAGATGATGGTCGAGTCAGTCACCGGGTGCTCCGCTCCACGTCTGCAACATTGCTCGACATCAAGATATCTCGTATTCGGGCCCCTCTCGAAAGGGGCCTCGGAAGAAACCCGCCGCATCTGCGTCACACCGCGGGCTCGGGCCCCGGCGCCGGTCCGCCGTCCCGCGCCGCCCCGAAAAGTCCTGGTATCCGGCCCCGCTTTCCTGGGATCGTGCCCGTTCATGCGGACGACATTGCGGGGCCGGTACGTGGTGCTGCGCCCCACCGACCCCTCCGACATCCCGGCCCTGGCCGCCATCCGCAAGAAGCCCGAGGTGTACGCGCGGCGGCGGGGCGGTCACGACCTGGTGGCGGCGGTGACCGAGGACCTGGCGGAGCCCGACTCCGAGAAGCTGACCATCGTGCACGAGGGCGCTGTGGCCGGGATGATCCAGTGGTCGGCCGAGGCGGACCCGGACTACCGGCACTGCGGTATCGATATCTATCTGGACGCGGAGCTGCACGGCCGGGGGCTGGGCACGGACGCCGTCCGCACCCTGGCCCGGCATCTGATCCACGACCACGGCTACCACCGCGTCGTGATCGACCCGGCCGCCGACAACGCCGCCGCCATCCGCTGCTACCGCAAGGTCGGCTTCCGGCCCGTGGGAATCATGCGGTCCTACGAGCGCGGGCCGGACGGCACCTGGCACGACAGCCTGCTGATGGATCTGCTGGCCGACGAGCTGACCGAGGACTGCTAAGCGGATGCGGTGAAGTTCGCCGCTGATCCCTCGCCGTTCGGCCTGGCCGAGGGCTTGGACGCCGAGAAGGATCAGCACCTGACTTCGCCGTAACCGCTTAGTAGGCACCCTCCACCCGCAGCCGCCACTGGCTCGCGCGGCCGGTCAGGGTGACCGTGGAGAGGGGGTGGATGTCGACGTTCCAGAAGCAGTGCGGCGGGGCCTTGATCGCGTACATGATCGCCGCGCGGATTACCCAGGGTTCTGCGACGGCGACCACCTTGCCATGGTCCTCGGCCGGCCGGGTGTCCAGCCAGCCGCCCACCCGGGTGATGAACATGTGCAGCGACTCGCCGCCGTGCGGCGCCGAGCGGGGATCGGCGAGCCAGGCGTCGACCGCATGCGGCTCGCGGGCCATCACATCCGCGAACGTACGGCCCGACCAGCGGCCCATGTCGCAGTCGCGCAGGGCGAGTTGGACGAGCGGAGTGAAGCCGAGGGCGTCCCCGGTCTCGCGGCTGCGGGGCGAGGGCGAGCAGTAGCGCAGTTCCGCGGCGGCGAGCGGCACCAGCATCGGCGCGGCCCGCTCTGCCGCGAGCCGTCCCTCCGGATCCAGCGGCCGGTCGTCGCCGAAGCGCTCTCCGAGCCGGGATGAGCTTCGGGCGGCGGCGACCAGCGTCAGCCGAAACGTCATTCGCGCATCGTACGGTTCACGGCTGCGCTTCGGCGGCCTGTTGCCGGGCGAAGATCAGCTGCATCCAGTGCGCCGGCTCGTCGAGCGGCTCGAAACCGACCTTGTCGTAGACCCCGTGGGCGTCATGGGTGGCCAGCAGGATGCGGCGCAGTCCGTGGGGCGCGAGGTGGTCACGGACGGCCGTGACCAGCGCGGTGCCCAGCCCCTTGCCGCGTGCGGACCGGTCCACGTAGACATCGCAGAGCCAGGCGAAGGTGGCGTGGTCGGTGATGACGCGCGCGTACGCCACCTGGGCGCCCGAAGCGGTGTCGTACCCGCCGAAGTTGAGCGAGCCGGCGATCGCGCGGTCCTGCTGCTCGCGGGGGCGGCCGAGTGCCCAGTAGGCGTCGGTGGACAGCCAGTGGTGGATGCGGGCCGGGTCGAGCCGCGCCGGGTCCGTGGAGATCTCATAGCCGTCGAGCATGGGCTCTTCCTACCAGTGGTACTCCGAGCACCGCGACGGGATTTCCGGCGGGGACTCCCGCCTCAGCCGAGCACGTCGTCGCACGCGGTACGGAGCCGGCGTACGCCCTCGGCCAGTTCGCCGGTGCCCGCCACGGACGCGAAGCTCAGCCGGACGTGCGGCGCGGGCGGCTCGGCGCAGAAGTACGGACGGCCGGGGGCGACGGCGACCCCGGCGCGCAGTGCGGCGGAGGCCAGCGCTGCCTCGTCGGCGCCCTGCGGCAGCCGGAGCCACAGCTGATAGCCGCCGGGCGGGACATGGGACAGGGCGAGGCCGGGGAGGTCTCGCCGGATCGCGGTGACGAGCGCCTCACGGCGGGTCCGCAACTCGGCGGCGACGGTGCGCAGATGGCGGGTCCAGGAGGGCGCGCCGACGAGTTCCAGCGCGGCCTCCTGCAGCGGGCGGGGCACGAAGAAGCTGTCGACGACCTGGATCGCGCGCAGCCGCTCCAGCGCGGGGCCGCGGGCGGCGAGCGCGCCCACCCGCAGGCTGGGCGAGGCGGCCTTGGTGAGCGAGCAGACGTGGACGACCACCCCGTCGGGGTCGTCGGCGGCGAGGGTCGCGGGCAGCGGCGGCGCGTCCTCGTGGACGAGCCGGCGCGCGAAGTCGTCCTCCACCACGAACGCGCCCGCCTCGCGGGCGATCCGGATCATCTCGCGCCGCCGCTCGGCGGAGAGCACCGCACCGGTCGGGTTCTGGAAGAGCGGCTGGCAGACGAAGACCCGGGCGCCGCTCGCCCGCAGCGCCTCGGCAAGCAGATCGGTGCGGACCCCGTCGGCGTCCACCGGGACCGGGACGGGCCTGAGCCCGGAGGCGCGGGCGGCGGCGAGCATGCCGGGGTAGGTCGGGGACTCGACGAGGACGGCCGCGCCGGGCGCCGCCAGGCCGCGCAGCGCACAGGTGAGCGCGGACTGGCCGCCGGCGGTGACCAGGACATCGGAAGCTGCCAGGGCACCGGCCCGGCCGCCGATCTCGCGGGCGAACCAGGCGCGCAGCTCGGCAAGCCCCTCCACGGGCGGGCGGTCCCACGCCCCGGGCCGACGGCCGGCCCGGGCCAGGGCGGCGGCCAGCGCCCGCTCGGGCTGGAGCGAGGGGTGGAGATAGCCGCCGTTGAACTCCAGGGCGCCGGGCGGCGGGGCGGCGAGCGTGGCCAGCACACCGGATGCGTCGACGGTGCGTGGGACCGAGTCACCGGCGGACTCGACGCTCAGGGCGACCTCCTGCCAGGAGGTGTCGCCGGGCCGCGGCTCCTCGGCCCGCCGCCGGGCAGCGCGGAAGGCGCCGGCGCCGGGGCGGGTGACGACGAGCCCCTCGGCGGCGAGGGTGGCGAGCGCCCGGGAGACGGTCACCGGGCTCACCCGATAGCGCTCGATCAGGGCACGGCTGGACGGCAGCTTCTCTCCTGGCGAGTAGCGGTTCAGTTCGCCCCGCAGCATATTGGCGAGCTCGGCCACACTGCTACGCTCATGCATGAGAGCAGAGGATAGCGCTACTGAACGCGGCACGATAGCGGTGAGCACCGAGCCCCAGCCCGGCCCCGCCGCACCCCCCGGTCCCGCCGCACCGCCCCGCACCTCGCCACTCGGCGCCGCCCCGCCCGGTCCCGCCGCACCGCCCGGCACCTCGCCACTCGGCGCCGCACCCCCCGGTCCCGCCGCACCGCCCCGCACCTCGCCACTCGGCGCCGCCCCGCCCGGCGCGCCGCCACCGCGTCCCGCCCGGATCGGGACGGTTCTCGCCGCGCTCGGCGTGGCCGCTTTCTCCCTCACCTTCCCCGCCACCGCCTGGGCGCTGGAGGGCCTTGGCCCCTGGTCGGTGACCGCGTGCCGGGTGGTGCTCGCCGCACTGGTCGCGGGAGGCGCGCTGGCCGCACTGCGTGCACCGCTCCCCGAGCGCCGCCACTGGACCGGTCTGCTGGTGGTCGCGGCGGGGGTCGTCGTGGGCTTTCCGCTGCTGACCACGCTCGCCCTGCAGACCTCCACCACCTCGCACGCGGCCGTGGTGGTCGGCCTGCTGCCGCTCACCACGGCCGCCTTCTCCGCCGTACGCACGGGGGCGCGGCCCTCTCGCCTGTTCTGGTCCGCGGCGCTGGCCGGGGCCGCCGTCGTGATCGGTTTCGCGGTGCAGCAGAGCGGCGGCGCGCCGACCACCGGCGATCTGTATCTCTTCGGCGCGCTACTGGTGTGCGCGGCGGGCTATACGGAGGGCGGCCGGCTGGCCGGCCATATGCCGGGCTGGCAGGTGGTCGGATGGGCCCTGGTGGGCTGTCTGCCGCTGTCGGTGCCGGGCGCCGCGCTGGCGCTGCTCACCGAGCCCGTACACCTCGGCGCGCAGGCCGTCACCGGGCTGCTGTGGCTGGCGGTGGGCTCGCAGTTCGTGGGGCTGGTGATCTGGTACCGCGGGATGGCCGCCATCGGCGTGGCCAGGGCCAGCCAGCTCCAACTGGCGCAGCCGCTGCTCACGCTGGTGTGGTCGGTGCTGCTGCTCGGCGAGGAGCTGACCCCCGCGGCCCCGCTCGCCGCCGTCGCGGTCCTGGTGTGCATCGGGGTGACGCAGCGGGCCCGGGTTCCGTAATCGGCGTGCCGGTTTGCGCCTTCCGGCCCGCGCAAACCGGGATAAGCAGCCATAGACTGGCCTTCAGGGATCGCATTGCCCTCCGGCGGACAGGAGGTCACGCAGATGGAGGCGACCATAGGCGACAAGCTGCTGGTGCACGGCAGGGTTGTCGGCATACACGACCGGATCGCAGAGATCATCGAAGTGCTCGGGGACCACGGCGAACCGCCCTACCGCATCCGCTACGAGGACGACGGCCATGAGTGCCTGTTCTCCCCCGGGCCCGATTCCGTCGTCCGTCATCTGGCCTCCGGACCCCGGCAGTAACGCCGCCGAAGGCCCGGCTCAGCGGGGCGGACGCACCCGACACGGGTAGTGGTCGGCGACCACACGCGCCATGGCGCCGTTGCGGTCGGCGGCCACTTCCTTCGCGGAGAAGTAGACGTTGCCCCGGACCTGCGGATAGTCCCGGTCGAAGGTGAGATGCCGGGACAGCTCCGCCGGGTCCTGCCAGGGTGCGGGCTGCGCCGGGTCGCCCGCCTTGTAGAGGGCCTCGCCGATGTAGAGGCGCACGCCGGTGCCGCGCACCACCTCGGCCCACCAGGGCACCAGCTTGGCGTAGTCGGCGGCGGCGAAGCCGATGTTCCAGTAGACCTGCGGGACGATGTAGTCGATCCACCCCCGCCGCACCCAGCCGCGCGTGTCCGCGTACAGATCGTCGTAGGTCTGCACCCCCGCCCGGGTGTCGGAGCCGAGCGGATCGGTCGCCCCGTTGCGCCACACCGCGAAGGGGCTGATGCCGAACCGCACGCCCCGCTTCAGCCGCTTGATGCGGCCGGCCGTCTCGTGCACCAGCCGGTCGATGTTGTCCCGCCGCCAGGCGGCCCGGTCCGGGAAGCCCGCGCCGTGGCGCTCGTAGGCGGCGTCGTCGTCGAAGACCTGGCCGGCCACCGGGTAGGGGTAGAAGTAGTCGTCCCAGTGGACGGCGTCGATGTCATAGCGCCCGACCGCGTCCAGCATCGCGTCCTGGACGAAGCGGCGGACCTCGGGCAGCCCGGGGTTGTAGTAGAGCTTCCCGCCGTACGGCACGACCCACTCGGGGTGCACGCGCGCGGGGTGGGTGGGGAGCAGTCTCGAGAGGTCGGTGTGGTTGGCGATCCGGTACGGGTTGAACCAGGCGTGCAGTTCCAGCCCGCGCCGATGCGCCTCGCGTACGGCGGTGCCCAGCGGATCCCAGCCCGGGTCCCGGCCCTGGACCCCGGTGAGGTACTCCGACCACGGCTCGTACGGTGACGGCCACAGCGCGTCGGCGGTCGGCCGCACCTGGAAGATCACCGCGTTGAGCCGGCGCTCGACCGCCGTGTCGAGGAAGGCGAGCAGCTCGGCGCGCTGCTCCGCGGCGGTGAGACCGGGTCTGGAGGGCCAGTCGCGGTTGGCGACGGAGGCCAGCCACATTCCGCGGAACCGGGGCCGGCGCTCCCCGCCCCGCCCGTCCGCCCTCGCCTCGCCCGCTGTGACGGCGGCGGCCAGCACCCCGGCGGTCGCGACCGTCAGGCTTCTGCGCGTGATCCGACCCATGCCCACTCCTCGCCCTCGTGCCAACTCACGCCGATGATGGGGCCCTTGGGCGCGGGCGGCAATGGCCGGCCCATGACTTCACTCTTCTCAGGCGGCCATCCGGCCGTGACGTAGCGGGATTCCGTGGTGACAGATGGTGGCGGGCCGGGCCGGCGAATCGCCCCCCGGCCCGCCACCCGCCCATGACCGGGAAGGTAACGTCAGGGGCGACAGGGGGACGACTCAGCCGACTGGTGGATCAGCGAAAGGCACGATGTGACCGACATCGAACGCGTCGGAGTGGTGGGCTGCGGCCAGATGGGCGCGGGCATCGCGGAGGTGTGCGCCCGCGCCGGCCTGGACGTCATGGTCGCGGAGACCACGGGCGAGGCCCTGGAGATAGGACGTACCCGCCTGACCAACTCCCTCGGGAAGGCCGCCGAACGCGGCAAGATCACCGAGAAGGAGCGGGACGAGACGCTGGAGCGGCTGAGCTTCACCACCGACCTGGGGGAATTCGCCGACCGCGACCTCGTGATCGAGGCGGTGGTCGAGAACGAGCAGGTCAAGACCGAGATCTTCCAGGTGCTCGACCAGGTGGTGACCCGTCCGGACGCGATCCTCGCCTCCAACACCTCCTCCATCCCCCTGGTCAAGCTGGCCGTCGCCACCTCGCGCCCCGACCATGTGATCGGCATCCACTTCTTCAACCCGGCCCCGGTGCAGGCGCTGGCCGAGCTGATCCCGGCCCTCACCACCAGCGACGAGACCATCAAGCGCACCGAGGCGCTGGTCCATGACGTCCTCGGCAAGCACGCCATCCGCGCCCAGGACCGCTCCGGGTTCGTGGTCAACGCGCTGCTGATCCCGTATCTGCTCTCCGCGATCCGGATGTTCGAATCCGGCATCGCCAGCCGCGAGGACATCGACAACGGCATGGAGCTGGGCTGCGCCCACCCGATGGGCCCGCTCAAGCTGTCCGACCTGATCGGTCTGGACACGATCGCGGCGATCGCCGACTCGATGTACTCCGAGTACAAGGAGCCGCTGTACGCCGCTCCGCCGCTGCTGCTGCGCATGGTGGACGCGGGCCGGCTGGGCCGTAAGACGGGCTCCGGCTTCTACCAGTACTGATCCCTCAGCAGCTGACCGGATCGTTCCGGTACCAGCCCCGATCGTGCCTGTCCGCTTGATGCCGGCCCAGGTCAGACTGGGTCACATGAATCGAGCACTGATCGTCGTCGATGTCCAGGAATCCTTCCGCGCCCGCCCCTCGTGGGACCAGATCGCCAATCCCAAGATCGCGGACGCGGTCAATCGGCTGGTCCGCCTCGCCCGTGCCGAGGGCGACCGGGTGATCTGGGTGCTGCACACCGAGCCCGGCAGTGGGAGCGTCTTCGATCCGGCTCAGGGGCACGTGCGGCTGCTGGAGGAGCTGGAGCAGCCGACGGCCGGTGAGCCGGTACTGCACAAGACCTCTCACAACGCCTTCACCACCACCTCTCTCCACCAGCTCCTGACCGCGGCGGGCGTGCGCGAGCTGGTGGTCTGCGGCATCCGCACCGAGCAGTGCGTGGAGACCACCACCCGGGTCGGCAGCGACCTCGGGTACCGGGTCGTCTTCGCCACCGACGCCACCACGACGAGCGCGATCGGCGAGCTCAGCGCCGAGGCGATCATCGAGCGTACGGAGGCGGTCCTGCGCGACCGGTTCGCCCGGATCGCGACGGTGGCCGAGCTGGAGGCGGAAGCGGGAGCGTCCGCGGCGTGAGCCGAGTCGTCTTCGTCCTGCTGCCCGGGGTCCACCTGCTCGATCTGGCCGGACCGGCCCAGGTCTTCAGCACCGCGGCGGACCTCGGGCAGCCGTACCGGCTCGGCTATGTCGGCGAGCGGGAGCACATCCCCAGCGCCCAGGGGGTGACGCTGACCGCGCAGACCCGATGGCCCGACACGGGCCCCGAGGACCTGATCGTGGTGCCGGGCCGGCGGACGTCCACGCTGGACGGCGGGCCGGAGCCCACGCTGGACGGCGGGCCGGAGCTGGGCCCCGAGGGGCTGGAGCGGCTGCGCGCGCATCACGCGGCCGGGGGCACCGTCGCCAGCGTGTGCTCCGGGGCGCGGACGCTGGGCCTGGCCGGGCTGTTGGACGGGCGCCGGTGCACCACCCACCATGAGCTCCAGGACGAACTGGCGACCCGATATCCCCGGGCGACAGTGGTACGGGATGTGCTGTTCACGACCGACGACGGAGTGGTGACCTCGGCGGGCATCGCCAGTGGGATCGATCTGGCACTGCATCTGCTGGCCGTCCGGCACGGCCCGGCGCTCGCCGCCCAGGTGGCCCGGAACATGGTCGTCTACGCCCGCCGCAACGGCCATGAGCCGCAGGCCAGCGCCATGTTGCGGCATCGTTCGCATCTGGACGACAGCGTCCACCGCGTCCAGGACCTCATCGACGCACGGTTCGCCGAGCCGCTGTCGCTGGCGTACCTGGCCGCCGGCGCGGGCGTCAGCGAACGCACCCTCACCCGGCTGTTCACCCGTGCCACCAGCGGACTCACCCCGCTGCGCTACCAGCAGACGCTCCGCCTGGAACGCGCCGAGCATCTGATCAGCCATGGCGCGACGGTGGAGGCCGCGGCCCGCGACGTGGGGTTCGACGACGCGCGGATGCTGCGCCGCCTGCGGGCCCGCGCGCCCGGCGACCGGCTGCCTGTGACCACCACCCAGTGACCGGCGGGACGGTCTCCCACCCCCATGCGTCCCCTCAGTGACCGGCGGGACGGTCTCCCACCCCCATGCGTCGCCTCAGTGCCAGTGCCCGGTGGGACGGTCTCCCACCCCCATGCGTCCCCTCAGTGCCCGGCATCGGTTCGAACCCGCGGGAAGCGGAACGGGAAACGGAACGGTGACCACCGGTGCGCGTAGCCCTTCGCACGGGGTGTGCGCCGGTGACTCACACACCATCCCCACACACTCTCCCGCGCCGCCCCCGGACGCGGTTGACTCGATCCGTGACCAATGCACGGACGTACATCCGGAAGGGGATCAACCCGTGACCACCGAGCCCGAGCAAGCCGCGTTAGCCGTGGAGCTCGCGGAACTCCGCCGGACCGTCGATGTGGGCTTCGCCCGCGTCGACGGCCGGCTCGCCCTGCTCGACCACCGGGGGGAACAGTCGGAGGAGGAGGCCGGCCAACTGGCGGGCCGGATACGCGTCCTGGAGCACGGACGCTGGCCGCTGCCCTCCATCGCCGCCCTGACGGGCATCTCCGCGCTGGTGCTCGCGGTGTGGCAGGCGGCGGGGCGCTAAGCGGATGCGGTGAAGTTCGCCGCTGATCCCTCGCCGTTCGGCCTGGCCGAGGGCTTGGACGCCGAGAAGGATCAGCACTTGACTTCGCCGTAACCGCTCAGCGCCGGGCCCAGGAGGGCCGTGAGGGCCGCGCGGCCGCTCTCTCGCGTGACCGCGCGGTCCTCGCGCTCCTCGCGGCTCAGCCGAGACGTATGTGGTGGAGCAGAAGCAGCGCGGCCGCCATGTTCGCCGCGGGCACCTCACCGCGGGCCACCAAGTCGGGCACCAGCTTGAGCGGAACCCATTCGCGGCGGTCCGATTCGAAGTCGTCCTCCGGGGGCCCGACGTAATCGGCCTCCTCGGCCCAGTAGATGTGGTGCCGCGCGTCCGTCAGCCCGTTGGACGGCTCGACCGAGAGCAGATGGCGCAGCGGGCCCGGGCGCCAGCCGGTCTCCTCCTCCATCTCACGCGCCGCGGCCTGCGCGATGTCCTCACCGTCCTCGACGACGCCCGCCGCCAGCTCCCAGCCCCAGTTGTCGGTGATGAAGCGGTGCCGCCACAACAGGAGCACCTCGTTCGCCGCGTTGACGACCGTGGCCACGGCCACCGGACGGAGCCGTATCAGATAGTGGTCCAGATGACGGCCGTCCGGGAGTCTGACATCCGCGAGATTGACCCGGAACCATCGGTTCTCGTACACGGTCTGCTCCCTGAGGTTCTTCCATCGCACTGGTCAGCCACCTTCCGTCGGACAGATGGCAATCCTCGGCCAACCGCTGACGAGGGTGCGGACCGCGCTCAGAGAGGAACGCGCAGTGCCCCGTCGATGAGCTCGGCGGCCGCGGATGTCGCCGCGGATCCGCTGGTCGCCAGGTGCTCCCGTACCGCGCGCAACCGATCGCGTAACCGCTGGGACTCCATGCCGCGGGCCCGCTCGGTCATCTCCACCGCGGTGGCACCCGCCCTGTCCGCGTCCCCCTGGCGCAGTTCGATATGGGTCAGCATGGCGAGCCGGTGCACCCGGCCCCGGTCGTGCGCGGGTGTGCCGACGGCGGCGGTGGCGTGCTCCCGGGCGCCGCCGAGGTCGCCGAGGCTCAGCAGCGCCTCGGCCACCTGGATGTTCACCAGCCCCGGCTGGACGTAACCCGTCTCGTCGGGCTCCTGACCCGGCTGGATCCGCTCGGCCGCGGTCTCCGCGCGCCGGATGCAGGACAGCGCCCCGGTCCCGTCGCCGAGCCGGGCGTAGGCCTTGGCCTGCATGGCGTACAGATCGGCGGCGAGCGCGGGGGTGATCTGGGCGCCCGCGGCGCGCAGTGCCGACTCGGCGAAGGCCACCGCCTGCCGGCATTCCTTCAGGAACAGCGACTGGGTGACGAGCAGCGCTATGACATAAGCCCCCAGGCCCCGGTCGCCGCTGGCCTTGGCGAGGCGCAGCGCCTGGTGGAAGTAGCGCTGGGCCAGACCGTGCGCGTTCGAGTCGTACGCGCAGATCCCGGCGATCGCCACCAGGCCGCCGATCGCCCGGTGCAGCTGACGGCCGGTGTCGTCGGCGTAACTGCCGCGCAGCAGCGGCGCGGTCTCGGCGTTGAGGAAGCCGACGACCCGGGCTCTGGTCGCGATGCCGCCGGCCTTGCGGTACATCTGCTCGTAGTGGGCGCGGGCGGCGCGCAGCATCTCGATGTCGGTCATGCTCACGCGGGTCAGGCCATGGCGTGAGACATCGGAGTCCTCCGGCGGGTTCTCCCACTCCCACACCGGGATGACAGCGGGCGTGCCGGTGACCGCCGGGGCGCCGACGACATGCGGGCGCTGCTGTTCGTCGGAGCGCCACAGTGCGGTCGCGCGCTCGACGAAGCCGGAGAGGGGGGTGGCGGGCGCGCGGGGGCTGCCGGGGGTGCCCAGACCGATGTCGTCCAGGGTGAGCGCGCGATGCAGCCGCTCGCCGAGCACCTCGCAGATGAGATCCGGCACCTGGCCGCGCGGCCGCTGGCCCTTCAGCCAGCGGGCCACCGCCGTGTGTTCGTACCGCAGCTTCATCCCGCGAGCCCGGCCCGCCTCGTTGATGTGCGCGGCCAGCCCCGCGTGGGAGATCCCGGCCTCGTCGAGCACGGAATCGAGCAGTGTGTTGGGCTCCATGACGCCCTCCCGATGCCCTCGGTGCGCTCAGCGTAGTGGAGGGGAATTCGCACGGGGTGCGAAGCGGACGCGTGCGGGGCGCCCCTCGTCCTGGCTCAGCAGGGGCGGGCATCGCCGGCCCGGACGCCGAGGGCCGCGTGGGCGGACAACAGGCTGCGGTCATTGCGGAGCGCGACCAGGGCGATGTCGTCCGCGAGCCGGCCGCCGGTGTGCCGCAGCACCGCCGTGCGCACCCCCTCGACCACCGCCGCCGGCACGATCGGGCCGGGGCCCGCGGCCTCACCGAGGGCGCGGCGCAGCGGAAAGAACGTGCCGCGCGCGTCGCGCGCGTCCTCGGCGCCATCGGTGTGCAGCACCAGCGCGTCCCCGGCCCGCAGGTCGCGGCAGCGGGCGATGGGCAGCTCGGCCGGGAGCGGGAAGAGGCCGAGCGGCGGCAGCACCTCGCCGGGCGCCGTCTGCCGGGCCATGGCCGGGCCCACGGGCTGCTCGGACAGCCGATACGGCCACGGGTGACCGCAGTTGAGCGCCGTGACCTCGCCGTCCCGGCCCACCTCCAGCAGCAGCACCGTCACGAACTCCTCGGCCTCCGGGCTCTCCACCGGATACTCGCCCCCGGCGCGCTCCCGCAGACGGCGCTGCAGGGCCCGGTCCAACCGCCGCAGCACATCGGCGAGTTCGGCCTCCTCATGAGCCGCCTCGCGGAAGCTGCCCAGCACGGTGGCGACGGTGCCGATCGCGGCGAGCCCGTGCCCGCGCGCGTCCCCGATGATCACCCGGACGCCGTGGGCGGTGGCCAGCGCCTCGTACAGATCGCCGCCCACCGCGGCGCCCCGGCTCGCCGACAGATGGCCGCCCGCCAGCTCGATACCGGCCAGCCGGGACGGCAGCGGCCGCAACACCGCGTCCTGCGCGGCGGCGGCCACCTCCTGGGCCCGCCTCAGCTCGCGCACCAGCCGGGACCGCCGGCCCGTCGTCAGATACCCCGCCGCGACGACGCTGAGGATGGCCCCGCACGCCCCGAGCCGGGTGGACAGGGCGTCCGACGGGCTCGCCGGGGCCAGGAGGCTCAACGGTACGAGCGCGAACAGCGCGCTCACCCCGCCCAGCAGCATGCAGAGCCTGCGGCCGCTGATGGCGTACGCGAAGGCGGGAACGGCGGCCAGAACCTGCACCAGCCGGGGCCCATGCGGGCAGTACAGCTCCCACACAACGACACCGGCCACCCACAGACAGGCAAACACGAGCACAAACCGCCGCCGCCGCCGCCCGCACGGCGAATCCGCCACCCCTGCCGGTGCACCGCCCACCACCCTGGTCCCGATCATGCGTCGCCCCCACTCGCAGCCCAATGAGGCGGCCGGCGAGGCCCGGTGTCGGTCCTGACCTGAGCCGTGCGAACGAGCACAAACCGCCGCCGCCCCCCGCACGGCCAATCCGCCACCCCTGCCGGTGCACCGCCCACCGCCCTGGTCCCGATCATGCGTCGCCCCCATTCGCAGCCCAATGAGGCGGCCGGCGAGGCCCGGTGTCGGTCCTGACCTGAGCCGTGCGACCGTGACGATTCTCGCGACAGCGGCTGCCAAAAGGACCAGTCGCCTTCCGGATCTCACCTGATCGTGTGACCACCCCCTGCCCGGCCCCCGAACACCACGCCGCGGGCCGGACGCGGTATCGGCTGTGTGCCGCTCACCGGTGCCCGGGATGGTGAGCCCGGGGCGCACCATCGTGGGGCCGCGCCGACCCCCGGGGGTACGCGCCGCTCGGCGCGCACCCCCGGGCCGCCCGGGAACCCCACCGACGGATACTCCCCAGAACGGCGAGGGAGCCGACGCGGACGGTCGCACCCGCCCGCGTCCCACGCGGCCCGGGCGGCCGCACGGGCCAGCCCGCCGCGACGCGGGCGGGCGCGGGGCGCCCGGGGGCCGTCCGGCCGAGCGGCGGGCACATCACTGGAACCAGAACCGGCCGACCGCGCGCGCCACGGCAGAGCCGCCACGACGCGGGCCAGCGCGGGCGCCCGGGGGCCGTCCGGCCGAGCGGCGGGCACATCACTGAGACCAGAACCGGCCGACCGCGCGCCCCACGGCAGAGCCGCCACGACGCGGGCCAGCGCGGGCGCCCGGGGGCCGTCCGGCCGAGCGGCGGGCACATCGCTGAGACCAGGACCCGGCGATGCGGCGGGGGCGCGCTCGGCGCTTTTGCGCTCCGCTGCGGGGCGCGGAAGCGCCGATGGGCGCACCCCGGGACCGGGGTGCGCCCATCGGCTCGTTACGGCGACCGACGCGAGTCGGTCGCCGTCAGGCTCCGCGGAGCACCGCGCCCGTGCGCTCGGCCGCCACCGCCACCGCGGCGTCGCGGGAGGCCGCGATCTCCTCGGCGGTCAGGGTGCGGTCGGGGGCGCGGAAGCGCAGCGCGTAGGCCAGCGACTTCTTGCCCTCACCGAGCTGTTGTCCGGTGAAGACGTCGAACAGGCGGAGGGACTCCAGCAGCGCGCCGGCGCCCTCCCGCAGTGCCGCCTCGACGTCGGCCGCGGCGACCGAGGTGTCGACGACGAGGGCCACGTCCTGGGTGGCCACCGGGAAGGTGGAGACGTGGGGGGCCTGGACGACGCCGGTGCCCGCGCGCTCGAGATGGTCGAGCTCGATCTCCATGGCGCAGGTGCGCTCGGGGAGGCCGAGGGCCTTGGTGACGCGCGGGTGGAGTTCACCGGCGTTGCCGACGAGGATTTCCTCGCCGTCGACGACGGCCAGCAGCGCGGCGCAGCGGCCGGGGTGCCAGGGGGCCTGCTGGTCCTGGCGGACGATGAGTTCGACGCCCGCCTCGCGGGCCACGGTGCGGCCCGCCTCGACGGCGTCGGCCCAGCTCACCGGGGTGCCCTTGCCCCACCAGCCGGCCTGCTCGCGGTCGCCGGCGAGGACGACGGCGGCGCGGCGCGGCTGGCGCGGGAGGGAGGCGTTGAGCGCGGCGATCTCCTCGTCCGACGGCCGGTGGTCGACGGGGAGGAGTGCGGCCGGGGGCTCGTCGCCGGTGGCGCGGAAGACCAGGCCGGTCTCGTAGAGGGCGATGTCGTGCTCGCCGCGGCCGACGTTGCGGCGCAGCGCGGCGAGCAGTCCGGGCAGCATCGTCGTGCGGAGCGCGGGCTCGGTGTCGGAGAGCGGGTTGACGAGGCGGACCAGGTCGCGCCGCCCGTCGTCGGCGGCCAGGCCGAACTGGTCGAGGACCTCCTCGCCGATGAACGGGTAGTTGAGCGCCTCGACATAGCCGGCGCCGGCCAGCGCGCGGCCGACCCGCCGGTGCAGCCGCTGACGCTCGGTCAGCCCGCGTCCGGCGGGCGGGTGCGGCAGGGTCGAGGGGAGGTTCTCGTACCCTTCGAGCCGGATGACCTCCTCGGCGAGGTCGTTGGGGTCGGTGAGGTCGGGCCGCCAGCTGGGCACGGTGACGGTGAGGTCGTCGGCGCCGTAGACGTCGCAGCCGATCTGCTGGAGCCGCCGCACCACGGTCTCGCGGCCGTAGGTGACACCCGCGACCTTGTCGGGGTGGTCGGCGGGCAGCGTGATGGTGTGCGGTGCGCTGGGCGAGACCACCTCGGTGACGCCCGCCTCGGCGGTGCCGCCGGCGAGCAGCACCAGCAGGTCGACGGTGCGCTGCGCGGCGGCCGAGGTGGCCTCCGGGTCGACGCCGCGCTCGAACCGCCGGGACGCCTCGGAGGACAGCTTGTGGCGCCGGGCGGTACGGGCGATCGAGACGGGCGAGAAGTGGGCGGCCTCGATGACGACCTCGGTGGTGCCCTGGACCTGGCCGGTCTCGGGGTCGGCCGTGGCGTCCGCGATCTCGGTGTTGGCGCCGCCCATGACGCCGGCGAGGCCGATCGGCCCGCTCTCGTCGGTGATGACGAGGTCCTCGGCGTCGAGGACGCGCTGGGTGCCGTCGAGGGTGGTGAGCTTCTCGCCCGGCTCGGCGCGGCGCACGCCGATCGCGCCGTTGACCCGCGTGCGGTCGTAGGCGTGCAGCGGCTGGCCGAGTTCGAGCATCACATAGTTGGTGATGTCGACGGCGAGCGAGACCGGGCGCATCCCGGCCTTCTGGAGCCGGCGCCGCAGCCAGATCGGGGAGTGAGCCTCGGGGTCGAGACCGGTGACCGTACGGGCGGTGAAGCGGTCGCAGCCGGTCGGGTCGGCGACCTTGACCGGGTAGCCGTGGCTGTTGGGCGCGGGCACGTCGATCAGGGCCGGGTCGCGCAGCGGCAGCTCGTAGGCGATGGCGGTCTCTCGGGCGATGCCGCGCATCGACAGGCAGTAGCCCCGGTCGGGGGTGACGGCGATGTCGAGGACCTCGTCCACGAGTTCGAGCAGCTCGATGGCGTCGGTGCCCGGCTCGTACTCCGGCGGCAGCACGATGATGCCGTCGTGGTCGTCGGACATGCCCAGCTCGCTCGCGGAGCAGATCATGCCCTCGGAGGTCTTGCCGTACGTCTTGCGCGCGGAGATCGCGAAGCCGCCGGGCAGCTCGGCGCCGGGCAGCACGACGACGACCTTGTCGCCCACCTGGAAGTTCCGGGCGCCGCAGACGATGTTCTGCGGCTCGCCCGTGCCGTTGGCCTGACCGACGTCCACCTGGCAGTAGCGGATGGGCTTCTTGAACCCCTCCAGCTCCTCGATGGCCAGCACCTGGCCGACGACCAAAGGGCCCTTGAGATCGGCGCCGAGCTGCTCGACGGTCTCGACCTCGAGCCCGGCGTCGACGAGTTTGGCCTGTACGTCACGGCCGGTCTCACCGGCGGGCAGGTCGACGTACTCCCGCAGCCAAGAAAGCGGGACCCGCATCAGATCTCCATCCCGAAGGGCCGGGTGAAGCGCACGTCACCCTCGACCATGTCTCGCATGTCTTCCACGTTGTGCCGGAACATCAGCATCCGCTCGATGCCGAAGCCGAAGGCGAACCCGCTGTACTTCTCCGGGTCGATGCCGGCGGCGACCAGCACCCGCGGGTTGACCATGCCGCAGCCGCCCAGCTCGATCCAGCCCTCGCTGGAGCAGGTGCGGCAGGGCCGGTCCGGGTTGCCGACGGACTCGCCGCGGCACACGTAGCACTGCATGTCCATCTCGGCGGACGGCTCGGTGAACGGGAAGAAGTTCGGCCGCAGCCGGGTGGACATCCCCTCGCCGAAGAGCGCCCGCACCATGTGGTCGAGCGTGCCCTTGAGGTCGGCCATGGTCAGGCCCTCGTCAATGGCCAGCAGCTCGACCTGGTGGAAGACGGGGGTGTGGGTGGCGTCCAGCTCATCGGTGCGGAAGGTGCGGCCCGGGCAGATCACATAGATGGGCGGCTTCCGGTCGATCATCGACCGGACCTGCACCGGCGAGGTGTGGGTGCGCAGCACCACTCCGGAGGGCTCGTCGTCCTTGTCACCCTTCGCGCCCTGGACGAAGAAGGTGTCCTGCATCTCGCGGGCGGGGTGGTCGGGCGGGAAGTTCAGCGCGTCGAAGTTGAACCACTCGGCCTCGACCTCCGGGCCCTCGGCGACCTCGTAGCCCATGGCGACGAAGACGTCCTCGATGCGCTCGGAGAGCGTGGTGATGGGGTGGCGGGCGCCGGCCGGGGTGCGGTCGTAGGGCAGGGTGACGTCCTCCGCCTCCTCGACCAGGACCCGGGCGTCGCGCTCGGCCTCGAGCTCCTCCTGCCGGACCTTCAGCGCCTGGTTGACCTGGCCTCGGGCCTGGCCGACGCGCTTGCCCGCGTCCGCCTTGGCGTGCGGCGGCAGGGCGCCGATCTCGCGGTTGGCGAGCGCCAGCGGCGAGCGGTCGCCGGTGTGGGCGACCTTCACCTCGCGCAGCGCCTCGAGGTCACCCGCGGCGGCGATGGCGTCCAGCGCCTCGTCCCGCATCCGGGCGATCTCCGCCGGTTTCAGTGCCTCGACCTCGACAGGGTCGTACGACTTATTGGGTGCCGACATCTCTTCCCGTGCTTCCGATTGTCCCCCAGCTACCGCTGGGAGGTACCGCTGGCTGCGCGACCCCGCTCGACTCTGCGACCACTGGGGACCACAAGGGACGCCAAAGGTGCCAAAGCCCGAGTCTAAGGGGCGCGGGGGGTCTGCTGTTCCGCGGGAAGCCCGTGGGGCGCTCAGACCAGATAGGCCGGGGTGCCCACGGGCAGGCTAAATCGGAACTCGGCGCCGCCGCCGCGGGCCCGGCCGACGGTGATCGTCCCGCCGTGTGCCTCGACGATGCCCTTGACGATGTACAGGCCCAGGCCGGTGCCGCCGCGCTTGCTGCCCCGCCAGAATCGGGTGAAGACGCGGCTCATCGACTCCTCCGGGATACCGGGGCCCTCATCGCTCACGGTGATGGCGGTCCTTTCGACTACGGGGCCGTCCGCGGCGGGCCTGGCCACCGCGGGTGCCACCTCAATGGTGACCGTTCCCTCGCCGTGGCGCACCGCGTTTTCCAGGAGGTTGCCCAGCACCTGATCGATCTTGTCCGGATCGGCCCACAGCCCGGGCAGCGGCCCCCTGACCCTGATCAGGAAGCGCTCGGCGGTGTGCCCGGCGGCGGTGAGCGCCTGCACATGGCGGCGGACGGCGGCGGCGATGTCGACCGGCTGGCGGCGCACCTCGAGGCGGCCGGAGTCGATCCGGGAGATGTCCAGCAGCTCGGCGATCAGCCGGGTGACCCGGTTGGCGTCGGCGTCGACGGTCTCCAGCATCAGCCGCTTCTGATCGTCGGTGAACCGCTCCCATTTCGCGAGCAGGGTTGCCGTGAAGCCCTTGACGGACGTCAGCGGGGAGCGCAGCTCATGCGCCACGGTCGCGATCAGCTCGGCGTGGCTGCGCTCGGTGCGGCGGCGGGCCTCTGTGCCGCGCAGCGAGACCACCAGCCGGCACACCGGCCCGGTGGGCCGCTCGCGTACGTAGCGGGCCGAGACCAGCACCTCACGGCCGCCGGGCAGCAGCAGATTCCGCTCGGGCTGGCCGACCCGGGTGGCCAGCCCGCCGTAGGGATCGGTCAGCGCCCACCAGCGCCGCCCGTCCAGGTCTTCTAACGGGAGGGCCACCTCGAGCCGGCGGCCGATCGCGTCCAAGGGGTCGGTGGCGGTGATGCGGCCCGCCGCGGCGTTGAAGCAGGTGACGCGGCCGGTCTCATCGGCCACCACCAGCCCGTCGGGCAGATCGTCGGGGCGCAGACCGAGCGCGGCCATCACCTCGCCGGCCGCGCCGGGCAGCCCCCCACCGGACGCATGGGCATCGGCCGCCCTGGCGCCGGAGGTCCTGACGTCCATCCCCACACCCCCTCTTCAGTCCCCCGGAGGGAGCAACCCTACTAGGTCGATGTGACGGAGCGGCACCCTGCGGGAGCACGCTGCGCACGAGCGGAGGCATAGAGGCACACGGCGGCGGCCGTGGCGAGGTTGAGGCTCTCGGCCCTGCCGTGAATCGGAACGCGCACCACCTCGTCCGCGAGTGCGCGGGTAGCCTCCGGCAGCCCCCATGCCTCATTGCCGAAGATCCAGGCGGTGGGTGCGCCGAGCACCCCGTCGTCGAGCTCGGAGTCCAGGTCCCGCTCCCCCGCCCCGTCCGCGGCCAGTACCCGCGCCCCGACCCCCCGCAGCCCGCTCACCGCGCGCTCGACGGGCACCCCCACGGCCACCGGGAGATGGAACAGCGAGCCGACGGAGGCGCGCACGGCCTTGGGGTTGTAGAGGTCAACGGAGGCGTCGGTGAGGACGACGGCGTCCGCCCCGGCGGCGTCCGCACACCTCAGGACCGTCCCCGCGTTCCCGGGGTCGCGGACATGGGCGAGGACGGCGACGAGCCGGGGACGGGCGCGCAGGATCTCCTCGAAGGGCGAGTCCAGGAAGCGGCACAGCCCGACGATGCCCTGCGGGGTGACGGTGTCGGACATCTCCGCGACGACCTCGTCGGACGCGGTGAGGACGGGAATCCCGGCGGCGCCGGCGGCGGCGACGATCTCCGCGTGGCGCTCGGCGGCCTCGGGGGTGGCGTACACCTCGACGAGATGCTCGATCGCCTCCCGTACGGCCTGCGGCCCCTCGACGATGAACCGCCTCTCCTTCCCGCGGAAGCTGCGCTTGGCGAGCCGTCTGGCCGCCGTGACGCGCGGCGATCGCAGGGACGTCAGCTCGGGGGTCGCCATGAGGTGGGCTTTCTCGTGTCGGGGCGGGCTGCACACGCACGGACCCGCAGGTGATCGCTCACCTGCGGGTCCATGAGCCGGTGAAGGCTGTCGCCGTGGTCAGGCGGCCTTCGGGGCGTTGACGTCGCTCGGCAGCGCCTTCTGGGCCGCCTCGACCAGCGCGGCGAACGCGTTGGCGTCGTTGACCGCGAGGTCGGCCAGGATCTTGCGGTCCACCTCGATGTTGGCGGCCTTCAGACCCTGGATGAAGCGGTTGTACGTCATTCCGTTGGCGCGGGCAGCGGCGTTGATGCGCTGGATCCACAGCTGGCGGAAGTCGCCCTTGCGCTTCTTGCGGTCGTTGTAGTTGTAGACCAGAGAGTGGGTGACCTGCTCCTTGGCCTTGCGGTACAGGCGGGAGCGCTGGCCCCGGTATCCGCTGGCCTGCTCGAGGATCGCCCGGCGCTTCTTGTGGGCGTTGACTGCCCGCTTGACGCGTGCCACTTGTTTAACTCCTTGTACGGGGCCGCGGCTGACTCACGCGGCCCGGAAACGAATAGGTCCCGGTCGGCCCGGCGCACGCCCCGCCGGAGCGGGGCGGGGCGTCACTTGCCGAGAAGCTTCTTGATCTTCTTGGCGTCGGCGGGGGCCACCTCGGTCTTACCGGCCAGGCGGCGCGTCAGCGTGGACGGCTTGTGCTCGAGAAGGTGGCGGCGACCGGCGCGCTGGCGCATCACCTTGCCGGAGCCGGTGAGCTTGAATCGCTTGCTGGCACCGCTGTGCGTCTTGTTCTTCGGCATGTCGCCGTCTCTCCTCGTCGGGGCGCTTCCGGCGACCGGGCGCGGCGTGGCCGCCATCCGGCGTTCGGAAGCGTCATGTATTTCTGTTGGTGTCCGGAGCCGTTCGGCCCCGGGGTGGGCGGTCGAGGCTCGCGCCTCTCAATCACGCCTCGGCGGGCTCCTCGGCAGGCTCCTCCGCGGGGCTGGTGCCGTGCTGGCGCTCCGCCTTGCGGGCGGCCTGCGCCTCACGGGCTTCGGCCATCGCCTCGGTCTTCTTCTTGTGCGGACCGAGAACCATGATCATGTTTCGGCCGTCCTGCTTCGGGTTGGACTCCACGAAGCCCAGGTCCTGGACGTCCTCGGCGAGCCGCTGCAACAGCCGGAAACCGAGCTCGGGCCGGGACTGCTCACGGCCACGGAACATGATCGTGATCTTGACCTTGTCGCCCTGCTTGAGGAACCGGACGACGTGACCCTTCTTGGTGTCATAGTCGTGCGGGTCGATCTTCGGCCGGAGCTTCATCTCCTTGATGACCGTGTGCGCCTGGTTCTTGCGCGCCTCACGGGCCTTCATGGCCGACTCGTACTTGAACTTTCCGTAGTCCATGAGCTTGCAGACCGGCGGACGGGCGTTCGCCGCCACCTCGACCAGGTCGAGGTCGTACTCCTGCGCAAGCTCCAGGGCCTTGGCAAGCGGCACGATGCCGACCTGCTCGCCACTGGGACCGACGAGTCGCACCTCGGGGACGCGAATCCGGTCGTTGATGCGGGGCTCGGCGCTGATGGATCCTCCTCGGTTGCATCACGCGACCGCCTGGCGGACTGCCGCGTAACGTCTCTTAAGTGTTGAGACCACCGCACCGGAACGCAAAAACGCCCCGCGCGGTACACAGGCGGGGCTCCACTCACTGACCGGGAGCACCGCCGCGATATCACCGCGGGGCGCAGCCTGACCGATGACCTGCCGACCGGGGGTCGGGAGGTGGGAGCGCGGAGCCTCCACTTGTGGGCCGGACACATGAGTGATCCGGCCGGTCATTTATCTACGATACCAGTACCGCGGTCGAATGCTCACCGCGCCGTCCTCCCCTCTAGGCTGGGGCGCACCATCCCTCAGGAAGTGAGCCTCTACCGCCATGAGCGACGCCAACGCCGGCAGTCAGTCGTCCCCCGACTTCAACCGTATGACCCGGGACATCGCGGATGTGCCCGCGGTCGAGGTGATCACGACGGTGGCGGTGCATCTGATGAGCGCCGCCGCGGTCAATCTGGGGCTGGCCGAGGAGGGCCCGCAGCACAGGGATCTGGACGAGGCGCGGAAGCTGATCAACGCCCTGGCGGGTCTGGTCACGGCGAGCGCCACGGAGATCAGCTCCTTCCACGCCGCCCCGCTGCGGGACGGCCTGAAGTCGCTGCAGCTCGCCTTCCGTGAGGCGTCGGCGGTGCCGGACGAGCCGGGGCAGGGGCCCGGCGAGAAGTTCACCGGACCGGTCTTCGGCTGACGTCTGCCGCCAGGGGTCGACGGGCTGGGTGAGGCGTCGGTGGTGCCGGACAAGCCGGGGCACGGGCGAGAAGCTCACCGGGCCCGTCTTCGGCTGACGTCTGCCGCCAGGGGCCGACGGGCTGGGTGAGGCGTCGGCGGTGCCGGACGAGCCGGGGCAGGGGCCCGGCGAGAAGCTCACCGGGCCCGTCTTCGGCTGACGTCTGCCGCCAGGGGCCGACGGGCTGGGGCCTCCCGGCTCCGGCTCAGGCCGCCTCCGGCGGCTTCGTCTCGGGTCCGCCCGCCTCGGGCCGGTGTCCGCCGCGCATCCGCCCCCATGGCCCACGCGCGGGCGGTGGATGGGTCACCTGCTCCCCAGGCAC
This sequence comes from Streptomyces sp. NPDC005266, assembly GCF_040607655.1. NCBI lineage: Bacteria > Bacillati > Actinomycetota > Actinomycetes > Kitasatosporales > Streptomycetaceae > Streptomyces > Streptomyces sp. NPDC005266. Next base: position 276,598 of record NZ_JBEXHC010000003.1, read on the forward strand.
CTCCCCCGCCGGGTGGACATGGGTGAACCGGTGCACCACGGCCGCGAGCACCCCGCCGACCAGGGGCGCGACGATGAACAGCCACAGCTGCGAGAGCGCCCCGCCGCCCGCGAACAGCGCCGGGCCCAGGCTGCGCGCCGGGTTGACGGAGGCCCAGGTCAACGGGATCCCGATCAGGTTGACCGCGGTCAGGGCGAACCCCACCGGAAACGGTTCGGCGCCGACCAGCGCGACGTTGCGGGTCACCGTCAGGAAGACGAAGACCAGCAGGAAGGTGAGCAGGACCTCGGCGAGGAAGGCCCCGCCCGCGCCGAGGCCCACCGGCGAGCGGCCCCCGTAGCCGTTGCTGCCGAACGCGTCGGCCGTCTGGAGCCTCGGCACCTGTTTGGCGAGCAGGAAGAGCACCGCCGCGCCGACGATCCCGCCGACCAGCTGCGCGATCCAGTACTCGATGGCGGTACGGATGTCGATGCGCTTGGCCAGCAGCACACCGAGGGTCACCGCCGGATTGACATGGCTGCCCGAGATGCGTCCGAACGCACAGGCGATCGCGATCAGCGTGAAGCCGAAAGCGAGCGAGATGCCGAGGGCGTTGATGTAGTCGCCTGCCAGGACCAGGGAACCGACTCCGAAGAAGACCAGCATCGCGGTCCCGGTGAACTCCGCTACGACCGTTCTCATCTCCATGGCGCTCTCCTCACGCAGATCGGACCGCCAGGTGTCCTAAGCATTGTGGGGCGGATGAGGACATTTCGCCTGTCGGTTCGATTCCGCTGAGGGGTGGGCCCCTGAGCCGGCGACTGATCAGCGGCTGAAGAGCGGTTCCCCGGGCACGTCCGCGTCCGGCGGCAGCAGCGCCAGGGTCAGCCCGCGCACCAGCCGGGCCCGCAGCACCTCGTCGGCGGCCAGGGCGCCGGCCACCCGCTGCGCCGCCTGCTGCGCAGCGGTGCCCGGCGCCAGGGCGATCGCGAGCATGCCGTCGGCGTCCTCGGCCGGGGCGAAGTGGGCACGGACCACATCCGGCTCGGCGGCCACCACGGCGCGTACCGCCTCGACGACGGCCGGGTCGGCGAGCGGATCGACGCTCGCCCGCCCCTCGGCGAGGGCGAGCAGCACGGGCCCGGTCACCTGGTACGGCACCGGCCCCGCGAGGTCCAGCACGAGGGTGTCCGCCTTCTCGTGCGCGGCGGCCTCCAGCGCCTGGCCCAGCGGTACGGCGACGGGCCGGGCGTCCGGGCGCCAGCGGGCCAGCGTCTCGGTCGAGGTGAAGGCCGGCAGGGCGCGCCGTCCGCCGGGCGCCTCCAGCGTCGGCACCGCCATGTCGCTGGTCTTGTCCCGGCGCAGCCCGTCGGGCCCCTCCTCCGCCTCCCCCAGCAGCGCGACCACGGGCACGAGCAGCCGCGCGCCGGCGAGCGCGGCGAGCACCTGGGGCTCGGCCGTGCGGTCGTCGGCCCAGGCGGCGAGCGCCGCGGCCAGGCGGGGATCGGCGGAGCCGTCGTCGTCGGAGAAACCGGAGTCAGGGATGTTCTTGAGCGCCACGCCTCGAGCGTATCGGTGCGGGGGACGCCGCTCGGACGAGGGGCCGAAACCCCTGGTTCGCCCTCGTTCACGGGGCAGGAATGACGGGACGGCCCCGCGCGAGGTGCGTCGGCCGGGAGCGAAGGAGACGGTGTGGAATACGTTCGGGCCCTGGCCGGCGCGCTCGGCCCGGTGGCGGACGGCTCGGCCGCCGGTTTCTCGGTCGCCGTGCGGGACGCCCGGTCCGGGGCGAGCGGGGTGTACGGGGACGGCTCGTACGACGCCGCGAGCATCGTCAAGGTCGGCATTCTGGCCGCACTGCTGCTGAGGGCCCAGGACGAGGGGCGGCGGCTGACCGCGCGGGAGCGCTCGCTGGCCGCCGTGATGATCGAGCGGAGCGACAATGACGCGGCGACCGCGCTGTGGAAGACGATCGGCGGCGCCGCCGGACTCGACGCGGCACACCGGCGGCTCGGGCTGCGACGGACGCGCGGCGGCGAGGGCGGACGCTGGGGGCTGACCCGGACCACCGCGGCCGATCAGCTGAAGCTGCTGACCGCCGTCTTCGGGGATCCGGGCTCGGGCGGCCCGGCGCTGGACGGGCGCTCCCGGGCATATCTGCGCTTGCTGATGGGCCGGGTGTCCGAGGCCCAGAGCTGGGGCGTCTCGGCCGCCGCCGACGGCACCGGCTGCGGCACCCCGCTGAAGAACGGCTGGAAGCCGCGGAGCGCGACCGGGCTGTGGGACGTCCACAGCATCGGCCGGGTCACCGTGGGCGGGCGCGCCTATCTGGTCGCGGTGCTCTCCGACAGCAATAAGGACATGGCCGGCGGCATCGCTCTGGTCGAGAGGGCGGCGCGGGCGGCCGTGCGGGCGGCGGGCGCCCTCAGCGCCTGCGGAGCGTCCTGAGCAGTCCACCCGGCCCCGGCACCCGCAGCGGGCCCGAGCCGCGCCACAGGGCGACCGCGGCGGCCACCAGGGCCGCTCCGGCGACCCCGGCGGCCAGCGCGAGCTGATTCGGTCCGTCCCCGCCCCCATGGTCCCGGGCGCTGTCGGGGCCCGTGCCGAAGTAGCGCTGGGGATGGGCGACCACGACGGGCTGCTGGGCCCGCGGGCTGAGCTTGCCCCCCGCTTTGATCGCCGCCGCCGGATTCACCAGACCGGCGCCGAGCTCATCGCTGCGGCCGCCCGTCGGGCCGTCCTGGGCGGTCTGCGCGAGCAGCTGCCGGACCTGGCGCGGGCTCAGTTCGGGGTGGGCGGCACGGACGAGGGCGACGGAGCCGGAGGCGAAGGCGGCGGCGGCACTGGTCCCCCAGCCCTCGTAGTAGCGCTTGTCGGGGTCGGCTATGACCACGTCGACGCCGGGCGCGCAGACGGTGGCGTACCAGCGGCGGGTGGAGAAGGCGGCACGGGAGCCGTAGCGGTCCACGGCGGTCACGGCGATGACGCCGGGGTAGGCGGCCGGGTAGGAGGCGCGGTCGCCCTTCTCGCCGCCGTTGCCCGCGGAGGCGACCACGACGGCGCCCTTGCGCAGCGCGTACTGCACGGCGGCGTCCTCGGCGGCCTCGGGGTGGGCGGACTCGCTGTCGTCCCCGAGCGACAGGTTGATCACGTCGGCGCCGTGGTCGGCGGCCCAGCGGATGCCGTCGGCGAGGGCGCTGCCACGGCTGCTGCGGGCCTTCTTACGCGCCGGGTCGGTGTCCTCCAGGATCACCCGTACCGGCAGGATTTTGGCCCGGGGCGCGACGCCCAGCACGCCCTCGCCGCCGGCCGCGCCGTGGCCGCGGCCGGCGATGATCCCGGCCATGGCGGTGCCGTGCCGGGCCCAGGCGCGATCGCCGCGCCGGGCGCCGAAGCCGATGAGGTCCTTGCCGGGCAGCACCTGGCCCGCGAGGTCGGGGTGTTGCGCGTCGACGCCCGTGTCGAGGACGGCGACGGTCACCCCGGCGCCCTTCGTCGTCTGCCACGCCTCGTGGACCTGGAGGGCGTCCAGCGCCCACTCCTGGGCCTGTATTCCGTCGGCCCGCGCGGGCGCGACCGGCACCAGGGTCAGTCCGGCGGCGGCGAGGGCCACAGCGACGCGCCGGGCGAGGACGGTCATGACGTCGGCTCCGCGGTCTCGGACAGGGCCCGGCGGAAGCCGAGTTCGATCTCGTCGGCGATGCCCCGGGCGTCATGGCCGAGGCCCGATTGCGCGGGGGCGGAGGTCGCCCCGATCCGGATGGCCTCGCCCGCCGACTGCGGATCGGTGACCTTACGGCCGTCGGCGAAGCCGCTGACCGTATAGATGACGGCGGGGACGTCGGTCAGGATCCGGATCCGCCAGCTGGCGCGCTGGTCGTCGCCGAAGCCGGCCGCCGCGGTGCCCTTGGCCGCGTAGGGGCGGGGCATCAGATCGGTGCGCTCGTCGAGCTGTTCGGTCAGGAACCGCTGGTGCAGCCTGCGCATGCCGTCGGCGTCGGAGGTGGTGATCAGCAGTCCGACGGTGGTGACGCTGGTGCTGGTGTCGTCGGCGTAGGTGGCGCGCAGCAGCCGCTTGCAGCCCACCGGGGCCAGCGCTTTGGTGAGCAGCGGGTCGAAGCCGCCGCCGCAGCTGCTGTCGGGGGCGACCGCGATCCGGGTCCAGCGGCGGTCGGCGCGGCCGGGGCCCTCGCCCTTGCCGCGCAGGGTGCGCGGGAAGAGGTCGTCGACGGGGACGCTGTGCCAGGCGGAGCGGGCTCGTGCGTAGGTGTCGGCGACGGAGGGCTCGGCGTCGGGGCCGCCGCCGAGCCAGCTGCCGGCCGCCGCCCCGCCGAGCAGCCCGAGACCGAGGACGAGGCATGCGGCGGCGGCCGCCGTACGGCTGGGCGCGCGGCGGTGGCCGCCGAAGGGCGTGGCGCCGGGGACGGCGGTGTCCGGCCGGCGGTGCCAGGGGTCGGCGTCGTCGGTCCGCTGGGCGGGCGGCCGAGGCGCGGAGCCGGGCGCAGAGCCGGGCGAGGAGCCGGACGCAGAGCCGGGCGCGGAGCCGGGCGAGGAGCCGGGCGCAGAGCCGGGCGCGCGGCGGTGGCCGTCGAAGGGCGTGGCGCCGGGGACGGCGGTGTCCGGCCGGCGGTGCCAGGGGTCGGCGTCGTCGGTCCGCTGGGCGGGCGGCCGAGACGCGGAGCCGGGCGCGGAGCCGGGGCGCGGCGGAGCCGGGGGGCCGTCCGGCGCTCCGGTGGCCCTCGTCCCCCTCGGGGACGGGACCTTGGCGGGTATGCCGAGGACGGGGGTCTCCGGGTCCGGGGTGAAACCAGGCGGGGCGGAGGGGCGGGGCGGGGGCGCATAGGGCTGCGCGGGCGCCGTGCGCGGGGGGTGCGCAGGGCGCGGTGGGGGCGCGTTGTACGGAGAGTGCGCCTGTTCCGCGTCGGTGCTCATCCGCACCCCCTCGCACCCTCGAAGACCTGGTCCACCTGGCTCCGTCCGGTTGGCCACGCCACCCCGCCGCCTTTAGGGCAGGCGGGCCCGTATACGGACAACACGCCGCTGACCTGCCGGTCATGGCGTGGCGACACTCTACGGGGCAGCGGGCGCACTGCGCACCGGGCGCCCTCTACCCAGTGGTAACAGCCGTCTGGCAAGCTTCGCTCATGTCCGCTGCCGCCGCTGACCGGGCCCGGTACGACCGGGCCACCGCCCATCTCGAAGCGCCCGTGGCGATCGTCGACCTGGGGGCATTCGATGACAACGCACGGGATCTGGTGCGCCGGGCGGGAGGCAAGCCGATCCGGGTGGCCAGCAAGTCGGTGCGGTGCCGGGCGCTGTTGGAGCGGGTGCTGGCGCGGGACGGCTTCGCCGGGATCATGAGCTTTACGCTCGCGGAGTCCCTGTGGCTGGCGCGCGAGGGGTTCGACGACGTACTGCTCGCCTACCCCTCCGCGGACCGGGACGGCTTCGCCACGCTCACCAGCGACCCCAAACTCGCCGCCGCCGTCACCGTGCTGGTGGACGACATCAGCCAGCTCGACCTGATCGAGAGTGTGCGTGCCGGCACCGAAGAAGTCCGGGTCTGCCTGGAGTTGGACACCTCACTGCGGATGTTCGGCGGCCGGGTGCGGATCGGCGCACTGCGCTCACCGCTGCGCACACCGGAGCAGCTCGCGGAGCTGGCCCGCGCGGTGGTGCGCCGCCCCGGCTTCCGGGTGGTGGGGCTGATGGCCTACGAGGGTCATGTGGCGGGCGTGGGCGACGCGGTGGCTGGGCGTCCACTGCGCTCCCGCGTCATCCGGCTGATGCAGACGGCCGCGCGCCGCGAGCTGGCGGCGCGCCGGGCGGCGGTGGTCGGCGCCGTACGGACCGTGGCGGACCTGGAGTTCGTCAACGGGGGCGGTACGGGCAGTGTGCAGCACACCGCCGCCGAGGACGCGGTGACCGAGATCGCCGCCGGATCCGGGCTCTACCAGCCGCACCTGTTCGACAACTACACCTCTTTCCGCGGCCGTCCGGCGGCCCTGTTCGCGCAGCCGGTGGTGCGCCGCCCCGGCGTGGGCGTGGTGACGGTGCTCGGCGGCGGCTATCCGGCGTCGGGCGCGCCGGGCCCGGACCGGCTGCCGGTGCCGTATCTGCCCGAGGGGCTGGCGTACGACCCGATGGAGGGGCCGGGCGAGGTGCAGACGCCGCTGCTGGGCACGGCCGCCGACGATCTGCTGATCGGCGACAAGGTGTGGTTCCGGCATGCCAAGGCCGGTGAGCTGTGCGAGCGCTTCGATCTGCTGCACCTGGTCGACGGGGAGGAGGACCGGGTGGTGGCCTCCGTGCCGACGTACCGGGGCGAGGGCCGTACGTTCCTGTAGACCGCCACGTTCCTGTAGCCCCCGGCGTGCCTGTAGCCCCCCGGCGTGCCTGTAGACCGCCGGCGTGCCTGTAGACCGCCGGCGTACCTGTAGACCCCCGGCGTTCGTGCAGCCCCGGCTCAGATGGACCGGCCGTCGCCGGCCAGGGCGGCGATCCCCTTGACGATCTTGTCCATATCGGTCACCGGCGGCGCCTTGTCGCTCACATCGAAGCCGAATCGCACGACGACCATCGTGCCGGGCACGGCGGGCGACGGAAAGGCGAGGGACTGGACGTAGCCGTCATCGCCCTTCTTGGTGACCACCTTCCAGCGGACCAGATAGCCCTTCTCTCCCGCGACCTCGACCGCCTCCTCCTTGAGCTGCTTGTGGGAGGTGATCCCGCCGTACGCCTTGCGGTCGGTGTCCTCGTCCGTGCCGTAGGACTCCTCCGCGTTCTGGGCGATGTCCTCCTTGGCTATGCCCTTGGCGGAGGTGGCCTTGTAGCCGCTGGCGGTCCGGGAGAAGGCGCCACCGCGCACGCAGAAGGTGGACGGGTCGTTCGGGCAGGGGTAGCGGGAGGTGGTGACGCCCGCGCCGCCGGAGCTGCTGCGGCCGGCCTGCCAGCCGGCCAGGACGGGCAGGCTGATGCCGTTGGAGGCGTCCGGGGCGATGCTGGGATCGAAGGTGGGCGGGGCACTGGGGGTGGCGTCGGGCGTCTGGGAGGGGCCGCCCGGGGTCGTGCCGCCGTCCCCGTCATCCCCCGGCGGGACAGCGCTCGGGGTCGTTCCGGCCTTGTCCTCGCCGCCCCCGTCACCGTCGTTCCCCAGCAGCACGATGCCGCCGATGATCGCGGCGACCACGACCCCCACGGCGGCGGCGAGCACCGCGATCCTCGGGCCGCGGCCACGCCCGTGGTGGCCCCCGCCCTGCCCGGGAAGATACGGAGGCATCGGCGGCGGGCCGAAGGACGGGCCCGCCGCACCCGAGGTGTCGCGGGTGTACTCGGTCCACGTGGCTCCGTCCCACCAGCGTTCCATGGCGGGGCCATTGCCTGTGTCACCGGGATCGGGATACCAGCCGGGGGGTGTGTTCGTGGTCACGCTGTCACCTTATGGCCACGGGTCGTCCGTAGTACACCGTGCCCCTCTCGTCCGAAATCGCCGATGACCTGCGCCGGTCACGACCGGCCAAGGGGCCGCGGGTCATCCCGAGCCGTCCTCAAGGACCTTGATGCCCTGCGTGATCGTGTCCATCTCGGAGAGCGGGCGGCGCCGCGGCGTTCACTGAGCCGGCGGGCCGGGCGGGCCCTGCAGGGACGGCATGGCGTGCATCGTGGGCGCGTCGTGCACGGACTGCGCATCGGGGATGCCCTGCGCGTCGCGGCGGTTGGCGGTCCAGGAGGACCCGTCCCAATAGCGCTCCGGGACTGGCCCGGGGCCTGGGTGTTCGGGATCGGGATACCAGCCGGCTGGTGTTGTCGTATGCACGACGTCTCCCTATGGCCGGGGTTCTACGCGGAGCACACGGTCGGGCAACCGTCACAGCGGTGTGACGTACGCGCCCGAGATACCGCCGTCCACCAGGAACTCGGCGGCGTTCACGAAGGACGAGTCGTCGCTGGCCAGGAAGGCCACCGCCGAGGCGATCTCCTCCGGCTCGGCGAAGCGGCCCACCGGCACATGCACCAGCCGCCGTGCCGCCCGCTCCGGGTCCTTGGCGAACAGCTCCTTCAGCAGCGGGGTGTTGACCGGCCCCGGGCACAGCGCGTTGACCCGGATGCCCTCGCGGGCGAACTGCACACCCAGCTCGCGGGACATGGCCAGCACGCCGCCCTTGGAGGCCGTGTAGCTGATCTGCGAGGTCGCGGCGCCCATGACGGCGACGAAGGACGCCGTGTTGATGATGGAGCCCCTGCCCTGCCGCCGCATATAGGGCAGTGCCGCCTTGCAGCACAGATAGACGGAGGTGAGGTTGACCTCCTGGACCCGCTTCCAGGCATCCAGTCCGGTGGTGAGGATCGAGTCGTCGTCGGGGGGTGAGATGCCCGCGTTGTTGAAGGCGATGTCGACCGAGCCACAGGTGTCGTACGCGGTCCTGAAGAGCGCCTCGACCTCCTCGGGGTCGGTGACGTCCACCTTCACACAGAGCCCGCCGACCTCGTCGGCCGCGGCCTTGCCCGCGGTCTCGTCGATATCGGCGCAGACGACGCGCGCTCCCTCGGAGGCGAGGCGGCGGGCGGTGGCCAGGCCGATACCGCTGCCCGCTCCGGTGATGACGGCGGTACGGCCCACCAGACGGCGGCACACGGGGGTCTCGGTCACGTCACTGCTCCTCGGTGCTGATGAAGACGTTCTTGGTCTCGGTGAAGGCGGTCAGGGCGTCGGGGCCCAGCTCCCGGCCGAGGCCGGACTGCTTGTAGCCGCCGAAGGGGGTCGCATAGCGCACGCTGCTGTGCGAGTTGACGGACAGGTTCCCGGCGGCGACGGCGCGCGAGACGCGGAGGGCGCGGCCGACGTCCCGGGTCCAGATCGAGCCGGACAGGCCGTAGTCGGTGGCGTTGGCCAGCCGTACGGCGTCGGCCTCGTCCTCGAAGGGCAGGACGACGGCCACGGGTCCGAAGATCTCCTCGACGGCGGTGCGCTCATCGGGCCCGGTGGCCTCCAGGACCGTGGCCGGGTACCAGAACCCCTTGCCCTCAGGGGCCTCGCCGCGGATCGCGGCGGGCGCGTCCTCGGGGACGTAGGACCGGACGCGCTCGCGCTGCGCGGCGGAGATCAGCGGCCCCATGGCGGTGGCGGGGTCGGCCGGGTCGCCGACCGCGAAGGACGTCACGGCCGGCTCCAGCAGCTCCATGAAGCGGTCATAGACGCCGCGCTGGACCAGGATGCGGCTGCGGGCGCAGCAGTCCTGTCCGGTGTTGTCCAGGAACGAGCCGGGCGCCGCCGCCGCGGCGCGCTCGATATCGGCGTCGGCGAAAACGATATTGGGGCTCTTGCCGCCGAGTTCGAGCGTCACGCGCTTCACGCCCGCCGCGCACTTGGCCATGATCTCCTTGCCGACGGCCGTCGAGCCGGTGAAGACGACCTTGGCCACGCCCGGATGCTCGACCAGCGCGGCCCCAGCAACCGGACCGGCCCCGGGCACCACCTGGAACAGCCCCTCGGGCAGCCCGGCCTCCAGTGCCAGCTCGGCGAGCCTGAGGGCGGTGAGCGGGGTGGTCTCGGCGGGCTTGAGGAGGACGGCGTTGCCCGCGGCGAGGGCGGGCGCGGTGCCCCAGGCGGCGATCGGCATGGGGAAGTTCCACGGCGCGATGACCGCGACCACCCCGAGCGGCTCGTGGAAGGTGACGTTCAGGCCGCCGGCGACCGGGATTTGAGCGCCGCTCAGCCGCTCCACTCCCCCGGCCGCGTAGTCCAGCAGATCGCGGACGTTGCCCGCCTCCCAGCGGGCGTTGCCGATGGGGTGACCGGCCTCCCGGACCTCCAGCGCGGCCAGCTCCTCGATATGGCCGTCCACGGCGGCGGCGAAGCGGCGCAGCAGCCGGGCGCGGTCGGCGGGCGCGAGGGCGGCCCAGCCGCGCTGGGCCTGCGCGGCACGGGCGACGGCGGCGTCCACCTCGCCGGGGCCGGCGGCCGGGACGGTGGCGATGACCTCCTCGGTGGCCGGGTTGAGGACGTGGTGCTCGTGCGGGTGCCCGTCGGCGGGCTCGTGCGGGTGCTCGTTGCTCACCTGGTGGTTCCTCACATGCGCTCGAAGGACCGGAAGCGCTCCCAGTCCGTGACGGCGGTGTCGTACGCCTCCTGCTCGACTCGCGCCATATTGAGGTAGTGCTCGACCACCTCGTCGCCGAAGGCGGCCCGCGCTATGGGGCTGGCCTGCCACAGCTCGGCGGCGTCCCGCAGCGAGGCCGGTACGTGCTCGGCGTCGCCGTTGTAGGCGTTGCCGGTGCAGACCTCGGGGAGCTCCAGCTCCTGTTCGATCCCGTACAGCCCGGCGGCCACCATTCCGGCGACGGCCAGATACGGATTGACATCGCCGCCGGGGAGCCGGTTCTCCAGCCGGTGGGACTGGCCGTGACCGATCACGCGCAGCGCACAGGTGCGGTTGTCCGGGCCCCAGGCGACGGCGGTCGGCGCGAAGGAGCCGGGCCGGAACCGCTTGTAGGAGTTGATGTTGGGGGCGTAGAGCAGGGTGAAGTCGCGCATCGCGGCGATCTGTCCGGCCAGGAAGTGCCGCATCGTCTTCGACATGCCGTACGGGCCGTCGTCGTCGGCGAGCACCGGCCGCCCGGCCTCGTCGCGCAGCGAGAGATGAATATGGCAGGAGTTGCCCTCCCGCTCGTCGTACTTGGCCATGAAGGTGAGCGCCGTGCCCTCCTGGGCCGCGATCTCCTTGGCGCCGGTCTTGTAGATGGCGTGCTGATCGCAGGTGGTCAGGGCGTCGTCGTAGCGGAAGGCGATCTCGTGCTGGCCGAAGTTGCACTCGCCCTTGGCCGACTCGACGGTCATCCCGGCGGCGCCCATCTCATTGCGGATGCGACGCAGCAGGGGCTCGACACGGCCGGTGCCGAGGACGGAGTAGTCGACGTTGTACTGGTTGGCGGGGGTCAGGCCGCGGTATCCGGCGCCCCAGGCCTGTTCGTAGGTGTCCTTGAAGACCATGAACTCCAGCTCGGTGCCCGCGTAGGCGGTCCAGCCGTGCTCGGCGAGCCGGTCCAGCTGACGGCGCAGGATCTGGCGCGGGGAGGCGAGCACGGGCGAGCCGTCGTGCCAGGCGAGATCGGCGGTCAGCAGCGCGGTACCGGGGTTCCAGGGGGTGCGGCGCAAGGTGGCGGTGTCGCCGTGCATGGCGAAGTCGCCGTAGCCGCGCTCCCAGGAGGACATCGCATAGCCGTCGACGGTGTTCATGTCGGCGTCGACGGCGAGAAGGTAGTTGCAGCCCTCGGTGCCGTGTTCCAGGACGTCGTCGAGGAAGAAGCGGGCGGCGAACCGCTTGCCCTGCAACCTTCCCTGCATATCGGTGAAGGCGAGGACGACGGTGTCGATCTCGCCGGCATCGACGAGTCTGGTCAGCTCGTCGACCGAGAGCGGGGGCGTACGGTCTGCCACGGTGAGGCCTCCTGGCGTCAGTCGAGGGCTGCGGCTCGCGGTTGCCTTAAGGTAATACCGCATACCATTGGTTGGGAAGGAGGTGCGGACGGTTCGATGAGCGACAGCCAGATCGGGGGCGGCACCGTCGGCGCGGAGGGTGACCGGTCCGGGGATCCGTGCGGCACGGCGGTCGGCGACCGGCTGGCGCCGGTGCTGCGTCCGGTGCGCGCCGGGAACGGCTTCGAGGAGGCGCTGGAGCAGATACTCCAGGTCCTGCGGCTGGGGCTGGTCCCCGACGGTGGCCGGCTGCCGGCCGAGCGGGAGCTGGCCGACCGGCTGCGGATCAGCCGGGTGACGCTGCGTGAGGTGCTCAAGGTCCTCCAGGACCAAGGGCTGGTGGAGAGCCGGCGCGGCCGCTACGGCGGCACCTTCGTCCGCGCGCGGCCCGAGCCCACGGCCGGCGGCGAGGACGAGCTGCGACGGCGGATCGCGGCGGTGGACGTCGAGGACACCCTGCGGTTCCGGGAGGTCCTGGAGGTGGGCGCGGCGGGGCTGTGTGCCGCGCACGGGCTCGGCGGGGAACAGGCGAGGCGGCTGCGCGCGGCCCTCGACGCGACCCGCGACGCCCCGCTCGCCGACTACCGCCGCCTGGACACGATGCTCCACCTGACGCTGGCGGAGCTCGCGGGCTCGCCGACGCTCGCCGCCCAGTACGCGGCCGTCCGTGCGACCGTCAACGACCTGCTGGACTGCATTCCGCTGCTGGTACGGAACCTGGAGCACTCGCAGGCGCAGCACGGGGCGCTGGTCGAGGCGGTGCTGGACGGGGACGCGGACGGGGCGCGCGAGGTGATGCGGGAGCACTGCGAGGGGACGGCGGCGCTGCTGCGCGGGTTCCTGGTCTGACCGCTGCGGTGCGCCCCCGTCCTCGACCACGGTTTTACGCCGAGGTCTTGCGCATCACCCAAGGGACAGCAAAGGTATGGCCCCACACCTTTGCCATCGCCCTCGTGTGGAGCAGGAGTACCCATGGCCGACGGAACCGACTCCGCCCGTACCTCCCTCAGCGACGCCCCACCCGGCCCGGCGGCCTCCCCCGAGGACGGCTATCTGGAGCGCCGCACCCTGCGGCGCGGCAGCGCGGGCCCCCTGCTGCTGACCGGCCTCGGCGTCGCCTACGTCGTCTCCGGCGACTTCTCCGGCTGGAACTTCGGCCTGGCGGAAGGCGGCTTCGGCGGCCTCGCCCTCGCCGCCGTACTGATGGGCCTGATGTACACCTGCATGGTGTTCTCCCTCGCCGAGCTGGCGGCCATCCTCCCCACGGCGGGCGGCGGCTACGGCTTCGCGCGGCGCGCCCTCGGCCCCTGGGGTGGCTTCCTCACCGGTACGGCCATCCTCATCGAGTACATCCTGGCGCCGGCCGCCATCTCGATCTTCATCGGCGACTATGTCGAGTCGCTCGGCCTCTTCGGCCTGGAGTCCGGCTGGCCGGTCCATCTCGCCTGCTTCATACTCTTCATCGGCATCCATCTGTGGGGCGTGGGCGAGGCCCTGCGCTTCAGCCTCATCGTGACAGCCATCGCCGTCACCGCGCTGCTGATCTTCGCTGTGGGCGCCTTCACCGACTTCGACTCCGGCTCGCTCAACGACATCGCGGTGGACCACTCCGCCTTCGGCGCCGGCTCATGGCTACCGTTCGGGGTGCTGGGCATCTGGTCGGCGTTCCCCTTCGGCATGTGGTTCTTCCTCGGCGTGGAGGGCGTACCGCTCGCCGCCGAGGAGACCCGGGACCCGGCCCGTACGCTGCCCAAGGCGATGGCCTGGTCCATGGGCATCCTGCTGCTGCTGGCCCTGCTCACCTTCCTCGCCGCGACCGGCGCCCGGGGCTCCGGCGCGATCCAGGGCGCCGGCAACCCGCTGGTCGAGGCGCTCCAGCCGGACGGCAAGCCCACCGCCCTGTCCCGCATCGTCAACTACGCGGGCCTCGCCGGACTCGTGGCCTCCTTCTTCTCCCTCATCTTCGCCGGCTCCCGTCAGCTCTTCGCCCTCTCCCGGGCCGGCTATCTGCCCCGTTTCCTCTCCCTCACCAGCCGCCGCAAGGCGCCGTACCTGGGCCTGCTGGTGCCCGGCGCCATCGGCTTCTCCCTCGCGGCCTGGTCCGGCGACGGCGCCCGCATGCTCAACGTCGCGGTCTTCGGCGCCACCATCTCGTACGCCCTGATGTCCCTCTCCCACATCGTCCTGCGCCGCCGCGAACCGGGTCTGGACCGCCCGTACCGCACCCCCGGCGGTACGGTGACGTCATCCGTCGCCTTCGTCCTCGCCTGCTCGGCACTGGTGGCCACCTTCCTGGTGGACAAGGACGCGGCGTTCATCGCGCTGGGCGTCTACGCGGTGGCGCTCGCCTACTTCGCCTTCTACAGCCGCCACCGGCTGGTCGCGGCCGCGCCGGAGGAGGAGTTCGCGGCGCTGGCGGAGGCCGAGGCGGAACTGTCCCGCGACTGACACCGTGCGAACGTGAGACCGGAGGAACCGTTGTCGAAGCCCCTGATCGGCATCAGCACCTACCTGGAGTCCTCGGCGAGCTGGGGCGTCTGGAACCTCCCCGCCGCGCTGCTGCCCGCGGGCTACCACCGCCTCGCCCAGCGCGCGGGCGGCCTGGCGGCCATGCTGCCACCCGACGACGACCCGGCCGCCGCCGGTGGTGTGGTGTCCCGCCTCGACGCCCTCGTCATCTCCGGCGGCCCGGACGTCGAACCCGTACGCTACGGCGCCACCCCCCACGAGCGCACCGGCCCACCCGCGCGGGAACGCGACGCCTGGGAACTGGCCCTGATCGACGCGGCCCTGAGCTCGGGCACCCCGCTCCTGGGCATCTGCCGGGGCCAGCAACTCCTCAACGTCGCCCTCGGCGGCACGCTCGTCCAGCACCTCGACGGCCACGCGGGCCCGCCCGGCGTCTTCGACCACCACGAGGTCGAGCCCGTCCCGGGCACGCTGCTCGCCCAGATACTGCCGCGGCCGCTGTCCGTGCCCACCTTCCACCACCAGTCGGTGGACCGCCTCGGCACCGGGCTCGTGGCCTCGGCGCACGCGACGGACGACGGCACGGTGGAGGCCGTCGAACTCCCAGGCGCGGAGGGCTTCGTACTGGGCGTCCAGTGGCACCCGGAGGCGGGCGACGACCTACGGGTCATGCGGGCGCTGGTGGAGGCGGCGGCGTCTCGGGGCTGAGCTCCAGCCCAAGGTGCGCGAAGACGACGTCCCGGACGCGGGAGATCGCCTCCGGGTCGAGGTGTGCGACGACGGGTAGGGCGTCCTGCCGGCCGCCGTCGCACATCAGCCGTCGCACATCAGCGCGCGGCGCAGCTGGTCACGGGCGCGGGCGATGCGTTCGGCGTCCGTCGCAGCGGCAGTGAGCCGGGTGCGCGACTCGCGGATCATCTCCGACGGTTCCGCCATGTGTCGTCCCCCCTTGTCGTCATCCGGGTGGAATCCTACAAGGGGGACCGACACCGCGGTCAGGAGTTGATCTCGTACGGGTCGCCGTAGACCTTCCACCTCAGCGGCGGCTTCAGGTCGAAGTTCCTCTCGTTGAGGAACGTGCGCTGCTCGGTGTCGACCCGGCTGGTGTCGCTGTGGGCCTCCTCGGTCTGCATGGCCTTCTTGCGGGCGTCCAGGAAGGCGTTGAGGTAGGTGGCCTGATCGCCGCCCTGGGACGGGGGCTTGGCCTTGGAGAGGGCGGTCTTGCGGATGCCGCCGAAGCTGTCCTTGCTGTCGCCGGGGCCGTGCATCACGATCGCGTCGTAGTAGATGAACTGGCCGAGGGCGCCGAGGCCGTCGGCCTTGCCCTGCTTGACGGCCGGGTTGAAGTAGACGCGGTCGCGCTCGTGCTCCTGGGCGTCCTGGAACGCCTCGTCGGCGGCGGCCTTCTTCCAGTCCTTGGTGAAGTTGGGGTCGAGACCGGCGTGGGAGTCGCCGCCGTTGACGTCGCGGAGCGCGGGGAGGTACTTGGCCAGGACGTTGCCGGGCTTGTGCTGGGTGTAGTACTCGACGAGCTCCAGCATGTCGCCGGTGCCGGAGCAGAAGCCGATGATGCCGGCGGTGTAGCCGCGGCCGTCGTCTATGTCCTCGATGTACGCGAACTGGGCGCGCCAGTCGAGCGAGGAGTTCTCGGCGCTGGAGACCAGCTTCATGGCGATCTCCTTCTTCGCCGGGTCGTCCAGGTTGGACGCCGCGACGGCCTTGGTCGCCGAGTGGTGCGGTCGCGTGTCCGCCGCCGGGGTGGTGTGCTCGGACGCCTGCCCGATGCCGACGCCGGTGACGACGAGTGCGACCGGTACGGCCACGGCTATCGCCGCGAGGCCGATCTTCTTGGACATGAAGGGACTCCGTTCCTTGTCGACCGTGGGGAAGTGCGCGAGGACCGTACGAGGGCATACCGGGGCCATCCGGTGCCGCCCTCGGGCGGTCCGTTAGGAACCTTTCCTAACTATTCAAGCGAGCGCGCCACAGCCACCGCAAGGGTTTCGACGCCATTCGACAAAGAAGGCTCCAGCCGACCGCCCCACAGCCAACCACCCTTTCATGCCCGCGAATTGGCGTCGGGCCGCCCAATGGCGGTCCTCCGCGAGGACCGGACGCCCGGATCCGGTCCTCCGCGAGGACCGGATCCCCGCTACGCCTGCTGAAGAGGCACGGCGGGGTCAGCGCCACCGTTCGTTCCGGCGGGGCCGTCGGGACCGGCCGGAGCGACGGGACCGTCCGGGGCAAGGGGCTTGCCCTCGCCCTCGCCGCCGACCGCCTCCCCCGCCCTGGCAGGCACATCCGTCGACGGCCGCGCCGCGACCGCCCGCCACCACAGCTCCAGCGGCAGCCCGCGGGCCGGCTCGAACGGCTGCCCCGGGCGCGGCACGGTGACGATCGCCCCGGCCGCCCGCGCGGCGGTCACCGATCCTTCGGCGGGCTCCTCCCACGGGTGCGGGGCCAGATTGAACGTGCGCCAATTGAACGTGCGCCAGTGGATCGACAGCATGACCCCCTTGGCCGGGTCGCCGCCCTGCAGATCCACGTAGGCGCGCACGCCCTCCTCGGGGGTCATGTGGATGTCGGGCCAGAAGGCGTTCTTGGTTCATTCAGTCCACAGCGGCTCGATGGCACCCGAAAGCAACGGCACGGACAGCCACGGCCCGCCTGGGGCCAGGTGCGAGCGGCACCACATCCACCTCCTGGGCCAGCTTCGTCAAGCCCCGTCCTGGCTACAGACGGCTATGAAGACTGCGGCGCTTCGACGCACTCGCCGCTCAGTCACCAGCCGCCCTGCCACGAACGGCCGCGGCCCCAAGGCAGAGGGGTCGCGCCGACAAAGCGGTAGCCGACCGAGTCGATGCCGCGCCAGTCTCCAGGAACGGCATGGCCGTCGTTACGGGCGGACGGTCGGACGTTCACCCTTTCATCACAATTCCGTCACTCACCTCTCGGAGCCTCCCCGTCGGCACTCCACACCCCTTACGGTCATCTGGCACCAATTGATTCATTGGAGACGCATGTCGTACAACCAGCCGCCGCCTGCCCAGCCTCAGTTCGACGGGCCCCCGCCCGGGCCGCCGGTACAGCCCGGCGGCAAGCCGAAGTGGGCGCGGAAGCGCATCGCGATTCCGGCCGCGCTTCTCGTCTTCTTCGTCGGGGTCGGCGTCGGGTCCGCCGGCAACGCCGAAGGGGACGCAACGAGCGTCAGCGATAAGGGCGAGCCACAGCCCACCGTCACCGTGACAGAGACCGCCGCTGCCGACACCTCACAAAGCGAAGCCGCCAAGACGACCAGCGACGACAAGCCGACTGCCGACGCGCCCAAGAAGGCGACCGTCCCCGACTTCGTCGGCATGGGCCTGCAGTCAGCCCAGGACAAAGCGCAGGAAGCCGGTTTCCACGGGCTCACTTCCCACGACGCACTGGGCCGGGAACGTATGCAGGCGTTCGACCGGAACTGGAAGGTATGCAGTCAGAACGTGGAGGCCGGCGCCTTCAAGCCGACCGACACCGACCTCGACTTCGGGGCGGTGAAGCTCGGGGAGGACTGCCCGGCGAAGGACGAGAAGCCGCCGACCGCTGAAGGCGGCAAGATGCCGAACTTCGCCGGCGAGTCGGTCAAGGCCGCACGTTCCGCCCTGGACTCCGGTGTCTCCCTCACGGTGGAGGATGCCCTGCCGGACGACCGCTGGGTACTGATCGAATCGAATTGGAAGGTGTGCACGCAGGAGCCGGCCGCGGGCACATCGCTCAACGGGCAGCCGGTCACCCTCAAGGCGGTCAAGTTCGAGGAGTCCTGTCCCTGACCGTCAGTCGGGCTGCGGTAGGGCACACCACGCCACGTAGGTCACCGAGTTGATTGGGCAACCCACGCGATGAGTCTCGTCTCTGCTGGCTTGGATATACCCACCGCAAGTGACTACGCCTACGACTGGGCGCTGATCGATGTAGAAACCTCAGGACTCGTACCCCGACGGGACCGAGTGCTGTCCGTCGCGGTGGTGACGATCAGCCCGGAAGGCGAACAGACCGGAGAGTTCTCGACCCTGCTCAACCCCGGATGCGACCCGGGGCCGGTCGAGGTACACGGGCTCACCGCTGAGCGGCTGCGGGGCGCTCCGACCTTCGCCCAGGTCGCCGGGCAGATCGGGGCGATGCTCCAGGACCGGGTCCTGGTGGCCCACAATGCCCAGTTCGACTACGACTTCCTCGCCCACGAGTTCGCGCGTGCGCGGATGTGGCTTCCGGTCTCGCAGCGGCTGTGCACCCTGGCCCTCAATCGCCAGGTCGACCCGCCGACCGGCGACCTGAAGCTGGGGACACTCGCCGCGCACTACGGCGTTCCCCAACAACGCGCTCACGACGCACTGGACGACACCCGTGTACTGGCCGGAATCCTGCGGGCTTCACTGCGTGAGGCGGCCCGGCTCGATCTCCCTCTGCCACTCGTGACCTGCCCGCCCCGGGCGGAATCACAGTTCACGCCGAAGCCGCCCAAGACTCCATGCACCTACCGCAATCCCGGCCGTATGACTCCCGGCGGACCACTCCGGCAAGGCATGAAGCTCGCGATCACCGGCGAGACCGCCCACGCTCGTGCGGAGCTGATCGGGCGAGCCGTTGCCACCGGACTGAACATGATGACCTCCGTCAGCCGGCACACCAGCGTGCTGGTCACCAACGAACCCGCGTCGGACTCGGCCAAGGCACGCCGCGCCCGAACCGAAGGCGTACCGGTGATCGACGAGCACACCTTCCTGCGACTGCTCGCAGACGTACAACCGGGAACAGCTTTCGAGACGGCGGTCGCCGCGACAGTCACGGCCGCCGAGTCCGACACTCAGCGAGCCACCCCCACGCAACCGGTCACTCCCGCAGCGGACGCCGCGCCCAACCGCCAGACAGCAACACCGAGCGCCCCAGCTGCCTCGAAGACGACCGTGCCACGGACACGCCAGGCGGAGTCGGCCGCAGATGCCGCACCGACGGACAGGCCGCTGGCCGGACACAGAGTCCTGGTCCTGGGCGGCGTCCATACCGACGCCGCGGCGGCCCGCAGCCGCGTCGTCGATCTCGGCGCTTCCGCCGCGATCAACCTGTCCGCCAGCGTCACCGACGTCGTACTCCTGCCCGGCGGAGAACGCGACCGGCGCATGACCCGCATCAGAGCCCTCGCGCTCCCCGTGCACGGCCCGGACTGGCTCACCGCTTCGACAACCACCTCTCAACCTTCAACGACTATTCGTCCCCAAGAGCCGATGGTGCTGCCCAGAGGTGGTGTCATCGACCTGCCCATGCCACCCGGAACCCCCTTCCCCGTGTGGCACCTCACCGCCGGCTGGATCCCGCAATCCCTCTTCGACGTCGACCTAGTGGCCTTCCTTCTCGACGAGGACGAACAAGTCACCTTCGACGAGGACTTCATCTTCTACGGCGCCCCGGAAAGCCCCGCCGGAACGGTGCGCCTCCTGACCGGTGGCCCTGCCGAGCAGACAATCACTCTTGACCTCGCTTCCCTGCCACCGACGACCCGCAGAGTCGTCATAGCCGCAGCCATCGACGGCACCGAAACGTTCGGAACAGTCGGCGCGATACAGATCAGCGCGGCCCCCAGCAACAGCGGACCACCCCTTGCACGGGCCACCCTGGACGCCGCCACCACCGAGCGCACGATGCTGCTCGCGGAGATCTACCGCAGAGGCCCGGTCTGGCGCCTACGCGCCGTCGGCCAGGGCTACGACCACTCCCTGGACGCGCTCGCACGCGGATACGGAGTCGACATCACCGAGTGACAAGCGCGCCTGACCGACTCAGAGTCATCGCGTATATCGACTTTGTCCGCGAGTACAGCACCCACGAACTCGGCATCCAGCCCGAGGCGTACGACCCGAAACTCGACGTCGACTTCACCCCGCTGCGCGAGCAGGACCTGACCGCCGCCGGTCTCGGCCAGGCTGCCTGAGCCGTGAGGGAACTAGCTGGTGACGCCCTTCACGGGAGCGGGCCGGTATACCCCAGAATCCTGCTGCTTCAGTGAAGATCCGACTGGACCTCGGTCAGTCGATGCCTTCGACGATGCGGAAGTCGCGCTCGACGCCGTCGGAGAGGGCGACCAGCGCCTCCTGGTAGGCCGCACTCTCGTGCGCCGCGACGGCCTGCTCGAAGCTGTCGAACTCGATCAGGACGGTGCGCTCGGCGATTCCGGCGTCATGCGCCACGACCCGACTGCCACGGGCGAGGATCCGACCGCCCCCGGCCTCGACGGCCGGACCGGCCAGCTTGCTGTAAGCAGCCAGCTTCTCAGGGTCTGAAATGGTGCGGTAGGCGCTGACCCAGTAGCCCTTGGGCATGGAACCTCCAGTGTGGGGATGAGTGCATCTGACTTACGGGTTGGTCTCGGACGAGCGTCGGCGGGCGAGAGCGAGGCTTGTCAGCGTCGTGATCGCCATGGCGCCGATGCCGACCAGCGCCGCGGTGGTGTAGGCGCTGTCGTCGGGGAAGAGGTGGCCGGGGCCGGTGCCCGCGGCGAGGATCAGGCCGCCGATGGCGCTGCCCAGAGAGTACCCGACGCTGCGGACGACGTAGTTGAAGCTCATGGCGCTCGACGTCTCGCTCTTGGGGGTGACGGCCAGGATGACGCCGGGCATCGCGGCCGAGAAGCCGCCGACGCCGAAGCCGAGCACGCCCATCGCCGCGAACAGTTCGGCCAGGTCCGACCGGGCCGCCGCGAACAGGGCGAACCCGCCGCCGACCACGACGGCGCTGCCGGCCAGGAGCAGGGGGTCGGCGATCCGCGTCCGGACCCGCGGCGTGAGCTTGCCGGCGACGAACCCCAGCACCGAGAACGGGATGAGGACCAGCCCGGCGACGAAGGTCGTCAGCCCGAAGCCGTAGCCGGCGCCGTGCGGCGTCTGCGCGTACCGGGTGATGAGCGTGAGCAGGAGGTACATGCCGATCCCGCCGACGAACATGGCGAGGTTCGCCCCGGCGACCGCCGGGTGCCGCACCGCCCGCACATCGACCAGGGGCGTCGTGCTGCGCAGCTCGATGACGGCCCAGACGCAGAGCAGCACCACCGCGACGACGGCGAGGCCCGCCGCCACGGCGAGGTGCCGGCTCCACAGATTCCGTTCGCCGGCGAGGAACAGCACCAGGAGCAGCGCAGCGGCCAGGACGGCCGCGCCTGCCACGTCCACGTGGGCGGAGCGGCCTTCGGGGGCTTCGGGCATGGAGCGCCACGCGGTCAGGAGGGCGGCGGCGGTGACGACCAGGCCGAGGCCGTAGGCGGCCCGTACCCCGCCGAGCTCGGCGAGCAGTGCGGCCAGCGGGTAGCCGATGCCGGCCCCGATGATCGAGACAACCGAGATCAGGGCGATCACGGCCGCGCTGCGCTCCTCGGGGAGGTGGTCCCGGGCCACGCCCATCATCAGCGCCGTCAGCCCGAGCCCGACGCCCTGGGCCGCCCTGCCGGCCAGCAGCCACGCGAACGGCAGCGGCAGCACGGTGAGCGCGCTGCCGGCGACGACGACCGCCAGCGTGGCGAGGATCGTGGCCCGCCGGTGCGGGCCGGCTCCGAGCCGGCCCAGGACCGGCGTGGCGACGGCGCCGCTGAGCAGCGCGACGGTCAGCGTCCACTGCGCGCTGCCGAGCGAGACGTGGAACGAAGTCGCCACGCTGGTGATGAGCGGCGTCCCGAGGCTGGCGACCGCCGCCACGACCAGAGCGATGAACATCAGGGCGGGGACCAGCAGCCGCGCCTCGGAACGCGCCACCGGGAACGCCTTCACCGCGACCCCGCCGGCCGGCTGCCCGGTCACTGCTTCGGCCCTTCGCGGTCTTGGCTTTCGAGCTCTGCCAGATGCTTCAGCGCCGGAAGGGCCGCCACCAGCGCCTCGACCTCGTCGGCGGTGAGCTCGCCGATCAACCGCTCGAACGCGTGGACGCCCGCCTGGCGCCGCGTCCGGACATAGGAGGCGCCGGCCTCGGTCAGGCACACCAGCGTGACCCGCTTGTCGGACGCGTCGCCCCGCCGCTCGACCAGGCCGGACTCCTCCATCACCCGGACCAGGGCGGTCATCGCGGGCTGGGTGACGCCCTCGACCGCGGCCAGATCGGTGATGCGCCGCGGGCCGGTCCGGTCCAGGGTGGCCAGGGTGGCGGCGGACGTCAGGCTCATGTCCCGGGGCAGGCGTCTCGCGGCCCTGGTGGCCAGGCCGTAGAGGGCTGCCCCGATGGCGGCGGACGCGCCAGGAGCGGTGTCTTGAGGACTCATGCTCGAAGCATAGCATTTTTATATTCATAGTTTATGGAAATGGTCGACTGGCGCGGGCGGCGCGCCCCTTGAGCAGGCCGGTCCGCCGGATCCGGGTCAGTGCCAGGCCCAGCAGCCGGTCGGCGCGGTCGCCCGTCGGCGAGCCGGTCGCGGAAGTCGGACAGCACGCTGTGGTGGAAGCCGGGGTCCCCGAAACTCGACGTCGACTTCACCCCGCTGCGCGAGCAGGACCTGACCGCCGCCGGTCTCGGCCAGGCTGCCTGAGCCGTGAGGGAACTAGCTGGTGACGCCCTTCACGGGAGCGGGCCGGTATACCCCAGAATCCTGCTGCGAGGGTCAGCCTCCAACACCGTGGCCCGGGCAGGTGATCCGATAGCGCTACCGGGGGGGCGGGGTTTGTGACGGTTCTTGTGGGCCCTCGCCGTATTTCAGAGGGATACCCGCGCTGTTCTGCCAGCTGCAGAACACCGGCCGGACCGGGCTCGACGATCACTACAGTCCAGTCTCATGACGACGATTACGACGCGTACGGTCGAGTATCCGGCCGACGGTTTGACGATGATCGGGCACCTCGCGCTCCCGGCCGGTGTCGACCGCCGGCCCGCGGTGCTGCTCGGACCAGAGGGCATGGGGCTCAGCGACGTCGAGCGCCGCCGGGCCGATGCTCTCGCCGAGCTGGGATATATAGCGCTGGCCTTCGACCTTCACGGCGGGCGCTATTTGGGTGACCCCGAGGAGATGCTGGCCCGTTGCCTGCCGCTGCTCGCTGATCCCGACCGGATGCGAGGCATCGGCCATGCGGCGCTCGATGTGTTGCGCACCGAACCGCGGACCGACCCCGACCGGATCGCCGTCGTCGGCTATGGCACGGGGGGTGCCGTCGGGCTGGAACTCGGGCGCGGCGGCGTCAGCCTGCGCGCGATCGGGACAGTCAACGCACTGACCACGGGCCGACCGGGCGAGGCAGCGCGCATTCGCTGCCCGGTGTGGGCCGGGGTCGGGTCGGAAGACCCGATCATGCCGCCCGCGCAACGGAACGCGTTCACCGCTGAGATGCAGGCCGCGGGCGTCGACTGGCGCCTCGCGGTCTACGGCGGCGCCTTGCACGCCTTCCACCACCCACCGGTCGACCACCCCACGGTCCCCGGCGCCGGCTACCACCCACAGCACGCGCAGCGAGCCTGGCGCGACGTCGTCGACCTGCTCGCCGAGTGCCTGCCCGTGACGGAAGATCTGCGGGCATGACCCAGGCAAACAGCCTGGCGGTCGGTACGGCTGATGATCTCGTCGCGGGCCACATTGGTGTGGGTAACGCAGGCGACGCGCTGGTGGGGGACGGCAAGGGCCTGAATCGCTGCGCAGCGACTTCACTCTCCACCCGAGGAGCCCCGCCCAAGTCCAGCAGCAAACGATCCAGCTCATCAGCCGGGAGACGCTCAAGCATCCGGACCATCTCTCCGAACTCGTCCCCGACCGACGTCACCGCTCACCTGCAAGGTCCATATCGCCCCTGCTCGTCTCGGCCACACTCTCGGCACCCCGCGGACGCCGCCACGGGTGCGCGATCGGATGGGATACCTCGCGCCACCATGGCTCGGTCGGCGACTTCCCCGCTGGCTCGAAAGGCTCGCCGGGACGGGGGAACGCCACCGCCTGGCCGGCCTCCTCGGCCGCATCCTTCGTCCACTCCCCCGGCTCCGCCCACGCGTGCAGCGCCAGGTTGAACGTCCCCCAGTGGATCGGCAGCAGCACCCCGCCCGGACTGCCTCCCTGCAGGTCAAGATGGGCCTGCATCCCCTGGGCGGGCGACATGTGAATGTCCGGCCACGCGCCGGGCAGCGGCGTATAGTCCGTGTGGTTCTTGGGCCAGAACTCGGAGTACGCACCGACCTGGATCATGGTCGCGTCGAAGGGGCCGTACGCCTTCCCGGTCTCCGCGAAACCGGGGAAGTAGCCGGTGTCCCCGCTGTGGTAGATCCGGTGCTCGGGTCCGGCCACCACCCAGGAGGCCCAGAGGGTGTGCTGGGTGTTGCGCAGCGCGCGTCCGCAGAAGTGGCGGGCCGGGGCGGCGGTGAGCAGCACCCCGGCCACCTCGGTGGACTCATGCCAGTCCAGTTCGGTCATCCGGTCGACCGGCACGCCCCAGCGCTCCAGATGGGCGCCGACCCCCAGCGGCACGACGAACATCGTGCCGGTGCGCACCAGCGCCCGGATCGTGCCCATGTCCAGATGGTCGTAGTGGTCGTGGGAGATGACCACCGCGTCCACCGGCCCCAGCTCCCGCAGCGGCACCGGCACCGAGTGCACCCGCTTGGGGCCCAACCGCGAGAAGGGCGAACAGCGCTCGCCCCAGACCGGGTCGAACAGCACCCGCCGCCCGTCGATCTCCGCGAGCACGCTGGAGTGGCCCATCCAGGTCAGCCGCAGTCCGGTGGCGGGAGGCACGGCCAGATCGGCGAGGGTCGTGGGGTGCACCGGCACGGCCCCGGCCGGGGCCCGGCGGACCCGTTCCTCCTTGCGGAAGTACGTGGGCAGGAACTTCAGCATCGAGCCGGACGGCGCGGTACGGGCGCCCACCGGGTTGACGAACACGCCGTTCGCGAAATTCGGGGACCGGCGGATGCGCTCCATCCGCTCCCCGGCCGGATCCGCCCCGAAGGCGGCGGGGCGCAGAGCGGCGGCGAGCCGGGAACGTGTCGGACGGGAGCCGGTCACGGCACCTCCAGGGTGAGGGGGCGGCGGGTCATCCCCATGCTGTGTGCTGTTGGGCTGCAATCACACAACTCTTACTCGGGGTGTGCTTGTTCCGCGACGGGGTCCTGAGCCGAGGTGAAGGACAGCAGCAGATGGTCCTCCACCGGGCGGTAACCGAGCCGCTGGTAGAGGGCGTTGCTGGTGGGGTTGGCGAGGTCGGTGAAGAGCAGCAGCTCCTCGACCCCGGCGGCCCGCGCCAGCCGGCTCGCGGCGGCCGTGGCCGCGCCCGCGTAACCGCGTCGCCGCAGCTCGGGCGGGGTGTAGACGGGGGCGACGCGGGCCATGCCCGCCACCGTGCGGCTGACCGCGGCGGACGCGACCGGCTCGCCGTCCACCTCCCACAGCGTGACGCCGCCGTGGCTGAGCCTGTCGTCCACCTGCCGGGCCACATCGCCGTTGATCGCCCCGGTGTCGCGGGCGAATGCCTCGTACCAGGTCAGCAGCAGCTCGCGGTCGGCGGTGGTGGCCGCCCGGGCCCGCCCCCGTGGCGTGGGCTCGGGCGGTGTCAGGGTGCCCAGCCGGTAGAGCCGGCGGTGGGTCTCCCCCACCCGGGCGGCTGCCCCGGTGAGCGGCTTCCAGGCGGCGGCGAAGGCCTCGGCGGTCCGGCGCCCGGCGTTCACCCCGGTGACCAGCCCCGCGGCCTCCCCGGCCAGGGTGCGGGCGAGCGCCTCGACGGCCGCGTCGGGCATGGCCGAGAGCAGCGGCGGGTGGGGCGGGGTGCACAGAAACACCCCGTCCACCTCCCCCTCGGTCTCTTCCGTCGGCCGCCACCAGCCGAAGACGGGTGGCTGCTCCCCGTACCGGTCGTTGCCCGCCGCCGCCAGTGAGGCGGTGACCGTCAACAGGACGGTGTTCCGGGCCGGGCGGGCGCACAGAAAGCCACCCGCCACGGCCCGGAACTCCTTGAAGTCGTTCGTCGTCGTCCACGCCATGCGGTCAACAGTCGCGCGGACACCTTCGCCGACGCACCCCGTTTTCGCCCCTCAGCAGCTCAGGTTGGAGCCCGGGGTGGTGCCGAGTATCTGGGTGAAGCGCCGGTAGGCGTCGATCCGGCTCTGGACCTGGCCGGGGTTGCCGCCGTTGCACTCCAGGCTGCCGTTGATGCTGCGGATGGTCTCGCCGAAGCCGCGCTGGTTGACCATCGCGTTGTGCGGGGTCATCGAGCCGGCCCCGGTCTGGGTGTTCCAGAACCACAGGGCGGTCTTCCACGCGACCGCGGAGTCGTTCTGCACCAGCCAGGGGTTGTGGAGCAGATCGAGGCCCAGCGCGTCGCCCGCGGCCTTGTAGTTGAAGTTCCAGCTGAGCTGGATCGGCCCACGGCCGTAGTACGCCGCCTGCCCCGCGGGACAGCCGTAGGGCTGGCTCCAGTCGCAGTAGTGCGGGTAGTTGGCGGTGTTCTGCTCCACGACGTGGACCAGTCCGCCGGTCTCATGGTTGACGTTGGCCAGGAAGGCGGCCGCCTCCTGCTTCTTGACGGTGTCGCTGCCGGTGTTCGCGAAGCCGGGGTAGGCGCTCAGGGCGGCGGTCAGACCCTGGTAGCTGTAGAACGAATTCCGGTTCGGGAACATCTGGTTGAACTGCGCCTCGCTCACCACGAAGCCGCTCGGGTTCGGGGTCCCGGAGCCGCCGCAGTCGTACGGCTCCCAGTACCAGGTGCTGATCACCGGGTCATAGCCCGGGTTGTCGTGCTCGGCCCGGTAGTAGTTGCCGTCGGTGTACCGGACGATGTCGCCGGTGACGTACGGCTTGCCCGCGACCCAGTTCGGGGCCGAACACGCCGCCTGGACGGACGTCCCCGCCGCCGAAGCCGAGGCAGTAGGCATGACGACCATGGTCGCGCACACCGCCGCGACACCGGCAAGCGGCGCCACGACACGTCTCTTCCACATAGGACACTCCTTCGCATGAATGCCTGGCAATCCGAGGAACACTCAAGCGAGCCTGGTCTATACCAGTCAAGGTCTGGACCAGCCTTTGTGCGCAGGTGAGCAAAAGGGCGCACGTTGGAGTCATGGACGGGTGACGCGGCCCACACCCACCGATGTCACACCGGGCCCGAAGCGGCCCGTCGTACGTGCGGAAAGGCAGCGGCGATCGCCGCGACACCGCAGAACCACCCGGAGGTGCCCGTCATGTCACGTATCTCGCTCACCCCGCGCCGCACCCTCTTCTTCCGCGTCATGGAGTGGTATTCGAAGCGCACCTACGGCAAGGTCCTGGACCCGGGCAAGGCGCTCGCCCACCACCCCCGGGTGCTGATCGGCATGACCCGCTTCGAGCAGGCGGTGGGGAAGTGGAACAAGCTCGACCCGGGCCTCAAGCTACTCGCCGAGATGGCCTCGGCCTCGTCCATCGGCTGCTCGTGGTGCATGGACTTCGGCTACTGGGTGGGCCGCGGGAAGGGCATCGACCACCGCAAGCTGGAGGACGTCGCGGTGTGGCGCGACAGCGACGTCTACACGCCCCTGGAGCGCATCGTTCTGGAGTACGCCGAGGCCATGACGGCCAACCCGCCGACCGTCGATGACGCCCTCGTCGAGCGGCTGCGGGAACACCTGGACGAGGCACAGCTCGTCGAGCTGACCGCGATGGTGGCCGTGGAGAACCTCCGCTCGCGGATCAACTCGGCGCTCGGCCTGAGCAGTCAGGGGTTCAAGGACAGCTGCGTCATCCCGGCGACCGGCCCGGCCGCCCCGGGCCCGGCGGCCCGCGCCTGAGGACCCGGTGCCTGAGCGGGCGCGGGCAAGGCGCCCCGCGCCGCGCACCGCCGCGCACCGCCCGGAAGCTGGTCGGTGTGGATACGGCGGGCGCACCTGCGGCCCACCCCGCCGTAGACGCCGACGGGAGGACCGGGCGCCACGGCGTCCGGCGCCGGTCCGTCCGGCCGCCACCGCGGTACCTCCACCAGCCCGGGGTCGAGCAGCTCGAACCCGTCGAAGAACGGCAGGATCTCGTCGTGGCGGCGCAGCCTCAGTGGCGCGGTGGACTGCCGGTAGACCTTGTCGGCCACCTGCTGGTGCCCGTGGAAGTCCGTGGTGCCATGGCTGATGACCAGATGGCTGCCCGGGGCCATCGACTCGGCCAGGGCGGCGACAACGCCGGCCGGGTCGTCCTCGTCGGTGACGAAGTGGAGCACCGCGACCAGCAGCACCGCCACCGGCCGGCGAAAGTCGACGAGCTCGTGCACCACCGGATGGTCGAGGATCTCGGCGGGCTTGCGCGCGTCGGCGAACGCGAGGCCGGTGCCCGGGGCGTTGGTCAGCTGGGCGTCGACGTGGGCCGCGACGATCGGATCGTTGTCTATGTACACGACGCGGGTGTCCGGTGCGATCTCCCGCGCCACCTCATGGGTGCTGGGCGACGTCGGTATCCCCGTGCCGATGTCGAGAATCTGCCTGACGCCGTTCGCCACCACCGTGCGCACGGCCCGCAGCAGGAAGTCCCGGTTGGCGCGGGCACTGTCGAGGATGCCCGGCGAGTCCGCGATGATGCGCTCCGCGGCCAGGCGGTCGATCTCGTAGTTGTCCTTGCCCCCCAGGTAGTAGTCGTACATCCGGGCCGGATGCGGTCTGCTGGTGTCGATCTCCTCGGCGGAGATCCGTCGGTCGGTCACACCATCCCCCTCGGAACGCCCGCCGGGTCAGGGCGGGCGTCACTGCATCATGGGCGTCACAGAAGCAGGAAGTCGGCTTCCCCGGCCTTCGCCCCCTGGATGAAGCGTTTCATCTCAAGGTGGGTGTAGATCAGGGCCGGGCCGTCGGGATCGGTCGACTGGCGCAGGGCCACCCGTCCGTCCTTCAGCCTCATCGCTTCGACGCAGCTTCCCCCGTTGCCACCGCTCCACGGCTTGTGCCAGCCCTCGCTGCCGAGGTCCCTCGCCGGCATGCCGCTGTAGACGCGGTCCCCGCGTATGCGATCCATCGTTCAGATCTCCTTGCGAATGCGACTCAGAATGGCCTGAGTCGTCTGTGCAGGCGCGGCCTGCGCGCACATCCGGTCCAGGGCCTCCAGGAACGCCGATACGTCATCGCGCTGGTCGAAGTAGGAGCCGCTGACGAGCGTCTCCGTGTACGCGATATCGGGCAGCTCCGGGATCGGGAACCGGAAGATATGGAAGGGGCCGTACATCGCCGGGTGCGGACCGGCGTCGAACGGCATGACCTGCAGCCTGATATGAGGTGCGTCCGCGACCTCGATGAGCCGCGCGATCTGGGCCCGCATGGTCTCGGCCCCGCCGATGGGGCGGCGCAGCACCGTCTCGTCCATGACCACCCACAGCATCGGCGGGTCGTCACGGGTGAGCAGCGTCTGACGTTCCAGGCGGAGCGCGACAAGGCGCTCGATCTCCGACTCCGGGGCGTGCGGCATGCCCGCGCGCAGCACCGCGCGGGCGTAGTCCTCGGTCTGCAGCAGTCCGGGGATGTAGTGCGGCTCGTAGGCGCGAATCAGATTGGCCTCGACCTCAAGGCTGACGAAGGTGTTGAACCAGTCGGGCAGCACATCGCGGAACCGGTGCCACCAGCCGTTCTTGTTGGCCTCTTTCGCGAGCGCGAGAAAGCCCTCGACCTCTTCGGGGTCGGTGACGCCGTAGGTGCGCAGCAGCTTCTCGACATACGGGAGCTTCAGGCCGACCTCGGCCTTCTCCATCCGCCGGACCGTGGCATGGGTGACGTCCAGGGCACGGCCGGCCTGTTCGAACGACAGCCCGGCCTTCTCCCGGAGGTCCTGCAGTCGCTTGCCGAGCACGACCCGCAGGACGGTCGGGGCGCCGCCCGCCCGCGCATCCGCCACTATCGTCCCCCTCCAAGTACCTTCATGACACAGCAGTCTGGCACGGGCTCAGCTGTCGGAACAGCCTGCGCTTGCGATTCTGTAATTTACAGATTGAACCTTGCCATGCGCGAGCGTCACAGAGCATAGTGTCGGCGTGGCTCCTTCCTATGAGGCTCTCCGGTTAGGGCGCAGCGGCACGGTGGTCGCTCCGCCCCGCCGGGACGTGTTTCGTCTCCCGGCGCTGTCCACGTCCGTCGCCGAGGCGAGAAGACATGTCGTGTTCCGGCTGCGCTCCTGGGGGGTCGGCCAGGACACCCGTGACAGCGCCGAGCTGGTGGTCTCCGAGCTCTTCACCAACGCCGTGCGCCACACGTCCAGCGAGGAGGTCCGCTGCTCCTTGCAGCTCCTGGGGGCCCGGCTGCGCCTGGAGGTGGCCGACCAGGGGTGCACGCGGACGGTGCCGCAGGCCAGGGCGGTGAGCGCGGACCAGGAGGGCGGACGCGGGCTGATGCTGGTGGAGGCCCTGTCGGAGGCCTGGGGGGTCAGACCCGAGGGGGGTACGGGCCGCGCCGTGTGGGCGTATCTGGCCTGAGGGCGGTACGGCCGGGACGAGCGATGCCGAGGGAATAGGGGCAGCGACAGCGCACGGGGCGAGAGCCCACGCAGCGCCAACGGGGGTCTGCCCCTATTCCTCCGGGACTGCTCGCGGCCACGGAAGGTTCAGGGCCGCAGCGGCAGCAGATCGGGCCGCTTGGGCTCCACATGGTCACCCGAGGACACTCCGCGCAGCCGTCGGCCGATCCAGGGCACCAGATATTCGCGCGCCCAGTGGATGTTGTCCCGGCGCACCTCGGCCGGGGTCCGCTGACCCTCCGCCGGCCAGGGCTGGTCGGGGTCGGCGGGCACCTCGAGGCCGAGCACCTGACCGGCCCGCAGCGCGACCCGGGTGTGCCCGTCGGGCGACAGATGCAGCCGGTCGTCGTCCCACGCACGGCGGTCCTGGACCGAGCGCAGCGACCACAGGTCGAGCACCGGGCAGTCATAGCGGTCGGCGATCGCCCGCACATGGGCCGTATAGGTGGCGATCTTGCCCCGCAGATGGCGAAGCACCGGCACCCCTCGGGTGTCGAAGCCGGTGCACAGCAGGACGATGCCGACCCGGGCCTTGAGATCGGCGACGGCCGCCTGGTAGCGCTCGGCGACATCGTCGGGGTCGCTGCCGGGCCGCAGGATGTCATTGCCGCCCGCGCAGAAGGTCACGAGATCGGGGCCGAGCTCGATCGCGCGCTCCACCTGCTCCTCGACGATCTGGTCGAGGAGCCGGCCGCGCACGGCGAGGTTGGCGTAGCGGAAGCCGGATTGGGGCCGCTGGTCGGAGAGGAGCACCGCGAGCCGATCTGCCCAGCCCACGAACACCCCGTCAGGACCGGGATCGCCGACGCCCTCGGTGAAGCTGTCCCCGACGGCTGCGTACGACCCGATCCCACCGTGCTCAAGTCTCTTCGAATCGTCTGCCACGTCGGGACATCATTCACCCGATGACGTGACTTACGCCATCGTAACCAGGGGTTGACGTGGGGTGATCTATCCCACCTGGTCAGTTTTCCGAAGGCGGAATACGGCGGCGTCCAGGTCGCCCGACAGCCCGGTGCGCAGCCCCCGGTGGCTGAGCACCGCGCGCCGGTGGACCTCACCGGTGGCCGGACCCTCGTAGGTCGCCGGCGGGTCGAGCCCGCGCAGCCGCAGCGGGGGCTCCTGCTCGCCATAGTGCTGTGCGTGCGGCCACGTCAGGACGACGGTCTCCTCGCCCCGTACGTACTGCACCGCGCTGAGCCCGTCGCCGTCCGGCGGCCACAGCCGGTACAGCTCGCCGTGCCGGACGACCGGCCGCACCCGCTTGTGGATCGCCACCCAGTCGCGGGCCTCGGCGCGTTCGGCCTCGCTCCACCGGGTCGGATCACCGCCGAGGCCCAGCACGCCGGCCATCGCGCCGGCGAAGCGGAACCGCACCGCGCTGAGCCCGTCGCCGTCCGGCGGCCACAGCCGGTACAGCTCGCCGTGCCGGACGACCGGCCGCACCCGCTTGTGGATCGCCACCCAG
>NZ_JBEXHC010000003.1:308523-374135 GCF_040607655.1 Streptomyces sp. NPDC005266
GTCGCGGGCCTCGGCGCGTTCGGCCTCGCTCCACCGGGTCGGATCACCGCCGAGGCCCAGCACGCCGGCCATCGCGCCGGCGAAGCGGAACCGCAGCGAGCTGACACGTGCGCTGCCCATGGCGTGGGGGCTGTCGGTGCCCCAGGCGGCCATCACCCGGGCCGGGTGGCGCCGGCTTGCGCAGCTGTACACCTCGCCGACCGTGATTCCCGGGCCCCGGTGGAGGTGGAGCGGTTCATCGTGATCGGTGAGGTGGAGGCATAGTCGCTGCGCCGCCCCGAGATTACCCATACTCGGTCATTTCCGCTGATACCAATCATCATTCTCCCCCAGTTCCCAACAGACCTTCACATGATCGGGGAGCGTGCCCGGGGCGGCAATGGATCCGCACACTCATCGACACTGATTGCCCCAGGAACCCATGTCGTATGGTCAGCAGAGCCCGCCTCGCCGATGAGCGGCGTTCCGGCGGCCGAACGCGAAGGAGTGCCCGTGACGCAGCAGCCACGCCCAGACTCCGTCCGGGGGTACGCCCCGCAGGCCCCCCAGACCGGATCCGAGCTGGTGGGGGTACGCAACTTCCGTGACCTCGGCGGGCTGCAGGCCGCCGACGGCCGGCGCGTACGACCCGGTGTGCTGTTCCGCAGCGGTCATCTCGCCCATGCCACCGAGGCCGACACGGCCTTCCTCGACTCGCTCGGGCTGCACACCGTCTTCGACTTCCGCAACGCCGCCGACATCAAGCTGGAGGGCCCGGACGTCACGCTCCGGGGCGTACGGAACGTCAATCTCCCGCTGTCCGATCCGGCCGACGGCGCCGGGTTCTGGACCATGGTGCGCGAGGGCGATCTGAACACCCTGCGGGGGCTGCTCGACGACGGGCGGGCCGAGAAGCGGATGATCGGCTCCTACCGGGCCATCATCACCAGCCGCATCGTCGAGCACGGCCGGGTGCTCAGCGCCATCGCGGAGGACAGCTCGCCGGTGCTGATGCACTGTTCGGCTGGGAAGGATCGGGCGGGGCTGTCGATCGCGGTGACCCTGCTCGCCCTCGGCGTCGACCGGGAGGCCATCGAGGCCGACTATCTGGAGTCGGCCGCCGCCCACCGCCGCTACAAGATCTGGCGCAAGGGCAACTCGGCGGACGGGACCGACCCCATGTCACCGGAGGTGCTGGCGCTGCTCCACCCACTCTTTGACGCCCGCGCCGAATATCTGGCGGCGGCCTTCGAGACGATCGAGGAGACCTGGGGCGGTACCGAGCGCTATCTCACCGAGGGCCTCGGGCTCACCGCTCCGCAGCGCGAGCGGCTGCGGGAGCGGCTGCTCACCGGCTGAGAGCCCTGCTCACCCGGGGTGCCCGGGCAGCCGGGGGCCCCGGGCCGGCAGCCCCCAGGGGCGGTTGGCACCGTGCTGCGGCTCCGGCTCCCGTTCGGGCTCGGTGACCCACCCCGCCGTCAGCACCAGACCGGTGGCGCGGTGCACGGCCAGAAAGCCGAACGGGCGCTCGTACCTGACGCTGACCAGCTTCGCCTTCTCCGCCGGCGGCGCCGAGCCCACGCCCATCGAGAACGCGGTCACCGCGGCCGCGAAGAACCCCTCGGGGCTGAACGCGGCCGTGATGGTCTGCTGTCCGGAGGAGACCGCCAGCGGGGTGGGGCTGATGCCCGGGAAGTGCCCCCGGGAGTCGTCCTGAGCGGTACGGAGCCCGAACAGATCGGCGTGGCGCAGCAGATCGTGCCGGGCCCGCACGGTGAACTGCGGGGTGTTGAGGACGAGCGAGGGGGTGGGGTCCCAGCTCGTGACCTCCATGACCTTCACGCCGGGCCCGGCCTCGCCGAGCGGCAGTGCCGAGCCGGGCAGCCCCTCGTAGCCACCGCCGAGCGCGGCGATCCCCGCTTCCAGCACCTCGCCGCCCGGGACGTCCTCGGCGCCGAGCACCAGGTGGACATCGAGGCCGTTGTCGCCCGAGACCCCGGAGAGGGTCAGCGGCCCGGCGGGGGTGTCGGGGACGACCCGGAGCGTTCCGTCGAGATCCGTGGTGGTCCGGGTCAGACCGGCCAGCTGCCGCTCCGCCCACGGCCCGCTCGACGGCCGCATCCAGCCCTCCTTGAACGGCTGCACCCAGGTGGTCTTCACCATCAGCGCCCCGGCCAGGACCAGCAGGGTGTCCGGGGTCAGCGGGACCGGCATCTGGCCGATCTCACCGCCGGTCCGCCGGGACGCCCACGCGTCCAGCTCCTTGCGGTCCCGCGCGGTGTCCCCGGTCAGCGTCCCGCGCACCCCGGGCGGCAGCTCCGCCTCCCACTCCGGCCGCACCGGGAGTTCCTGACGGGTCCACAGCCCGGTGGCGGCGTCGACACCCTCCAGCCCCGCGAGCGCCTCGATCACCTCGCGGCCCAGGGTGGTCGCACCGTCCGCACCGGTGCCCAGGGCGCGTTCCAGCTCCGCGCGGGCCGGGCCGCCGGCGGCGCCCGCGAGCAGCGCCAGCAGCGGCCAGACCCCGGCGGCGGCGAAGACCGTGCCCTCGTCCTTCACGGCGGCACGCGACCATGCCGCCGTCATCGCGTTGACGCCCCGTACCGCCTTCGCGTCCATCACTTTTCGGTCCCCCATCGGATCAGCGGTGCGCCACCGCCTGTTTGACGAGAGTCCGGCCGAACTCCCACATCAGACCGCCGCCCCCGTGTGCGTCGTCCATCACCGCCGTGAACGCCTCGACAAAGCGGTCCACTTCCCGCTCGCCGATGATCAGCGGCGGAATCAGCTTAATGACCTCCAGATGGTCGCCGGAGACCTGGGTGAGGATGCGATGACGCTGCAGCAGCGGTACGACGACCATCTGCGCGAACAGCCCCTTCCGCGCCGCCTGCAGCATCGCCCAGCGGCTGCGCAGCCCCAGCGAGGACGGCTTGCCGAACTCAATACCGATCATCAGCCCACGGCCGCGTACGTCGTGCAGCAGCTCATAGCGGTCCACCAGCGCGGTGAGGCGGTCGCGCAGCAGCCCGCCGGTGCGGCGGGCGTTCACGACGATCTGCTCGTCCTCCATCACGGCCAGGACGGCGAGCCCGGCGGCCATCGCCTGCGCGTTGGCGCCGAAGCTCGCCGAGTGGACCAGCACGCGGTCCATCGAGGAGTAGACGCGTTTGAAGATCCAGTCCTTGCCGAGGGTGGCTCCGACCGGCACATAGCCACCCGACAGCGCCTTGGCCACACACACCAGATCCGGTTCGACGCCGTCCTCGTGGCTGTAGGCGAAGAAGTCCCCGGTGCGGCCGAGCCCCGTCTGCACCTCGTCGGCGATGAGCAGCGCCTTGTGTCGGTGGAGCAGCTCCTGCGCGGCGAGCAGATAGCCGGGCGGCGCCTCGTGCACGCCCTTGCCCTGGATCGGCTCGACGACGAACCCGGCTACGTCCCCGCGCGCCAACTCCCGCTCCAGCGCTGCCAGATCGCCCAGTTCGACCGCCGTGTCGGGCAGCAGCGGGGCGAACCCCTTGCGGAAGCCGTCCTCCCCGTTGACCGACAGCGAGCCGGTGGTCAGCCCGTGGAAGGCGTGCGCGCAGTACAGGATGCGTGGCTTACGGGTCGCACAGCGGGCGAACTTCAGGGCGGTCTCGACGGCCTCCGTACCGCTGTTGCCGAAGTAGACCCGGTCCAGATGCGGGGCGTGGCTCAGCAGCCGCTCGGCGAGCAGACCGGGCAGCGGCTGGCAGTCGAAGCGGGTCAGATCGGCGAGGTCGGCGTCCAGGACGTCATGCAGCGCCTTGCGGACGACAGGGTGGTGGCGGCCCAGGCCCATCACCCCGAAGCCCGCGAGCATATCGAGGTAGTCCTGGCCCTCGTCGTCCCAGAAGTACGCGCCCTCGGCCCGCTTGTAGACCTTGTCGAAGCCGAGGGTGCGCAGCATGCGCGGCAGCTGATGGTTGAGATGCCGGGTGTGCAGTTCGTATCGCTCACTGGCGCGCTCGGCCAGAAGCTTCCCGAGGTCGAACCCCGAACGCTGCTCGGCTGCTGTCATCCCTGGCTCTCCTTGGCGGCGACGGTGCGGAGCCCGTCCGCGCGGCTCACATCGATACGGGCGAGGGCGGCCCCGATCCGGCCGGCGATCTCGGCCGGAGTGAGCCCGATGTCGGCCAGCAGTTCCCCGCGCTTGGCGTGGGGCAGGAAGGCCTCGGGGATGCCGAACGTCCGTACCGGCAGATCGACATCGGCGTCGCGCAGCGCCTGGGCGACCGCCGCGCCCACCCCGCCGCTGCGCACATTGTCCTCGATGACGGCCACCACCCGGTGGCGCGCCGCGAGCCCGGGGAGCTCCGGGTCGACGGGCTTGACCCAGCGCGGATCGACCACCGTGCAGCGGATCCCGCGTTCGGCCAGCAGCTCGGCGGCGCGCAGCCCGACCGGGGCCATGACCCCGGCGACCACGAGCAGGACGTCCTCGCCCGGGCCCTCGGCCTCAGCCTCGCGCAGCACATCCATCCCGCCGGCGCGGCGAAGCGCCGGGATGGGCGCGCCGACCGACTCCTTGGGGAAGCGGATGACGGTCGGCGCGTCGTCCACGTCGATCGCCTCCCGCAGCTGGGCGCGGAGTTGGTCGGCGTCGCGCGGGGCGGCGATCCGCAGGCCCGGCACCACCTGGAGGACGGACATGTCCCACATGCCGTTGTGCGAGGCCCCGTCCGTACCGGTCACGCCCGCCCGGTCGAGGACGAAGGTGACCCCGCAGCGATGCAGTGCCACATCCATCAGCAGCTGGTCGAAGGCGCGGTTGAGGAAGGTGGCGTAGACGGCGAAGACCGGATGCAGTCCGCCCGTCGCCAGGCCGGCCGCCGAGACCGCCGCGTGCTGCTCGGCGATGCCGACGTCCCACACGCGCTCCGGGTACGCCTCGGCGAAGGGCGTGAGGCCGACGGGGTCGAGCATCGCGGCCGTGAGGGCGACCACTTCGGGGCGCTCGGCCCCGATCCGCACCATCTCCTCGCCGAACACCGAGGTCCACGACCGGCCACCGGAAGGGATGAGGGGCGCGCAGGTGAGTGGGTCCATCGCGGCGACGGTGTGGAATCGGTCGGCCTCGTCCTCCAGCGCGGGCCGGTAGCCGCGGCCCTTCTCGGTGAGGCAGTGGACCAGGACGGGGCCGTGGAACCGCCGGGCGCGGCGCAGGGCCGACTCGACGGCCTCGGTGTCATGGCCGTCGATGGGCCCCAGGTACTTCAGCCCCAGGTCCTCGAACATGCCCTGGGGCGCGAAGGCGTCCTTGAACCCCTTCTTGGCGCCGTGCAGCGATCCGTACAGCGGCTGGCC
This sequence comes from Streptomyces sp. NPDC005266, assembly GCF_040607655.1. NCBI lineage: Bacteria > Bacillati > Actinomycetota > Actinomycetes > Kitasatosporales > Streptomycetaceae > Streptomyces > Streptomyces sp. NPDC005266. The sequence continues at coordinate 313,831 of NZ_JBEXHC010000003.1, forward strand.
GACCACCGGGGTGCGCTGGAGCACCTCCTTGCCCCAGGCCAGAAAGCGCTCGTAACCGTCGGTGGTACGGAGGGTCGCGAGGTGGTTGGCGAGACCCCCGATGGTCGGGGCGTAGGAGCGCTCGTTGTCGTTGACGAGGATGATCAGCGGGCGGTCCCGGGCGGCGGCGATGTTGTTGAGCGCCTCCCAGGCCATTCCGCCGGTCAGCGCGCCGTCGCCGATGACCGCGACGACATGCCGGTCGGCGCGGCCCCGGACCTCGTTGGCCTTGGCGAGGCCGTCGGCCCAGCCGAGCACGGTGGAGGCATGGCTGTTCTCGATGACGTCGTGCTCGGACTCGGCCCGTGACGGGTAGCCGGACAGACCGCCCTTGTGGCGGAGCTTGGAGAAGTCCTGACGGCCGGTGAGCAGCTTGTGGACGTAAGCCTGGTGGCCGGTGTCCCACAGGATGCGGTCGGTCGGCGAGTCGAAGACGCGGTGCAGGGCCATGGACAGCTCGACCACGCCGAGATTCGGCCCCAGATGGCCTCCGGTCCTGGCCACCGCGGTGATCAGGAAGTGCCTGATCTCCTCGGCGAGTACGGCCAGTTCCTCGCTCGTCAGCGCTTTGAGGTCGTGCGGGCCCCGGATGTTCTCCAACAACGGCATGCTCGGATCCCCTCCTCGGGTGTCAGCCCACGGTGACGTCCGGGGTACCCGACGGGCCCCCCTCGTCCTTCATGCGCCGCGCGATGTTCATGGCCTCGTCGATCAGGGTCTCCACGATCTTCGACTCCGGGACGGTCTTGATGACCTCGCCCTTGACGAAGATCTGGCCCTTGCCGTTGCCGGACGCCACCCCCAGATCCGCCTCGCGCGCCTCACCCGGACCGTTCACCACACACCCCATGACGGCGACCCGCAGCGGCACCTCCATGCCCTCCAGACCGGCGGTGACCTCGTCGGCCAGCTTGTAGACGTCCACCTGGGCACGGCCGCAGGACGGGCAGGAGACGATCTCCAGCCGGCGCCGGCGCAGGTTCAGCGACTCCAGGATCTGGATGCCGACCTTGACCTCCTCCGCCGGAGGGGCCGAGAGCGAGACGCGGATCGTGTCGCCGATGCCCTCACCCAGCAGCGCGCCGAACGCCACCGCCGACTTGATGGTTCCCTGGAAGGCGGGGCCGGCCTCGGTGACGCCCAGGTGGAGCGGATAGTCGCACTGTTCCGCGAGCAGCCGGTAGGCGCGGACCATCACCACCGGGTCGTTGTGCTTGACCGAGATCTTGATGTCCCTGAAGCCGTGCTCCTCGAACAGCGAGCACTCCCACAGGGCCGACTCCACCAGCGCCTCGGGGGTGGCCTTGCCGTACTTCTCCAGCAGCCGCTTGTCCAGCGACCCCGCGTTCACTCCGATGCGGATCGGCACACCCGCGTCCGAGGCCGCCTTGGCGATCTCCTTGACCTTGTCGTCGAACCGGCGGATGTTCCCGGGGTTCACCCGCACCGCGGCGCACCCGGCGTCGATCGCCGCGAAGACGTACTTCGGCTGGAAGTGAATGTCCGCGATCACCGGGATCTGCGACTTCCTCGCGATCACCGGCAGCGCCTCGGCGTCGTCCTGTGACGGGCAGGCCACCCGGACGATCTGACACCCCGACGCGGTCAGCTCCGCGATCTGCTGCAGCGTCGCGCCGATGTCCGCCGTCACCGTCGTCGTCATCGACTGCACGGAGATCGGGGCATCCCGGCCCACCGCTACCGATCCGACCTGGAGGCGGCGGGAGGGGCGGCGCGGTGCGAGCGGCCTGCCCGGCAGGGCGGGCAGGCCGAGTGAGACCGGTTCTCCTGGGCTCATGGGGTCACCGGCCTCCCGTGGCGGTCTCACGGGCCGCGCGCAGCGACTCCTTGAGAGAGCCCATGGTCGCCAGGACGGCGGTGGGCTCATAGCCGCAGTGGGCCATGCAGTTGTCACAGCGCGGGTCCTTGCCGCGGCCGTACTTGTCCCAGTCGGTCTCCTCGACCAGCTCGCGGTAGGTCGGGACATAGCCGTCGCTCATCAGGTAGCAGGGTCGCTGCCAGCCGAAGAGCGAGTAGTTGGGGATGCCCCAGGCGGTGCACGGGAAGTCCGTCTTGCCTTCCAGGAAGTCCAGGAAGAGCGGGCTGTGGTTGAGCCGCCAGCGTCGGCGGTTGCCTCCCGCGAACGCCTTCTTGAACAGCTCACGGGTCTGCTCGACGCCCAGGAAGTGCTCCTGGTCGGGCGCCTTCTCATAGGCGTAGGCGGGCGAAATCATCATTTCGTCCACCTTGAGGTCGTCATTGAGGAAATTGAGCACCTCGATGACGGTCTGCGGGGTGTCGGTGTTGAAAAAGGTGGAGTTGGTGGTGACCCGGAAGCCGCGCCGCTTCGCCTCCTTGATGGCCGCCACCGCCTCGTCGAAAACCCCTTCCTTCGCCACCGATTCGTCGTGCCGCTCCCGCAGCCCGTCGATGTGCACCGCGAAGGCGAAATACGGAGAGGGGGCGAACAGGTCGATCTTCTTGCGCAAGAGCATCGCGTTGGTGCACAGGAAGACGTACTTCCTCCGGGCCACCAACTGCCGTGCGATCTCGTCGATCTGCGGATGCATCAAGGGCTCACCGCCCGCGATGGAGACCATCGGGGCGCCGGACTCCAGCACCGCGCCCACGGCCTGCGCGACCGGCATGCGCTGCTTGAGCACGCCAGCCGGATGCTGGATCTTGCCGCAGCCCTCGCATGCGAGATTGCACGCGAAGAGCGGCTCCAACTCCACGATCAGCGGAAACTTGTCCCGCCGCTTGATCACCTTCTGGTCAAAGAGATACGTCGCGACCCGGACGGTCTGGCGGAGTGGCATGGCCATCGAGCTCACCTCCTGGGAGTAGCGAAGAACGGTGCCAGTGAAAGAAAGCGGGAAGGACAGTCCGTAGTACCCGGAACGCCGATATTCCACCGCGCAGTGTCCCGATACGGACGAGCTCATGTTCAGGAGCGTCCACGATCACCCGTACGGCCGCAACCGCACGGACGCCGTGGCGCACAGCGGTGCGCAGGGTCGCGGCGGACTCCATGTCCACCGCGATCGCGCCGGTGCTGTGCAGCGCGGCCCGCTCGGCGCCGCGCACGACATGGCCGGACCCGACGACCGGGCCGAGGTGGACGGACCGCCCGGGGCCCGTCCGCTGGAGAGATGACAGGGCATCGGAGAGGATCCGGCTGCCGGTGCAGGGGGTGCGGCCCGCCCGGTCACGGGTCTCGTCGGCCACGACGAGGTCCCCCGGGTGCATCCCGGGGGCCAGCCCGGCGCAGAAGCCGGTGGCGATGACGGCGGTGTGCGACGGCCCCTGGCGCCCCGGTCCCCCGGCTTCGCCGGTCCCTTCGCTCGCTCCCGACAGCGCCCGGCTCACGACGCGCTCGGCCGACTGCGGCCCCATGCCCGTCCGCAGGACGGTCACGGACCCGGCGGCGGCCCCGAGGTCGGCGCCCCGCAGGGCGAACCGCTCGATGCCGAGCGCGCAGGCGATCAGCAGCGGCGCGCCGCCGGGGCCCGGGGCCGGCTCGGCGGACATCAGAAGCTCCGCGGACGTGCCCCGGTGGCCTCGCCGTGGACATACCGCCCGAGCGCCGTGAGCGGAAAGACCTGCCGGTAGAGGTGGTAGTTGATGGAGAAGTCCCAGGGGAAGCCGGTGCCGGTGAAGTACGGCTCGTCCCAGGACCCGTCGTCCCGCTGGGTGGCGGCCAGCCAGGTGACCCCGCGCTCGACGGCCTTGCTCTCCCGCTCCCCCGCCGCCAGCAGCGCGAGCAGCGCCCACGCGGTCTGCGAGGCGGTGGAGGCGCCCCGGCCGATCCACTCGGGATCGGGGTAGGAGCGCTGGTCCTCGCCCCAGCCGCCGTCCTCGTTCTGCACGCTCTCCAGCCAGCGCACCGCGCGGCGGACCGCCGGATGGGAGGCGGGGACCCCGGCGCTGACGAGGGCGGGGACGACGGAGCCGGTGCCGTAGACGTAGTTGGTGCCCCAGCGGCCGAACCAGGCCCCGCTGGGCTCCTGCTCGGCCAGCAGCCAGTCGATACCGCGCCGGGTGCGGGCGTCGTAGGACCGCCCCTCGTGGGCGAGCATCTCCACCACATGAGCGGTGACATCGGCCGACGGCGGGTCGATGACCTCCCCGAAGTCGCAGAACGGCAGCCGGTTGGGGAGCGAGCTGGTGTTGTCGGCGTCGAAGGCTCCCCAGGCGCCGTTCTTGGACTGCATGCCGAGCGTCCAGCGCATCCCGCGCCGCACGGCCGCCTCGATCCGCTCGGGCTCGGGGTGGTCGACCCGGCGCAGCGCCAGGATGACCTCGGCGGTGTCGTCGATGTCCGGGTAGTTGTCGTTGTGGAATTCGAACGCCCAGCCGCCGGAGGGCACGGCGGGCCGCTTCACGGACCAGTCGCCGGGCCGGTCGATCTGCTCGGCGAGCATCCAGTCGGCGGCCTTGACCAGCGCCGGGTGGGCGGAGTCGAGTCCGGCGTCGGCGAGCGCGATGGTGGCCAGGCAGGTGTCCCAGACCGGGGACTGGCATGCCTCGATCATCCGGCTGCCGTCCTCGTGCCAGACGGCGAAGCGGTCGAGCGAGGCCAGCCCGGCGCGCATCACCGGGTGGTCGAGGTCGTAGCCGAGGAGGTGGAGGGCGATCACCGAATAGACGGCGGGTGGCTGGATGCCGCCCCAGCAGCCGTCGTTCTCCTGGCGCTCCACGATCCAGCGGGCGCAGGACCGCAGGGCGGCCCGGCGCAGCGGCCGGACGGCGACCTTGCGGTAGGCGTGCAGGGCGCGGTCGAGGCGCTGGAAGGCGCCGTCCCAGGAGGTGGCGGGGGCCAGGGGGCGCTGCGGATTGGGCCGGCGGGGGTCGGTGTGCAGCTCGTCGAGGGGGAAGGGGGCCGGGCGCACCGGGCGGTGGGCCGAGACGATGGTGAGCGGCACGATGGTCTGCCGCGCCCAGCAGCCGAAGTCGTAGATGTTGAGCGGGAACCACTTGGGGAAGTAGATGATCTCCGGCGGCAGCTCGGGCAGGTCCTCCCAGCGCCACCAGCCGAAGAGGGCCAGCCAGATACGGGTGAAGACCCTGCTGTTCGCGATGCCGCCCCGGGCCCGTACCCATGCGGAGGCGGCGGCCATATGGGGCGCGTCGGGCTCGTCCCCGGCGAGCCGCAGGGCGACATACGCCTCGATGGTGGTGGAGAGCTCGGGCGGGCCGCCGTGGAAGGTGGCCCAGGTGCCGTCCGGGCCCTGCTGGGCGCGGAGGTAACGGGCCGCGGCGTCGAGCGTGGCGGGGTCCTGGACGCGGAGGAACTCCCGGAGCATCAGGTCCTCGGCGTCCATGGTGACGTTGGTCTCCAGGTCGCCCTTCCACCAGCCGCGCTCGTCCTGACGGGACAGCAGATGGTCCACCGCGCGCGCCGTCGCCTCACGGGCGAGCACTAAGGTCTCGGACTCGGATGGCTCGGAGGGATGGATAGTGGTCGCTGTCATGGCTTCCCCTCTGCAGTGTCACTCTGCCGTCGTTGGGGTCTCCGTCGGCCGGCACCCCGGCTGGGCGCCGGCCGGCGACTGCGAGCTATGCGCGGTCGATGGGGGTCACCTCTCCCGTACGACGACGAAGTCGGCGAGCGCCACGCACCGCTCCCGTACCCGGTCGGGCATGTCCACCGAGTCGAGGGCCTCCATCGCGGTCGCGTGCTGTCGGCGGGCCTCCTGGGAGGTCCAGTCCCGGCCGCCGGCCTGTTCGATCAACGCCGCCCGGGTGGCGAACTCCTCCTCGGAGAAGTCGGCGAACTCGGCGTCCGGCTTGTGCGCGTCGGCGGCGAGGATCCGGGCCAGGCGCTCGGAGTCGGGGCCGCCCGCGGACAGGGCCGCGACCACGGGCAGGGACTTCTTGCGCTGGCGCAGATCGCTCCAGGTCCGCTTGCCCGTCGCCTCCGGGTCGCCCCAGATGCCGAGGAGGTCGTCCACGGCCTGGAAGGCGAGCCCGAGGTGGTAGCCGTAGCGCTCCAGGGTGTCGGCGGTGCGGTCGTCGGCACCGCCGAGGACGGCGCCGATGGAGGCGGCGCAGGCCAGCAGCGCGCCCGTCTTGTTGCCCTCCATCTCCAGGCACTCCTCGACGGTGACCCGCTCACGGTGCTCGTAGCTGATGTCCTGGGCCTGGCCGTCGATCAGCTTTCGGCTCGCGGAGGTGAGCCGGCGGGCCGCCCGCCCGGCCTCCGCGGTCCCGAGCTCCAGCAGTATTTCGTTGGCCAGGGCGAAGAGGGCATCCCCGACGAGGATGGCCTGGGCCGGGCCGTGCACCTTCCATACGGTGTCACGGTGGCGGCGCTGCTCGTCACCGTCCATCAGATCGTCGTGGAGCAGCGAGAAGTTGTGCACCAGCTCGACGGCGACCGCGCCGGGCACCCCGGTCTCCGGGGCGGCGCCCGCCGCCTCGGCCGACAGCAGCGCGAGCGCGGGACGGACGGCCTTGCCGCCGTCGCCCTCGGCCGGGTTGCCCTCGGCGTCGATCCAGCCGAAGTGGTAGGCGGCGACGGTGTCCATGGGCGGGGCCAGTCGGCCCACGGCGGCGCGCAGCACCGGCGTGGCGAGCGTGCGTCCGCGCTCCAGCAGCGCCATGACGCCTGAGGTGTCGACAGCTGGGGTCGCCGGGGTCACGGTCTCTCCTCTGTTATCTGTGGTCGTGCTCATGCCGCCTCCTTGGGCGTCCCCCCGCCGGGGGCGGGGAGCGGATTCAGATGCGGGCGGCCGAAGTCGGAGAGGGCCGCGCGGGCGGCGGAAAGACCGCTGCGCACGGCGCCCTCCATGGTCGCGGGCCAGCCGGTGGCGGTCCACGCACCGGCCAGGTAGAGGCCGGGCGCGTTGGTGGGGGCGGACGGCCGCAGCCGTCCGACGCCGGGGACGGGGGCGAAGGTGGCGGTGCGCTCCCGGGTGACGAAGAAGTCCCGCACCCGGGCGCCGCGGGCGGGCGGCAGCAGCCGCTCCAGCTCGGGCAGATAGCGGGTGCGCAGCTCGGCGACCGGGCGGTCGATCTCCTCGTGCGCCGCCGACTGCGACACCGCCAGGTACTGGCTGTCCCCGGCCCGGGGCGCGTCCCTGAGCCCCGAGGCCGCCGTACGGTCGAAGACCCACTGGACGGGGGAGCCGAGCGCGGCGAAGAAGGGGAGGCGCAGCACCGTGCGGTCGTAGATCACATGCAGATTGAGGATGGGCGCGGTGCCGATGCCCAGCAGCCGGTCCGGATGGTCGAGGGCGCCGTCGGGGAGCAGGGCGTGGGCGTCACGCTGCGGTACGGCGAGGACGACGGTGTCGGCGTCGTCGAGGGGCTCGCCCGGCCGCTCGCCGGTGCGCACGCTCCAACGGCCCTCGGGGGTACGGGTCAGGCCGGTCACCCGGGTGCGCAGCCGCGTCCGTACGCCCGCCGCCTCCAGGGCCGCGCGGGCGAGGGTGTCGTGCAGCTCGCCGAGCGGGACGCGGGCCCAGCCGATGTCGGCGGCGCCGGGCTCGGAGAGCAGCCCGGTCTTGAAGACCATCGAGGCGAGGCCCAGCGAGGCGTGCTCGGCGGTGGCGTTGAGCGTGGCCACGCCCACCAGGTCCCAGAGCGCCTCGATGGCGCGCGGCGACTGGCCGTGGCGGCGCAGCCAGCCCGCGAAGTCCACCCCGTCCAGCGCCGGGTCCTGGGGGTCCAGCCGGCCCAGGGCGAGCGCGGCACGGCCGACCCGGGCGCGCTCGGCGAGCGAGAGATGGGGGTAGGTGGACAGGCTCGCGGACAGGTGCAGCGGGACCGGCAGGGCGGTGCGGCGCAGCCGGCCGAGCCGCCGCCCGCGCCGTCCGTTCGCATCCAGCACGGGGACGTCCAACCGCCCCTGGAGCGGGGCGAGTCGGGCGGCACCGACCCTTTCCAGGAACCACTGGTAGGCGGTGCAGCAGCGCAGATGGACATGCTGGCCGTTGTCGACGGTCAGCTCGCCCGCCGGGGAGGAGCGGTGGAAGGAGAAGGCGAGACCGCCGAGCCTCGGCCGCCCCTCGAGCAGCGTGACCCGCAGCCCGGCGTCGGCGAGCGCGAGCGCCGCGGCCGTCCCCGCGAGTCCGCCGCCGATCACCACGGCCGTGGCGGGCCCGCGCGGCGCTGGGCGCCCCGCCCCGGCACCGGCGGTCCGGGGCCCCCGGTCGTCCGCGTGGAGCCGCCCGGCGCCGCAGGGCATGCGCTCACCGCCGAAATGGGGGCTCGCGGCCGGGGTGGAGTTCGTCCCCGGCGCGGGGCCGGCGGTCGAGCCGGGGTTCGCGGCCGGAGCCGGGCCGGCAGCGGGGCCCGCCCCCGGCGCGGGGGGCGTCGGGGAGTCCGTCATACCGGCCTCCCGGCGCCGCGGCGTGCGACGGCTCTGGCGTCGAGCCCGGCCAGCCCGCGCACGGCGACATATGCCTTCTCGCGGCCGGGCAGCGAAACGCGGCCGCGCAGGACGGCCGCGGGGTCACGGGCGATGCGCTCGAGAAGTCTGCGGTAGATGCCCGCCATGGCGGCCACACACGCGCCGCTGCGCCGGTCCAGCATGGGCAGCAGCCGGAAGCCCTCGGCGAACAGCGCCCTGGCCCGCCGGACCTCGAAGTGCACCAGTCCGGTGAAGTCGGCGTCCGGCGGGGCGGTGGAGCTGCGGAACGCGGCGGAACAGCCGAATTTGGCGAGGTCGTCGGAGGGCAGGTAGGTGCGCCCGGCGGCGGCGTCCTCGCGGACGTCCCGGAGGATGTTGGTCAGCTGGAGGGCGAGCCCGAGCGTGTCGGCGTACTCCGGGGCGCGCCCGAGCTCGTCCTCGCTGTGGCCCGCGCCGGGCACGGTGCCGAACACACCGAGCGAGAGGCGTCCGATGGCGCCCGCCACACAGCGGCAGTAGGCCTTGAGGTCGTCCCAGGTCTCATAGGTCTGCCCGGCGACATCCATCAGCACGCCGTCGATCAGCTCGTCGAGTCCGCCGAGCGGGATCGGGAAGCGGTGCGCGGCGTGCGCGAGCGCCACGGCGACCGGGTCGGTGTCGTCCTCCTTGATCCCGCCGCCGCGGATCCGGCCGAGCAGGGCGCGGGCGTCGGCGAGCCGGGCCCGCTTGGCGTCGGGGCCGAGGGGGCCGTCGCCGATGTCGTCGATGCGGCGGGAGAAGGCGTAGAGCGCCGACATCGCGTGGCGCTTCTCGGTCGGCAGCAGCCTGATGCCGTAGGCGAAGTTGCGGGCCTGGTGCCCGGTCACGGCCTCGCAGTAGCGGTACGCCGCGAGCACTGGCGCGGACGCGTGCGGAGATCCGTTCACGGTCCGGCTCACCCCTCTCTTCGCAGTGTCGCCCCCACCTCGCGCAGCAGGCTGAGCTTGGTGGGCCTGGGCGGTCCAGGGAGTACGTCATGTCCCGCGGCCGCGACCGCCCGCAAGGCGGCCCGCCCCCCGGCCACGAATCCGGCGAGCAGCACCTTGAGCCTGCCGTGGACGCTACCCACCAGGGGGGTGCCTTCATTCAGCAGGGCCACGGCGCGTTTCGCCTCGTACGCGACCAGTGCGCGCACCGATGCGCCGCCCCGGGGGGCGGCGAGGTCGGCCTCGGTCACCCCGAAGCGTTTCATGTCCTCCGCGGGCAGATAGACGCGGTCCCGGCGCAGGTCCTCGGCGACATCCTGCAGATGCTCGACGATCTGCAGGGCGGTGCAGATCGCGTCGGAGCGGCGGATCCGCTCGGGGCTCGCGGTGCCGGTGATGCCGAGGACGAGCCGCCCCACCGGGTTGGCGGACAGCTCGCAGTAGTCCAGGAGCTCCTGGTACGTGGCGTACCGCCGGACCCGCTGATCCTGGCGGTTGGCCTCGATCAGGCCGCGGAAGGGCGCGGGGGTGAGCCCATGACGGCGGACGGTGGGGCGCAGCGCGCGCAGCAGGGGGTGACGCGGCTCCCCGGACGGCTGGAAGACCCGCTCCAGATCGGCCTCGAACGCATCGAGCATGGCGAGCGCGTCGTCCGCCCGGTCGCGGTCGAGCCCGAGCAGCTCGGCGTCGGCGCCGCCGGGCGGCAGATCGCCGTCACCGATGTCGTCGACCAGCCGGGCGTAGCCGTAGACGGCCATGAGATCGGCGCGCCAGGACCGGGGCACGAAGAAGGGGGCGACGGGAAAGTTCTCGTGTGCGGCCTTGTCGAGCACGGCACGGGTGGCTTCCCGCCGGCCGGCCGGGCTCATCGACGTGGTATGGGGTCCCCCGCTGCGCTCGTCCGCCACGGTCACCGTGGACAGCCTGGCGTACGGGCGAGCACCAGGACGCCACGCAGACCCCGGCGACCGGGCCCCGCGGCAGCGCTGGAGATGGGCCGTGTAGCCAATGCCGTCACATCCCCCGTTCTACACCGGTTGGTCGGCACGATCCGGACACGCCGCGCCGCCATGTCAAGGGCGTCCGGCCCCGAGCCCCCGAACAGGGGACAAGGGTCCGGTTTCGACATGATCCGGACGGGCATTGCTACAGCTTACGCCCCTCGGTGTACACACGTGCGGGGCTACACCCGTCCGTGACCTCGCCCATGTGACCGCTGGGTGACCGCTTGGTGACCTGTTCAGCAGGGCTCTTCAGCAGGCCTTTCAGCAGGCTCTTCAGCCGACCTCTTCGTAGAACTCGGAGATGCCCAGCACCGCGCACAGATCGCGCAGCTCGAACTCGAAGAAGGACTGGCCCTCCGCCAGGGCGAAGGACATATGGCCGAGCGCCTCCATGGAGATCACCCCGTACAGCCGCACCCAGCAGCGGAGCATCACGGCGATGGCACCCGGCGGCATGTCCACGCACTGGTCCTCGCTGAGCGCCGCCAGCGAGCGGGCGAGCCCGGGGGCGAGCTCGTCCTCCGCGGGGGCCGGGAAGCCCCGCAGCCGCCACAGGTCGGAGACCAGATCGGAGAAGACGGAGCCGAAGACCCAGCCCATATGGCGGTCCGGCTTGGTCTCCTCCCGGCCCAGGCCCGGCGCCCACGGCCCGAGGATGAGCCCGAACTCATGGGGGTGCTTGATGGCCCAGACGCGCAGCGCGCGGGCGCCGCCGATCAGTCTGCGGCCGGACTCTTCCTCGGGGTGCTGTCCGAGGACCCCGCGCATGAAGCGGGCCATTTCCTCGAAGATGTCCACGCGCAGCTGAAGGATGAGCGCGTCCCGGCTGCTGAAGTAGCGGTAGACGGCCGGCGCGGTCATGCCCATCTCACGCGCGATGGCCCGGATGGTCACATTTTCCGGGCCCTCCTGTACCAGGAGCGTCCGAGCGACGTCCTTGATTTCACGGATGGTCGCGATGCGCAGCCGCTCGCGCCGTGAGTACGGCGCTACGTGCGCTTCCCCTGGCGACACGCGTCCCCCTCCCAGATACCCCGCCGCTCGACGCCGGTCGACAACCCGGCGTACAGGCACACGATACAGCGCCTCCGTTTAGTGAACACCGGCAGCGGCGGCGCCTTCGGTTCACCGCCCCGTTCACCGGCCTGACCGTGGGCCACCGGAGGCCCCGCACCGGCCCCTCCCGGGTCCGCCTCGGGTGCCCCGGGCCTGCCGGTCCGGACCGTTACGGAAGATCCTCGGACGTCCATTCGCGGCTCATTCGTGCGAAGAGTGAATCAACCTTGACTACCCGACAGGGAACAGTTGACATCCGCGGTCCACGCCGCCCTATAGTAAACATGCGTAGCGGAGGTGAAATTGAGTTCCAGTTCCTGATCGCTACGCCTCACGGAAAGGGCATATGCAACCCGTTCCATCAGGAGCACAAATAGGAATACGGGGGGATAGGTGTACGCACGGTCATCGCACGATCTGGTGGACGGCTGTCTTGCTGGGGACCAGGACTGCTGGAATCGGATCGTCGAGCGGTACGCACCGCTGATCTGGGCCATCGCCCGCTCTCATCGACTCAGCACGGCCGATTGCGCGGATGTGAGCCAGGCGACCTGGCTGCGCGTGGTCCAGCATCTGGACAAGCTCCGCTCGCACGACCGGCTGACCCAGTGGATTTCCACGTCGGCCCGGCGGGAAAGCCTGAAACACCTGGAGAAGGCGGGGCGCAGCGTGCCCGTCGGCGGCGCCGAGGCGTTCGACCGCCCCGAGACCTCGGGAGAACAGCCGGAGGATCTCGCGCTGGCCCGCGAGCGCGACGACGAAGTACTGAGCGCCTTCGGCTCACTGACTCCGAAATGCCAGGCGCTGCTCGGTCTGATGGTGACGGATCCGCCGCTGTCCTACGACGAGATCAGCGAGACACTCGGCATGCCGCGGGGATCACTCGGGCCGATCCGCTCACGCTGCCTTGCCCATCTGAAGAGGATTTTGCAGGAGCAGGGAGGAATTCCCAAGAGCGATACCGCCCTGGTCTCCCATATCCGGGCGGCCGGCCTGCGGGCCTTCGCGGTGAGCTGCCGGGTCACAGCCGAGAAGCGTGAGCCGAATGGCTCCCGCGGGCCTCGCCCTCCCCGCCCTCCCGCACGTCTTCCGCATTCTCGCCCGCACCATGACGAGAAGCATTTTCTCTGAAGAGCGCCTGCGGATTATCGACAACACCGCGCGCACCGGACCGAGAGCGTCGGACAGTCTCCCCAACAATTCGGCCTGCTCGTCATCCATCGCTACGGCTCCCCTTTTTGCGGACTCCATCATTCAACAGTTGGCTCCACAACCGCTCATGCCACGTACGTCACCATGTCGGCTCCACCGCCGCCAGCGCCAGGGCGACTTGCTGTCCCTCGAGTCCACGGGCCACCGCTACCGCGTGGCGCACGGGGAGGTCGCGGGCCTGATGGGGCACCCAGTCCAGGGCCTGGCAGTCCGGGTCCGGCCGGTCGAGGTTGAGCGTCGGCGGCACCGCGCCGTAGTCGATGGCCAGCGCGGCGACGGCGGCGCCCAACGCCCCTGCGGCGGCGCCCAGATGGCCGGTCGCGGGTTTGACGCTGCTGGCCACCGGCCGGGGTCGGGACCCGCCGAAGACTGCCCGCAGCGCCCTCGCCTCGCTCAGGTCGCCCAGCCGGGTGGCGCAACCGTGCGTGGCCACGTAGTCGACGTCCTCGGGGACGGTGCGGGCCTCCTCCAGAGCGCGCCGGACCGCCGTGGTCAGCGCTGCGCCGTCCTCGGCAGGGGCGAGCAACCGGGCGCTGTCCAGGGTGGAGCCGAAGCCGCGGATCTCGGCGTAGAGATGGGCGTCGCGGCGGCACGCGGCCTCGTACTCCTCCAGCACCAGGAAGGCCGCGGCCTCGCCGAGTACGGAGCCGGAGCGGTCCGCGTCGTACGGCCGGAAGGCCCGCCTCCCCAGGTCGTCACGGGTGCTGAGCCCGCCGAGGCCGTCCATCGTGGATGCCGCCCACCACGGCGCCGCGTCGTCGCAGCCCCCCGCGAGGGCCACCTGCGCCGCGCCGCCCGCACGGACCGGTAGGCGCGGCCGATGGCGGTGGCGCTCGCGTCCGCCGTGCCATGGAAACAGGTGTTGGGGCCTTTGAGTCCGTACGCGGCGGAGAGGTGAGGGAGCACGGTGGACCGGCGGCCCGCCACGGAGGAGAGCGGCCGGGATACGGCGAAGGCGCGCTCGCCCAGCAGCGCGAGGCCGGCGCGGCCGTCCGGCCCCCGGGCGACGAGGCTGCCAGTCAGCAGATGGGACGTCTCCTTGGCGCCGCCGACGAACGCGGCGGCCCGCTCGGGGTCGTAGGCTGCGAAGTCCAGGCCGGAGTCGCGGACGGCGAGCGCGGCGCCCGCGATGGCCAGCTGGTCGTTGCGGGTGGTGGTGCGCAGCGCGCGCCGGGGCGCATACGCGGTGGGGTCGAAGTCCTCGATCTCGGCGGCCAGCGGAAGTCGGAACGAGGCCGGGTCGTAGCCGCGGACCGGTCCGACCCCGGTGCGTCCTTCCAGCAGCCCCCGCCAGGTCTGCCGCTGCCCCGCGCCGAGCGCGGTGAGCAGCCCGATGCCGGTGATCACTACGCGCTTCGCGCCACCGCCCCCCGCGGACGCGTCGACGCGGTCGATCAGATGGAATCGCAAGGTGCCCCCCGAGGCCGTCACGGCCGTATGCCGGCTGTCCACCACAACAGATCCGGGGGCGGGCGGCACGGATACACCTACGACAAGGCCCCGCCGGATCGTTCCGGCGGGGCCTTGTCCTTCGCGGGGTGCGGAAGACGGCTACTTGCCCGTCTCCTTCTCGTACGCCTTGATGACCTCGTCGGTCGGGCCGTCCATCAGCAGCTCGCCCTTCTCCAGCCACAGCACCCGGTCGCAGGTGTCCCGGATGGACTTGTTGTTGTGGCTGACGAGGAAGACCGTCCCGGCGTCCTTGCGGAGCTCGCGGATACGGGCCTCGGAGCGCTTCTGGAACTTCCGGTCACCGGTCGCCAGCGCCTCGTCGATCATCAGCACATCGTGGTCCTTGGCAGCGGCGATCGAAAAGCGCAGCCGGGCCGCCATGCCGGAGGAGTACGTCCGCATCGGCAGCGTGATGAAGTCGCCCTTCTCGTTGATGCCCGAGAAGTCCACGATGCCCTGGTAGCGCTCGCGGATCTGCTCCCGCGACATACCCATGGCCAGTCCGCCGAGTATGACGTTCCGCTCACCGGTCAGGTCGTTCATCAGCGCCGCGTTCACACCGAGCAGCGAGGGCTGGCCATCGGTGTAGACCTTGCCGCGCTCGGCGGGCAGCAGTCCCGCGACGGCCTTCAGCAGGGTCGACTTGCCGGAGCCGTTGGAGCCGATCAGACCGATGGACTCGCCCTTGTAGGCGACGAAGGTGACACCGCGCACGGCGTGCACCTCGCGCATACCCGGGGCGCTCTTACGGCGCAGCATGCGGCTGAGGGCGGCGGTGGCGCTGCCCCGGCCCTTGGGGCCGCCGTTGACGCGGTAGACGATGTGCAGATCGTCGGCGATGACGGTGGGCACCCGCGCCCCGTTGGGGGCCGCCGAGGGGGCATCGCCCGTCTGGGCGGCTTTGTCGAGAGTCTGCTCAGCCACGGCCGTACTGCTCCTCTGCCTTCCAGAAGTACACGAAGCCGCCGACGCCGACGAGCGCGGCCCAGCCCAGAGCCAGCGCCCAGACATGCGGCGGCAGGTTCGCCGAGGTGTAGTCGTTGATCACGGCATACCGCATCAGGTCCATGTAGACCGCCGCCGGGTTGGCCAGCAGCAGGTCGGAGACCCAGGAGTGCGCCCCCGCCTTCTGAAGCATGTGCTCCAGCGGATACATCACGCCGGACGCGTACATCCAGGTACGCAGGATGAACGGCAGCAGCTGCGCCAGGTCCGGAGTCTTGGCCCCCATCCGAGCCATGATCAGCGCCAGACCGGTGTTGAAGACGAACTGCAGCAGCAGCACCGGGATGATCAGCAGCCAGGCCAGGGCCGGGAAGTGCCCGAATCCCAGCAGCACGACGACCAGCACGATCATCGAGAACAGCAACTGCTGGAGCTGCTGAAGCGAGAAGGAGATCGGGAGCGAGGCGCGCGGGAAGTGCAGCGCCCGCACCAGGCCCAGGTTCCCGGAGATCGCCCGCACCCCGGCCATGGCCGAGTTCTGCGAGAAGGTGAAGACGAACACACCCGTCACCAGGAACGGGATGTACATGTCGTTCTCCATCCCGCCCCTGCCGCCCAGCAGGAGACCGAAGATGAAGAAGTACACCGCGGCGTTCAGCAGCGGGGTCGCCACCTGCCACAGCTGACCGAGCTTGGCCTGGCTGTACTGAGCAGTGAGCTTGGCCTGCGAAAAGGCCAGGATGAAGTGACGCCTGCCCCACATCTGGCGGATGTACTCGCCGAAGCTCACCCGGGCGCCGCTCACCGAAAGGCCGTACTTCTTCGCCAGCTCGGCCGGGGACAGGCCGTCGTCGGGTGATGGCGGGGCACTCACGGCGACCGCACCGTCGTGCGTAGTCTCGCTCACAGTTGACACTTTCGTCTTCAGGGTGCGCTGAGCGGGGCCGCGCCCCGGGTCGCGCCCGATGCTCTTCGGATACGAGCTTGTCAGATGACAGGAGGTCGGCCCAGTCGGGTCAGGCGCCATACCGTACGCCACTTCATGGGGCGGCGTGGAC
Organism: Streptomyces sp. NPDC005266; assembly: GCF_040607655.1. Taxonomy (NCBI): domain Bacteria; kingdom Bacillati; phylum Actinomycetota; class Actinomycetes; order Kitasatosporales; family Streptomycetaceae; genus Streptomyces; species Streptomyces sp. NPDC005266. Next base: position 329,918 of record NZ_JBEXHC010000003.1, read on the forward strand.
CACACGGTGTCTTCCAGCCTTCCCGGAACCCTCCCAACCAGGCCCGAAGTGCGGTTTTGGAGGGACGCCTGGCCAGTGTGAGCAGCAGCCAGACACCCAGATAGACGGGAACGAGCAGGGCGGGAAGGTTTCGCCGGGCCAGCCAGACCCGGTTGCGGGCGACCATCCGGTGGTAGACCGCGTGCCTGCTCGGCGCGGTGGTCGGATGGTGCAGCACCATGTCCGACCGGTAGTCGATCATCCATCCGGCGTCCAGCGCCCGCCAGGCGAGATCGGTCTCCTCATGGGCGTAGAAGAACTCGTCCGGCAACCCTCCGACCTGCTGGAACACGGTGGTGCGGACCGCGTTGGCACCGCCCAGGAAGGTGGTCACCCGGGACGACCGCAGGGGGTCGGAGGCGCGCAGCCGGGGCACATGGCGACGCTGGGTGACACCGGTCTCGGGGTCCGCGATACGGAACGAGATGATGCCGAGCTTCGGATCGGCGGCGAACGCCTGACGGCACAGCTCGGCCGTGTCCGTGCCCGGCAGCAGCCCGTCGTCGTCCAGGAAGAGCAGCACATCGACCTCGGAGCCGCCCGGTCCGAACGCCTCGATGCCGACATTGCGGCCCGCCGGGATGCCCACGTTCTCGGGCAGCTCGACGGTCCGTACGCCGTCGGGGAGCGTGGGCAGCGGCGAGCCATTGCCCACGACGACCACCTCGATCGGGTCGCCGTCCTGCTTGGCGACCGAATCGAGCAGCGCGCGCAGCTCCTCGGGGCGGTTGCCCATCGTCAGGACAACCGCTCCGACCCGCATAGTGCCTTCGGTCACTTGAGCCTGCTCGACGCGAGGATGGACACCAGGTGAAGAAGCGTTTGCACGATGGCGATACCGGCGAGTACCGCTACGCCCAGCCGGGTGAAGAAGATGTCACCCCGGACCAGATCGAGAATCGCGACAAACAGGATGAAAAGCGACGCTTCCACGCCACCGACCAGCCGGTGGAACTTGAGCGCCGCCGCGGCCTTACGGGCTACCGCGAGGCCCGAGGAACGCGGCACCGACGCCTCGTCCTTCACGGCCGGCAGCCCGCTGCGGGCGCGCGCCACATCCACCAGATCGGTCTCGGCCTTGATGAGGATCGCGCCGAGAGCGGCGAGCGTGCCGAGGAAGGCCCACAGCCATTCGGGGCCGCCGTCGCCGAAGACGTCCGCCGCCCGGACGCCGAACCCGACCAGCAGGGCCGCCTCGGAGAGGTAGTGGCCGATCCGGTCGAGATAGACGCCGGTTATCGAGGTCTGCTTGCGCCAGCGCGCGATCTCGCCGTCGACGCAGTCCAGCAGCAGATAGATCTGGATGAGGACGGCGCCGAGCAGCGCCCCGGCCAGGCCCGGCACCAGAAGTGCCGCGCCCGCCAGGACGCCCGCGACCACCATCAGATAGGTGAGCTGGTTGGGGGTGATCCTGGTGTTCACCAGGTACCGGTCGCAGCGCAGCGAGATCTCTCGCATGTACAGGCGCCCGGCCCAGTGCTCACCGCTCCGCCGGTCCTTCACCCCCTCGGGGTGAACGACCGGGCGGAGTTCAGCCACTGATGGCTTGACTGACTGCTTTGGCATAGTCGGCGTATGCGTCCCTGATCGCGTCGGATGAGAGGTCAAGGTGCTCGAGGATGGTGTAGCGCCCGGGGCGGGTCTTCGGAGCGAACTCCACGACCTGGACGAACTCGTCCACGGTGAAGCCGATCTCCTCGGGCAGCACGGGCAGTCCGTGCCGGTGCAACACCTCGGCCATGAACTCCGACTCCTCGTGGGCCCCGCGCAGATGCATCGCGAACGCGGCGCCAAGACCGCACTGCTCGCCGTGGCTCGCCGCGCGCTTGGGGAAGAGGAGGTCGAAGGCGTGGTTGATCTCATGGCAGGCACCGGAGGCCGGGCGGGAGTCCCCCGCGACCGACATCGAGATCCCGGTGAGCACCAACCCCTCGGCCAGCACCTGCAGAAAACCGTCCTCGCCGACGCCGCCGGGGTGGCGCAGCACGGCCTCGCCGGCCTGACGCGCCATCGCGGCCGCGAGGCCGTCGATCTGCTCGCCCTTCTCCCGGTTGGCCAGCTCCCAGTCCGCGACCGCGGAGATGTTGGAGAGGGCGTCGCCGATCCCGGAGCGGACGAAGCGGACGGGCGCCTCCCGGATCACATCGAGGTCGATGACCACGGCGATCGGGTTGGGCACTCCGTACGAGCCGCGGCCCGCGTCGTTGTCGAGGGTGGCGACCGGTGAGCACAGACCGTCGTGCGAGAGGTTCGTGGCGACGGCCACCAGCGGGAGGCCGATGCGCGCCGCGGCGAACTTCGCACAGTCGATGATCTTTCCGCCGCCCAGGCCCACGACCGCGTCGTAGTGCCCCGACTTCATGGCGTCGGCGAGCTTGATCGCGTCATCCAGCGTGCCGCCGCCGACCTCGTACCAGCTCGCGCCCGGCAGGGCCGGCGCCAGCCGCTCGCGCAGCACGGCGCCGGAGCCGCCGCTGATCGCGACGGCCAGCTTGCCGGAGGAGGAGATCCGCTGGTCCGCGAGGACCGCCGCCAGATCGTCCAGAGCGCCCGGTCGGATGTCGACGACGAGCGGCGAGGGGATGAGCCTCGTCAGTACTGGCACGCGATTTCACGGCCCTTCGCCAGGTCGTCGTGGTTGTCGATCTCAACCCACTTGACGTCGCCGATGGGGGCCACGTCGACCTTGAAGCCGCGGTTGACCAGCTCCTGGTAGCCGTCCTCGTAGTAGAGGTCGGGGTCGCGCTCGAAGGTGGTCTTCAGCGCGTCGGCGAGGTCGGCCGCGGCCTCGCCCTCGATGAGGGTGACGCCGATGTACTCGCCGGTCGCCTCGGCCGGGTCCATCAGCTTGGTGATCTTCTGGACGCCCTTGGCGGGGTCCACGACGACCTTCATCTCCTCGTCGGCGAGCTGCTTCACCGTGTCCAGGGCAAGGATGATCTTCTGCCCGTTGCCGCGCGCGGCCAGCAGGGTCTTCTCGACGGAGACCGGGTGCACGGTGTCGCCGTTGGCGAGGATCACGGTGTGCTTGATCGCGTCACGGGCGCACCACAGAGAGTAGGCGTTGTTCCACTCCTCGGCCTTGTCGTTGTCGATCAGCGTGAGCTTGAGGCCGTACTTCTGCTCGAGGGCCTCCTTGCGCTCGTACACGGCCTCCTTGCGGTAGCCGACGACGATGGCGACCTCGGTCAGGCCGACCTCCGCGAAGTTGCCGAGGGTCAGGTCGAGGACGGTCGTGTCGCCGTCGACAGGCACCAGGGCCTTGGGGAGGGTGTCGGTGTAGGGACGCAGACGCCGTCCGGCGCCGGCCGCCAGCACGAGGCCGATCATGCGGGTTCTCCTGTTTCGTCGTGTACGGCGGGTGCTCCGGAGGACACCCAGAAGCGGATGCTCTCGATGAGCACCGCCAGCGCGAGGGCCGCCGCGAGAGCGGTCAGCGCGATGGTGAAACCTTGGTTCTGCTCGTACAGCAGGGCAGCGGCGGCCGTGACCACCAGGATCCGCCCCTCGTGCCCGCCGATCGCCCGCACCAGCCAGTGCGGAGGCGCACCGGTGCCACCGCGGATGCGGTACACCGTGTCGTAGTGATGGTAGGCGACCGCGGCAACCAGTCCGAAAGCCGCCGGCAAGGCACCGTTAACCTCCGAGCGGGCCGCCAGGATCAGGATCGTGCCGTATTCGGCGGCGCGGAAGAGCGGCGGCACCAGCCAGTCGAGCGGGCCCTTGAGGGGCGCGCCGACCGCGATGCCCGAGCAGACGGCGTAGCCGAGGGCGGCCGCGGGCAAGGCCCAGGAGCCGATGTCGAGCACGGCGGCGAGCGAGAGCAACAGCGCGGCACCGAACGCGGCCAGGCCGGGCGCCCGGTACGGGAACGCCCCGCGGCCGGACGCCTTGGCGACCAGCTCGGCCAGGGGCCCGGAGTCGGCGAGGTCCGCCAGGGCACGCGCGGCCCGGTCCGTACGCCGGGCCCGGCGGGTCAGCGAGCGCAGCACCCGGCCGGCGGTGGTGTAGCAGGCGGCCAGCGCACAGCCGATGAGCAGCACGTAGAAGGTGATCCGGGGCGTGGTCAACGCGGTCAGCACGGCGATCATCGCCCAGCGCTCACCGATCGGCAGCACGATCATCCGGCGCAGCCAGACCGTCCAGCCGACGCTGTCGAGGCGGTCGGAGAGGGCGGCGGTGGGGCTGGTGTTGGCGGTGGCGTCGTGGCTGGCCTCGTTGAACGAGAAGTCCACGACATGGCGGCAGGTCTGCAGCACCATGGCGCCGAGCGCGAGCGCCCATACGTCATCGCCACCGCCGGCCCGGGCGGCGCCGAGGGCGAGGCCCGCGTAGTAGGCGTACTCCTTGGCCCGGTCGAACGTCGCGTCCAGCCAGGCGCCGAGCGTGGAGTACTGCAGCGAGTAGCGGGCCAGCTGGCCGTCGGTGCAGTCCAGCACGAACGAGGCGATCAGCAGCACCCCGGCAGAGATGAACCCGGGCCGGGTGCCGGTGGCGGCGCAGGCCGCCGCGACGATGGCGGTGAGCAGGGAGGCGGTGGTGACCTGATTCGGGGTCAGCCCGCGCCGGGCGCACCAGCGGGCGATATAGCGGGAGTAGGGGCTGACGCAGAAGGTGGTGAAGAACCCGTCCCGCGACTTGACGGCGGTGCGCAGCCGCACCTTCTCCTCGTCCACGGCGTCTGTGGCCGCCCGCGCCTGCGCCCGGGCGTCGTCGTCCACGGGCACGGCGGCGACGAGCACCCCGAGCTCGGGCCGGTGCGGGGGGACGCCTTCGGCGTCGAGGAGAGCGGCGATGTCGTCCACGAGAACGCCGGTGCCGGTCGCCGGTCCGTCGGCCGCGGAGGCCGGGCTCAGCATGGCCGCGTGGCCGGCCTCGGCCGTTTCGGCACCGGAGGGGGTTGCTGCGTCGAGCGCGTCGGCAATGGCCACGTCCTGTCCGGCGGCGCCGGTACGCGTGGCTACGCCCGCACGCGGCTGCGCCCGCTCGGCGCTTCCGGCGGCTGGGACCACGTCGGCCGAGGTCGAGCCCTCCGTTGCCGGGGCCCGGCCCGGCGTGGCCGCGTGGCCGGCCTCGGCCGACGCCGGGCCGGCGGAGCCGACGGCCGGAGCGGGAGCCCCGACGGGCGAAGCGGGAGCCCCGGGGGCCGAAGCGGGAGCCCCAGGGGCCGAAGCGGCCCCCGGCACCCCGTCCACCCACGCGGTGGCGGTGGCAGCCGCCACCGCGCGGACCAGCGCCGGGCGAGCCTCGGGCTGGACGGTGAGCGCACCGGGGGCGGCGGCGGCGGGGAAGCGGGGGTCGGTCAGGGTCAGGCGCAGGGCGTGGACGTGGCCGACGAAGCGGGGATCGACGAGGGCCACCCGCTCGCGCACCGGGACGGCGGCGAGCTCCGCCCCCACCGCGGTGGAGGCGGCCGCCGTACGCACGTCAAAACCCAGCGACCGCAGGTCGTCCTCGAGAGACGAGCCGGCGACCGGCGCACCGGTGAGAATCGCGGTCGACAGACGAACTCACTCCTTGGCAACTGACATGGCGGCCACACCGGGCTGGCGCTGGCCTGGGCCCTCTGGGCAACGGGCATCGCACGCCCCAGCCCCGCGTGGGGCGGGCGGCACGTCGGCAGAGGCTATCGGATCGATGGAAGCGCCCGTTCACCGCACATTCACCACACGATCGAGGGAACGAACGCTTCCGCGCGCCGACGATCATCATGGTGGATGGCGACAGCCCCCGACAAACGGCCGTCGCCACCGCCGATGGATAGGGTGCGGGCATGACATGGCTGATCACAGGTGGTGCCGGATATATCGGGTCGCATGTCGTGCGGGCCATGGCCGAGGCGGGTGAGCCGGTGGCCGTGCTCGACGATCTGTCCAGCGGCGCCGAGCAGCGACTGCCCAAGGACGTCCCGCTGGTGCGCGGGTCCACGCTCGACCGTGAGCTGCTGGACCGTACGTTCGCCGAGCTGGGCGTGCGCGGTGTGGTGCATCTCGCGGCGAAGAAGCAGGTCGGGGAATCCGTGGAGCAGCCGCTGCGCTACTACCGCGAGAATGTGCACGGGCTCACGGTGCTGCTGGAGGCGGCGGTCGCGGCGGGCCTCGAGAGCTTCCTCTTCTCCTCCTCCGCCGCCGTCTACGGCATGCCCGATGTGGAACTTGTCACCGAGGACACTCCGTGTCTGCCGATGAATCCGTACGGTGAGACCAAGCTGGCCGGGGAGTGGCTGGTCAGGGCGGCGGGCGCGGCCCACTCGCTGTCGACGGCGTGTCTGCGCTACTTCAATGTGGCCGGTGCGACCCGCCCCGAGCTGGCCGACACGGGAGTGTTCAACATCATCCCGATGATGTTCGAGCGGATCACCCACGGCGAGGCCCCGCGGATCTTCGGCGATGACTACCCCACCCCGGACGGCACCTGTATCCGCGACTACATCCATGTCGAGGACCTGGCCTCCGCGCATCTGGCCGTGGCCCGTCGGCTGGCCGAGCGGGCCGCGCGGCGGGAGCCGGGCGACCTCACCGTGAACATCGGCACCGGACAGGGCGTCTCGGTGCGCGAGATGGCCGACCTGATCGGCGAGATCACCGGCCGCCCGGAGCTCGCTCCGGTCGTGGAGCCGCGCCGGCCCGGCGATCCGGCACGCGTCGTCGGATCGACGGAGCTGATCGCCAAGGAGCTGAGCTGGAGCGCCCGGCACGAGGTGCGCGCGATGGTGGAATCGGCGTGGGAGGGGTGGTGTCTGCACCACCCCGAGGCCCGGCGCGGCTGACCGGGCCCGCGGAGCGCCGCCGTAGTTCACTGGTGACAGGGGATCGCGGCGCGGGAGGAGGCCGTCCGCACATGGGCCATGCGCACACGGGCCGTACGCACCGGGGCGCGGATCACCGCCACGGCCGCGCCCTCGCCACCGCGGGCGCCGCCCATCAGTGGCGGCTGCGGATCGCGCTGGGCATCACGCTCACCGTGATGGCCGTGGAGATCGTCGGCGGCCTCCTGGCCGACTCGCTCGCGCTGCTGGCGGACGCGGGCCATATGGCGACGGACGCCCTGGGCCTGGCCATGGCGCTGCTGGCGATCCACTTCGCGGGCCGTCCGCCGAGCCCGCGCCGTACGTATGGCTTCGCCCGCGCCGAGATCCTGGCGGCGCTCGGGAACTGTCTGCTGCTGCTCGGAGTCGGCGGCTACATCCTGTACGAGGCGGTGCTGCGGCTCCTCTCCCCCGCCGCCACCGAGGGCGGGCTGACCCTCGTCTTCGCCGCCATCGGCCTGGCGGCGAACGCGGTATCGCTGGCCCTGCTGATGGGCGGGCAGCGGGAGAGTCTGAACGTCCACGCCGCGTTTCTGGAGGTGCTGGCGGACGCGCTCGGCTCGGTCGCGGTCCTGGTGTCGGCCGCGATCATCCTGACGACCGGCTGGCAGGCGGCCGACCCGATCGCCTCGCTGCTGATCGGCCTCATGATCGTCCCGCGTACGTACCGGCTGCTGCGCGAGACGCTGAACGTCCTCCTGGAGGCGGCGCCGCGGGATGTGGACATGGAGGCCGTACGCGCCCATATCCTGGCCCTCCCCGGCGTCGAGGGCCTGCACGATCTACACGTGTGGACCATCACCTCGGGTATGCCGGTGCTCTCCGCGCATGTGGTGGTCAGTCCCACAGTGCTGGGTTCCGTCGGCCACGAGCGGATGCTGCACTCCCTCCAGGGCTGTCTCGGGCAGCACTTCGACGTAGCTCACTGCACGTTCCAGCTGGAACCCGGAGGGCATGCCGATCACGAGGCAAAGCTGTGCCACTGACCACGCCCGGGGGCACATATGCGGCAGACTGGGACGCTCACGAGTCGGAACTATGAGGATGGTCATGCCGATCACACCCCCCAACGGCCGCTCCGCCGAGACCGCCGCGCCCCCCGCGCCGGACGGTTCCACGGAACCGATCATGCTCGAGCTGGTCGACGAGGACGGCACCACGATCGGCACCGCGGAGAAACTCTCCGCACACCTCGCGCCCGGCCGGCTGCACCGGGCGTTCTCCGTCTTCCTCTTCGACGACCGGGGGCGACTGCTGCTTCAGCGCCGGGCACTGGGCAAGTACCACTCCCCCGGCGTCTGGTCGAACACCTGCTGCGGCCACCCCTACCCCGGCGAGTCGCCGTTCGTGGCCGCCGCCCGGCGCACCGGTGAGGAGCTGGGCGTGGCGCCCGCGCTGCTGCGCGAGGCGGGCACGGTCCGCTACAACCACCCGGACCCGGCCTCCGGGCTGGTGGAGCAGGAGTACAACCACCTCTTCGTGGGACTGGTCCGACAGGCCCCGCGCCCCGACCCGCGCGAGATCGGCGAGACCGCCTTCGTCACCCCCGAGGAGCTGGGGCGGCTGCGCACGGAGGGCCCGTTCTCGGCGTGGTTCATGACCGTGCTGGACGCGGCCCGCCCGGCGGTCCGCGAGCTCACGGGGGCGGCGGCGGGCTGGTAGCCCCCGGCCGATGGCCCGCGCCGCGGTCATCGCGGCGGTCGGCGCCGCGTCGACCCGGGCCTCGCTATGGGGCGAACCGCGGCTGACACGGTTTTAAGGGCAGCGCGGCCCAGACGGCCTTGCCGCCGCTCGCCGTGTGGTCCACGTCGTAGACACCGCCCGCCTCCTCCGCGAGCACCTGGACCAGTAGCAGTCCCCGCCCGCCGGTCCGGCCCTGGTCCGCCATCAGGGCCACCGGCCGGTACGGGTGGTTGTCCTCGACGGCCACCCGCACCCAGTCCTGGTTGATGGAGACCTCCACGGCGATCTCCGGGGAGAGCAGCGCGGCGTGCCGTACGGCATTGGTCACCAACTCGGAGACGATCAGGAGCAGATTCTCCACCAAATCGTCATGGGCGGGCACCCTCTGATTGATCAGCAGGTCTCGCACCGCGTGCCGGGCCTGCGGCACGGAGGAGTCGACGGCCGGGGCGGTGAACCGCCACACACCTTCGTAGTCGACCGGGTCGACCGGCCTGCGGGGCGGGGCATGTCCCGGTTCGGAGGGAACTCTCCCGACGATCTCCATGTCCGATACCCACCCATCGCCACGGTTCGACCACTCCCGTCGAGTGTTGGGAGTGCTTTGGTACGGACCGACGAAGTGACTACAACTTATCGCTTATCGACCGCTTTTGATCGTTGGCGTATGCCACCGTCACGCGCTCGACTGATCCTGCTCGCCTGGATTCCGACCATGGTGCCTATTCCTTGACCGGGCAGGCGACGGGTGCCTGACGCCCCCGCCGGGGACCTTCGCGCCGCCCCGATACGATCCGCCGCATGGAGCCCTGCCTGCAGCACACCCTCGCCGACGGCATAGCGACCGTCGTCATCAGCAATCCCGCCAAGCGCAATGCGATGACCCCGGACATGTGGCGCGCACTGCCCCCGCTGCTGACCCGGCTCGCCGCCGACCCCGCCGTACGGGCGCTGGTGCTCACCGGCGACGGCGACACCTTCTGCGCGGGCGCGGACATCGGCTCCCTCAGCTCGACGTACGAGGAGACCACCGGGATCGCGCTGCCCGCCGAGGAGGCGCTGGCCGCCTTCCCCAAGCCGACGCTCGCCGCGGTGCGCGGCTACTGCGTGGGCGGCGGCTGCCAGCTGGCGGCCGCCTGCGATCTGCGGTTCGCGGAGGAGGACGCCCGTTTCGGGATCACCCCGGCCAAGCTGGGCATCGTCTACTCCCCGGGCTCCACCCGCCGGCTTGTGGAGCTGATCGGCCCGGGCGCCGCCAAGTACCTGTTGTTCTCGGGTGAGCTGGTCGACACCGACCGGGCACTGCGCACCGGCCTGGTGGACGAGGTGCTGCCGGCGGGTGGGCTCGACAAGCGGGTCGGGGAGTTCACGCGGGTGCTGGTGAGCCGGTCGCAGCTCACACAGGCGGCGGCGAAGGAGTTCGCGACCGGGCCCGCCGATCCGGGCCGGGTGGCGTACTGGCAGGAGCAGGCGCGAGAGAGCGGGGAGGCCGGCGAGGGCATCGCCGCCTTCCGCGGCCGCCGCGCCCCGCGCTTCGGATGGACCCCGCCGACGGGGTGGACGCCGCCGGTGGACTGATCGCGCCCGACGCTGGGGCGGGGGCCGGAACCGGGGGCGGGAACCGAGACGGGAACCGGGGGCGGGGGCAGGAACCGGGACGGGAACCGGGGGCGGGGGCGGGAACCGGGGCCGGAACCGGGGGCGAAACCGGGACGGGAACCGGGGGCGGGAACCGGGGGCGGGAACCGGGGGCGGGAACCGGGGGCGGGAACCGGGGGCGGGAACCGGGGGCGGGAACCGGGGCTTCCGGACATACCAACCAGTCGGTAACGTGTGGCCCATGACCTCACTCCCCGAGCGCGCCGCACGCCGCTGCCACACCGTCGTAAACCCGCTCCACTCGGCCGTCTACTTCGCCCCGGACTATGCGAACGAGCTGGCCCAGCTGGGACTGGAGGAGCGCGGAGCCGTCTACTTCGTCGGCCGCGCGGCCGCGTTCGGCCGGGTGGGCGCGGGGACCGTCACCGCGACCTTCTACAACTTCAAGCACGAGATGGTCGCCCGCCATATACCCGCCGCGTGGGACGTGGTCTCCCCCGAGGCCGCGCTGGAGGCCCGGCTGCGCGCGGCCGACTCGGTGCTGCGGCGGGTGCTGGGCGAAGACGCCATCGCCTCCAAGGAGATGGCCGAGGCCGCGGAGCTGGCGCTGCGCGCCACCGAGGCGTGTTCGCGCTACGCGCGCCCCCTGTACGCCGCCCACGCCGATCTGCCCGTCCCCGACGCCCCGCACCTGGCGTTCTGGCACGCCGCCACGCTGCTGCGCGAGCACCGCGGGGACGGCCACCTGATGACGCTCGTCCGCGCCGGCCTCGACGGCGTGGAGGCGCTGGCCAGCCACGCGGCGAGCGGCAAGGGCATGTCCCCCAAGTGGGTCCTGAGGACCCGCGGCTGGAGCCCCGAGGAGTGGGCGGCGGGCCAGGAACGGCTGCGCGAGCGCGGCCTGCTCACCGCCGACAACGAGCTGACGGACGCGGGTACGGAGCTGCGCCAGGCGCTGGAGGACGAGACCGACCGACTGGACGCGGCACCGTACGAGCACCTGGGCGCGGCAGGCGTGGCTCGGCTGACGGAGCTGGCCGGAGCCTTCACGAAGGCGGCCATGGAGGGTGGCGCGTTCCCGGCGAACCTCATCGGCAAGGGCTGAGCCTGGCACCTCCCGACGGCCCGCCCCACCGAGCCCGGCGCGGACCGCGACGGGCCGGACCAGGCGGAACGGGGAAGGGCGGTGCCGCCGCGCCACGCGGGCCAGGTGCCGCCAAGCGCGTCCCCGCGAACGGCTGACGTGATCGAGAGAGTGCGCCCGGGGTTTGCCACCCGTCTCGCCGGATACCCGACTGTCGTGCGCGATCGGCCGCCCCTCACCGGGCGCCCCAACCGCGCGCCGCGTACGCCGGCGCCTGCCCGTGCTCCGCGTGCGTACGGCGCCCGGCGGCTGCCGGTCCGACGCCAATCCGACCCGACCTGAGGAGGCCCTTGTGTTCCGCGCCGTCGCCGATGTGCTCCGAGCCATTGGATCCACGCTCGCCGCCGTCGTGACCTTGCCTTTCCGTGCGGTGGCCCGTCTCTTCGGCGGAGCCTCGGACTCGACCCGCCGCAGGCACGTCTGACACCCGTCTCCGACTCTCCCGGCCCGCCGGAATACGTCGGCCGCGACCGCTTCGTCAGTGCCACCTGCCACAATGCAAAGGCAGTGCAGACCGAAAGCGGAGCGTGATCGTGACGACGTCCATCGAAGGCAGGATCGCCGAGGAACTCGGCGTACGGGAACGGCAGGTCAAAGCCGCCGTCGAGCTGCTCGACGGCGGCTCTACCGTGCCGTTCATCGCGCGCTACCGCAAGGAAGCGACGGAGATGCTCGACGATGCGCAGCTGCGCTCCCTGGAGGAGCGGCTGCGCTATCTGCGGGAGCTGGAGGAGCGGCGCACCGCGATCCTCGACTCGGTCCGTTCGCAGGGCAAGTTGGACGAGGCGCTGCAGGCGCAGATCCTCGCCGCCGACTCCAAGGCCCGGCTGGAGGACATCTACCTCCCCTTCAAGCCGAAGCGGCGCACGAAGGCGCAGATCGCCCGCGAGGCCGGTCTGGAGCCGCTCGCGGACGGGCTGCTCGGTGACCCGACCGTGGAGCCGACGACCGCCGCGGCGGCCTTTGTGGATCCGGAGAAGGGCGTCGCGGACCCCGCCGCCGCGCTGGAGGGCGCGCGGGCCATCCTCACCGAGCGGTTCGGGGAGGACGCGGATCTCATCGGCGACCTGCGTGAGCGCATGTGGTCGCGCGGCCGGGTCGTCACCAAGGTGCGGGAGGGCAAGGAGGAGGCGGGCGCGAAGTTCGCCGACTACTTCGACTTCGCCGAGCCGTTCACCGAGCTGCCCTCGCACCGGGTGCTGGCGATGTTCCGCGGCGAGAAGGAGGAGGTCCTCGACGTCACCCTGGAGCCGGAGGAGCCGTCCGACGAGCCCGGCCCCACGTCGTACGAGCGGTCCATCGCCCGGCGCTTCGGCATCGCGGACCGGGGCCGTCCGGCCGACAAGTGGCTGGCCGACGCGGTGCGCTGGGCCTGGCGCACCCGCGTGTTGGTGCACCTCGGCATCGATCTGCGGCTGCGGCTGCGGCAGACCGCCGAGGACGAGGCCGTCCGTGTCTTCGCCGCCAATCTGCGCGATCTGCTGCTCGCCGCCCCGGCGGGCACGCGCGCCACGATGGGCCTGGACCCCGGTTTCCGTACGGGCGTGAAGGTGGCGGTCGTCGATGCGACGGGCAAGGTGGCCGCGACCGACACGATCTACCCGCATGTCCCCCGCAACCAGTGGCACGAGGCCCTCGACAAGCTTGCGCGGCTCGCGCGGGAGCACGATGTCGAGCTGATCGCGATCGGCAACGGCACGGCGTCCCGCGAGACCGACAAGCTCGCGGGCGAGCTGTGCGAAAAGCATCCGGAGCTGAAGCTCACCAAGGTGATGGTCTCGGAGGCGGGCGCCTCCGTGTACTCCGCCTCGGCCTTCGCCTCGCAGGAACTGCCGGATCTCGATGTCTCGCTGCGCGGCGCCGTGTCCATCGCCCGTCGGCTCCAGGATCCGCTCGCGGAGCTGGTCAAGATCGATCCGAAGTCGATCGGCGTCGGTCAGTATCAGCACGACCTGTCCGAGGTGAAGCTCTCGCGCTCGCTGGACGCCGTGGTCGAGGACTGTGTGAACGGTGTCGGGGTGGACGTCAACACCGCCTCCGCCCCGCTGCTCAGCCGGGTCTCCGGCATCGGCAGCGGACTGGCGGAGAACATCGTCGCCCACCGCGACGCCAACGGCCCCTTCCGCAGCCGTAAGCGGCTCAAGGACGTGGCCCGGCTCGGCCCCAAGGCCTACGAACAGTGCGCGGGCTTCCTGCGCATCCGCGGCGGCGACGACCCGCTCGACGCGTCCAGCGTCCACCCCGAGGCATACCCGGTGGTGCGGCGGATGGTCGCCGAGGCGGGCGGCGAGGTGAGCACGCTGATCGGCAACACGGCGGTGCTGCGGGGCCTGCGGCCGGGCGACTTCGTGGACGACGCCTTCGGGCTGCCGACCGTCACCGACATCCTGAAGGAGCTGGAGAAGCCGGGCCGCGACCCGCGCCCCGCCTTCAAGACCGCGACCTTCAAGGAGGGCGTCGAGAAGATCGGCGACCTCACGTCGGGGATGATCCTGGAGGGCGTCGTCACCAATGTCGCGGCATTCGGCGCGTTTGTGGATGTCGGCGTGCATCAGGACGGTTTGGTGCATGTGTCCGCGATGTCCAAGACGTTCGTCAAGGACCCGCGGGATGTGGTGAAGCCGGGCGACATCGTGCGGGTGAAGGTCCTGGACATCGACATCCCCCGCAAGCGCATCTCGCTGACGCTGCGTCTGGACGACGAGGCGGGCGCGGCACCCAGCGGCGGCCGGGACCGAGGCGAGCGCGGCGAGCGCGGCGAGCGCGGCCCGAAGCGCGGTGCCCCGCAGCAGCGCCAGGGCGGCAGCCGTGGCTCCTCCCGCGGCGCCCAGCGCGGCGGCGGCGGTGGCCGCGACGCGGCCCCGGCGAACGGCGCGATGGCGGACGCACTGCGGCGGGCGGGTCTGCTGGACCCCAAGAAGCGGTAGCCCTCCGGACGATGCGGTGCCGGTCGCGGTGCCGGCCCGGACGGCCGGCACCGCGACCGGGGCGGCCCGCAATCGGCCGCCCCGCCGGGGCGCGCCGTCCGGATCCCGCCGTCCCGGCAGCGCTCACGCTTCGGTGACGTGGCCGTTCGTCACCTGGAGACGGCGGGTGGTGTGGACCGCGTCGAGCATGCGGCGGTCGTGGGTGACCAGGAGCAGAGTGCCGGTGTAGGAGGCCAGGGCCGACTCGAGTTGCTCGATGGCCGGCAGGTCCAGGTGGTTGGTGGGCTCGTCGAGGACCAGGAGGTTGACCCCGCGCGCCTGGAGGAGCGCCAGTGCCGAACGGGTCCGCTCCCCCGGGGACAGCGTGGCGGCGGGCCGCAGCACATGGTCGGCCTTGAGGCCGAACTTGGCCAGGAGCGTCCGTACGTCGGCGGGCGCCAGCTCCGGCACCGCCGCGCCGAATGCCTCCAGCAGTGACTCGCGCCCGAAGAAGAGCGCGCGTGCCTGGTCGACCTCGCCGACCACCACACCGGGGCCGAGCGCCGCCGCGCCCGCGTCCAGTGGGAGGCGGCCGAGGAGGGCGGCGAGCAGGGTGGACTTTCCGGAGCCGTTCGCTCCGGTCACCGCGACCCGGTCGGCCCAGTCGATCTGGAGGTCGACCGGGCCGAAGCGGAAGTCGCCGCGCCGTGCCTCGGCGCCGCGCAGGGTCGCCACGACCGCGCCCGCGCGCGGCGCCGCGGCGATCTCCATCCGCAGCTCCCACTCCTTGCGCGGCTCCTCGACCACGTCCAGCCGCTCGATCAGCCGGTCGGTCTGGCGTGCCTTGGCAGCCTGCTTCTCGGTGGCCTCGACCCGGGCGTTGCGCCCGATCTTGTCGCCGTCGGTGGCCTTGCGGCGGGCGTTCTTGACGCCCTTCTCCATCCAGGCGCGCTGGGTGCGGGCCCGGGCCTCCAGGGTGGCGCGGGTGTCCGCGTATTCCTGGAAGCGTTCGCGGGCGTGGCGGCGTGCCGTCTCCCGCTCCTCCAGGTATGCCTCGTAGCCGCCGCCGAAGAGATTCACCCGCTGCTGGACAAGGTCGAGTTCGAGCACCTTGTCGACCGTGCGGGCGAGGAATTCGCGGTCGTGGCTGACGAGCACCGTACCGGCGCGCAGTCCGCCGACGAAGGTCTCGAGGCGCTGGAGTCCGTCGTGATCGAGGTCGTTGGTGGGCTCGTCGAGCAGGAAGACGTCGTACCGGGAGAGGAGGAGCGAGGCGAGCCCGGCGCGCGCCGCCTGTCCGCCCGAGAGGCCGGTCATGGGGCGGTCCAGGGAGACGTCGAGCCCGAGCGAGGCGGCGACCTCGTCGGCCCGCTCGTCGAGGTCGGCGGCGCCCAGGGAGAGCCAGCGCTCCAGGGCGGTGGCGTAGGCGTCGTCCGCGCCGGGCGCGGCGTCGACGAGTGCCTGGGTGGCGGCGTCGAGCTCGGCCTGCGCGGCCGCGACCCCGGTACGGCGGGCCAGGAACCCCCGTACGGTCTCTCCCGGCCGCCGCTCGGGCTCCTGCGGCAGGTGACCCACAGTGGCGTGCGGCGGGCTGAGGCGTACGGCCCCCTGATCGGGGTCGGTGAGGCCGGCAAGCAGGCGCAGCAGGGTGGACTTGCCCGCACCGTTGACGCCGACAAGCCCGATGACTTCGCCCGGGGCGACGACGAGGTCGAGCCCGGAGAAGAGGGTGCGGTCGCCCTGTGCGGCGGCGAGGTCCTTGGCGACGAGAGTGGCAGTCATCAGAGGGCCGATCCTAGTCGCCGTCGGCTGCCGCCTGCCGTGGATTTTCCCTCGCCCGGACGGGGCCGGGGCGCCACCCGCGGACCACCGGCCTAGCGGACCACCGGCGTCACCAGGACCGCGTCGCTCGTGCGGGCCACCACGAACGACTGGCCCCGCACCGCCCGCGCCTCCAGGGGAATCCGATGGACCCCCGGCTCCAGCCAGGCGTCGAAGAGCTCATGCGCATGCGCGCGGGAGAGTCGGTCGAGCCGGTGGGCGACCAGCCGGACCCGGCACTCGGAGGTCACCTCCACCACCGCCTCGCCGCAGCCCATCGTGAGGCCGACGAGGCGGCGGCGGTCGTAGGGGGTGCGGTCCAGGGCCTGTTCGACCTGGGCGACGAGCAGGGGGACGATGGGGGCGAGCGCGGTCACCAGGACGGCCTGGGAGCGCGCGGCCGCGAAGGCGTCCCGTACGGCGTCGCGCTCCTCCTGGCCCACCGTCCACCCGAAGACCACCGCGCCGTACTTCCGCAGCTCCTCAGCGAGCGCCCCCACCGCGTCGAGGGTGATCTCGGCGCCGATGCCGATGCGCCGCAGCGCCGCGGCGAGCTTGGCGAGGACGGCCGCGCGCTGCCCGATGAGCAGCACCCGCGGGCCGGCCGGGACCTCGTGGGCGCCCTCGGCGAGCAGCAGCCGCTCCAGGGCGGCGCGGTACTGCTCGCCGCGGAAGCGGTACGGGCCGATGCCCTGGTAGCCGTTGAGGTCGACGTCGGGGCTCTCGTCCGTCTGCCAGACGAAATCCCGCCAGACGAAGTCCGCCCCGTCCCGTTCGATCACCGCGGTGACGGCCCCGCACTCCAGCCCCTCGCACTCCGGGCAGCCGTAGATCACGAACCGGCCGCCCTCCAACGGCGCGTCGCTCTCCAGCAGCAGCCTGCGGACCTGCTCCGGGAAGATGGACGGGCCGAGGTCGGAGGCGAGCGGCGAGACCGCGTCGAGGTCGGCGAGGCGCCGCAGCAGCGGCCGGCCGTCCACCACGAAGTCCAGGAAATCGCGGTGCATTTGGTACGTGCCATTGGTCAGGACACCGCCGGCGCGCACCGCCGGCACCAGCCCGAAGGTCACGTACGTGGGGGTCATGCCCCAAGTATTCCCACTTTGCGGCACCACGACTGCGACTCGCCTGCACAGCGGCACAAGGGATGAATCCGGAGCGCGGGGCCGGTCTGGCGGGCCAGTGCCGTGGAGGGGCCGGCGGGCCCCCTCCACCCCGGCGATAACCTCCGCACATGACATGCGATGCGATCGTCGTCGGCAGTGGGGTCATCGGCCTGACCAGCGCCATCGTGCTCGCCGAGGGGGGTCGGCAGGTAGCGGTGTGGAGCCGGGAACCGGCCGGGCGCACCACGTCGGCCGTGGCCGGAGGGCTGTGGTGGCCGTACCGCATCGAGCCGGAGGAGCAGGTGACGATCTGGTCCGTACGGACGCTGCACACCCTGACCGCACTGGCCCAGCGTCCCGCGGAGACAGGGGTCCGGCTGGTCGAGGGGACACAGGCGGGCATCGGCACCGGGAACCTGGGGGCGTGGGCGGCGGCCCTGCCGGGGCTGCGGCAGGCGCGCCCCGACGAGCTGCCGGACGGCTTCGCGGTGGGCCTGCGGGCCCGCGTCCCGCTGGTCGACATGCCGACGTACCTCGGCTATCTGCGGCAACGGCTGGAGGCCGCGGGCGGAACGGTCGAGGAACGGACCGTGACCTCACTCGCCGAGGCCGGCCGGGCCGCACCGCTCGTCGTCAATTGCACGGGCCTGGGCGCGCGGGAGCTGGTGCCCGACGCCGAGGTGCACCCGGTGCAGGGGCAGCTGGTGGTCGTGGAGAACCCGGGCGTGGAGGAGTGGCTGGTGGCCGCGGCTCCCCACTCGCCGGACACGCTGTACGCGCTGCCGCAGCCGTACGGCCTGGTGCTCGGCGGCACCGCGCGGGAGAACGCCTGGAGCCTGGAGCCGGATCCCGCGACGGCGGAGGCCATCGTGGCGCGTTGCGCCCGCGTCCACCCCAAGGTGGCGCACGCCCGCGTCCTGGCCCACCGGGTGGGGCTGCGGCCGGCGCGGTCGCGGGTGCGGCTGGAGACGCAAGAGTTGCCGGGCGGCGGGCGCTGCGTCCACAACTACGGCCACGGCGGCGCGGGCGTCACGGTCGCCTGGGGCTGCGCCCGCGACGCCGCCCGCCTCGGCGGTCTCGCGGTGGAATGACGGCAGCGACGGCTGCTGCCCTCGGCCCGTACGCCGCCCGGGCCCGGCAGCGCGCCGGGCAAACTCGGTGGCCCGGACCGGACAACCGACCGCTCCTGGCACCGTCCGGACGGCCTACAGGCCGGGCGGGCAGGGCAGTTGCCCGCCGTCACGGCGAGGCCGGACGGCGGGACTGGCCCGACGGGGTGTCCGCGGGGCGCGGATGGGCCGCGGCGGATGGGCCGCGGCGGATGGGGCGCGGCACGCGGCGGGCGGGGCCCAGCCCATCCGATCCGGCGTCGCCCCGCAGGGCTACGGCGCCTTGGTCGCCGGGGCCCGGTCGGCCCGGACGCCCGCCTCGGCGGGGTTGGCTGAGGCGTCCGAGCCGTTCGTGGAATCCGGCTCGGCCGGCCCCGGCCGAGCCGGCGGCCCCGGCCGGGGCCGCCGGGCCGATGCGGATCTCCAAGTCGCCGTCGTACTTCTCGTGCGTTCGGTTACCCCAGCACCCGGAGACACATGCCACCGGCCCGGCGGGCCGGTGCTCCGACGTGCTCTCCTGCCCCTGTCCCGCCCGCGCGGCCCCGCGTGTCAGCAGGTGTCCACCGGCCGCCCGGCGGTGAGGTGGAACGTGGAGCGGCCGTCCAGCAGCAGCGGGACGAGGGCACGGAGCGGCTGGCGCAGCGGTACGAGGACGCCGCCGCCCTGGCCGGGCCCGGGACGCACGGTCACCCCGTGCAGGGCGAGTTCGTCCTGCACCTTGCCGTACTGCGCGGCGTCCAGCCGGTAGCCGCACGGCGGGTCCTTCAGGATCGCGTCCGCACCCGCGGGGTCGTTGTCCGCTCCCCCGAGGTAGACCGGGCCCCGGTCCGCGTAACCGGCCAGCCGTGCCGCCGTGGTGGCGGCCTCGATCCGGGTGCGTCGCCGGTCCGCGAAGCGGAAGGCGCCGTCCTTCAGCGCGGCGAGCTGGGAGCCGACCCGGCGCCGGTTGTTCAGGGCGGGATCTGCCTTCTCGGCGTCGCTGAGCGGGTCGACGCGGGTTTCGACGAGCAGGCCGACGGAGTTCTTGACGCCCGCGGTGTTCCGCAGGATCCGCTCCTGGCCGTCGCCCGCGACCTGCTTGACCGGCTCGCCCGTCTCGGGGTCGGTCCAGATGCCGTACACCCCGGTGCTGTAGCCCGCGGCCTCGGTGCGCGGCCGTACGTAGTCGTCCGACAGGATCCGCGCCTCCTGGCGCACATCGCCCGCGGTGTTGAGGTTGCGCGGCCACAGGGCCAGCAGGTCCTTCATGTAGTACGGGACGGTGGCCCCGTACTCGTGCAGGTCATAGACCGTATCCGGCCGCCAGTCCCGGATGACGGCCGCCATCGCGCGGCCCTCGGCGGTGGTGAGGGCGATGTGGTCGCGGTTGATGTCCACGCCCTGGGCGTTGCCGCGGGTGTCGGCGGCTCGGCCGTCGGGGTTGACGGTCGGCACGACGAGCACGGTGGTGCGCTCCAGGAAGCGGCGCATGCGGCGGTCCTTGGAGTAGGCGAGGTCGCGGATGGTGGTCAGGCAGGCTTCGCGCCCCGAGGGCTCGTCGCCGTGCTGGGAGCAGATGAGCAACAGCGAGTTGCCCCGGGCTGCCTCGGCCGGATCGGCAGGCGCGGCTGGTGCGCCGATCCGCACCAGCCGCAGCGGCCGCCCTTGCGCGGTGGCCCCGATCCGGTCGACGGCGACGCGCGAGCTCGCCTTGTCGACCGCCGCGAGGAAGTCCGTCTCCTCCCCCTGTGTGGTCCACCGCGCCCCGTGGCTGACCTCGAATCCGGTCCGCGGCGCCCGCACCTCGGCCCGCGCGGGCCCGGTGAGGAACGACCCGGTCAACAGGACGCCGACAGCGCCACAGGCGGCGGTGCGGATGAGGGGTGATGACGAGAACACGTGCGGGCCTCCTCGGTCAGGGGGTGGGGGACTGCGCGGGGTGGCGGGGCCTGGCCGGCGGGGCCGGCTCGGTCCGTCAGTCGTGCGCGGACGCGAACGGGATCGGCGGCTGCTGACGCGGGGCCCGTACGCCCTTCAGGGGCGAACCGGCGCCCGTGTGCCGACCGGAGGCCGAGGTCTTCGGCGCGCCGCCCACCAGTGGGAGACGGGCAAAGGTGCGGGGCAGGTCCACCGTCAGGCGGGGAGTGGTGGACGGCGGTTCGAGGAGGCCCGCGTCAGTGCCGGCGATGATCAGGGCGAGCCGGTGGCCGGCCGGGACGACATGGTCGGTGGCGGCCAGGTCGAGGGTGAGGGTGTACGCCCTGCCGGGCATCAGCGGGCGGCCCGTGCCGTCGCCCGCGTAGTGGCCGAGGTCGGCCCAGCCGCGGCTGAAGACCGTGTAGTCGACGTTCGCCGTGTCCGCCGCGGTCTCCTTGAAGCAGGCGCTGTCGCCCGCCGTACTGCTGCCCCAGCAGGTGCGGCGGTCAAGGGTGACGATCCCCTCACCGTCCCCGGTGTAGTCACGGATGGTGGCCGGGCCGAGGTCGACCAGGACCGCCGAGAGATGGGCGCTGGTGGTGGAGGGCGTGGCGGTGACGGTCACCGTGCCGGAGCCGGACAGCCGCAGGTCCTTGGTGAGCGGACCGGTGGTGAAGCCCGCCTTGTCCGGGGTCGGGGTGTCGATACGCGCCGCCCAGTCCGCCTCGCTCAGCCGGGGGTCGTCGGTGAAGGACGCGGTCGCGCCGGGCTCGGCCCGCTGGGTTCCCAGGACGCCAACGCCGGGGTCAGCGCCGTCGCGAGGACGCAGGATGGTCTGCCGGCCGGCTGCCGGGGGCCAGACGCGATCGGTTGACCACTGGTCCGGGCCGCGTTCGACATCGGCCATCGGCTCGCGCTCGATGCCGTTGTCGATGCCGAGGAGGTAGTGGTCGAACCAGCGGTGCAGGGTGCGCACCCACTCGCCGCGCCGGAAGTCGAAGGGATCGACATGCCCCGTCCCGGAGAGCCAGATCTTGCGCTCCACACCGGCGTGCGCCAGCGCGTTCCACCACTGCCCGAGGTGCTTGGTGCGGACGTTGAGGTCCTGCGCGCCGTGCACGGCGAAGACGCTGGCCCGCACCTTACGGACGTCGGGTACATAGTCGCGGGCGCTCCACAGGCCGGTCCAGTCGCCGTTGCGCGGGGCGCCGTCGATGAGACGTTTCTGTACGGCGGCGCAGCGGGCGTGCGCGCCGTCGCTCTCGACGGTGTCCGAGAGGCCGTCGGGGCCGGAGTCGAAGAGCGCGGCGCCCTTGGCGAAGTAGTAGTCGTACCAGGAGGAGATGGCGCCGATCGGCACGACGGTCTTGAGCCCCTTGACCCCGGTGGCGGCCACACCGTTGGCGATGGTGCCGTCGTAGCTCTTGCCGATCATGCCGGTGACGCCGTTGGACCAGCTCGCCTTGACGGCCGTGCCACCGGTGCGGGCGGTGTATGCCCTCGCCCGGCCGTTCAGCCAGTCGACGACGGCCTTGGCGGACTGGATGTCGGACCGGCCGCCGATGTCCACACAGCCGTCGGAGCGGTTGGTCCCGGCGAGGTCGACCAGGACGGTGGCGTAGCCGCGCGGCACGAAGTAGTTGTCGTAGAAGAGCGGGAACAGGAGGGGATTCCCCGCGGCGTCATAGGTCTTGGTCTGGTGCTCGTTGCCGCGCCCGCAGCAGGAGTAGTACGGACTGGCGTCCATGATGACGGGGATCCGGCGGCCCTGCTGCGCGGGTTCGCGCGGCCGGACGATGTCGACGGCGACACGGTCGGTCCTTCCGTCCGTGTCGCCGTCGATCGTGGTGTCCACCCATACGGACTCGCGTATGGCGTCCTGGTAGGAGTACACGGGTCTGCTCTCCCGGGCGGTGGCGGCATGTGCGGCCGGTGTGCCGAGCGGGGGCAGCAGCGATATGGCGGCGGCGACCAGTGCGGTGACCGCCGACAGGATGAGTGTGGTCCAGGGGATCCGGGGTTTCCGGCTCTGTAGCAGCACGGGCGGACGGTAGCGCGAGTCAACTCCCGTACAGAAGAGGGCGACAGCGTGGTGTGAGGGGCCGCAGGGGCCGGCGTGTCGGCCGGATGTCGATTACATGTCAGGTGCCCCGATGGACGGCAGACAAGGACAGGGAGTACATAGGGTCGCCAGTGATCGTTCTCCCCTACGAGTTGGAGGACTCGTGCGTCACCACAGACTCCTCGTCCCGAGCGCGGCCGCGGCCTGCCTGCTGCTGGCGATCCCGGCCTCGGCAGCCGACGCCACGCCGGGCGCCCCCGGCATCGGAGACTCCTACTACCCCTCCTACGGCAACGGCGGGTACGACGTCTCCCACTACGACCTGCGGCTGAAGTACCAGCCGAAGACCGATGGGCTGGAGGGCACGGCCACGATCGTGGCCACCGCCAAGCAGGATCTGTCCCGCTTCAACCTCGACTTCGCGCTGGATGTGAGCGAGGTGCTGGTGGGCGGGAAGAAGGCGGGATTCACGGCGACCGGCGACCATGAGCTGGAGATCACCCCCGCCGCGCCGCTGGACTCGGGCAAGTCCTTCACCGTGGTCGTGCGCTACCGCGGTACGCCCTCCAAGGTGGTGGCGAGCGGCTTCACCTCCTGGCTGCGCACTCCGGACGGCGGGATCGCCGCCAATGAGCCGGAGTCGGCGTGGTGGTGGTTCCCGAGCAATGACCATCCGCTCGACAAGGCCACCTATGACGTCTCGGTCGCGGTGCCGGACGGAACGCAGGCGATCAGCAACGGCACACTGCAGTCGACCGGTTCCAAGCTGGGCTGGACCCGCTACAACTGGCGCTCCAGCAAGCCACAGGCGCCATATCTGGCCACCCTCGCGGTCGGTAAGTTCGACATCACGACCGACACGACCGCC
Organism: Streptomyces sp. NPDC005266; assembly: GCF_040607655.1. Classification (NCBI taxonomy): domain Bacteria; kingdom Bacillati; phylum Actinomycetota; class Actinomycetes; order Kitasatosporales; family Streptomycetaceae; genus Streptomyces; species Streptomyces sp. NPDC005266. The sequence goes on from NZ_JBEXHC010000003.1 coordinate 352,959, forward strand.
AATGGTCTGCCCGTGATCAACGCGTACAGCAAGGACCTCGGGGCCAATGAGGGCGCGGCGCGGGCCAGTGTGGAGCGGTCGGCGGAGATCGCCGACTGGGAATCCACGGTGTTCGGGCCCTACCCCTTCGACGCGCTGGGCGGCTATGTGCCGAACGTGCCCACCGGATACGCGCTGGAGACGCAGACCCGGCCGTTCTACAGCCCGAAGGGATTCGCCAAGGGCGCCAACACCTCGCTGATCGTCCATGAGCTGGCCCATCAGTGGTTCGGCGACAGCGTCTCGGTGAAGGACTGGCGCGACATCTGGCTCAACGAGGGCTTCGCGAGCTATGCGCAGTGGCTGTGGTCGGAGAAGGAGGGCGAGGGCACGGCGCAGGAGCTGGCCGACTACACCTATGCCTCCTACCCGGCGGACGATCCGTTCTGGACGGTGAAGCCGGGGGATCCCGGGGCGGAGAACCAGTTCCATGACGCGGTGTACGACCGCGGGGCGCTGGCCTTGCAGGCGCTGCGGAACCGCATCGGCGACAAGGACTTCTTCACGATCCTGAAGGGGTGGACGGCCGAGCACCGGTACGGGAACGCCGCGGTGCGCGATTTCGTGAACTACGCGGAGAAGGTGTCGGGGAAGCCGCTGGGCGCTCTCTTCGAGACCTGGCTGTTCCAGCCGTCCAAGCCGACGGCGGCCGAGGCACGGACGGCAGCGGTGGGCAAGGCTCCCGCCCAGCCCAAGTCGTGGAAGCGGATCCAGGCGACGCACAGCACGCACGCCCGCTAAGCCCGCCGGGCCCCCGCCGGGTCCGCCCAGGACTCCGGCGGAGGCTCCGCCATGCCTCCTAGCGCGCCGCGTCACGATTGAAGGCCGCCCGCGCCCAGAGGTAGCGGACCACGGTGAGGACCACGCACCAGACGAGCGCGGTGATCGCGCTGTTGCCGATCGGCGTGCCCATCAGCAGGCCCCGCAGTGTCTCGATGATGGGGGTGAACGGCTGGTACTCGGCGAACCAGCGCAGCCCGGTCGGCATGGAGTCCGTGGGGACGACGGCGCTGCCCATGAAGGGGAGGAACTGGATCGGCAGGGGGATGTTGCCGGCGGACTCGGGGGTCTTGGCGACCAGGCCGATCGCCGCCGACATCCAGGTGAGCGCCCAGGTCGAGTTTGCGCCGCATGCCGCCCGAGAAGGTGGCGGCGGGCTTGGCCGCCGCCTCGGCCAGATCGAAGCGGCGCAGCAGTTCGGCGGCGCGCCGTCGCCCTTGACGGCGGTCCAGATGGTGCAGATCCGCCATGAGGAGCAGGTTTTCCTCGGCGGTCAGCAGATTGTCGACCGCCGCGAACTGGCCGGTGACGCCGATCGCTGCGCGTACGGCATCGGGATGGCGGACCGCATCGTGGCCCGCGATCCGCGCCCTGCCGCCGCCGGCCGGGATGAGCGTGGAGAGGATCTGGACGGTGGTGGTCTTGCCCCGCGCCGTTGGGTCCGAGCAGAGCGAAGACGGTGCCTTCGGGGATGTGCAGATCGATGCCGTCGAGCACCAGCTTGTCGCCGTAGGACTTGGTTAACCCGGTGGCTGTGATGGCCGCCGGAAGGGCGGCCGTGGAGGTCGCGGTCATGGTGGTCATATCTCTTCCGTGGCGGGGATGGCCGGGTCAGGAGCGGCGGATCACGATGTCGCCGATCCCGGTGCGGGCGCGGATCTCCACGGTCTCGTCGGAGGCTCCGGGGGCCTCCGACGGGCCGAGGGAGTTGTGCACGGCACCGAGACGGGTGTGGACGTCGAGCCAGGCGGCGGTGGACTCCCGGATGCCGACTTCGAGATCGCCCGAGGCGGCCTGGAGCACCACCTGGCCGCGCACCACCTCGCCGATGCTGATGGGGCCGTTGGCGGACTTGGCGTCGACTCCGGCGTGCGCGACCCCGACGGAGATCCGGCCGTTGGAGGAGTTCGCCCGCAGATCGCCGGTGATCTCGCCGATCACGGTCTCGCCGTTGCCGTTCTTGACAATCGCCGCGCCCGCTATCGACTCGATGGCGACCCGGCCCGCTCCGGTGATCTCGGCGTCCCCCGCCACCCGGTTGACGCGGATGTCACCGTGGGCGGTCTTCAAGTGCACGGCCGCTGCCTCGTCCACCTGGAGGTCGCCGACCGATGTCTTGAGCCGGCATTCCCCGAGAGGGCCCTCACAGGAGAAGTCCGCCAGCCCCGAGATCGCCAGGATGTCCGATCCGGCCGGCAGCTCGATGGTCACGTCGAGCGAGCCGCTCTTACCGAACAAGGAGCGCTTCTTCGGCCCCCTGACCAGCAGCCTCCCGCCGGAGCAGGTGACATTGGTCTGCTCCGCCGCCCGGACGTCGGCCTCCTCGGCGCCGTCGCGCGGCAGCACCTCGACGACCGTGTCCGTGCGCTTGCTCGCGATGATCCGGGCGGCGCCCACCTCGATTTCAAGGGTGACGGAGAGCTGTTCTGGGGTGTCGAAATTGGGCATGGCTGTCCCGTCCTCATGGCTGTGATGCGCGTTCCCGCTGGTGGCGCGGGTGGGATAAGAAGTGGTGCGCTGTGCGGGCTAGCGGACCCAACCCTTGTAGCTCTGCTGGCCCCGGGGGCGGGCGCGGCCGGGCGGGCGACCGCGGTCGCCCGGTTCCAGTGCGGCGGCGACGGCCCGTACCAGCCAGGCGTTGACCGAGAGGCCTTCCTGCCCGGCGGCGTCCTCGACCCGGGTCTTGAGGTGGGCGGGGAGCCGGAAGTTGATCCGTGCCGTACCGCCCTCGTCGCCGTCCGAGGGAGCGGGCGGTATGGGCGCCCGCGCGCCGGTCGGCGCGCTCTCGGGCTCCGCCGCTTCCTCGTAGGACACCTGGGGCAGCGGTGGCGTCACCACGAACTCGGGGTCGAGCCCCCGCAGCCGTACGTCGACCGAGCCCGGTGCCAGGTCACGGGTGACCTCGTCCATGGCGGCGGACAGCGCGTTCAGCAAGGTGAGCCGGGTGGCCGACTCCAGGGGGGTGGTGAGCCGCTCGGCCAGGGCGCGGGCTTCGTCTCCGCCCGCGTCCGCGGCGACCGCGAGCTCGTGCCGGAGATGGTCGACATACGGCGTGAGGTCCATGACGCCATGATGGCACATGGATGGCGCCACGTCGAGCCATCATGGCACCAAGTGGCGCCACGCCACTTGGCATTACGCACACAGCCATGTGTCGATGCAGGGCCGAGCCGTCCACCCGGCGGGACAAGTACACCCGGCCACGCCGGGCACGACCGGCGTGAGCGATGTGTCAGGGGTGGGTCAGCCGGGCTCCCGGCCCGACCCGTGGTCGGCGCGGGCGCGATGGCGCGCCTGACGCGCGAGGGGGAGGTAGCGCAGCCGCTCGGGCAGCAGCGGTACCAGGGCCCGTACGCACCAGCCGAACAGGCACAGCCTCCGCTCCTGCCCCGCACTCCACCTCAGCCCGATCGCCGCACGCGCGTCCGCCGGCATGAGCCCGACGGTCACAAAGGCACGGAAGCGGGCGAACGACGGCAGGAGTACCGGCCAGATGACGCGCAGCGCCCGCCGTACGAAGGGCGGGCCGTGGTCGGGCGGCGGCACGGAACGGTCGGCCGCGGCGAGCTCGCGCACGACGGCCGTCTGCTCCAGTTCCTCGCGCAGCACCCGCTGGTAGTACGGCCAGAACTCCTCGACCGACTGCGGCATGTCCCGGTCGTCGATGCCCAGCACCCGGCCGACCCGCAGCCACTCCGCGTACAGCTGCCGCTCCTCGGCCCGGGTGAAGGGCCGCCGGCCCAGATAGCGCTGCGCATGGCGGTAGACCGGGAAGCCGGTGGCGTGCACCCAGGCGTAGACGGGCGGGTCGAGCGCGCGGTAAGGGCGGCCATGGGCGTCGATCCCGCGGATGCCCTCGTGGAGCTCCCGCAGCCGGCGGCCCTCCGCCGCGGCCCGGTCCCCGCCGTACACCCACAGCTGCACGGACCGCAGCGAGCGCTCGCCACGTCCCCAGGGGTCGGTGTGGAAGACGGAGTACTGGTCCACGCCCGCGCCGACGGCCGGATGCGCCACCTGCATGGCCAGGGCGGCCGGGAGAGCGAGCACACTGCGCAGCTCCCCCGCGATGGACCACAGGATGCCGCCGGCGGGTGGCGGCTCGTGGCCCACGGGGCTGGGGCGGGGGCTGTGAACGCTCATCCGATCTGCGGGCCGCGGAGCCCGCCCTTTACGACTGCTCCGTACGTATTCCAGTATGCGACCTTGGGGCCCGCTCGTCGAAGGAGATCCGGCCGCTGAGGCCGGGCAGGGTGGCGCGCCTGCCGACTTGCCGCGGCATGTTCCGCACCCCCGCCGCGTCCACCGCGGCGTCGGCCTGCGAGCCCGAGGCCAGGTGGCCGCCTTCCCGGCGCATCCCGCTCCCCGTCGCCCGGTGCCGCTCCCGTTGTCGCACCTTCCTGCTCAAGCGCCGTACGGGCGGCGGCACAAGATGCCCACCCGGCTGCCGTAGGTACGGACGGAAGGTTTCACAGCGCTGATGAGACAGCAATACTGATGAACCTGTTGGCAGCAGCACCACACCGGAGAGCGAGGCGCGGCCGATGACCAACCCCGACACCGAGGAACCGACTCTTACCATCGACGAGCTGGCGGCCCGGGCCGGGGTGACCGTTCGTACGCTCCGCTTCTACGGCACCCGCGGTCTGCTGCCGCCGCCCGTGATCGGCCCGCGCCGCGTCGGCCACTACGGCGCCGAGCACCTCTCCCGGCTCGCGCTGATCGAACAGCTTCAGCACCACGGCATGACGCTCTCCGCCATCGAGCGCTATCTGGACCAGCTGCCGGAGGATCTGAGCCCGGACGACCTCGCGATCCACCGCGCCCTGGTCGCCTCCTGGGGGCCCGACGCACCGCGGGCGGCGAGCCGCGAGCAACTGGACCGGCGGGCCGGGCGCGAGCTGACCGAGGAGGACATCGACCGGCTGGCGGCCCTGGACGCGCTGGAGCGCACCGATGACCCGGACGCCTTCCGTATCGACCCCCGGGTGCTCCATTTGGGGCTGCGGCTGCTCGATGTGCCGATCGAGCTGGAGACGATACTCGAGGCCAACCGGGTCGTGCTGGAGCACACCCGCTCCGCGGCGCGGGAGTTGAGCCGGTTGTTCCGCGACGAGGTGTGGGGGCCGGAGCGCGACCATGAGTCCGGGGCCGGGGCCGAGCGGGTCAAGGCGAAGAAGTCACTGTCAGCCCATATGCAGCCGCTGGTGGTGCAGGCGCTGGTGATCGCCTTCCAGCGGTCGATGAAGCAGGAGCTACGGGCCTGGTACGGCCAGGACCTCGACTGACCCGACTCCCCTCAGGCCCTCGTCAGGCCCTCGTCAGGCCCCTGCCAGGCCCTCCGACAGGGCGGCGACGAGCTCCTCGGGGCGGGCGGCGGGGGCACCGAAGGCCCGGGATGTGCACACCATCATCGGGCTGGCGGCGTGCGGGGTGGGGGTGGGGCTCGGCCCGGCCTGTCTGCGGGTCGCCGCGCGGCCGGGCACCTGGGTGTGCGAGGTGAGCCCGCGCGCCGAACTGCCGGAGCTGGTGCTGTCCTTCCGCGCCCAGGACCGCTCCCCGTTCTGACGGTCTTCCTGGACACGACCCGTGAGCTGTGCCCCGGGGTGGGCAGGCAGCTCGACCGCCGCCTCAGCCCCCGCTGACGGGCCGGACCGGTCCGGTCCGGTCCGTCAGCGGCCGGGGCTAAGCGGTTACGGCGAAGTCAAGTGCTGATCCTTCTCGGCGTCCAAGCCCTCGGCCAGGCCGAACGGCGAGGGATCAGCGGCGAACTTCACCGCATCCGCTTAGTCCGTGAACCGCTCACCTCGCTCCGCCTTCTCCAGCAGCAGGGCGGGCGGAGCGAACCGTTCCCCGTAGGCCGACTCCAACTGGCGGGCCCGCGCCACGAACCCGGCCACGCCGCCCTCGTATCCGTTGATGTACTGCAGCACCCCGCCCGTCCAGCCGGGGAAACCGATGCCGAGGATCGAGCCGATGTTGGCGTCGGCGACGGAGGTCAGCACCCCCTCCTCCAGCAGCCGCACCGTGTCGATGGCCTCGCAGAACAGCATCCGCTCCCGCATGTCCTCGAACGGGATGCGGGTGCCGGCGCCGAAGTGCTCGCGCAGCCCCGGCCACAGCTTGGTGCGCTTGCCGGTGGTCTCCTCGTAGTCGTAGAAGCCGCCGCCGCCGCCGCGGCCGGGCCGCCCGAACTCCTCGACCATACGGTCGATGACCGCGTCGGCCGGGTGCGGCTGCCACTGGCCGCCCGCCTCCTCGGTCGCCCGCCGGGTCTCCTCGCGGATCTTGCGGGGGAGGGTGAGGGTCAACTCGTCCATCAGGGACAGCACCTTGGCCGGGTAGCCGGCCTGGGCCGCGGCCTGTTCGACGGAGGCGGGGTCGATGCCCTCCCCCACCATGGCCACGCCTTCGTTGATGAAGTGGCCGATGACGCGCGAGGTGAAGAAGCCGCGCGAGTCATTGACCACGATCGGGGTCTTGTTGATCTGCCGTACCAGGTCGAAGGCGCGGGCCAGCGCCTTGTCGCCGGTGCGCTCGCCCTTGATGATCTCGACCAGCGGCATCTTGTCGACGGGCGAGAAGAAGTGCAGTCCGATGAAGTCGTCGGCGCGCTGCACTCCCTCCGCGAGCGCGGTGATGGGGAGGGTGGAGGTGTTGGAGCACAGCAGCGCGTCCGGTGCGACGAGGGGCTCGATCTCCTGGAAGACCTTGTGCTTGAGGTCCGGGTCCTCGAAGACCGCCTCGATGACGGCGTCACAGCCCTCGAGGTCGCGCGGATCGGCGGTCGGGGTGATCCGGGCCAGCAGCGCGTCCCGCTTCGCCTCAGTGGTACGGCCCTTGGCGAGCGCCTTGGCCAGCAGCCCCTCGGAGTAGGCCTTGCCCTTGGCGGCGGCTTCCGCGGTCACGTCCTTGAGGACGACCTCGATGCCCGCCTTGGCGCACGAGTACGCGATGCCCGCGCCCATCATCCCGGCGCCCAGCACCGCGACCTTGCGGACCTGACGGGGCTCGATGCCCCGGGGCCGATTGGCACCGGAGTTGACCGCCTGCAGATCGAAGAAGAACGCCTGGATCATGTTCTTGGCGGTCTGGCCGATGACCAGCTCGGTGAAGTACCGGGCCTCGATGGTCTGCGCCGTCTCGAAATCGACCTGGGACCCCTCGACGGCGGCGGCGAGGATATTGCGCGGCGCCGGGTAGGGCGCGCCGTTCAGCTGCTTGCGCAGATTGGCGGGGAAGGCGGGGAGATTGACGGCGAACTTCGGGTTCGCCGGGGTGCCGCCCGGGATCCGGTAGCCCTTCTCGTCCCACGGCTGCCGCGACTCGGGGTGGGCATCGATGAACGCACGCGCACTGGTCAGCATCTCCTCCGGGGTGTCCACGACCTCGTGGACCAACCCCGCCTCCAGGGCGCGCCGGGGGCTGTACCGCGTCCCCTGGAGCAGCACCTTGAGGAGGGCGTCGGTGACGCCGAGCAGCCGTACGCTCCGGACGACACCGCCGCTGCCCGGCAGCAGCCCCAAGGTGACCTCGGGAAAGCCGATCCGCGAGCCGGGGGCGTCCAGGGCGATCCGGCGGTGGCAGGCGAGGGCGATCTCGAAGCCGCCGCCGAGCGCCGCGCCGTTGACCGCGGCGACGACGGGCTTGCCGAGGGTCTCGATCCGGCGCAGCCCGCGCTTGATACGGAGGTTCAGATCGAAGATCTGCTGGGCCTCCTCGGGACCGATCTTGATCATGTCCTTGAGGTCGCCGCCCGCGAAGAAGGTCTTCTTCGCGGAGGTGATGATGATGCCGCGGATCGACTCCGCCTCGGCTTCGGCGCGGTCGGCGATGGCGTCGAGGGAGGCGATGAATGCCGCGTTCATGGTGTTGGCGGACTGATCGGGATCGTCGAGGACGAGGGTGACGATGCCGTCCTCACCCTGCTCCCAGCGGATGGTCGAGGCGGTGGCGGAGTTGGTCATCTCACGGTCTCCAGGGGGATGGGAAGCGGAAGCGGGTCAGGAGGGTCGTCGGGCCGTGGTTCAGAGCCGCTCGACCACCGTCGCGATGCCCATCCCACCTCCCACGCACAGCGTCACCAGGCCGTACCGCTGCTCGCGCCGCTCCAGCTCGTCGATCAGCGTGCCGAGGATCATCGCGCCGGTCGCGCCCAGCGGATGGCCCATCGCGATCGCGCCACCGTTGACGTTGACCTTGTCCAGGCTCAGCCCCATGTCCTCCACGAAGCGCAGCACCACCGCCGCGAACGCCTCGTTGATCTCGACCAGGTCGATGTCCTCGATGGTCAGCCCGGCCTTGGCGAGCGCCTTGCGGGAGGCGGGGGCCGGGCCGGTGAGCATGATGGTGGGGTCGGCGCCGGAGACGGCGGCGGAGAGGATACGCGCGCGCGGCGTCAGCCCGAAGCGCTCACCGGCCTCGCGGTTGCCGATGGCGACGAGGGCCGCGCCGTCCACCATGCCGGACGAGTTGCCCGCGTGGTGGACATGGTCGATCTCCTCGATCCAGTGGTACTTCTGCAGCGCCACCGCGTCGAAGCCGCCCGCCTCGCCGATGGACGCGAACGAGGGCTTGAGGCCCGCCAGCGTCTCGGGGGTGGTGCCGGGGCGGATGTGCTCGTCGCGGTCGAGGACGGTCAGCCCGCTGCGGTCGCGGACCGGGACCACGGAGCGGTCGAAGAGGCCGTCCTTCCAGGCGCGCGCCGCCCGCTCCTGCGAGAGCGCGGCGAAGGTGTCGACGTCATGGCGGCTGTAGCCGCCGATGGTGGCGATGAGGTCGGCGCCGATGCCCTGCGGTACGAAACCGGTCTCGTAGTTGGTCATCGGGTCCGCGAACCAGGCTCCGCCGTCGGAGCCCATCTTCACGCGCGACATCGATTCGACACCGCCCGCGAGCACCAGGTCCTCCCAGCCGGAACGGACCTTGGCCGCCGCCAGATTGACGGCCTCCAGACCCGAGGCACAGAAGCGGTTCTCCTGGACGCCCGCGACCGTGTCCGGAAGACCGGCCGCGATGGCCGCCACCTTGGCGATGTCGGAGCCCTGGTCGCCGAGCGGGCTGACGACGCCGAGCACGACATCGTCGATCGCCGCGGGATCCAGCTCGGGAAACCGCCGCCGGATCTCGTGGATGAGGCCGACGACGAGATCGACGGGCTTGGTGCCGTGCAGGGCGCCGTCGGCCTTGCCGCGCCCGCGCGGGGTGCGGATGGCGTCGTATACGTACGCTTCGGTGCTCACGGGTGCGGCCTTTCCAGGGGTGAGGTCGGGGAGGGAGGGCTCAGTCGGCCGGCAGCGGGCGGTGGGAGTGTCATGAAGGACCCTCCTCGGGGAGGGAGACGCCCCATTCGCGGGCCACCTCGGCGGCGCCCGCACCGGGCCGGGCGGGCGGGCGGCGCACCTCGCCCGGGGTCGCGGAGAAGCGCGGGGCGGGCGCGGGCTGGGTGACCCCGTCATGGTCCACGAAGGTGGAGCGGGCGGCAAGATGCGGATGGGCCGGGGCCTCACGCAGCGACAGTACGGGCGCGACACAGGCGTCGGAACCGGCGAACACGGCCGTCCACTCCTCGCGGGTGCGCTGCTTGAAGCGGGCGGCGATGGCGGCGCTCAGGGCGCCCCAGCTGTCGAAGTCGTCCCGGGCCGGGGCCTGGTCGGCGATCCCGAGGAGCCCGATGAACTCCTCGTAGAACTTGCGCTCCAGCGCGCCGACCGCCATATAGCCGCCGTCGGCGGTCTCATAGGTGCCGTAGAAGGGGCAGCCGCCGTCGAGGAGATTGGCGCCGCGCCGGTCCTGCCAGCCCCCCGCCGCCATCATGCCGTGGATGACGGCGGTCAGATGCGCGGTGCCGTCGACGATCGCGGCGTCCACGACCTGCCCGGGTCCGCCCGCGCGGGTGTGCTGGAGGGCGGCGAGGACGCCGATGACGAGATAGAGCGAGCCGCCCGCGTAGTCCCCGAGGAGGTTGGCGGGGGCGACGGGCGGGCCGCCGGACGCGCCGATCATGCCGAGGGCGCCGGTGACGGCGATATAGCCGATGTCGTGCCCGGCGGACTCGGCGAGCGGGCCCTGCTGGCCCCAGCCGGTCATCCGGCCGTAGACGAGCTTCGGGTTACGGGCCAGGCATGCGTCCGGGCCGACGCCGAGGCGCTCGGCGACCCCCGGGCGGTAGCCCTCGATCAGGATGTCGGCACGCTCGACGAGGTCGAGGACGGCGGCCACGCCGCGCTCGGACTTCAGATCGAGCAGCACCGAGCGCTTGTTGCGGTTCGCGAGGTCGTAGTCCGGCTCGATCCGCAGTCCTCCGGTGCCGCCGGGCCGGTCGACACGGACGACATCGGCACCGAGGTCGGCCAGGACCATGGCGGCGAACGGCCCCGGCCCGATCCCGGCGAGCTCCACCACCCGCACCCCGGCCAGCGGGCCGGCCACCGCCGTCCCGTCCTGTGCCGCCCCGTCCGTCGTCGCCGCCATCCCGTCCCCAACCTTGTGACACTACTGCTGTAACACCGCTGATGCTAAGAATGGCCCCGGTATTGCACAAGCCCCCCGGCGGGTCTGTGGACAGCGAAAACCCCTGGCCCGGCAGGTATTTGCCCGCCGGAGCCACGAGGGGGGCCGGGTGTGGCGCCGTCAGCCCGCGTCGAGCTCCGCGATCAGCTTCTTGGGGGCGATGGCCCGGTAGCTCTCCTCGACCCAGTCACACAGCAGGTCGGCCCCGGGCGCACCCTCGCCGAGCGGTATGGACACCCAGCCCGCCCGGCCCAGCCCGTACCCGGCGGGCGCCGCGCCGGGGGCGGACATCGCATGCTCGTGCGCCTTCTCGTCCCTCAGCTTGACGGTGACACCGGGCGGTCGGCCGCCCTCGCCCTCTCCGCCACCCTCGCCCAGGAAGACGAAGATCTTCTTATTGACCTTGACCACGCTCTCGCCCCAGGGGAAGTCCTCATAGGCGCCGGGCAGCCCGAGCGCGAAATCGCGCACCGCGCCCCGTACGCGCAGTGGGTCCTTCAACGCGGCCATCGGCTCCTCCGGGGGTCGTACCTCTAACTGGCCTTCTCCACGCTAGCCTCCGCCACTGACAACGGCCGTCCGGGCACGAGATGGTCCTCGTTCGCCTCCGGGTCGGTCAGCCGGCCCAGCCGGCGCGGCACATCGGCGCCGACCAGCACGATCACCACCAGCGTCAGCCCGAAGGTGAGCACCGCCAGCGCCCGTCCGAGTGACATGCCCTGACCGGCGGCTGCCAGATTCGCGCCGAGCACCGGTGCCACCGCGCCGCCGAGCGCCCCGGTGTTGTAGACGAAGCCGAGCGAGGCGGCCCGGCTCCCGATCGGGAAGTGGCCCGCGATGTACTTGGGCAGGATGCCGGAGATCCCCTGACTCAGCGCGAGCAGGAAGAACAGCAGCACTCCCAGCCCGACCAGGCTGTCCCGCACCGCGAAGACCGGGAAGACGAAGGCCAGCGAGGCGAGCAGGGTGCAGGCGTAGGCGCGCCGGGTGCCGAGCCAGTCGCCCGCGAAGCCCGCGAGCCAGCAGCCGAACATGGTCCCGAATCCGGCATAGAACATCGCATCCGTGACCTCGCCCGGCGCATACCCCAGCTCCGTCTTCAGATAGGTCGGCAGCAGCGCCTGGATCGGCCAGCTGTAGAGGAACGCGCAGAAGACGGTGCACGTCAGCGCCACATACAGCGGCCAGCGGCGCCGCCCGCCCAACTGTGCCGCAAAGGCGAACAGGCACCCCGCCGCCAGCAGCGACAACGGCCAGCGCAGCCCCTCCCCCAGCGGGGTGAAGACGCAGAACAGCGCGGCGCTCGCGGTCACGGCCAGCGCGATGTTGGCACAGGCTCGGCGGCGCCCGGCGAACAGCGGCCGGAAGGGGTTCGGCCGCGCCCCCCTCTCCGCCACCTCCTCGTCCCAGTCCCCGGCCTCCGGGAGCGCACGCCGCACCCACAGCGCCACCAGGACCGGAGCCACGCCGATCCAGAACATCCAGCGCCAGCCCCAGTGCGGGACCACCCACTCGTAGAGCTCGGAGGCGATGATCGTGCCGCCCGCGTAGCCCGAGATGAGGAAGCCGGAGGCGCGGTTGCGCAGCCGCGCGGGCCAGCTCTCCAGGACGTAGGTCGCGCTCGCGCTGTACTCACCAGCCATGCCCATGCCAATCACTAGGCGGGCCGTGAACAGGCTGATGTAGTTCCAGGCGAAGCCGCACGCGAAGGTGCCGAGCGAGTACAGCAGAATGGAGACGATCATCGCCGGTTTGCGTCCGTAGCGGTCCCCCAGCGCGCCGAGCAGCGCCCCGCCGAGCCAGCGGGTGATGAACGCGCCCGAGATCAGGCTCGCCGCCGACGCCGTGCTCAGATCGAACTCATCGGCTATCTCGGTCAGCACGAGCGTGATCAACACGAAGTCGAAACCATCGAGCAGATAGCCGATCCACGCGGCGAACATCGACTTCCACTGGCCCGAGGAGACCTCCCGGTACCAGGGCGCGGCGGCGGCGTCGGTCACGGCAACAGCCCCCCGTCCTCGAGGATTTGACGTACGGTCTTGACCGCCGCGTCACCCAGCGGCACCTGGGGGGCGGCGGTGGCCGGGCAGTCGATGACACCGAGCAGATGCAGCGCGGCCTTGAAGCCGCCGAGCCCCGAGGAGCTGCCGCCCATCAGGGCCGGATCCCCGGCGTCGGTGATGGCGAAGAGCGCGGCCAGCCGGTCCTGTTCGGCCGCGGCGTGCTCCCAGCGGCCGGCCCGTGCGTGGTCGTACAGCCGGACGAAGCCCGCCGGATCGACATTGGCCAGGCCCGGTACGACTCCCTGGGCACCGGCCAGCAGCGCGCCGTCCACGGCGAGTTCGGAGCCGGTGAGCACGGAGAACGACCCGCCCAGGCCACGGCGGCGGACCTCCACGAGCAGCCGGCGCAGCGCCCCCTCGTCCCCACTGCTGTCCTTGAGCCCGGCGAGCGTGCCGTCGACGGCCAGCGGAAGGACGATCGCGGGCGTCAGCTTGGAGTGGACGGCGACGGGGATGTCGTACGCGAACAGCGGCAGCCCGGCGACGACGCTCAGCCGCCGGAAGTGGTCGGCGATCTCCACCGGGTGGGTGCGGGTGTAGAACGGCGCGGTCGCCACGATCCCGTCCGCACCCAGCTCTGCGGCGGTCCGGGCATGGTTCAGGACCCGCTCGGTCGTCATGTCGATCACCCCGGCGAGCACCGGCACCCGGCCGTCCGTCACCTCGATGACCGTCGTGAGCACCTTATGGCGGCGACGGTCGTCCATATAGGCGGCCTCACCGCTGGAGCCGAGTGCGAACAGGCCACTCACGCCCGCGCCGATCAGCCGCTCGACGAGGACGGTGAGGGACCGTGTGTCGACCTCACCCGTCGGGGTGAGCGGGGTGCACAGGGGCGGAATGACACCGGTGAGCGGAGCCGGAAGACTCATGGCGACCCAGCTTTCTGCGGATCAGGGCATTACGGACGTGGGATGTCCTGTGTTCGGGGCCGAATCTGACGGAGCACCAAGCGTACTGTCAAGTATTTCGCCACCGGCTGTTTCGCCCCAGCGCCCCGTCCGAATCCCGCCGGCGCCCGGGCCATCCGCGGACGAGCATGAACACATGAGCTACGAGGACCAAAACGTGTACGAGATCCGGGCCCTCCCGCCCGAGGTGGCCAAGCAGCTGCGGGCCGGCGACGACGCGGGCAACCCCCCGCGTCTGGTGGCGGAAGGCGCGGAAGGCGGCAATCCGCTGCGCTGCTGTCTGGGCCGGAGCCGGCCGTACGAGACCATCGCGCTCGTCTCCTACGCCCCGCTGCGCCGCTGGGCCGACGAGACCGGGGCCACCCCCGGCCCCTACAGCGAGGTGGGCCCCGTCTTCATCCACCCGGACGAGTGCGACGGCTGGACGGGGCCCGGCTTCCCCGAGGGCATCCGCGGCCTGCGGCGGGTGCTGCGGGCGTACTCCGCCGAGGGCAGCATCCTCAGCGGACTGCTGCTCGACGGCGGCGACACGACGATCGAGGAGGGGCTGGCCGAGCTCTACCGGGATCCGCGAGTGGCGGCGGTGCATGTGCGCGCGGTCGAGTTCGGCTGCTTCGTGGCCGAGACGCGGCGGATCTGACGGCGGCCGCGCTCAGGGACGCGTATCCGCGAGAGCCCGGCGGCACAGCGCGTCGGCTCGCCGTGTCGTCTCGGGCTGCCGGTAGTCGCGGGCCAGGTGGAGCGTGTACGCACAGGCGTCCGCGATGCCCACCCGGTGACCGACCGAGACGAACACCGGCTTCACCCCGTCCTGGGTCCGCAGGGCGCGGCCGACCTCCTCGTCCCCGTCGAGCAGCGGCGACCAGTCGCCACGGCGCGGGCCGGGCGTGTCATGGCGGAAGGTGAAGGGGTTCTTGGCCACGCCGATGGTGGGCAGTCCGGTGAGCACCCCCAGATGGCTGGCCAGCCCGAAGCGGCGGGGGTGAGCGAGGCCGTAGCCGTCACAGATCACCAGGTCGGGGCGGTGGCCGAACCGGTCCAGCGCGCCGAGCGCGTCCAGTACAGCCGGGATCTCACGGAACGCCAGCAGACCCGGTATGTACGGGAAGGCGACCCGGCCGACCGCCGTGGCCTCCCCCACGACGGCGAGACTCCGGGCGTCCAGCGCGACGGCGGCGGCCGCGACCACGCCGCGGTCGTCGTCGTACGCCACGTCCACCCCGACGACCTCGCCCTCCCCCGGCTCGGGCACCTCGCCCCCGGCCACGACAGACGCCCGCAACCGCTCCTGGACGGCGATCGCCTCGGCCTCGGTGGTAGGCCAGTCGCGGGGCGTGTCGGACGGTGGATCGACGGCACTGGTCATGGTGCGGCCCACGTTACTAGCCTGCCGATCATGTTCGTACTGGAGCTGACCTACACCGCACCCCTCGACCGCATCGACGCCGCCCTCCCCGAGCACCTCGCCTGGGTCGACGCCCACTTCGCCACCGGCGCCTTCCTCGCCTCCGGCCCCAAGCAGCCGCGCGACGGCGGAATCATCCTGGCCCTCGGAGACGACCGCACCAAGATCGAGGAGATGGTGGCCAGCGACCCCTTCACCGTCGCGGGTGTGGCGGAATACACCGTCACGGAATTCCTCGCCACGAGGACGGCACCGACGCTGGAGGAACACCGCCAGCAGCGGCCGTCCTGACGGGTGGTGGGGGCGCGGGCGCCGCGCCGGGGCGGTCAGGCGCGGTGCGCGCCTGACCGACCCCGCCGGCGCGGCGCCTTGGCCCGGCCGCCCGTCCGCACGGCGGCCCGCCGGCCCCGCCGAGCGGTACCTGTCCGCAGGGTGGGTACTGCTGCCCAGCCAGGCGGGGCCAGTGGCTCACCGCCCCCGAGGCGGCACGCGCACCGGCAACCGCCTCCCACGCGTGGCGGTGGCCGCGGCACGCCGGCGCAGCGGACCGCGCCCCCTGCCACGACCAGCACCAAGCCGGGCCCGACCCGACAGCAACACGCCGACGACCCACCACCCAGCCGGACACCGCGAGTCGCTCACCGCCCCCCGAGGCGGCACGCGCACCGGCAACCGCCTCCCACGCGTGGCGGTGGCCACAGCACACCGGCACAGCGGACCGCACCCCCTGCCACGACCAGCACCAAGCCGGGCCCGACCCAACAGCAACACGCCGACGACCCACCACCCAGCCGGACACCGCGAGTCGCTCACCGCCCCCGAGGCGGCACCCGCCCCGGCAATCGAGAGGGCACCCGATACTGCGGACGCCTCGGCGCCCCCCGGCGGCAGCCGATGGCCGGGACGAGCCCGGCCGCTCCCGCCGGTGAGGTGGGCCGTTCAGTCCGCCCGGGTCACCTCAAGGCGGGCTATGCGGCCCCTTTCGCCTGCTGCCCAGCAGGCGCGGTCACGGGTGCAGGTGACCGTGTCGTACGAGCCGTCGCCGAAATCGTCCGACGGTGCACGTCCGGCGCGCTGCGGTACCGGATGGCCAACGGCCAGACGGAGCAGCCCAGCCGCCCCACCGCGCTCGCCCGGACCGGCTCCGGGCAGATCCTGGTCCGCGGCGATCTGCTGATCGAGACCGCGGACGGCCCCCGCAAGGAGACCCGCGCCACCTTGTGCGGCTGCGGGGCCAGCCGTAACGACCCGTACTGCGATGGGTCCGGCCCGTGCGGGAACGCCGTCCGCGGCTGTGGAGGTCCCCGGTCCTAACGGCTGACGCAGACCCGGACCAGCAGCGACACACAGTCCTGGTCGTCGGAGGACGACGCGGTCGGCCTCGGCGTGGCCCGGTCGGTCGGCTTCTCGGTCGGCTTCTCGGTCGGCTCATCCGCCGGCGTGTCGCTCGGCTGCGGCTGCTGCGCGTCCGATGTGCTGCCCCCGTCCGTCGGCTGCCCTGTCGGCTCGTCCGTCGGAGCGTGCGAGGGCTTACCCGACCCGGACGAAGACGGTGAAGAGGGTGAAGAGGGTGAAGAGGGTGAAGAGGGTGAAGAGGGCGATGCGGGTGAAGACGGCCGCGACGAGGGCGAACTGGACGATGACGGGGAAGACGACGGCGCGCCCGACCGCGAGGGGGACACGGCGCTCGACGGCACATCCGTCGGCGAGTGCCCCGTGGGCGTACCCGACCCGGACGCCCGGTTCCGCGATGCCTCTCCCGGCGCACCCGGGTGCCGCGAGGACGCTTCGGACGCGGAAGACGTCGCGGACGCGGCGGACGACTCACCCGAACCCGAACCCGAACCCGGAGCCGAGCCGGACGAACCGCCGGAACCCCACGGCTTCATCGGCGCCGATGCCGCCGCCGGCTGCTCCGCCTCCGCCTTCGCCGGGCCGCCGTCCGTCAGCGTCAGCCCCGCGGCGACCGCCGCCCCGGCGACGACCAGCACACCGACGCCGGCCACCGTGGCCGCGACCGGCCCCGCCTGGCGCACCTGCCCGCGTATGAGGTGGTGCACGGAGCGGCGCGAGGAGAGGAGCGGCCCGCCCGCGGGGGCCGCATGTGCGGCGCCGAACGCCACGGTCGCCGCGCCGGCGGCACCGAGCACCCCGGCGGCGGCCAGCGGCGCCAGGCACCGGGCCGTGCCCCGGTCATGAAGGGCCAGCAGCGCCGGCCCGGTCAGCGCGGGCAGCCGGTCGTCGGCCGCCACCAGCTGCTCCATCCGGTCCCGGCAGTCGGCGCAGCCGTCGATGTGCACCGCGACCTGCTCGGCCTCGTGCGGGGAGTCCGCGCCCCGCACATGTCCGGGCAGCCGCTCCCAGCAGCCGCCGCAGGCCGCGCTCGCCGGCGTGCCGGGCTGGGCGCGCAAGAACTCCTGACGCACGATCTGCCGCGCCCGGTCCACCAGGGCCGCCGCGTCGTCCGCGCTCGCACCCGTGCGCCGCGCCACGCCCTCCGGCAACAGCCCGTCCACCTCCGCGAGCCACAGCGCCGTGAGCCACCGCTGCGGCAGCTCCTCAAGGACCCGTACCAGCGGCTCGAGATATGACGCCCGCTGCGGCGGTCCCCAGCACGCCGCCACGGCGGAGAGCCCGCGCACGGCGCTCGTCAGCTGGGCCGGGATGGCATCGGCGCCCACCTCATCGCCCGCGCGCAGTCGCCGCCAGACGCGGTAGTACGCCTCGGCAGCGAGATCCCCCGCCGTCCAGGGATTACCGGTGAGGGTTCGGGCATATCCGACAAGGCGCGGGTATTCGGCTTCGTAGATTCGGGTGCAGGCGGCCGCGTCCGGCGCCGCGAAACCTTCGGTCATGGTGGAACAACCCCTGGGGTGGGTATCTCGTCGCGGTCCGGAGTTTTGTAACAGCTCCGCACGGCGCCGAGACCTTGCATGGATTTCGCAAGCCTAAATGCCGTATGTCCCCTCGAAAACTCGGTCGTGATGTACGTCACGTGTGCCGTGGGTGCACTGCCCTCCTCACCCGTACGTCTTAACGGTCGTAAGAGGCATGCAAGCCGCCACGATCGCAAGGGAGTCGGCGTTGACCACTGTCATCGATCAAGCCGTCCAGGCCCATCTCATCGCGTCGACGCCCGAGGCACGCGCCATCCCGGCTTGCCTGCGCTACGAACGTGACGACCCCTTCGCCGTCCGGATCTCCTTCCCGCCCGCGGCGTCGCTCGACGGCTCCGCGGTGGAGTGGACGTTCGGGCGTGAGCTGCTCGCGGCCGGGCTGCGGGGGCCCGCGGGCAGGGGCGATGTGCAGATGTGGCCGTGCGGGCCGCACCGCACGGTGCTGGAGTTCTACGCCCCGGAGGGCATGGCCATGGTCCAGTTCGCCACCGGCGACCTCCTGAGATTCCTCGGCCGCTCGTACGCCATCGTCGCCGAGGGCAGCGAGAGCGGAGAGCTCGACCTGGACAACGGTCTGACGTCGCTGCTGAACGACGCCCCTTAGCCGCGCGGGTCCGGCCCGCGGGCCGCCCTGTGCCTGTCAGTTGTTGATCGCGGACGTTGTCGCCGCCAGCATCGCCGTGGTGACGGCGGCGGCGAGCGCCGTCCGCACCTGGGCGATCACCTTCTCCAACGCCGACCCCACGCCCTGGCAGCGCTCCCCCAGTTCGATGATCCGGTCCTTGCGCACCTTGGCGTCCGTGGCCGTCACCACGGTGCGCAGCTCGCCCGCCGCCGCGAGGGCTACCAGTGCCGCCTCCCGTTCGGGCACCTCGGCCACGGGCTGCCCGCCGTGCAGGACGCCCACGACCTCGTCCCGCATTCCGGCCACCGCGTCGGCCCGCTCCAGCGTGTACTCCCTGGCCGGGAACAGCCCCAGGACGCGCCGTCCCGACGAGCGCAGATACCCGGCCGCCACCATCTGGTCGCGGACCGCGTGCTCGGTCAACCGCGGCTGATGTCCGACCCAGGTCTGCCAGGTGCGGGGACGGGACTCGCCGATCAGTTCCAGCAGCCCGTCCAGGGCCGGGTCCCCGGTGCCGGCGTCGGGGACCGGACAGGGCCTGCCGTCCGCGTCGGTGAGCATCCCGCGCTGGACGAGTTCGGTGAGGGCCGCGGCCCGTACGAGATAGCCGGTGTGGGCGCCGGTGGGCTTGCCGGTCCGGGGGTCGTAGGTGAGCAGGTAGAGCGAGGCGGCGAGGGAGAGCGGACCGTGCGGCACGGGATCCTCCGGCGGTCGGGTGTCCGGTGGGCGGCCCTCCCGACCCTAACGGCCATGGGGGATCTCTACGGCACAGGGCCACGCCCGGGGCGGGACGGATACGCACCCCCCGCGTGCGTGTGCGTATCCGCCGCTCCCGGGCGCGGCCCTGTGCCGATGTCTGTGCCGATGCCTGTGCCGTGACGGCCGGCGTGACGGCCGGCCTTACGGCCGTCGTTACAGCCGTCGTTACGGCTGGTAGAGCTTGACCACAGCCGTGGTGGTGGTCCGCTTGAAGTCGGCCACCGGAGCCTGGTCGTAGCCGCCCATCTCGCCCCACTGGACGACGGTCACGGTCCGCCCGTCGCGTCCCACCCCGTAGAGGTGGATGCCCGGCTCCGCGTCCGGGTACGTGGTGTGGACCCCGTAGACATGGGCGCCGTCCTCGGCCGCGAGCGCGCCGTAGTCCCGCCACGAGGCGGTGCCCTGCGGGAAGTCGTGCTGCCAGTCGGCGGCGCAGTTCCGGATCTTGGTCTCGGCCGCCGCGGCGAGCTTGCGGGCGGCCTCCACCGTGCCGGTCCTGATCACGATCTGGCTCGCGTTCGTGTCGTACTCGGTCCAGAAGTCGCGGTGCGTCGCTCCTGCGCTCGGCAGGGTGTTCTCGACGCAGAACGGCACGTTCTCGGGCAGGCCCTTGGTGGCATCACCGGCGTACCAGTCCGACGCCGGATGCGGGGGCAGCTCCTTCGGCACCAGATGGGCGGGCGTGCTCTGGACCGCCGCCTGGGCCGGACCGCTCCCGGCCACGGCCACGGCGACGGCCGCGGCCACGACGCCGAGGCCGGCGGCGCGGAGTGAGTGCTGGAGCATGCGCATGAGGTGTGTCCTCGTCTCTTCACTGGGTCTGCGAACGGGTGCCGTCGCACCGGTGAGGCCGCGTCGGCAGGTCCCCAGCGTGTGCGCCGCCGGACCGCGTCCGCTACGGCAAGCGTGGCATCCGGGACGCTGGAACGCCTGCACGTACGCTGACTTGGGGGTATGACAACACCCTGGAACGCGCTCGCGGGAAGCTCGCGGGACGATATCGCGGTGCCGGGGAAGAATAGGGGGTGGTCCCGTGGGGAGATCCGAAGAGGCCGAGCGCTTCGCGGAGGCGCTGCGCGGGCTGAAGGACCGCTCGGGCCGCAGCTACGGCTCGCTGGCCACGCGACTGCATGTCAGCACGTCCACGCTGCACCGCTACTGCAACGGGGACGCGGTACCGGCCGACTACGGACCGGTGGAGCGCTTCGCCCGGCTGTGCGGAGCCACCCCGGATGAACTGATCGCCCTCCACCGCCGCTGGATCCTTGCCGACGCGGCCAGACGCCGCGCGAGCGCCGAGCGCGGGGCGAGGGCGCGCAGGGGGCGGCCGTCGTCGTCCGACGACGGGCCCGGCGCCGGCGCGTCGCCACCGTCGGCTGCCGCACACCACGCCGTCGAGCCCGGCCGCGCGGTCCCGCCCAGTGCCTCGTTCGGCGCGCCTGACACCGGGGCGCTCCCCGGCGACGACCCCGGACCGTCCGCCTCCGGACCGGGCGCGGCATCCAAGGCGGCTGCCACGCACCAGCACGAGCCCGGCACCGTGGCCGACGACCACCCGGGACGGCCGGCCTCCGCATACGGCAGGGACGGCAGGGACGGCAGCGGCGAGCCACCCCGCACGGCCACGTCGTACGAGCAGCCGATCGCCGACGCTCGGTCAGGCGACCGCGATCCCTTGCCGGGACGGTGGGTACCGCCGAACGGCGACCCGGACCGCAAGGCCGGAGCCACGGATCAGACCTCGTCCGGCGGCGACATGGCGGGCCGCACCGGCGACGGCGAGGCCCCGTCCGCCCCGTCCGCGGCGGCCGGGGAGGCCGGAGAGGCCGGAGAGGCCGGAGAGGCCGGAGAGGCCGGAGAGGCCGAGGACGCCGAGGACGCCGAGGACGCCGAGGACGCCGAGGACGCCGAGGACGCCGAGGACGCCGAGGACGCCGAGGACGCCGAGGACGCCGAGGACGCCGAG